>NZ_JBYQFI010000009.1:0-240 GCF_057837205.1 Maritimimonas rapanae | reverse complement strand
TGCTGTAACTGTACTTGGTGTAGGTGCTGTAGCACTACCTGTTCCTCCTGTGTCTACCGTATACCATAATAAATTTGTACCTGTTGCTGTTAATGCACTCGCCGTATCTCCAACACAATATTCTACCGGAGTACTCACCGTAGGAGCACTTGGTAAAGCATTCACCGTTACTACAATCTCTGACCGCGCACTCTCACAACTATTACCATCGGTCTGACTTACCCAATAGGATGTACTACC
>NZ_JBYQFI010000008.1:0-362 GCF_057837205.1 Maritimimonas rapanae | reverse complement strand
GGTAGTACATCCTATTGGGTAAGTCAGACCGATGGTAATAGTTGCGAGAGTGCGAGGTCTGAGATTGTAGTAATAGTGAATGTTTTACCGAGTACACCGACAGTTTCCAGTGTAATACAGCCTACTTGTGTTGTTAATACAGGAACTATTATATTTAATTCTCAAGCAGGAGTAGAATACAGCATAGGTGGGGCTTATCAAGCAAGCCCAACATTTTTGGGGTTATCTGCTAATAATTACACATTAACAGTTCGTGATACAACAACTGGATGTACTAGGGATGCGACAAGTACCGTAACGATTAATTCTCCACCTACACCCCCAGCAGCACCTACAGCAAGTGCTACTGTTCAGCCTACGTG
>NZ_JBYQFI010000007.1:0-614 GCF_057837205.1 Maritimimonas rapanae | reverse complement strand
TTGTACTACTTATTGGTGTTATAGCTGTATCTGTTTCCGCAGTAGTTATTTCATCGGTTGTAACTGATGCAGTATTAATTAAATCATTACCTGCTGAAAAGTCAGCTGCCGATACCGTATAACTAATTGTATATGTCCATGTTTCGCCTCTATCAATAACATTAGGTGTCCCACCATCAGCAGTAGGACCAGTTAATGTTCCATTACTTCCATCAGGTAAAATATCTGTAATATTAATATTTGTTAAATCTAGATCTCCATTATTTTCTAAGGTAATTGTATAATCTAACACTTGACCGATTGCCGTTACCGGATTAGGTCCCGCTGTTTGTGTTTTTACAACTATCAAACTAGGGTTACAGCCTGGAGCAACAAGAGTAATTGTATCAGGACTTATAGTTTCACAGACTGTAAGGGTATTTCTAATAGCAATAGTATATGTTCCTGCAGTTAACCCTGTAAATACATTTGAAGGTTGATAATTTATTCCTCCATCGATACTATACTCTAAGTTAGACCCCGTAGCAATAATTGTAATTGTACCATCATCTAAAGTAGGACAGCTAGCTGTAGTTGGATTTGTTGAAGATACATTATTAATTGTTGGTGGTATA
>NZ_JBYQFI010000006.1:0-908 GCF_057837205.1 Maritimimonas rapanae | reverse complement strand
ATCTCCGTCTGTATCACAAACCGAACTTATAACGCTACTATCTAAAACACTTGCAGTCGTTCCTTGTAAAAGCCCTCCTGGAATTCCATCCGAATTAACTGCAGCTAATAAAGCCCCTAAACCATTTACATCTGCCAAATCATTAGAACCAGCCCCTTCTAACGCATCAAAACAACTGTCGTTATCACTGTCTGTATCTAAATAATCTTCAACACCATCATTATCTGTATCTAAAAGCGTTTGGACTAACGTCTCCCTTATTGATATCTTATCTACAAACAACTCATCTGCTATAGAATTAATACCCGAAGCACTATAAGCTCTAATTAACGCATTACCAGTTATGTTTGCCGTAAGATTAAAAACGTACTCAGTCCATACAGAATTTGTAATTGCAATTTTTGAAAAATTGCTAAAACCTGTCCAAGCCGCAAATTCTTGTACTCCGTCTATAGAAACTCCTTGTTTAGCCCAAATTCTTATCGTATAATCTCTCCCATTTACCACAGGGAAACTATACTCTCCTCTTGCAAAAGCACTTACCCCTGTTGATGTTATTTTTATACTTGAAACACCATCAATTGGCATTGTACCATCTGACGTTAATGTCACATTTTGAGCAACCCATGAACCAACCCCATTTACCTCTGTGATCGTGCTAGCTGCATTATCTTGAGCATATAACTCCGAATTTTCTATTGCATCATGAACACCATTACTGTCCAAATCTGTAAATCCATCAATCCTGCCATCATTATCACCATCACTACCCCCTGATTCTACTAAATCAGAAATACCATCATTGTCTGAATCTAAATCTAGATGATTTAAAATGCCATCACCATCCGAATCAATTAAACCCTCAGTAACATCCAAGATCCCATCATTATCATCATCTAAATCAATAA
>NZ_JBYQFI010000005.1:0-2854 GCF_057837205.1 Maritimimonas rapanae | reverse complement strand
CGTCCAATATAGAATCTCCATCTGAATCTTGAGCTTGAACTGCACTGTTCAAAGAAATTCCTAAAGAAAAAAGAGCTATTAGAATGACAATCTTATAATCACTCTTCATGAATTTAAAGTAATTTTTCTTCATAATATGTTTACTTAATATTTTTTAGTAATTCAAAGGCTTATGAATTACATTTTCCCCTTTATAATCTTAGCTATTAGCAACAAATTAGCTATTCTGACAAATATATAAAAAAATGTTAAAGCCTATTTTTAAACTACTTTTATTTTTTATTCAATTATTAACTTTTTATTTTATTGATTTTTTAATAATCTTAAATTCAGTTCTTCTATTCTCTTGATGTTGTTCTGGCGTACATTTTACAGAACTTGAACATTTATTCACTAATTGCATTTCGCCAAAACCTTTACTCACAATTCTTTCTTTATTAATTCCTTTTAACACAAGATAATTCTTAACTGATTTTGCTCTTTTATCAGATAATACCTGATTATAAGCTTCTGTATTATTAGAATCTGTATGAGATCCAGCCTCAATATACATTTCAGGGTTGGCTTTTAATATTTGCACTACTCTATTTAACTCGTATGCAGCATCTTTACGGATATCAGACTTATCGTAATCAAAATAAATTGGATTTGTATTAATGAATTTATCCGTTTGCTTTTCTACAAATTGCTCACTTGGAAAACCATTACCATCCACAACCATAAACTCTATTCTTCTATTTGCCTGATGCTCTTCTTCAGAGCAATCAACGAAGCTTTTACATTTATTCACGTATCGTTGCTCTCCATAACCCTTGCCAGTAATTCTACTTGGGTCTATTCCTTTTGATACTATATAGCTTACAACGGTTTTTGCTCTTTTATCAGATAAAATCTGATTATATGATTCTAAATTTCTAGAGTCAGTATGTGCTCCAGCTTCGACTACAATCGCTGGATTTTCCTCCATAATCTGAACAACATTATCTAATCCTTTCAACTCATTATCTGATAAACTCCACTTATCATATTCAAAGTAAATAGGTAAGATTTTAACAAAATTACTTTTGCTGTTGTTCTTAGAAATTGGCGTTGTAATCACTGTTCTTTCAGTATTACTCTCCGAGTTGTTTTCAGAAGTCGAAGCAACAGTGTTTTGCTCGTTGTCAATCACATCTACATAGGTAAGGTTTACTTTTTTATCAAGTTTTACATTGTTTACATTAGCATTTGTAGAAGCAAATCTGTCATTATCATTTACAATCACAAACTCTGTTCTTCTATTTAACTGATGCTTTTCTCTAGGGCACTTAACAAAACTTGAACATTCGTTTACCAATTGCATTTCGCCATAACCTCTCGCTGCTATTCTACTTGGATTAATCCCTTTTGAAAGAATATAATCTACCGTAGCTTTGGCTCTTTTTTCAGACAATACTTGATTGTATGCTTCCCTTGCTCTTGAATCAGTATGTGAGCCCGCCTCAATAACCATAGAAGGATGATCTAACATAACCGCGACAACTTTATCTAGTTCTTTAGCTGCTTCTGGACGAATATTCCATTTGTCAAAATCAAAATAAATAGTGTTGATGTTTATCATGATTTTTTCGTCTACCACCTTTAACTCTGGAACTAAGTCTACATATACATTTAGCGGATCAGCATCCAAATCATTAACTGTTTTTGCAGGAACTTCTTCTCTTAAAAAACCTGGAGCAGTACCAACTAAAGTAAATTCAGTATTACAAGGCAATTCAAAATTGTATGAAGCATCCTCGTTAACAACAACTTCTTTAATATTATTGCCGTCTTTATCTAATAACTGAACGGTTGCACCTGGCAACAAAGCATGTGTTTCTTTATCTCTTACAACGCCTGTGATTTCTTGATTACATTCAAAATGAATTGGTGGAAAAGATGAGAACCTATAAATATCATCATCTCCTTTTCCTCCTTTTCTATTAGAAGAAAAATAACCTTTGTGGTTGGTGTCGTCTATTATATATGCGAAATCGTCTTTATTACTATTAACTGGCTCTTCAAGATTGATTGGTTCAGCAACTGTATTATCAAATATTTTGCTTGCATAGACATCTAAATCGCCAAAACCAGGTTTTCCGTTTGAAGAATAATACAAGATATTATCATCACTAATAAATGGAAACATTTCACGTTCTTCTGTATTGATCTTTTCTCCAAGATTTCTAGGTTCACTATATGTTCCATCGTTATTTATATCTACAACATAAATGTCTGTTTTACCAATAGATTCTGGCCTATCTGATATAAAATATAATTTAGAATCATCAACACTTAATGCGGGATGCCCTGTAGAATAACTTAAATCATTAAACGGAAGTTTTCTTATGTTTATCCACTCCCCCTTATCAGTAACAGAAGCTTTAAATAATTGAATGTTGTTTGTTCCTGTTGAATCAGTTCTAAACTTTCTCTTTAAATAATCGTTAGCACTAAAATAAACTGTTTTCTTATCCTTAGCAAAAGAGACGACACCTTCGTGATACTTGGTGTTTATATCTCCAATAACTCTTTTCTTGTTAGTAATCTCCCCATTTTCATCAATATCACCGATGTATAGATCTAAAAACGGTTGATTATTCCCTTCCCATTTAATTCTTGTAATAGAGATGTTATCTTTTGGAGCTGCAAAAATCACTTTATTCTTGCCAAAAAAAGCTGTACCGAAATCTGATAATTTAGTATTAACACTAACTCCATTAACGGTATATTCACCAGGTGTAGTCTGAGCAAAAAGGAAAGTAACTGTTAAAAAAACAGTTAGAGTTAGTAATCTTTTCATTGTGCATTTAATCCACATTAAATATATAATTAT
>NZ_JBYQFI010000004.1:0-3777 GCF_057837205.1 Maritimimonas rapanae | reverse complement strand
CAATGTAACATCAGATGATCTTGAAGAAACAATTGTCCCTAGAGCAGTTTCAGATATTGAAGTAAATAAAGAAATTATAAGTACAAGTGCTAGTGGAAATAACGCTACACCGTATGTTGGTGAGAATATTACTTTTAGAATTACAGTAGCCAATAACGGTCCAAGTGTATCTTCAGGAGTAATATTGTCAGATCTTTTACCTACGGGTTATCTGCATGTTAGTAATACAGGTGGAGGAAACTACGATCCTGTAACAGGATTATGGAATGTGCCAGATATGATTTCAGGAAATAATGAAATCTTAGAAATCACATCAACAGTTTTATCTACTGGAAATTATAATAATTATGCTGAAATTACAGCTTCAGATAATCACGACCCTGATAGTACACCAGATGCTACCCCAGATACAGATCCTCCATCTGAAGACGATGAAGACTTTGTTGAAGTAAACCCTATACCAGTTTCAGATATTAGTTTAGTTAAAACAGTAAATGATTTAAATCCTACTACTGGAGATATAGTAACTTTTACAATTTCGGTAACGAATAATGGTCCAAGTGATGCTACTGGAATTGCTTTCGCAGATGTTGTGCCAGATGGATATTCAATTATAACTACTGGAGGAGGAACACTTTCAGGTAATATAATTACTTGGTCTGCTATAGATATAGCATTTGGAGATCCTTCATTTGTGGTAAGTTTTGATGCCGAAGTACTAGCTACTGGGGTAAACACAACAACAAGTTATTATAATACTGCTGAGATTACAGCTTCAGATAACGTAGATCCTAATAGTAATCCAGATGCTACGCCAGATAATGATACACCTACAGAAAACGATGAAAGTATAGTAGATAATATTGTAATTAACTTTTTGCCAACAGCTGTAGATGATAATGTAGAAGTTGTAGAGAATTCTACATTCATAGACAATATTATTAATGTAGTGCTGAACGATGACTTTGGTAGAGATGGCCCTAGTAATACAGCTATAGTAATAAATGGAACAGTTGTAGTAGATGGTGATATAATTTCAACAACTAATGGTTCAATTACATTCAGAGATGGAGGTACTCCAAATGATCCAACAGATGATTATGTAGAATACCAACCTAATGCAGATTATACAGGCACAGATTCATTTACTTATACAATTGAAGATGGTCAAGGATTAATAGGTAGCCCAACTGGAGATACATCAACAGCAACGGTATTTATTCTTGTACTTGCGGATACAGATGGCGACGGTGTGCCTGATATTCGTGATATAGATGATGATAATGACGGAATTTTAGATGTTTCTGAAAGCAATGGAATAGATGCAACTGGAGATGATGATAATGATGGAATTGCCAATTTTGAAGATCCTGATTTCTGTACATTAAACACGAATAATGTATGTGATATTTTAGATTTTGATGGGGACGGAATCATTAATCAGTTTGATATAGATGCCGATAATGACGGTGTTCCAGATAATGTAGAAGGTCAGTCTACATCAGGATATATTGCTCCATCTGGAGTTGACAGTGATGGTAATGGTCTAGACGATGTATATGAAAACACGCCAGGTTCTGGTGAAGGAATTTCAATTGAAAATACAGACGGGACTGATAATCCAGATTATCTAGATATAGATTCAGATAACGATAACGTACCAGATAGTATAGAAGCTCATGACGCTAATCATAATGGCATGATCGATGCAGGCGAAGATTCTTTTGCAGGAACAGATGCAGATCAAGACGGACTTGATGATGGTTACGAAGGAGCTGATGCTAATGATGGATTTGATGTTAATGATGAAATAAATGATCCAATTAATGATTTACCAAACACTGATGGAGCAGATGAGTTAGATTACAGAGATACAGATGATGATGGCGACGGAATATCAACTTTAGATGAAGATTTTAATGGCAATGGTGATCCATTTGATGATGATACAGATGGAGATGGTCAACCAAATTATTTAGACATCGATGATGATAATGATGGTATATTAACAATAGTAGAAGGGGATGTAGATGAAGATATAGATGGTAACCCTAACTACTTAGATATTGATGCTGACGGAGATGGTATTCCAGATAATGTAGAAGGACAACCAACTGTTGGATACACTCCGCCGTCAGGATTAGATTCAGACGGTGACGGCCTAGATGATGCTTACGATAGTAATACAACTGGCAATCCTAATTCTGGCGGTATAAATCCTGAGAATACAGACGGAACTGATCAACCTGATTATCTAGATGATGATTCTGATAACGATGGTGTTGAAGATTATATCGAAGGTCATGATATTAATCATGATGGCGATCCTGATATTGAATCTTCAGGTGTTGACACAGATGGCGACGGATTAGATGATGCTTTTGAAGGAGCTAATCTTAATGATCCTTTCGATGTAAATAATGGTATAACTAACCCATCAACAGATTTACCTAATACAGATCAAGACTTTGAGAATAATCCAATATTCAGTGATATTGTTGAAGGTGACGTTGAGCCTGATTATAGAGATATTGATGACGACGGTGATGGTACAGCTACAGAAGAAGAAGACACAAATGATGATGGTGATTACACAAATGACGATTGTAATGTTAATGGGATACCAAATTATTTAGATCCGTTATCATGCGACATTGTACCAAATGGCTTCTCACCAAATGACGATGGTGACAATGATACGTTTATTGTTCCGTTATTAGATGGATATCCTAACTTCAGAATAGAGATTTATGACCGTTGGGGTAATAGGGTATATAACTATGATAACAGAGGTAGAATTGGAAGTGAAATTAAGTGGTGGGATGGATATTCTACTGGTAGATTAACATTAAATAAAAATGACAAGCGAGTTCCTGTAGGCACTTACTATTACATCATATATTTTAATCAAGATAATCTGAAACCAAGAACAGGTTGGGTTTATGTAAATTATTAGGAGGCATGGTTAATAGATTATATAAAAGCATTACGATGAGAATTACAAGAGATATAATAAAGGGGTTAGCCATAGTACTGGTAGTTTTTCTACTGGGTTTCACATCGTTTGATGTAGATGCTCAACAAGACCCTCAGTATACCCAATATATGTTCAATATGAATATTGTGAATCCGGCTTATGCTGGTAGTCGTGGTACGTTGAGTATAGGTGTGTTGGGTAGAACCCAATGGGTTGGTATAGATGGCGCGCCAAAAACAGTAACAGCAGCAATCCATGCACCAATAGGTAAGAATCTGGGAGCGGGATTTTCAGCTATAGCAGATGAATTGGGTCCTGTAAAAGAACAAAACATTTATGCAGATATCTCTTATACAGTATCAACATCAGAAGAAGGTAGATTAGCTTTTGGATTAAAGGGAGGTGTAAGTTTATTTAATACCAATTTTGCCAATATTATCTTACCACAAACTCCAAGAGGGGCAGACCGATTTTTTGATGAGGATATTAATAAGACGTTTCCAAACTTTGGAGCAGGTATTTATTATTATAATGAACGATTCTATATAGGTTTATCGGCGCCAAACTTTTTAGAGACCTTACATTTTGAGAAGGAGAACAATACGATTACAAGAGCATCAGAAGAGACCCATTATTTTTTAACGAGTGGTTATGTTTTTGAGTTATCAGAGACATTAAAATTTAAACCATCAGTGATGTTAAAAGGTGTACAAGGTTCACCATTATCTGTAGATGTGTCAACGAACTTTTTGTTCAATGAACGATTTGAGGTTGGTGCAAACTATAGATTAGATGATTCA
>NZ_JBYQFI010000003.1:0-5911 GCF_057837205.1 Maritimimonas rapanae | reverse complement strand
GGAATTCCTATTGCACTTGATACTGACGACGATAATGATACTATTTTGGATGTTGATGAGTTGAATTGTTCTATTTCACAGATAGATGCTCAAGACCCTAATCCCACTGTTACGGTAAATTATACAGATTTTGATATTACTTATACAGAGAGTGGTACTGCAACAGCTGGTCTTTTTACGAGCCCCACAGGTATTATAGGAATAGAGCCTAGTGCTGGTAACATGATGACCTATGATTTTACACCAAATGTAATGAATCTAGTATACCAAATAACTGATTTAGATACCCGAGAATTTATTCATTTAAATGTATATGATGGTTTTGGAAACAGAGTTTCTGATTTAACTGGTTTTATTACAGCAGATGTTTCAACTGGAGCTGCCCATACAACTGTTGCTACTGGAACTTATGGTTTAGATATTGATGTTTTGAACTCTGCTTCTGAAGGCGCTTTGGAAAATTATATTGAATTAACATTTCCTTTTGAAATAAGTAGAATTGAAATTGAGTATGACGCTAATACTTCAGGCGGTTTCTCTCAAGGTACTGGGAGTCCAGAATATTATATAATTTCTGCTTGTATTCCTGTTGATACTGATGGGGATGGTGTTGATGATTATTTAGATATAGATTCAGATAATGATGGTATATTGGATAGTATTGAATTAACTAATGATTTTGATGGTGATACAATACCAAACTTTAGAGATTTAGACAGCGATAATGACGGAGTATTTGATGTAGTTGAAGCTGGACATTCAGCTATTGATTCAGACAATGATGGTATTATAGATGGAGTACCTGCTGATTTTGGATTCAATGGTTTATTTAATAGTTTAGAAAGTGATGATACTCTTTCTGCAACAATTAACTATACTTTACTAGATTCTGATGCAGATACAGCTTTTAATTTTTTAGATATTGATGATGATGAAGACGGAATTAATACAATAGATGAAGATTCAAATGCAGATGGTAATCCTTTGAATGATGATAACGACAGTGACGGAGTGCCAAATTATTTAGATTTAGATAGTGATAACGATGGTATTCTTGACGCAACAGAAGGGAATATTAATACAGATGGTGATACCTATGCTGACTATATTGACTTAGATAGTGATAATGATGGTATTTCAGATATAATTGAAGCTGGAGGTGTAGATATCGATGGTGATGCACATGTTGATTATCCAACACCTGGAGATCCAACCTCAATGACCGATGGGAATAACAATGGTTTAGAAGATGGTGTCGAAGCAAGCCCATTGCCTATTCCTAATAGTGATGGAGATTCAGTTGCAGACTATATAGATATAGATTCTGATGGAGACGGTATCGTTGACAATATAGAAGGACAAACTACAGTAGGATATAATGCTCCATCTGGTAACGACACTGATGGAGATGGTCTTGATAACAACTATGATGCTGATAATGAATTGATTATTGGAATAGGTGGCGGCGGAGTATTGGTTCCTGTAATTCCAGTTAATACTGATGGAACTGATGCTATACCAGATTATTTAGATACTGATACAGATGATGATGGCGATTTAGATATTCTTGAAGGTTGGGACACTAATAATGACGGAGTTATAACTCCTCCTGGTGAATCTGCACCTACAGGTGGAGATGATGATAATGACGGACTGGATAATGGTTTCGATGTAGATGATACTCTTTTAGACCCAACTAATGGAGGAACTTTACCAACAGACTTTCCAAATTTAGACCCAACTCCACTTGATACTGATCGTGATTGGAGAGAAGCTCTAGATATTGATAATGATAATGATGGTATCGATGACCCAATAGATTTAGATGATGATAATGATGGTATTCCAGATGTAGATGAAGGAGGAGATGTCTTAGATACAGACGGTGACGGGATACCTAATAGATTTGATCTAGATTCAGATAACGATGGTATTTATGACCTTGTTGAATCGGGACAATTAAATGGAATAGATGTATTAGATAATGTTTCTGATGGAATAATTGATGGTGCCGATACTAATTCAGGTAGTAATGGATTATTTAATTTAATTGAGACAGATGATACACCAACAGCTACTCTCAATCAACCAACAGCCGATTCTGATGCTGATGGTAATTTTGATGCTTACGAATTAGACGCTGACAACGACGGATGTTTTGATGTCAATGAAGCAGGGTTTGGATCTGAAGACACCGAACCTAACGGTAGGTTAGGTGCTGATATTAGTTTGATAGTTGATGCTAATGGAGTAGTGGATTTAGCAGCTTCAGGATTAACCCTTGGTTATACAACGCCTATCGATAATAACAATGGTGATGGAACTGGTAATGGTATTTTCGATTTCCAAGAACCAGGTGTATTTGTACAACCGATAGTTACGGATCCACTAAGTCAAACCATCATAATAAATGCAAATGTTACATTTAATACTGATAATCAAACAGTAACATTCCTTTGGGAAGAAAGTACCGATGGAGGTACTAATTGGAGTACAGTTAATAATGGAGGTATTAATCCAGTATACAGTGGGACTACAACAAATGCTCTTACATTAACAGGAGTGCCAGGTTCGTATAATGGTTACCAATATAGAGTTACCTTATCGTCTCCAGCGTTAGTATGTAGTGGTACAGAAACATCTGCACCAGCCATATTAACTGTAGATAGTGATTTCGATGGTGATGGTGTTGGTGATATGGCCGATTTAGATGATGATAATGACGGGATTCCTGATTCTATTGAATTAAATGGCTTAGATCCTTTAGCAGATGATGATTCCGATGGTGTTCCTAATTATTTAGATGATCAGCCAGGCAATCCAGCTGTTGGTGATGCTAACGGAATTGTGGAGCCAGCTTATGATTTCGATGGGGATAATACACCAAATCATTTAGATATTGATAGTGATAATGACGGTGTTTATGATGTAAACGAAGCAGGTCATCCTTTTCTTGATACGGATGGTGATGGTTTTATAGACGGAGCAGATACAGGCTCTGGAGCTAATGGATTATTTGACGGTGTAGAAACAACTCCAGAAGTAGATCCAACAATTAACTACACGATTACAGATTCTGATAATGATGGTAACGACAATTTCTTAGACACCGATGATGATAATGATGGTATACCAACTGCTAATGAAAATGCTGATCCTAATGGAGATGGTAATCCTAGTGATGCTGTAAATACTGACGGAGATGGTCAACCTAACTACTTAGATATAGATGATGATGGAGATGGTATTTTAACAAGCTCTGAAGGTACTAGTAACCCAGATGGAGATGGTAGAGCAAATTATCTTGATTTAGATTCAGATGACGATGGTATTTCAGATAATGTAGAAGCGCAATTAACAATTGGTTATACTGAACCTAGTGGTTCAGATATAGATAACGATGGTCTGGATGATGCATACGATAATGATACTAGTGGTTTCCCAAATTCTAATGGAATTGCCCCTGTAAATACAGATGGAGGCTCACCTTTTGGTGACGCAACTCCTGATTATTTAGACTCAGATAGTGACGGAGATACTGTTCCAGATAGCATTGAAGGTCATGACATTGATCAAAATGGATTACCAGATAATACACCAATTGGTGATACCGATAATGATGGTTTAGATGATGCTTATGATGGTTCTGTTGGAGATTATGCTGACCCTAATGGTTTAATTGTAACAACCAATCCTGCAACAGACCTACCTGATACTGACGGTACAGAAGATGTAAATTACAGAGATTTAGATGATGATGGTGATGGTGTTCATACACGTTATGAAGAGCCAGATCCAAATGGAGATGGAGATTTCTCAGATTCACAAAATACTGACGCAAGTACAGGCGATACAACACCAGATTATTTAGATGCTGATGACGATGGTGATGGAATTCCTACAGCTGATGAGAATCCAGATCCAAATGGCGACGGAAACCCAGCCGATGCAGTAGATACTGATGGAGATGGTATTCCAGATTATTTAGATGATGACGATGATAATGATGGTATTTCTACTGGTGAAGAAGGTAATGGAGATACAGATGGAGATGGTAGAGCAGATTATTTAGATATTGATGATGATGGAGATGGAATCATGACTATTATGGAAGGCGATTTCAGTACTGATGAAGATGCTGACGGACGACCAAATCATTTAGATTTAGATTCAGATGATGATGGCATTCCAGATAATGTAGAAGGACAAACAACAGCAGATTACGAACTTCCATCTGGACTAGATGACGATAACGATGGATTGGATAATACCTATGATAATTTTAGTAATACAAATCAGAGTAATTATTCATCGACAAATGGTATTCAAGCTGACGATGTAAATACAGACGGTACATCTAACCCTGATTATTTAGATACTGACGCTGATGGAGATGGAGTGTTAGATAGTATAGAAGGACATGATTATGACGCCGATGGTGTTCCAGACAATCAACCGATAGGTGATTCTGATAATGATGGTTTAGATGATGCTTACGATGGTTCGATTGGCGATTATGGAGATCCTAACGGGCTTTCAGTTGTAAATGACCCCGCTACAGATCTTCCAAATAGAGATTTAGATTTAGCTGGTGATATTAATTACCAAGATTTAGTTCAAGGAGATGCAGAAGTTGATTATAGAGATACAGACGATGATGGAGACGGTATCCCAACTTCTGAAGAAGACACTAATGGAAACGGAGATTGGTCAGATGACAATTGTGACAGTACTGATCCTTCAGATAATGATCCGTTCCCAGACTATTTAGATGCTACATCTTGTACTATAGTTCCTAATGGTTTTTCACCTAACGGAGATGGAGATAATGATCTATTTGTAATACCTGCACTATCAAGATTTAGCAATTTCATTATAGAAATTTACGACCGATGGGGTAATATAGTGTATGATTACAGTAACAATGGTAGGGCACGAGCTAACATTCAATGGTGGGATGGATTCTCAACAGGATCTAGAACCATTAAGAAAGGACAAAAAGTTCCTGTTGGAACATATTTCTACGTCATTGAGTATAATGAAGGAGGCCGAGGTCCAGACAAGGGTTGGGTTTATGTAAATTATTAGAGGTATGATGGTTAATAGATTATATAAAAGCATTACGATGAGAATTACAAGAGATATAATAAAGGGGTTAGCCATAGTACTGGTAGTTTTTCTACTGGGTTTCACATCGTTTGATGTAGAGGCTCAGCAAGATCCTCAGTATACCCAATATATGTTCAATATGAATATTGTTAATCCGGCTTATGCTGGTAGTCGTGGTACGTTGAGTATAGGTGTTTTAGGCAGAACCCAATGGGTTGGTATCGACGGAGCTCCAAAAACGGTTACAGCAGCAATCCATGCGCCAATTGGTAAGAATTTAGGTGCGGGCTTTTCGGCAATAGCAGATGAGTTAGGTCCTGTAAAAGAGCAGAATATCTATGCAGATATTTCGTATACAGTATCAACATCAGAAGAGGGTAGATTGGCTTTTGGATTAAAAGGAGGTGTGAGTTTATTTAATACCAACTTTGCCAATATTATTTTACCACAAACTCCAAGAGGAGCGGATCGATTCTTTGATGAGGATATTAATAAGACGTTTCCAAACTTTGGAGCAGGTATTTACTATTATAATGAACGATTCTATATAGGCTTATCGGCGCCAAACTTTTTAGAGACCTTACATTTTGAGAAGGAGAACAATACAATTACAAGAGCATCAGAAGAGACCCATTATTTTTTAACGAGTGGTTATGTTTTTGAGTTATCAGAGACATTAAAGTTCAAGCCATCGGTAATGTTAAAAGGCGTACAAGGTTCACCATTATCTGTAGATGTGTCAACAAACTTTTTGTTTAATGAACGATTTGAGGTTGGTGCAAACTATAGGTTAGATGATTCG
>NZ_JBYQFI010000002.1:0-689235 GCF_057837205.1 Maritimimonas rapanae | reverse complement strand
CGCTGTAGACGTACTTGGAGTAGGTGCTGTAGCACTACCAGTACCTCCCGTAGATACCGTATACCATAATAAATTCGTACCTGTTGCTGTTAATGCACTCGCCGTATCTCCAACACAATATTCTACTGGTGTCGTTACCGTAGGTGCGGATGGTAAAGCGGGATCAGAAAGCGTAATATCTGATGAAGATCCTGAGCATCCTGATAAAGAAGGAATTATATTTGTATAGCTACCAGCATTTAGATTATCAATAATTACTTGTCCTCCAACAGTAGCTACAATATTTACCGATACTGGAGCCCCATCATCTAAATAATTAATTGTATATGTTTCACCTGCTGTTAAACCTGATAAAGTTATTGAACCAAACCCTCCACAAGTCGATGGGTTTGAGCTTCCAATAGTATAAGTAACATCTGGCACTGTTAAAGTGGCAGGAATAGAAATTGCATTATTACAAGAAAAAGCAGTATTAGTAACTATAACTTGATATTGATAACCATCTAAACTTTCGGTAACTCCAGTAACTGTTAATGTTGTTCCATCTACACCTGAATAAAAACCTCCGTTAGATAAATCAGTAAAACCTCCTCCAGTATCTACCTGCCATTGATACGTTAGGTTTGAGCCCGAAGCATTAACAGTAAAACTAGCATTATCACCTACACAAACTGTTTGACTTGACGGTTGTGGG
The DNA here is from genome assembly GCF_057837205.1 of Maritimimonas rapanae. NCBI lineage: Bacteria > Pseudomonadati > Bacteroidota > Flavobacteriia > Flavobacteriales > Flavobacteriaceae > Maritimimonas > Maritimimonas rapanae. Next base: position 688,541 of record NZ_JBYQFI010000002.1, on the reverse strand, counting down.
TTACTAATTGTTGGAACCGAACCACCTTCAAGAAAATCTGGAGTTCCATTCGAATCTCCATCTGCTGGGGTTGTATATCCATCTACGACATTATCATCTATTACTAGCCCGTCTGAATTTACAACTGTAGTTACATCTCCTAAAATACCATCTCCATTCTGATCTGTAAAACCTGCTTCAATAACATCATCACAACCATCTCCATCAGAATCTAAATCAAAAATGTTTATTTCTCCATCTCCATCCGTATCCGTATTACAAACTAGAAAACTACTTGGGTCTGAACCGACAATAATTAATTTTCCATCACCTGCATCATTACTACCTATGTTATCATACACTCTTATAGAAGCAACATTTGATCCTAATGGCGCGAGTTGGTCTAAAGGTAATAGTGCAATTCCTAATTCTCCAGTACCTCCAGGAGTATGGTTTGCCTGAATTCCTGAGTTAATTAAATCTGAAACATTAACTGTTTGTGTTCCAATTAAATTGCCAGAAACATCATATGCTTCAAGAACATAACCGTTATTAACATGTCTTTCTGAAAGCCAAATAATACTCTCTCCATTAACATAAATGGGGGTATTATAGTGAAGTTCCCAGAATGCTGTTGTTCCAGCCAAGCCTGCTCCATTGAGTTCTTGCATCCAATTGATATCATTGGATTGAAATGCTTGCAAAATTTGATTGTTCCAGTCTGGAGTTGTTACATAATCATGAAGGGAATTACCATGCTGTAAATTTTCAGCATCACTTACTGTCATGCCTTGAGAGGCAAAATTTGATGTATAAGAATCAGGAAACTTAAATTCTGTATAAACAGTACCACTTACTGTTATGCTATTTAATACGATCGGGCCACCAGCACTACCTGTAGTGTTAAATGTTGCAGACGTAATAAATCCTGTTGTACCAAATTCTTCAAACTCACATTCGTCTATGTCTAAAATTCCATCATTATCATCATCTAAATCAGCAACATCTACTACACCATCATTATCATTATCATCACAAAGATTTATTGCTGCGCTTAAAAAAATTAGACTTGTATCAGCATAACTTGCTGTAGTTACACGACCTGTAGCAGTAACCGTTGGGGCGCCTGAACCATAAATACCATCATTATCTGGATCTGGGTTACTTATTACAGTAATGTATCTTTCATCTACATCTAGGCATCCGTCTCCATCACTATCTAGATCAAAGTGATTTGGTATTCCGTCATTGTCTGGATCAAGGTTTGTGCAGATTCCAAATCCATTAAGTGTACAATAATCTGGATCTAGATAATTTGGAATACCATCATTATCAAAATCTGCGCTTGGGTCAACACCATTTGATTCTGCTATATCTAAAATTCCATCATTATCATCGTCTTCATCAGTAACATCTGCAATACCATCATTATCATTATCAGCATCTATAAATGTATTTGGAGAAAATTCTGAAGTAGAATTACTAATAGTTGCGGTTGCAGTAATAATAGTTCCTAATGAAACACCTCCAGGTAATGGAATACTGAATTCAAAATAGTTTGTATTATCAGTATTGCCGTCTGGGTCTGTATAAGATGATGAAGCTCCGCTAAGATCTGAACCATTCCCCTCAACTAATGTTGTTAAATATGTTTGCCCCTCGCCATAATCTTGAGTTTGACCTATTTGATTATCTCCGCGAGCTGCACTGCCTTCAGATATATCTGATATAAAAAACTCTATTGTCGCCCCTGGTCTTGACCATCCTCTAAGAATAAGATTTCCTCCTTGAATAATTGGTGAACCATCAAAAACAGGAAAATTAATCGTTCCGTTTGGTCCGGTGTCTCCATCACCTGAATCATTTAGCGATACGCCATTATCAGAAATATCTATTCCTAAAGCATCTCCACTGGTTCCATTAGCATAAATTGAGTTCTGAGAGATTAAGTTACCTGAAGTAGTTCCTCCGCCTACGACTACTCCAGCATCACCATTATTATTTATGGTATTTAAACTTACGGAAGAATTACTGCCCAGCAATTCGATACCATTATCTGAATTCTGAGTTATATAATTGTTTGAAATCTGTCCTACACCGGCACTTGTTACTTCAACCCCATCTTCTAAAGCAGTTACAAAATTACCGTCTGCATTTACACCAATGTAATTCTCTGTAATTATTACAGGATTCGAACTCGTACCTGATTCTACACTTACACCATCATTACCATTTCCATAAATAGCCAAATTCCGTATGGTAACATCGTTTGCTTGAACTCTAAAAACATCACCTGAAGATGCGCCATTAATTTGAACTTCGGGTTCATTTACTCCTACAATTGTTCCAGTATTTGTATCTCCTATATTTGCAGTTTGTGTTCTGCCATCGATAAAAGTATTTGTATCTGTTATAGCTGGCAATTGTGTCGATTGTGTAATGGTGAAGATTCCTCCTGAGAAATTAGAATCTGAAGTTGGGATCATGAAAATCGAAGTATCTTCGCCAGCTGCCGGATTAAAAATACTGTTAGCTACTATATCTAAAGCTGTATTTCCTAAATTATTAGAGTTTTCAATAAATTGCCCTAAAGATCCTTGTCCAGTAGCATTTGTATTTACTATGGTATTGAAATTAAATCCAAAATCTAAATCAACTGCTCCTTCACTAGAAATAGATACGGTTGCAACAGATTGAGCTCCGGTAAGAGTGCCAGCTGCTATATCTTGACTACTTGGATTAGCGCCACCAACTTCATTTGTTACAGGATTAAGCGTACTAGATGAAAAATCTGCTCTATAGGTTTGTACTGGCCAACAAGTAGTGCAGCTTGAGCCACCTGTTCTTGTAGATTGTATGGTATTATTGACAACTCTTACACTATATGTTCCGTCTGCCATACCTCCAAAAAGGTATTCTCCATTCACATCTGTTACGTCGGTGTCAATTAGTGTTCCCGAATTATCATATAGTTCAACAGTTACTCCTTGTATTGGCACTCCACTTGAAGTTGTTTGATTTCTTCCAGCACCTCCACCATAATTAACATCTTCAAAAACTACTCCACCAATAAGGTTTGAAGGCACTTTTAATAATACAGAGTTTACAATTACTAAATCTTGACCAACTTGAACAGACGTAGTTGCTGTATTATCACCCTGTTGTATAAAAGTAGAAACATCATAAGTATCTAAGTCTACTCCGTAAGAGGTCGTATTATTTACAACTGGGGCGGCAGTATTGTCGTAGATTGTAGAATTAAATGGATTATTGACTGTTGTACCATTATTGTCGCCATCACCACTTAAAACTTGTGCCCCTCCTGAAGAAGGTGTAGTAAAAGTAAGTAATTCATTATTTGCTAAATCTAAATCTCCTTCCCAAGACAATACTGAAGTTTTTGCTCCCGAAGAACCAATTGCATAAAAGCCAGATAGTGTAAAATTTGTTGTAGCAAACTGCCCTCCATCAAAACCATTATAAAAATTAATAGATACGGCAGGCAACGTTGGTTCTTCATAAAAAACCATTAAAGACCAGCCACCTAATACTGTAGCTTGACTACAATAAGTACCAACATTATCAGTATTATCGATTGTAAGCCCTGTAAGCGTATATGTTTCGGTTGAAGGATTAGGGGTTGATAATATTATTGAAGTTACATCAGCAAGCATTCCATAAAAAAGCCGATTGTTTGAAGCTGTGTAACTATTAGCCTCTATTGCATTGACTGTTTGCCCTTCAAAAGTGACTTGCGTATCTGCCGTTTGATTAGAGTGTGCCCAAGCTAAGTAAGCTCTTCGAATAGTCGCTCCTGCAGGAATAGTTGTAGTAAGACCCACAGCAGTCGAAGTAGTATTTATACTACAAGGATTAGTTGCATTATCATTAGTTCTAAATGTTCCTCCTGTCACTCCATAATCAAAATAACCACTAAATTGTTCGTATAACGTTAGCGGAACATCATTTAGAATAACTTCGTCATCTACAATTGTACCCGTAGCAGTATCAGTAATATCAACAGAACCATCTGAAACTGAAGTAAATTGAATAGTGAAATTGGTATCACCATCATATAGTGTATTATCTATAATAGGTACATTAATAGTTTCTGTATCACCAACCGTTCCATTAAAACTTAATGTTCCTGTTGTAGTTGTATAGTCAGTACCTGCTACACCGGTTCCATCTACTGTAGTAAAGTTTACTGTGAAAGATCCAGATGCATTTACACCTGTATGAGTTACGGTAAATGAAGCAGTGCCCGCATTTTCATTAACAGATATATCATTTATTGTCATTGTTGGAGTTGGTAAAAAACCCGAATATTCTACTCCAAAATCAGAATTACCTTGATTATTAGTATTACAATCAAATCTATTTAATAACACCCTAACTTGGCCAGTAAAAGTAGGGATAAATGTTACTTGAGATCTAGTACCACAAAAATCATCATTTCCTCCTATACCAGCGCTAGTTGCATTATTAAAAACTGAAAGTTGTGTGTCGAATGTGCCATTGGCACATGTGCTTACTGTATATGTGCCTCCACTTACAACATTCATCAAAAAATAATCGCCTGCACCAATATTTCCTGTTGTTTGTGTAGTAGCTGTTGGGTTTACTGTTATGCCAGAATTAGTACCTCCAAAAGCACACTGTGTTTGTCCAAATATATTTGAAGAAAATAGAAATAATACAAAAACAAATATAAGAGCTCTTATATTTTGAAAATTACCCAAGGTTAGTTTACAATTTGGTTTACTGAGTATTGTTTTTACCATACACTACTTAAGAATGTTAGACTCTTAAATATTTTTACAAGTCACATTTTTAATATTTCTTTTTCTTAATATTCTAAATAGTTACTCCTATACTAAATTAGAACACCCTTAAAACCAAAAATCCCATAAAATATTACTTAGTAATATTGAAGGGAAATGTATTACTGTTTATCTTTTAAGTGATTAACACTTTTTCTTTAGCTTTTTATGTTATTCTATCAATGAAATTTGGCTTTAACTCCTTATTGATAAATTACACAAATATATATTTCAGATTTTACTCTGTTAACATTATGTTAATAACCTAAAAAAAATGTTGATAACTTGTTTTTCACACTATATAAAATAACGTTTTAAATTCTATTATAGTATTGAATTATTGATAGTTAATGCTCGCCATCACTATTAACAACATTTAAATTGATTTCTTATTTAAAATATTTCTAAATTACATTCTATTAGTGTAACTTTGCATTCTATAAAATTTGTAACAAATCAGGTATGATACAAGTTTCAGAAACAGCGAAAAAAAAGGTAGTTCAGTTAATGCAAGAAGATGGTTTTAATGCACAAACCGATTTTGTTCGCGTTGGTGTTAAGAGTGGTGGATGTTCTGGATTATCTTATGAATTGAATTTTGATAAAAGTAAAACAGAAACCGATAAGGTTTTTGAAGATAACAATATTAAAATAATAGTAGACAAAAAAAGCTTTTTATATTTAGTAGGAACCACTTTAGAATATTCAGGTGGTCTTAACGGAAAAGGATTTGTCTTTAACAACCCAAATGCCAATAGAACTTGTGGTTGTGGTGAGAGTTTTGCACTTTAATTTTTTGATAGCATGAGTAAGTATACCGAGGATGATTTAAAGAAAGAACTCGAAACCAAAGAGTATGAATATGGTTTTTATACAGATATAGAAGCTGACAAGTTTCCTATTGGTTTAAACGAAGATATTGTTCGAGCGATTTCTAAGAAAAAGAACGAGCCAGAATGGATGACCGAATGGCGCTTGGATGCTTTTCGTATCTGGCAAGAAATGAAGGAGCCTAATTGGGCGAATGTAAACTACCCTAAACCTGACTTTCAAAACATCTCTTATTATTCTGCCCCAAAACAAAAACCAGAATTAGAAAGTTTAGACCAAGTAGATCCTGAATTATTAAAAACATTCGAAAAATTAGGAATTTCTGTAGATGAACAAAAACGTTTGTCTAACGTAGCTGTGGATATAGTAATGGACTCTGTTTCTGTAGCTACAACTTTTAAAGAGACATTAGCAGAAAAAGGTATTATTTTCTGCCCAATTTCAGAAGCTATTCAAGAACATCCTGAACTAGTAAAAAAATACATTGGCTCTGTCGTGCCAAAAACCGATAATTTTTATGCTGCATTAAATAGTGCTGTATTTAGCGATGGTTCATTCTGCTATATCCCAAAAGGAGTAAAATGCCCAATGGAGCTATCTACTTATTTCCGTATTAACGAAGGTGGCACTGGTCAATTTGAACGTACATTGGTAGTTGCCGACAAGAGCAGTTACGTTAGTTATTTAGAAGGATGTACTGCCCCTGCCCGTGATGAAAATCAATTACATGCAGCCGTAGTTGAGCTAATAGCTTTAGACGACGCTGAAATAAAATATTCTACCGTTCAAAACTGGTTTCCTGGAGATAAAGAAGGAAAAGGTGGTGTTTTCAATTTCGTTACAAAACGTGGGTTGTGCGAAACAAATTCTAAAATTTCTTGGACACAAGTTGAAACTGGATCTGCAGTTACCTGGAAATATCCAAGTTGTATCTTAAAAGGCAATAATTCGGTAGGTGAATTTTATTCTATTGCTGTTACTAATAACTATCAACAAGCTGACACTGGCACTAAAATGATTCATTTGGGTAAAAACACCAAATCGACGATTATTTCTAAAGGTATTTCGGCTGGTAAATCACAAAATTCGTATAGAGGATTGGTACAAATAAATCAGCGTGCAGAAAATGCTCGCAATTTTTCGCAATGTGATTCTCTATTAATGGGTAATGAATGTGGCGCGCATACATTTCCGTATATCGAAACTAAAAATAAATCTGCTCAAGTTGAGCACGAAGCTACTACTTCAAAAATTGGCGAAGACCAATTATTTTATTGTAATCAACGTGGTATTGATACTGATAAAGCCATTGCTTTAATTGTAAACGGATTTAGTAAAGAAGTACTAAACAAATTACCAATGGAATTCGCTGTAGAAGCACAAAAACTATTGGAAATAAGCCTTGAAGGATCTGTTGGTTAATCTAAAACCTATCATCATGAAAAACATCATCATTTTATTTGCTGCTTTCGCATTTATTTCTTGTAAAAATTCTAAAAAAGAAGACCATGCAAATTTAGTAGAAGCTTCTAAACCTAAAGTAACTTTACATATTCTAGATGGCGGTGATATCTTAGTAAATAAATTAGAATTATTTTCTCAAGATACCACTTACCAAGGTCAATCTAAACAATTTACCGATGCTTATTACGTGATTTCTCATCCTAAAGGGAATTTAATGTGGGATGCTGGTTTGCCTGAAAATTTGATTGGTCTAGAGGAACCATTTACTGATCCAAGTGGCGCATTTACAATTTCTAGAAAAGATTCGCTAAACAATCAACTGAAAGCTATTAACATGTCAATAGACAGTATTGATTATATAGCATTATCACATCATCATTTCGATCATACTGGACATGCTAATTACTTAAAAAATGCTACTTGGTTAGTTCAAGAAAATGAATATAATTTCATAACAAACGATTCCGCTAAAGTTAAACAAGCTGGTATTTATAATTCTATAAAAGAGCTAACAAATACTAAACTATTGAATGGGGATTATGATGTGTTTGGTGATAGTACCGTTGTTATAAAATCTATGCCAGGCCATACCATTGGTCATCAAGTATTATATCTTGATCTAGGCTTAGAGCAACCTATTTTATTAACTGGCGATCTATACCATTTTGAAGAAAATAGAGCAACTAAAGGAGTACCATCATTTAATTATAATGTTGAACAGACTTTAAAAAGTATGGAGGATTTTGAAATCTTAGCTAAAGAAAAAAACGCTACTGTTTTTATACAACATTCTCCAAAAGATTTTAAACGATTAAAAGAACTTTTAAGCAAGCAATAGCTTAATTATTTATGATATGTTAGAAGTAAAGAATTTACATGCAAGTATAGAAGATAAAAGTATTCTAAAAGGAATTAATCTTAGCGTTAATCCAGGTGAGGTACATGCTATAATGGGCCCTAATGGCTCTGGAAAAAGTACGTTATCAGCAGTAATTGCAGGAAGAGAGGATTATGAGGTTACTGAAGGTGAAATTTCTCTTAACGGAGAAGATCTAGAAGATTTAGCTCCAGAAGAACGTGCGCATAAAGGTGTTTTTATGTCATTTCAATATCCTGTTGAAATTCCTGGTGTTACTGTTACCAACTTTATTAAAACTGCTATAAACGAAACTCGTAAGGCAAACGGAAAAGATGAGCTTCCCGCTAAGGATATGTTAAAGAAAATTCGTGAAACAGCAGAACTATTAGAAATAGATCGTAAGTTTTTATCTCGTTCATTAAACGAAGGATTTTCTGGCGGCGAAAAGAAACGTAATGAGATCTTTCAAATGGCAATGTTAGAACCGAAGTTGGCAATCTTAGATGAGACAGATTCTGGTTTAGACATAGATGCGTTAAAAGTTGTAGCCAACGGCGTTAATAAATTAAAAAGTGAAGATAATGCTGTGATTGTTATCACACATTATCAGCGTCTACTCGAATATATCGTACCTGATTTTGTACATGTTTTGCATGATGGTAAAATTGTAAAATCTGGCGGTAAAGAATTGGCGCTTGAGTTAGAAGAAAAAGGGTACGACTGGTTGAAATAATTGAAGATGGATTTAAAGGAAAAATTAGAAGCATCATTCTTAGCTTTTGAAAATAAAGTAAGTACAGACACAGATAGTTCTGTTCACGATATTCGCACAGAAGCTTTTGCACATTTTGAAGAAAACGGATTTCCGACTAAAAAAGATGAAGAATGGAAATATACTTCACTACGTTCTGTTCTAAAGCATGATTATAATGTATTTCCTGAGGCTGAAACAGCTCTAGAATATGCAGCTGTAAAAAAGTTTTTCCTACACGAAATAGAATCGTATAAAATTGTTTTTATTGATGGCGTTTACAGTTCTTTTTTATCTGAAACAACTCATGATGGCTATGATATTTGTTTAATTTCTGCCGCCTTAAAAAAGCCAAAATATAAAATGGTTATTGATCATTATTTCAATACCATTGCCTGCAAAAAAGACAGTATAACATCATTAAATACTGCATTTTCAAAAGAAGGTGCTTACATTCATATTCCAAAAAATACTGTACTACCAAAACCGATACAGATCGTTCATTTTTCTACTGGTAATGAGTCAGAAACCTTATTACAACCTCGTAATTTAGTAGTTGTTGGCGAAAATTCGCATGTGCAAATTATAGAACGTCATCAAAGTTTGAGTGAAAATGTTATTTTAACGAATTCGGTTACCGAAATATTTGCAAACAAACGTGCAATAGTTGATTATTACAAGATTCAGAATGATCATAAATCTGCTTCTCTAATTGACAACACCTATGTTAAACAACAGCAAAATAGCATTGTTTCGATAAATACGTTTTCGTTTGGTGGAAATCTTACACGCAATAATTTAGAATTTCATCAAGAAGGTGAACATATAACTTCTAACCTTAACGGAATTACAATTATTGGTGATAAGCAACACGTAGATAATCATACACTAGTACATCATAAATCTCCAAATTGCGAGAGTAATGAATTGTACAAAGGTATTTATGCCGATAAAGCTACTGGTGTTTTTAATGGAAAAGTGATAGTTGACAAAATAGCTCAAAAAATCAATGCTTTTCAGCAGAATAACAACATTCTAATGGATGATGGAGCGACTATCAATTCGAAACCACAATTAGAGATCTTTGCTGACGATGTTAAGTGCTCTCACGGTTGTACTATTGGTCAATTAGATGAAGAATCTTTATTTTACATGCGCTCACGTGGAATTCCTAAAAAAGAGGCGAAAGGATTGTTACTATATGCTTTTGCAAATGATGCATTAGAAAAGATTAAAATACCTGAACTTAAAGCAAGAATCACTAAACTAATTGCAAAAAAGTTAGGAGTTGATTTAGGGTTTGATCTTTAATTAATTGTTGAGGTAATACCTTTCAAAAATCCATTAAAATCCATAGAACTTAAGCCCATTCTTACGATTACCAAATCTTTAGATGGTACAATAAAAACACGTTGTCCTTGGTAACCGTTCGCAGAATACAAGTCTCTAGGCGCATTTGGGTAGTAACTACCTGCATTTAGCCAGAAATGCCCTCCATACCTGCTTTCAGAAGTATTGGTTGGTGTAGTAACATAATCAACCCAAGATTCATCAAATAGTTGTTGCTCATTCCAATTCCCTTTATGCAAATAGAGAAGACCAAATTTAGCCCAATCTCTTGGTGTTGCCCAACCATAAGAAGAGCCTACATAATTACCATCTAAATCAGTTTCAACCGTCATAGAATGCATACCAATCTTATCAATAAAATCAGCATACCAAAAATCTAAATATGCTTGATGTGAATTAAAATAGGATCGTGAAATATTAGAAAGCAAATTCGTTGTTCCAGAAGAGTAATTCCATGTTTCATTTGGTTTACCAACAAACTCTTTGCCTTCTTGTACTTTTCCCATATTAGTTGCTAAAAAAAGCATTTTAGTAATATCAGAAATATTATTATAATCCTCAATCCATTCTAAACCGCTATTCATTTGCAATAGATTATTTATGGTAATTTCAGAGCGATCATCATTCTTCCAAATTTCAATTGGGGCTTTATCACTAATACTTAACTTTCCTTGGCTTTGTAGAATTCCAAAAATGGTACTTGTTAAACTTTTGGTCATAGACCAACCCAATATTTTAGAATTTTTATCAAACCCATCAGCATATTTTTCAGCTATAATTTGATCTTTATATATTACTAAAACAGCTCGTGTTTTATTTAAACTATCAAATGCTTTATTTACTATGTTATTAAGTTCTTGATAATTGATGTTAGCAAAAACAGTATCCTTTTGAGGGAGATCTCCATAAGGATAGGATAAGTTAGTTTTAATTTTGGTTCTATTTGGAGCCAAAAAAGTTTCATTCTCGTTATAACCTTTTGGCACCAAAACACTCCCCAAACCTTCTCTATAAATTGCTTTTCTAGTAAGTAATCCGTAAACTGAAGCTGTTGTAGATTTATCTTCGGTATTAACTTCATCTGAGGCTAAATTAACTGGTGAAAAATTATTATCGTGCGAGTCAGTAAATTCAAAACTTCTTTCAGCAAGATAAACAGAAGAACTCATGTTTTTAGCAGAATATCCAGCTAAAATATTTAATCGTGGATATTGATTATAAACAAAATAAATCAACCCTAAAACAGCTAATAATAACAGATATTTAAAACCCTTTTTAATCATTCTTTAAAAGATAAATTCAATTGAAAACAAATATATATTAATCTAAGAAAAATCTACTTTGTTTTGTAAGTTTGTATTTAGAATGATTCTAAAAAAGATAGATGTTAGATATTGAGAAAATAAGGGCTGATTTTCCAATTTTACAACGTAAAGTGAATGGGCAACCATTGGTTTATTTTGACAATGCAGCAACCTCACAAACTCCTAAAGTTGTTATTGATAGTATTGTAGGCTATTATTCAAATTATAATGCAAATATACATCGTGGCGTGCATTCACTGAGTCAAGAAGCTACTGATAAATACGAAGATGCTCGAAAGAAAATCCAGCAGCATTTTAATGCTAAAAAAACACATGAAATTATTTTTACTTCGGGCACTACACATAGTATAAATTTAGTTGCCACAGGGTTTACAGAATTTCTTAAAAAGGGCGATGAAGTAATCGTTTCTGCTCTAGAGCATCATTCTAATATTGTGCCTTGGCAAATGTTATGTGAGCGAACTGGTGCTATACTTAAAGTAATCCCTATAAATCATGAAGGTGAATTACTAATGGATGTTTATGATAAATTACTTTCTGAAAAAACTAAATTGGTTTTTGTAAATCATATTTCAAATGCTTTAGGCACTATTAACCCTTTAGAAGAAATTATACAAAAAGCGCATCAAGTAGATGCAGCTGTTTTAGTTGATGGAGCTCAAGCTTGCCCTCACATTAAGCCCGATGTTCAGTCGCTTGATGTTGATTTTTATGTAGCTTCAGCTCATAAAATGTGTGGTCCAACTGGTGTTGGAATCCTTTACGGAAAGGAAAAATGGTTAAATAAATTACCTCCATATCAAGGTGGTGGCGAAATGATAGAAGAAGTAACTTTTGAAAAAACCACTTATGCGGGATTACCTCATAAATTTGAAGCCGGCACACCTAATATCTGTGGAGGTATTGCTTTCGGTGCAGCAATCGATTATATGAATAGTATTGGTTTCGAAAATATAGCTGCTTATGAAGAAGAACTACTTGAATTTGGCACCGAGAAATTGCTCGAAATAGAAGGATTGAAGATTTATGGAACTTCACCAAATAAAACTTCTGTCATTTCTTTTAATATTGAAGAAATTCATCCTTACGATATTGGTTCTATAGTAGATAAAATAGGGATAGCCGTTCGTACAGGTCATCACTGCGCGCAACCTATTATGGATTTCTATCAAATTTCTGGCACAGTACGTGCATCTTTTGCTTTTTACAATACCAAAGAAGAAATTCTTAAATTAGTAGACGCTGTTAAAAAGGCAAAACAAATGTTAAATTAAAATTATGTACAAATTATTTTCTTTATTATTTCTAATATTTCTTATCACATCTTGTGATGAAAAAAAAGTTATTTACGTTGCTGATCACCTTACTGATTGTGATGGTGTGGCTTCTCAAAAATGCATGAAAATAAAAGAAAATAAAGAAGAAGATTGGACGCTATTTTATGATGAAATAGAGGGGTTTGATTATAAAGAAGGTTTTACTTACAAGCTCGAAGTAAATATAAGTAAAGTTGATAATCCACCAGCAGATGGTTCAAGCTTAAAGTACAAGTTAGTTAAAGTTATTTATCAAGAACCTAACGAACAAAAAGCAAAAAATGTTCAAGGGTTGTCTGGTGCATGGAAAGTAAACCAAATGATAGATATGGATTCTCTAGCAGTAACACCTACCTTAACATTTAAAGATGGAAAAGTTTCTGGAAACGCTGGGTGTAATTCTTATGGAGCAAGTTATACTATAAAAGATAATACCATTTCTATTGGATTGGCTATGGCTACCAAGATGTATTGTACGAATATGAATGTAGAAAAAGCTTTTTTTAATTGTTTACAAAAAGCGAAGTCTTATAAAATTGATGGTGAAAAACTTATTATTTATGCTGAGGATAATGAAGAACTTCTAGCTTGTAATTTAGTAACTGAATAATTTTACTTTCTACCAAAATCTGCAGGAATTTCACCCCATGCCTTGGTTTGCCATTTTAATATCTTATTATTATACGAGTTTGATTTTAACCATTTTAAAGCTCTATCAATTAATTCAAACAACTTTTTATTCTCTTTATTTTTTTCAACCTTAGTATTAATATATTTTTTCTGAACCCAGTTTATTGCAATCTTACTATCTGAGTAAATTGGAAGGTCTAAACGATGTTTTTTACAATAGGCTAATGCATGAACCAAGGCTAAAAATTCCATGATATTATTACTTCCTTTTTTAAAAGGGCCTTCTAAAAAAAGTTCGGTTTTTGTATCAGTATAAACTCCTTGATACTCTGAATCTCCTTTTTTATTACAAGCGCCATCTACAGAAATACTATTTAAAATCGGATTACCATAAGCTCTTTTTTCTGCTTCTGTTAATTTTACTTTTTTTGTGTTCTTTCCTTTATAATCCTCATAATTTCTGCTAAATGCCTCCTTAGCTTCTGACTCACTTAAAAAAGACTTATACTGCGCGCCTTTAAAGCCATCTATTTGCTCTTTACAATCTACCCAAGTTTTAAATATACCCGTTTTATGGCCTCGCCAAACCACATAAAATTTATTCTTAGCCATTAGTGTTTTTTATAACTTCTTCAATTATTTTAGGAAAATACTCATATTCTAATTCATGTACTTTGTTCGCTACATTTTCTGGTGTGTCATTTTCATCCAACTTAACAGATGCTTGAAAAATAATAGCTCCGTCATCATAATTTTCATTCACATAATGTATTGTAATACCCGTTTCAGCTTCATTATTTTCAACTACAGCTTTATGAACATTCATCCCATACATTCCTTTTCCACCATATTTTGGTAATAGAGCTGGATGAATATTAATGATTTTATTAGGAAAAGCTTCAACGATCTTTTTTGGAACACGCCATAAGAATCCGGCAAGAATAATAAAATCTGCTTTTTCTTTCAACAGGTTTAATATAGAATTTTCTGACAAAAAATCATCTTTTGTAAATGTTAATATACTGACATTATGATTTTTAGCTCTTTTCAAAACTTTGGCATGTTCATTGTTAGAAAGCACTCGAACAACGGTTGCAATAGCACTATCTTTAAAATGCTTTATGATGTTCTCTGCATTAGTGCCAGAACCAGAAGCAAAAATCACAATACGTTTCATAAAAAAGTGCTATAAAATTGTTTTCGCAAAAAAAAGAATTATTATTAACAATTGAAGTTTAATTAAAGTAAAAATTTGAACATTTTTTTATAAATTAGACCTCATATTTTCGCGGTAAAAGGTTGTATTAAACCAAAGTTTTATATTTTTGCCCCGATTTTAAATTTAAAAATTAGAAAATTATGTCAGACATTGCATCAAGAGTAAAGGCGATTATCGTTGATAAATTAGGAGTTGACGAAAATGAAGTAACTACTGAAGCTAACTTTACGAACGATTTAGGAGCAGATTCATTAGACACTGTTGAGTTAATTATGGAATTCGAAAAAGAATTCGATATTCAAATTCCAGATGACCAAGCAGAAAATATTGGAACTGTTGGTCAAGCAATAAGCTATATAGAAGAAGCTAAGAAGTAATCTAACGATACTTATCAAACTACGAGCATCACCACGGTGATATGCTCGTAGTTCTTTATAACAACTAACCTAACTAATTTACATATTTAATATGGCATTAAAACGAGTGGTTGTAACTGGGCTTGGAGCCTTAACGCCAATAGGAAATAATATTGAAGAGTACTGGAACAGCTTGATTAATGGAAAAAGCGGAGCTGCACCAATTACTTATTTCGATACAGAAAAATTCAAAACTCGTTTTGCTTGTGAGGTCAAAAATTTTACCGCTACTGACTTTCTTGATAGAAAAGAAGCTCGTAAAATGGATAAATTCACACAGTATGCCATGGTTTCATCAGACGAAGCTATTAAAGATGCTGGTCTCGATTTAGATACTATTAATAAACTTCGTGTAGGGGTAATTTGGGGCGCTGGTATAGGTGGTCTCGAAACTTTTCAAGATGAAGTTTTAAATTATTCTAAAGGAGACGGAACCCCAAGATTTAATCCTTTCTTTATTCCTAAAATGATTGCAGATATTGCTCCTGGTAATATCTCTATCAAACATGGATTTATGGGGCCAAATTATACAACAGTTTCGGCATGTGCGTCTTCAGCAAATTCTATGATAGATGCCCTAAATTATATTCGTTTAGGTCATTGTGATGTAGTTGTAACTGGAGGTAGCGAAGCCGCTGTTACTATTGCCGGCATGGGAGGGTTTAATGCTATGCATGCTTTATCAACAAGAAATGAAAGTCCTGAAACTGCATCGAGACCTTTTGATGCTACTAGAGATGGTTTTGTCTTAGGTGAAGGTGCTGGCGCAATTATTCTTGAGGAATATGAATATGCCAAAGCTCGAGGTGCAAAAATTTATGCCGAAGTTTTAGGTGGCGGATTATCTTCAGATGCTTATCATATGACAGCTCCGCATCCTGAAGGAATTGGTGTTATGGCTGTAATGCGAAATTGTTTAGAGAATGCTGGTATAAGCCCAAAAGAAGTAG
Organism: Maritimimonas rapanae; assembly: GCF_057837205.1. Classification (NCBI taxonomy): domain Bacteria; kingdom Pseudomonadati; phylum Bacteroidota; class Flavobacteriia; order Flavobacteriales; family Flavobacteriaceae; genus Maritimimonas; species Maritimimonas rapanae. The sequence goes on along the minus strand of NZ_JBYQFI010000002.1, from coordinate 672,628 downwards.
ACCATATTAATACACATGGTACATCTACCCCGCTTGGCGACGTAGCCGAATTAAAAGCAATCAAAGAAGTTTTTGGTGATCATGCTAAAAACATCAATATCAATTCAACAAAATCAATGACAGGTCATCTATTGGGTGCTGCTGGTGCTATTGAAGCTATTGCTTCTATTTTATCAATAGAAAACGGAATTGTTCCACCAACAATTAATCACACCACTGTAGATGAAAACATTGATCCAGAATTAAATCTAACGCTAAATAAAGCTCAAAAACGCGATGTAAAAATTGCTATGAGTAATACTTTTGGTTTTGGAGGCCATAATGCTTGTGTTTTATTTAAAAAAATTGATGGATAGAACTAATAAATGAATTTTATAAAAAAAATAATACAATCTCGCTCTAAACAAGACGAGATTTTTTTTGCAGAAATTCAAAATATTATTGGTTTTAAACCTAATAAATTACGCCACTACAAAAAGGCCTTTACACATAGTTCATTAAAAAAAACCGCCTCAGATGGCAAGCCTCTTAATTATGAACGATTAGAATTTTTAGGTGATGCTATACTAGGTGCTGTAATTGCTCATTTCTTATTTAAAAAAATTCCTCAAGGTACTGAAGGCTATTTAACACAAATGCGTTCAAAAATTGTTAGTAGAGAGCACTTAAACGAAATTGGACGAGATCTTGGATTAATAAGGTTTGTTATTAGTAATGTACCTAAACAAAATTTTGGAGACAATGTTCATGGTAATATCTTTGAAGCGCTTGTAGGGGCTATTTTTCTTGATAAAGGTTATAAATATGCTGTACGATTTATCTACAGAGTAGTGATCGAACCTTATGTAGATATTGAACGCCTCGAAGGGAAAATTACCAGCTACAAGAGTTTATTAATCGAATGGTCTCAGAAACAAAAAAGACGTGTAAAATATGATGTTTATGAAGATACCGGTAACGATTCTCTTAAGCATTTTAGCGTAAAGCTTTATTTAGACGAAGATGTTGTCTCAAAAGGGCGAGCAACTTCAAAGAAAAAGGCTGAAGAAATTGCCTCTAAGCGAGCATATTATAAGCTACAGAATATAATTTCTCTGTCTTAATTGATGCTATAACGTTTTCGTTAAAATTATCTGATCGTAAAAAAACAATACTTATTTTAGCATAAAATAGTAGTATGTCTAAAGTAGTAGTATTAAATTATGAAGATGATCATGATTATAACCTAATAGGTATACATACTTCTTTAGAAGATTATAGACTAGCTTTTTTTCTGAATAATTCTTTAAGTACTTGTTTAGAACGATATCATCAAGATCTAGATTTTGGTTCGAATTCTAATTCTTTTTCACTGTACACATTTGATTGTCAGCAAACATTCAATTATTGGTCTTTAATTTCAAATAAGCATGATTTTATATCAGAAAATACTTCTACAAATCCTCTTTTTGAAAATGGGTATCAAACATCATCATTAATCCAAGAAAAAAAGCAGGTTGATTATTTTTTAAAAATTGAGGGAGATATGAATAATCTCCAACTTGAAAAAATAATTTCAAAAATTAATAGCATTAAAAACATTATTACATCATATTCAATTAACCCACAAACCTTAAAATCGAAAGATTTTTTAATTTTCTAAATATGCGTAATCGTAAAAAAACAAAAATAGTAGCCACGCTAGGTCCTGCCTGTAACGATAAGGATATCATGGAAGAAATGATGACCGTTGGTGTGAATGTTTTTAGAATAAATTTTTCACATGCTATTCATGAAAATGTTGAGCAAAAAATAAAAGAAATAAGAGAAATCAATAAACGTAGAGGTTATAACGTAGCTGTATTAGCAGATTTACAAGGGCCAAAACTTCGTGTTGGTGTGATGGGTGAAAAAATAAAGCTTAAAAAAGGTGATGATTTTACATTTACTACAGAAGAATGTGAAGGAACAAAAGACAAAGCTTATATGACTTACCAAAATTTTCCTAATGATGTAAACCCGGGTGAACAAATTTTAGTTGATGATGGTAAATTATTATTTGAGGTTTTAGAAACAGATGGAGAAAAAAATGTAAAAACTAAAGTTTTACGAGGCGGAAAGTTAAAATCTAAAAAAGGTGTTAATCTACCTAATACCAACATTTCCCTTCCTGCATTGACTGAAAAAGATGTAAAAGATGCTCTTTTTGCAATTAAAATGGAGGTTGATTGGATTGCTTTATCTTTTGTACGAAACACTCAAGATGTTATCGACCTAAGAGAGTTAATAGATAAGCATTCAGATCATAAAATTCCTATAATAGCCAAAATTGAAAAACCTGAAGCTATAGATAATATAAAAAAGATTACAGCACATTGTGATGGTTTAATGGTGGCTCGAGGGGATTTAGGAGTAGAAGTTGACATGGAACGCGTTCCGCTAATTCAGAAAAAATTAGTGCTTCAAGCAAAAAAATCTAGAATACCAGTTATTATCGCAACTCAAATGATGGAAAGTATGATAACAAGTCAGGTTCCAACTCGTGCTGAGGTAAATGATGTTGCTAATTCAATTATGGATGGTGCAGATGCAGTAATGCTTTCAGGTGAAACCTCAGTTGGTGAATTTCCAATTGAAGTTATTAGAAAGATTAGAAGAATTATTGAAAGTGTTGAGGATTCACCATTAATAATAAAACCTGAATCTTTCATTCAAAGTGTTAATGACCGCTTTATATCAAAAACTGTTTGTCATCAAGCAGCAATGATGGCTGATCAAATAGGTGCTACAGTTATTTCAACATTGACCAACAGTGGTTATACGGCTTTTCAAATTTCGGCATGGCGACCAAAGACTCATATTCTTGCATTTTCTAATAACCGCAGAATATTAGCCATGTTAAATTTACTTTGGGGTGTTAAAGCTTTATATTATGACAAGCTAGTGAGTACTGATGATACAGTAGAAGACATCAATTTAATTGCAAAAGAAAAAGGATATGCTAAAGAAAATGATTACGTAATTAATTTAACTTCTATGCCTGTACAAGCACAAGGTATGGTAAATACATTACGTATAAGTCAAATTGATTAAATTTACATTTTAATCAAATATATGCGTAAAGTCCTTTTCGGAGTTGTAATTACTTTAATTATTCTTTTTGTTTTTAGATACTGCGAAAACAGAAATGAAGATAAAATAATCCTAAAAGAAAATTCAGCTTTAATACAACAGCAACTCAAAAATGTTGGAAAACTTGTTGTTACCGAAGGCCATTTTAGTGAAGTTTTTAATTATAAAAATTCTAAAGATTTATTTGGTAATTATTTTACTGCAGAAAAAAAAGCACTAATTGTTGTTAATGCAGATGTAACAGTATCTTATGATCTTGGCAAAATAGATTATCGCTTAGACGAAGAAAATAAAGTGTTACATATTTTGTCAATTCCTGAGGAGGAAATAAAAATTAATCCTGATTTTGAATATTATGATGTTCAGGCCGATTTTTTTAACCCTTTTAAAGCAAAAGATTATAATGATATAAAGGAAACTGTAAAGAAATCCCTCTCCAAAAAAATAGAAAATTCTTCACTAAAAACAAACGCAAAAAGCAGGCTTATTAGTGAATTAGGAAAATTTTATATACTCACTAATTCTCTAGGATGGAAGCTAATCTATAACGAAACTACAATTGATCAAATTTCTGATTTTGAAAAAATAAAACCTTGAGTTTGAAAATAGAAACGCGCAAACAAGAGATCATTCAAACTGCTGCAAGTTTGTTTAAAGAAAAGGGCTACAGCGCTGTAACTATGCGTGATTTAGCAGGTGAAATGGGCATTAAAGCGGCAAGCCTTTACAATCATATTAACTCGAAGCAAGATATTCTAAAAAGTATTATCATTTCCATTGCAGAAGAATTTACAAAAGGCATGGATGTTATCAAAAATTCAGATAAAAGTAGCATCGAAAAGCTAAAGCAAATTATTAAACTACATGTTGATATTACCTCTAATAATACTTTTGGAATGGCATCTTTAAATAACGATTGGATGCATTTAGAGGAACAACTAGATTACTATTTAGAACTTCGTCATAATTACGAAGATAATTTTAGAGCTATAATTAAGGACGGTATTGAATTGGGTGATCTAAAAAATGAAAACCCCGAAACAATACTGTTTTCTATACTAACAACACTTAGGTCTTTATATTTATGGATTCCCAAGAAAGAAGACCTCAACCCAGAAGAATTAGCGCAAAACCTAAGTCAAATCCTTATCAACGGCATTAACAAATAATTGCTAAATATTTCGTAAATTTGTCAATTAAACTAACAAATGTTAGTTTAATGTTTACAGGATAAATATGGCAGAATTTTACAACTTAAAAGTTGCAGATATATATAAAGAAACTGAGGATACTTCTGTGGTTACTTTCGAAATTCCTTTAAAATTACAAGAAAATTTTAAGTTTAGGCATGGGCAGCATCTAACTCTCAAAACAAATATTAACGGAGAAGATGTGCGTCGCTCTTACTCTTTATGCTCTAGCCCTATAGACAATCAATGGAAAGTAGCTGTAAAACAAATTCCAGGGGGTAAATTTTCAACTTTTGTTAATCAAGATTTAAAAGTTGGTGATGAACTAGAAGTAATGGCTCCGAGTGGTACATTTGGCGTAAACTGCAATCCAGAAAAACCAAAAAATTATCTGTTTTTTGCAGCGGGAAGTGGTATTACACCAATTCTTTCGATGATTAAAACGCACTTAGCCATTGAGCCTAATTCAACATGTAAATTGTTTTATGTCAATAAAACAGCAAAATCCATTATCTTTAAAGAAGCGTTAGAACAATTAAGAAATAAGTATTTCGGTAGGCTAGAAATCTATTACTTTTTAACTAAAGAACGTAGAGATATTGATTTGTTTAATGGACGATTTGATGATGAAAAAATGAAAGTTCTTACAAAGACCTTTATTGACATTCCTGATACGAGTGAAGTTTTTCTTTGCGGTCCAGAACAGATGGTTAATTATGTAAGTGAGTATTTAGTTAATGACGGTTTACCTAAAGAATTGGTACATTTCGAACTATTTGTCACAGGGCTTTCTGAAGAAGATATAAAGAGAGCAGAGCGGCTAGCTAAACAAAATATAGAAGGAGTAGAAGTTACTATTGTTGATGGTGGAAAGGAGTTTGAATTCACAATGACAAAGGAATATGATAATATTCTCGATGCAGCTTTAAGCGCTGGAGCTGACTTACCATTTGCTTGCAAAGGCGGTGTTTGTAGTACTTGCAAATGTCAGATTGTGGAAGGTGATGTTGAAATGAAAATCAACTATGCTCTTGAAGATAAAGAAGTTGCTCAAAATTTTGTGCTAAGTTGTCAAGCAGTGCCAACTTCAGAAAAAGTAATAGTCGATTTCGATGTATAAAATAAAACTCAATATTATGAGTGAAGAACAAATAAAAACCTTAGAAGAACATTTTGAAGCACGTATTGCACGTGATGAAAAAATTGAGCCTAAAGATTGGATGCCAGAAAAGTATCGCAAAACGCATATTAGGCAGATGTCTCAACATGCGCATTCAGAAATTATTGGGATGCTACCTGAAGGTAATTGGATTACTCGTGCTCCATCATTACGCCGTAAAGTGGCTTTATTGGCAAAAGTTCAAGATGAAGCCGGTCATGGTTTATACTTATATTCTGCTACAGAAACCCTGGGGATTTCAAGAGAAGAGCTTTATGAACAATTACATACTGGGAAAGCAAAATACTCTAGTATTTTTAATTACCCAACGTTAACATGGGCAGATATGGGAGCTATAGGCTGGTTAGTGGATGGTGCTGCCATTATTAACCAAGTGCCATTATGTAACACATCATACGGACCATACGCAAGAGCAATGATTCGTGTTTGTAAAGAAGAAAGTTTTCACCAACGTCAAGGCTATGAGATTATGATAAAGTTGGCCAATGGCACGCCTGAGCAAAAAGAAATGGCTCAAGATGCATTAAACAGATGGTGGTGGCCAAGTTTAATGATGCTCGGACCAACTGATGATAAATCTGTTCACACGGCACAATCCATGAAATGGAAATTAAAGCGTAAAACTAATGATGAATTACGTCAGCAGTTCATTGACCAAACGGTTCCTCAAGCAAATTTAATAGGATTAACAATTCCTGACCCAGATTTAAAATGGAACGAAGAACGCGGTAGTTATGATTTCGGAGAAATTAATTGGGATGAATTCTGGCAGGTAGTCAAAGGTCATGGACCAATGAATAAAGAACGAATGAAAGCAAGAGTTGGCGCATGGGAGCGTGGCGAATGGGTTCGTGACGCCGCCATGGCTTATGCAGAGAAGAAAAATAAAAGAAAACAAGCAGTTTAAAAGAGATAATATGGCAACAAAAGATTGGCCACTTTGGGAAATCTTCGTAAGAAGTAAAAACGGATTAGAACATAGACACTTTGGTAGCCTCCATGCCGCTGATGCTGAAATGGCTTTAGAAAATGCTCGTGACGTATATACGAGGCGAAATGAAGGTGTGAGTATTTGGGTGGTAGAATCAAAGCATATTACTGCGTCGAATCCAGAAAATAATGGAGAATTATTTGAGCCAGCTCAAGACAAAGTATATCGTCATCCGACATTTTACGATTTACCTGACGAAGTAAAACATATGTGACATCGATCTGTCATCCTGAACTTGATTCAGGATCTCATAAAACAGTAAATGAATGAAAAACGAAAATTTATACAACTACATTCTTGGTATCGCAGACAATAGTCTTATACTTGGGCAACGCATGGGAGAATTATGTGGTCATGGTCCAAGCCTAGAAACAGATATTGCTTGCACAAATATCTCTTTAGATTTATTCGGACAAGTACGTAGCTACTATCAGTATGCAGCAAAAATAGCTAGAGACGAAAGAGCTGAAGATGATATTGCAATGCTACGCAAAGAAAGAGAGTATAAAAACGTGCTCTTAGCTGAACAACCAAATACAAATTTTGCCTACACAATTGGGCGTCAGTTTTTATTTGATATCTACCATCTAGCATTCTTAACGGAGTTACAGAGAAGTAATGACCTAACACTTTCTGCTATTGCAAAAAAATGTATCAAAGAAGTGAGTTATCATGTGCGTTTTTCTTCAGATTGGATTAGGAGATTAGGAGATGGAACTGAAGAAAGTAATCAAAAAATGCAAGAAGCCATTGATGATTTATGGACATATACCGATGAATTATTTCATCAAACTAAAGCAGATAAGGCTATGGTTTCAGAAGATATTGGAGTTGATGTAACGGCTCTAAAAGAAGCCTATTACAATCAGGTGTCAGAAGTACTTGAAGAAGCTAACTTAAAGATTCCTGAATCTAAATGGTTTCAAAAAGGTGGTAAACAAGGGGTTCACACAGAGCATTTGGGATATTTATTGGCCGATTTGCAGTATATGCAACGTACCTATCCTAATATGGACTGGTAAAATTCCTGCAAAAGCAGGAATCTCATAAAACAAAACGAAATGTCATGCTGAGCTTGTCGAAGCATCTCAAATAATGATTAAAGTAGAACAACATATCGATAAAAAATTGATTCCAATTTTAGAGCAGGTTTCAGATCCAGAAATTCCTGTATTATCAATTATGGACATGGGAGTTGTACGTTCTGCTATTGTTGAAAATGATATTGTAAAAGTAGAAATTACACCTACGTATAGTGGTTGCCCAGCTATGGATGTTATAGGAGATGATATTAAAAAAGCATTACAAGATGTAGGTTATAGTTCGCAAGTCGAATTAATTCTTGCTCCAGCTTGGACAACCGATTGGATAACTCCGAAAGGTAGAAAAGCTTTAGAGGATTATGGTATTGCAGCACCTTTAGATGCTGAAGCAGATAAAAGTGTGCTGTTGGAAGGAAAGCGATTGGTAACATGCACTAATTGCGGTTCGCAAAATACACGATTGGTAAGTCAGTTTGGGTCAACAGCTTGTAAAGCGCAATTTCAGTGCGAAGATTGTCAAGAGCCATTTGATTATTTTAAATGCCTTAAATAGGCAAAATGAAACATAGGTATGAGTAATAATTCAATTGATTTAAAAATTGAAAGTAAAATAGCGTACATAACGCTTAACCGCCCAGAAGTATTTAATAGTTTCAATCGCGAAATGGCTTTACGATTACAAGCTGTTTTTGATGATTGTGAAACAAATGATGACGTTCGAGCGATTGTTCTTACTGGAAATGGAAAAGCATTCTGCGCAGGTCAGGATTTAAAAGAAGTAACTTCTCCAGAATTGAATCCTGGTTTCAAAAAAATCTTAGAAGAGCATTACAATCCAATCATCAAAAGAATCCGTTCAATTAAAAAGCCAATTATTGGAGCCATAAACGGTGTTGCAGCTGGGGCTGGAGCGAATATCGCCTTAGCTTGCGATATTGTAATTGCTCATGAAAAAGTGAGTTTTATTCAGGCATTTAGTTTAATAGGGCTGATTCCAGATAGTGCTGGCACCTTCTTTTTACCACGTTTAATCGGATTTCAAAAAGCGCAAGCATTGGCGATGTTAGGTGATAAAGTGTCAGCTGAAGAAGCAGAACGAATAGGGATGATCTACAGAGTTACTTCTTTAGAAAATTTTGAAAAAGAAGTTCAAGAATTAGCAATAAAATTGGCCAATATGCCCACGAAAGCTTTGGGGATGATTAAACAATTATTTAATGCATCAATGACTAATACTTTAGATGCACAATTAGATATGGAATCAAAATATCAAATAGAAGCAGCACAAAGTGAAGACTATGCTGAAGGAGTAGCCGCTTTTATTCAAAAACGCAAACCAGAATTCAAAGGCAGATAATTATGAATGTAGGAATTATTGGTTCTGGAACTATGGGAAGCGGTATTGCACAAGTCGCAGCAACCGCTGGATGTCAGGTAAAATTATATGATACTAACCAAGTAGCTCTAGACAAAGCTAAAACTAGCCTTGAAAAAATACTAAATCGTCTTATTGAAAAGGGCAGAATTGATGCTGATGAAAAAACCAGAATCCAGTCCAATATTTCTTATGTAGATAAATTAAAAGATCTAGCAGATTCCAACTTGACTATTGAAGCAATTATCGAAAATCTTGAGATTAAACAAAAGGTATTTTCAGAATTAGAAAGCTATGTATCTGTCGATTGCATTATTGCATCTAATACCTCATCGTTATCAATTGCATCCATTGCTTCATCATTACAGAAACCTGAGCGATGTATTGGGATTCACTTTTTCAACCCAGCACCTTTAATGAAATTGGTAGAGGTAATTCCTGCGATTCAAACTTCTCAAGAAGTTTTAGATAAATCTGTGGCAACCATTTATGATTGGAAAAAAGTAGTAGCTGTAGCTAAAGACACTCCCGGATTTATTGTGAATCGTGTGGCACGACCATTTTATGGTGAGTCCTTACGAATTTATGAAGAAGGCTTAGCTGATTTTGCAACGATTGACTGGAGTTTAAAAATCTTAGGAGGTTTTAGAATGGGTCCTTTTGAGTTAATGGATTTTATAGGGAATGATGTGAATTACACAGTAACCGAAACTGTATTTTCAGCATTCTATTTTGATCCAAGATATAAACCATCCTTTACCCAAAAAAGATTATCTGAAGCAGGTTACTTAGGTCGAAAATCTGGTAAAGGATATTATAATTATGCCGAAGATGCTGAGAAACCAAATCCTAAAGAAGACAAAGAATTAGCACAATATATTTTTGATCGTGTGTTGGTAATGTTAATCAATGAAGCTGCTGATGCATTGTTCTTAAATATTGCTTCGGCAGAAGATATTGATAGCGCCATGACTAAAGGGGTTAATTACCCAAAAGGTTTATTGGCTTGGGCTGACGAAAAAGGAATTGATTGGTGTGTAAATACATTAGATGTATTATATGATGAGTACCATGAAGACAGGTATCGTTGCAGTCCACTATTGCGTAAAATGAATAGAGAAAATAAAACGTTCTTTTAATGGAAGGCACTAAAATTCCATATAAGATGTTAAGTCAAGATGCTTTCAGCCAATGGTTAGGTATTGAGATTTTAGAATGCGAAATAGGTCGCTGTAAAGTGGCTATGACGATAAGAAAGGAGATGTTAAATAGCATGAACAAAGCTCATGGTGGAATTAGCTATTCATTAGCAGATACGGCATTCGGTTTTGCAGCCAATACACATGGTAAATATGCAGTTTCTATAGAAACTAGTATCAACCATATTGAAGCATTAGAGGAAGGCGATTATTTAGTGGCTGAAAGTATCATTGAAAAAGTAAATAACAAGTTAGGGTTTAATATTATTGAAGTAAAACGAGGCGATAAGTTAGTGGCCTTGTTCAAAGGCGTTGTCTATAGAACACAAAAAGATTGGGAAGAATAAATGCTAAAGTTCTTTCGAAATATTAGAAAATCATTGCTCTCTGAAGGCAAAACAGGTAAGTACCTCAAGTATGCCATAGGTGAAATTATCCTTGTGGTTATTGGTATTCTCATTGCTTTACAGATTAATAACTGGAACGAAGAAAAGAAAGGAAAAGCAGAGTTAAATCAATATTTATTGAGTTTAAAAGAGAATGTAGAAAGTGATATTGTGGTACTAGATTCTTTGGTGAAAAGAAGAGAATTAGTAGTAAAATATTGTAAAAAAGAACAACTGAATTTCTTAAATAAGGAGTATAATTTTTATGACACAAATTATGCGTTAACAGCATACGTCGATTTCTATTTTAAACCAAATACAAGTGGATATGATGCTTTAAAGAGTTCTCCTTATTTAGGAAAATTAAACGGTACAAAATTAAACAAAGTTCTTATAAATTATTACGGAAAAATTCACCAGATACAGGAGAATGAAAAAAGTTATAATGAGTTTTTAAAGACTTTAGAAGCTAAAATGGCCTACGATATAGATAGAAGTTTAATGATAGCTAATTTATTTGTAGATAGGCAGGTTTTGGCAGACACAAAAACAAGTCAAGAAGAAATAAATAGGTTTTTCGAAGAGCTACATAATACAGTTGCTTTTAGAAATGTTGTAAGTCAAGCGGCTCATCAAGATGGCAGCATTATCGAAAAATACATTAAGGCGAGAAGCATTGGGCTTAAAATTAGTAAAGAAATAGATAATATGATTAATAATTGATTAATCAATTTTTAATATGAAAGAAGCATATATAATAGACGGAATTAGAACACCTATAGGAAATTATAAAGGCACATTATCAGCTATTCGTACAGATGACTTAGGAGCAATTGTTATTAAGGAATTGGTAGAGCGAAATTCTAACATTCCTAAAGAGGCATATGATGATGTCTTTATGGGTTGTGCCAATCAAGCTGGTGAAGATAATCGTAATGTTGCTAGAATGTCATCGTTACTGGCTGGTTTACCTTTTACAGTTCCAGGTGAAACAGTGAATCGTTTATGTAGTTCAGGACTGTCAGCAATTATACATGCCAATCGTGCGATTAAAGCTGGTGATGGTGATCTTTTTATTTCTGGTGGTGTTGAGAATATGACGCGCGGACCATATGTAATTGCAAAACCATCAAGTGCTTTTGGTAACGATTCTAAAATGTACGATTCGAGTTTTGGGTGGCGGTTTATCAACCCGAAAATGCACGAATTATATGGCACGGACGGCATGGGGAATACAGCAGAAAATTTGGTAGAGAAATACAATATTTCTCGTGAAGATCAGGATAAATTTGCCCATTGGAGCCAAATGAAAGCAACAAAAGCACAAGAGAATGGACGCTTAGCAAAAGAAATTGTAACTGTTGAAATACCTCAACGCAAGAAAGATTCCATTATCTTTTCAAAAGATGAATTTGTAAAGCCAAATACTTCAATTGAAGTGTTAGCAAAATTAAGAGCTGCCTTTAAAAAAGAAGGTGGTAGCGTCACTGCAGGGAATTCATCAGGGCTCAATGATGGCGCTGCGGCAACGATTGTTGCTTCAGAAGATGCAGTAAAAAAATACAATCTAAATCCATTAGCAAGAATTGTAAGTTCTGCAGTAGTAGGTGTAGAGCCAAGAATTATGGGTATTGGCCCGGTTGAAGCCTCTAACAAGGCTTTAGCTAAAGCCGGACTGACCATGGACGATATGGATGTTATTGAGCTTAACGAAGCATTTGCAGCGCAAGCTTTAGCATGCACAAGAGCTTGGGGATTAGCGGATCACGACTCAAGGTTAAATCCAAATGGAGGATCAATTGCTATTGGTCATCCGTTAGGTGTTACTGGAGCAAGAATAGCCTATTCAGCGGCTTTAGAATTACAAGAACAAAACAAAAAGTATGCTCTCATAACAATGTGTGTAGGAGTTGGACAAGGTTACGCGGCTATTATAGAAAATATAAATTTATAACGATTCGTCATTCCTGCGTAGGCAGGAATCCATAAATAATTAAAAGATGAAGATACTAATCATAGGAGGAAACGGAACCATAGGTAAAAAAGTTACAGAACGCCTTTCAGCAAAACATGAAGTGCTTATAGCTGGAAGAAATTCTGGCGATATACAAGTTGACTTTTCTGATTCAAACTCTATTAAATCCATGTTTGAAACGGTTGGAAAAGTGGACGCTATAATTGCAATTGCCGGTGATGCTAAGTGGGATAAGTTTAAAAATCTCTCTGAAGATGATTTCTATATAGGTATTAAGAGTAAATTAATGGGGCAAGTCAATACTGTTAGAATTGGTAGAAACTATTTGAGTCCGGGAGGTTCAATAACCTTATCGACGGGAATATTAGCCGATGATCCTGTAGATATGACAACAAGTGCCGCAATGGTTAATGGTGCTATTCATAGTTTTGTAAAAGCGGTTGTTTTGGAGTTAGACAAAATAAGAGTCAACGTAGTGTGTTCTGACTTGGTTGAGGACTCTTTCGAAAAATATAAAGATTATTTTCCTGGAAATACACCAGTGCCTATGCGTAAAATTGTTGATGCGTATGTTAAAAGTGTAGAAGGAAAAATTAATGGAAGAATATTACGAATAATGGCATAAAAAGACATTATGAAAAAAATACAACATTACGTTCAAGGCAATTGGACAGAAGGTAAAGAAGAAGGCATTCCAGTATTTGATGCTGTTACTGGCGAGCCTTTTACTAGTGTAGCAATTGAAGGGTTAGATATTCCAGAAATACTTCAATATGGAAGGACAAAGGGCGGTGAAATACTTCGAAAAATGACCTATCAAGAGCGTGGTAATATGCTTAAAAAATTGGCATTATACCTTACAAAAAGAAAAGATGCCTTTTATGAGCTAAGTTATAGAACTGGAGCCACCAAAATTGATAGTTGGATCGATATTGAAGGTGGTTTTGGTAATCTTTTTGCCAATGCTTCATTAAGAAAACTATTCCCAAATCAACCTTTTCATGTTGAGGGTGACGCAATTGATTTATCAAGAGGCGGTCGCTTCATGGCGCATCATATTATGGTACCTAAAAAAGGTGTTGCTGTGCATATTAACGCTTTTAATTTCCCCGTTTGGGGAATGTTAGAAAAATGTGCAGTTAACTGGATGGCGGGCGTTCCGGCAGTTGTTTTGCCAGCACCATCATCATCTTATTTAGCAGAAGTTGTTGCAAAAGAGATTATTAATTCTGGTATTATACCAGAAGGGGCTTTGCAAATCATTAACGGTACTGTAAAAACTATTTTGGATACTGTTGAATCTCAAGATGTAGTAACCTTTACAGGATCAGCTGCTACAGGTCGCTTATTAAAGGCACATCCGAGAATTATACAAGAAGCTGTGCCTTTTACCATGGAAGCTGATTCGTTAAATGCTTCTATTTTAGGAGAAGACGCAGTACCTGGAACACCAGAATTTGACTTGTTTATCAAAGAAGTCCGCAAGGAAATGACAGTAAAATGTGGTCAGAAGTGTACAGCCATTAGAAGAATTATTGTTCCTGAAAGCTTAGTCGAAGATGTGCAAATCGCTTTAGGAAAAGCCTTGGATAAAGTAACCATTGGTGATCCTCGATTGAAAGAAGTGCGAATGGGTTCACTAATTAGTAAACAGCAAGTTGATGAAGTTAAAAAATCCGTTCAAGATATTGCTAAAGAAGCTCAAATTGTTTACGGTAATTTAGATAAAATAGATACCATTGGCGCTGATGCTACAAAAGGTGCATTTATAAGCCCGATTTTATTGAGAGCTGACAATCCTTTTAAAAGTACAGCTGTTCATGAACGTGAAGCTTTCGGACCAGTAAGTACCATCATGCCTTATAAAAGCCTTGATGAAGCTGTACAATTAGCGCAAATGGGAAAAGGATCTTTAGTGTCTTCTATTGCAACATTTGATGATAAAATTGCTAAAGATTATGTAGTGAATGCAGCTAGTCATCATGGGCGTATTTTGGTGATAAATCGTGAGATGGCCAAAGAAAGTACAGGTCATGGTTCGCCTTTGCCTAGTTTGGTACATGGCGGTCCGGGACGTGCTGGCGGCGGAGAAGAAATGGGAGGTATGCGTGGAATCAAGCACTATTTACAACGAACCGCAATTCAAGGCACACCAACTACCTTAACAGAAATCACAGGCATTTATCAGCCTAATGCCAACTATAAAGAGGCAGAACAGCATCCATTTAAATATCATTGGGAAGATATTGAGCCAGGAATGTCAATGAAAACGCATAAGCGTACCATTACAGATGCGGATATTATCAGTTTCGCTAATGTGACTTGGGATCACTTCTATGCACATACAGATATCACATCTTTAGATGGAAGTATTTTTGAAAAACGAACTGCACATGGATATTTTATTATATCAGCAGCAGCAGGATTATTTGTGTATCCGAATAAAGGACCGGTATCTGCAAATTACGGTTTAGAAGAATGTCGTTTCTTACGACCATTGTATCATAATGATACCATTTATGTTCGATTGACATGTAAACAAAAGATAGATCGTGATGTCGCTTCTGCAGAACATCCAAGCGGTATTGTAAAATGGTTTGCAGAAATTTTTGATGCTGAAGATGAATTGGTAGCACTAGCAACTGTATTAACTATGGTTCAGAAAAAGCAAGAGACTTTTGTTGATATTAATAGGCAAACTATTAAAACTTATTTAAATAATTTGACGGTAGAAACTAAACCTCTTTGGGGAAGTATGACACCACAACATATGGTCGAACATTTAGAATATTCTACAAGAATATCTTCGGGCGAGATACAGGGTTTTGAGTTTTCTACGCCAGAAAAAATTATGGAGAAAGTTCATAATACCCTGTACAATTATAATCCAATGCCTAGAAATCATGCAGCACCCGAAGTTTTAGAAAAGGAGCTGCAAGAGCTAAAGTATGACAGTTTAGAAACTGCTAAACAAAAATTATTAGAAGCATACGATGATTTTGAAGTTTATTTCAAAAAGAATCCTGAGGCAACATTAAAAAACATTGTTTTTGGCGACCTTAATAAATATGAGTGGAATTTGTTCCATAGAAAGCATTACAACCATCATTTCGAACAATTTGGATTGATTTAGTTTGTCATTCCGCACTTGATGCGGAATCATTAGAAAAGTAAAATGTAAAAATAGATTCCTGCCTTCGCAGGAATGACAAAAGAAAATATATGAGTGACCCTTATGTAAAATTAGAAATAGAAAACGAAGTAGGATACATTGAGTTTTTTCATCCTGCACACAACTCCTTACCTGGAGATATATTAGCAGAATTAGCACGAACGATTACTGATGCTGGAAGCAATAACGATATTAAAGTAATTGTTTTAAAAAGTGGCGGAGAAAGAACTTTCTGTGCAGGCGCGAGTTTCAAGGAGTTGATCAATATTAATGATGAAACCACCGGAAAAGTATTCTTTTCAGGTTTTGCCAATGTAATTAATGCGATGCGTAAATGTCCTAAATTCATAGTTGGTCGTGCTCAAGGAAAAACCGTTGGTGGTGGTGTAGGTTTAGCTTCAGCAACCGATTATTGTATGGCTACTAAATTTGCTGCGATTAAGCTCAGTGAATTAAATGTTGGCATTGGTCCTTTTGTAGTTGGTCCAGCAGTACAACGTAAATTAGGACTAAGCGGAATGTCGCAAATAGCAATAGACGCGAATAGTTTTTATCCGGCCGAATGGGCAAAACAAAAAGGTCTATTTACACATGTTTATGAAAGTACTGAAGAATTAGATGAGGCTGTAAAGACTTTTGCAGAGAATCTTTGCAATTACAATACAGAAGCCATGAAAGAGATGAAACAAATGTTCTGGAAAGGCACAGAAGATTGGGATACTTTATTAGCAGAACGTGCCGCTATAAGTGGTCGTTTGGTGTTGAGTGATTTTACTAAAGAAACTTTGAAGCGGTTTAAATAAATGATCTACGAGTTCCAAGGATATATACCAGTAGTTCACGAAAGCAGTTTTGTACATCCATTAGCTGCGGTAACTGGTAATGTTATAATTGGTAAAGATTGTTACATAGGTCCTGGAGCTGCTATTCGAGGTGATTGGGGACAGATCATATTAGAGGATGGAGTGAATGTGCAAGAAAATTGTACAATTCATATGTTTCCAGGAAAATCCATCACACTAAAAAAAAGTGCACATATTGGTCATGGTGCTATTATCCATGGAGCTAATTTGGGTCGAAATTGCCTAATAGGAATGAACACTGTTATTATGGATGATGCCGAAATTGGTGATGAATGTATTATTGGAGCAATGGCTTTTGTAAAAGCAGAAACCACAATACCAAAACGAAGTTTAGTTGTTGGTAATCCGGCGAAAATTGTGAAAGAAGTAACAGACGAAATGATTGCATGGAAAACAAAAGGCACACAATTATATCAGCAATTACCAAAAGAATGTAATGGGACTTTAAGAGAAGTTGAGCCTTTGAGAGAAGTACCGAAAAGTATGAAGTTACAAAAAGGTGTTTACAACACCATAAGAGATTTTATGAAAAAATAGAAATGTCGAAAGTTGAATTTAAAATGCCAAAATTGGGTGAAAGTATCACCGAAGCTGCCATCATAACATGGTTTAAAAATGTTGGCGATACTATTGAAGAAGACGAAATGTTTTTGGAGGTAGCTACTGACAAAGTAGATTCTGAAGTGCCTTCAAATGTATCTGGTGTTGTTGAAGAAATTTTATTTAAAGCTAATGAAGTTATAAAAATAGGTGAAACTATTGCGATCATTAAAGCTAATGGTGAAGCTTCAACAACTAAAAAAGAACTTAAAAAGTTTGAAAAGAAGGTAGAAAAACCTTCCGTTAAAACTAAAAAGTCAAAGCCTATTTCAGTTGTATCTTCAGAGAAATTTAGTGTTTCAAATTCTAACACGTTCTTTTCTCCATTAATTATAAAAATCGCTAAAGAGCACCATATAAGTTTTGAAGAATTAGCTCGAATTCCAGCAACAGGAAATGAAGGTCGGTTACGCAAAAGTGATGTTTTTCAATATATAGATGATGGTAGGCCGTATAAGTTTGCACTACCAGTTGTTCAAGATCCTACTGCTTATCGCATTCCTCAATTAACTTTCGATAAAGGAAAAGGTAAGATTGTAGAAATGGACAGAATGCGCCAAATGATTGCAGATCATATGGTCTATTCTAAACACACATCGCCACATGTTACTGCTTATGTAGAAGCTGATTTAACTAATTTGGTAGCATGGCGTAATGCTAATAAAAAAGCATTTCAAGAAAAGTATGGTGAACGACTAACATTTACACCACTATTTGTAGAAGCTGTTGCAAAAGCAGTTAAAGATTTTCCTAATATTAACGCTTCAGTAGATGGTAAGAATATCATCATAAAAGAAGACATCAATATTGGTATGGCTACTGCTTTACCAAGTGGAAATTTGATTGTTCCAGTAGTGCGAAATGCTGACCAAAAGGATTTATTAAAACTAGCTAAAGACGTTAATAAACTATCTTTAAAGGCAAGAGAAAATAAATTGAAAGCAGATGATATTCAGGCCAGTACATTCACCATTTCTAATGTAGGAACTTTTGGAAGTGTTATGGGAACACCAATTATCAATCAACCAGAAGTAGCTATTCTTGCCTTAGGAATTATAAAGAAGAGACCTGAAGTTATTGAAACCAAAAAAGGTGATGAGATAGCTATTAGAAGTATGATGTATTTGTCTTTGTCATTCGATCATCGCGTAGTAGATGGTTTCTTAGGTGGAAGTTTTGTGCGTCGTGTTGCAGATTATTTAGAGCAGTTTGCTATTGATAGAAAAATTTAATTAACTGTCATTCCGCACTTGATGCGGAATCCAGAAAATAGATTCCTGCTTCCGCAGGAATGACAACTATGAATAAAAAAATACTAAAACAAGCCTTTTCACATCTTTGTACAGCAAAGGCAATGACTGAATTGTACGAAGAGAATTTTAAAGTAGTCTCAAAGTATGTGCATGCAACTTCTAGGGGGCACGAAGTTATTCAGATAGCCTTAGGAATGCAATTACTCCCTCAAGATTATGTTTTTCCTTACTATCGTGACGATTCCATTTTATTATCGATTGGGATGCAGCCTTATGATTTGATGTTGCAGATTTTGGCAAAACGAGATGATCCGTTTTCTGGAGGGCGTACTTATTATTCGCATCCGAGTCTTAAGGACGCTGATAAGCCAAAAATACCGCATCAATCTTCTGCAACTGGCATGCAAGCCATTCCCGCAACTGGTGTTGCTATGGGCATGCAATATTTAGAAAAACAAGGCTTAAAAAATTCTGTTTTAGAAGGTGCTTCAATATCAGATGATTTACCAATTACGGTTTGTTCTTTAGGAGATGCATCAGTAACTGAAGGCGAAATTGCAGAAGCATTTCAAATGGCAGCATTAAAGCAAATGCCTATTCTATATCTGGTTCAAGATAATGGTTGGGATATTTCTGCAAACGAAGAAGAAACCCGAGCTCAAAATGCCACTGAATATGCAGCAGGTTTTCATGGATTAGAAGCAATTTCTATAGACGGAACTGATTTTGAAGAAAGTTACAATACTTTACAATCAGTTATTGAAACAATACGAAGAGAGCGTCGTCCTTTCTTAGTTCACGCTAAGGTACCATTACTGAATCATCATACTTCGGGTGTTCGCATGGAATGGTATCGCGATGATCTTGATGAAGCCCGATCTCGTGATCCTTATCCTAAATTAAAAGCGTTACTTATTGAGAATGGATTTTCAGCCAAAGAATTAGAAAAAATAGTAGCTTCCGCTAAAGCGAAAGTAGCTTCGGACTACAAAAAAGCCTTAAAAGCAGAAGATCCGAAACCTGAGGACTTATTTACACATGACTTCGCTACTACTCCAATTACAGAAGAAGTTGGTGTACGATCACCTGAAGGAGGAGAAAAAATAGTAATGGTAGATTGTGCGTTATTTGCTATTGAAGAATTAATGGCGAAACACAAAGAATGTCTACTATACGGACAAGATGTAGGTGGTAGGTTAGGTGGAGTTTTCAGAGAAGCAGCAACTTTAGCACAAAAGTTTGGTGACGACCGTGTGTTTAATACACCTATTCAAGAAGCATTTATTGTAGGCTCTACTGTGGGTATGAGCGCAGTAGGATTAAAACCTATTGTAGAAGTGCAATTTGCTGATTATATCTGGCCAGGTTTGAATCAGTTATTTACCGAGGTAAGTCGTAGTTGCTATCTTTCAAACGGTAAATGGCCAGTTTCGATGATCTTACGTGTGCCTATTGGTGCTTATGGTAGTGGTGGACCTTATCATTCTTCATCGGTAGAAAGTGTAGTAACTAATATTCGCGGAATTAAAATAGCTTACCCAAGTAATGGAGCTGATTTAAAAGGTTTAATGAAAGCGGCATATTATGATCCGAATCCAGTAGTAATTCTCGAACACAAAGGTTTGTATTGGAGTAAAGTTAAGGGCACTAGTGGTGCTACTTCTTTAGAACCAAGTGAAGATTATATACTCCCTTTTGGCAAAGCATGGTTATTGCAAGAAATTTGGCAACAAGAAGCTATAGAAACTGCAACTATTGTGACTTATGGCATGGGAGTGCACTGGGCGTATAATGCAACCAGAGACATGCGAGATCAAATAGAAATTATCGATTTACGTACGCTATTTCCATTAGACGAAGATACCATAATCAAGTCCGTCAAAAAAACAGGAAAATGTTTAGTCGTTACTGAAGAACCTTCTAATAATAGTTTTGCTATGGCCTTAGCGGGAAAAATTCAAGAGGAATGCTTCAAATATTTAGATGCACCCGTTATGACCATTGGTAGTGAAAATATGCCCGCTATTCCTTTAAATTCAACGCTAGAGGAAACGATGATTCCTTCAACCGAAAAGGTAAGGACAAAATTAGATGAGCTACTGAATTACTAATTTTTTGATTTTAGTTTTTTGTATATTTCGATTTAAAATCAACATATGTATACAAAACGAATATTTCCTATTAGAGGAGTCATAAGATGGACCCGACGATACATTTGGTTATTCCTTTTATTAGCTACAATTCCAGTTTTTTTATTCGAAATTTTTCGTTGGAAATGGCTCCATATTCCTTGGTTACCTCTTGGTGTACTTGGTACAGCCGTAGCTTTTATTGTTTCTTTTAAAAATAATGCATCGTACGATCGTTTATGGGAGGCTAGAAAAATCTGGGGAGGTATTGTTAACGCGTCTCGTTCTTGGACAATTATGGTGAAAGATTTTATAACAAATGATCATGCTGAGAAAAAAATATCAGATTTAGAATTACAAAATATTCATAAAGAATTAGTTCACCGACATGTAGCCTGGTTAACAGCTTTACGTTATCAATTGAGAAAGGATAAACCTTGGGAGTCACATTTAAAAAATAGTAAATCCAATAAAGAATTTAGAGAATCACAATTTCTCGTTTGTGAAGATGAAATTCCAATTGAAAACGTCATCAAAGACTATATTTCTGAAAAAGAATATAAAGAACTGTTTGCTAAAGGCAATCAGGCCTCTCAAATATTAGGTATTCAATCTCGTCGTTTACGTGAACTAAAACAACAAGGTTACATTGAAGATTTTCGCCATATGGAAATGAATAGTATGCTTACTGAATTTTACACGTTGCAAGGCAAAAGTGAACGTATTAAAAATTTCCCTTACCCGAGGCAATTCGCTACACTTAATTATATTTTTATGTGGGTTTTTGTTCTCTTAGTCCCTTATGCCATTATGAGTGAATTTCAAGCTATAGGTTTAGAAATAGTAGAATATTTAACTGAAAATCCAGCTTATTTTGAAATTTCTCAGAAAATAGAGTTATTTATCGGAAGGCACTTTGTTTGGTTTTCTATCCCTTTTAGTGCATTGATTGGATGGGTATTCCATACTATGGAGGCTATTGGAGAAAATACTGAGAATCCTTTTGAAGGTGGTCCTAACGATATTCCAATAACAGATATGAGTAGAGGTATTGAAATTGATATCCGCCAACTTATAAACGATACTGATATACCTAAACCTTACGAATGGAAGAATGATATTGTTATGTAGGATTCTATCTTCAGTTTTAGAAATCAAAATATTCTTATCTTTAGCATTCATTAATTACAAAAAATTGAAATCATGAGAAGAAGCGGCGGTTTTAAGATTAGATTACTCATTGGGGCTGGTATTGTCTTATTTTCCCTTTTTAAATATTATTCTAATAGAACGACAAACCCTTATACTGGAGCAAAACAGAGTATTAACATTACTGAGGAACAAGAGATTGCTTTAGGGTTAAAAAGTGCTCCTCAAATGGCACAGCAACATGGTGGATTATATCCAGATCAAGCAGCACAAGATTTAGTAGATAAAATTGGACAAAAATTGGTAAATAATAGTATTGCTAGGCAGACACCTTATCGCTATGATTTCCATTTGCTACGTGACCCGAAAGCTATTAATGCTTTTGCATTACCTGGTGGACAGATATTTATAACTTATGCTCTTTTTTCTAAATTAGAAAATGAAGATCAGTTAGCCGGAGTTCTTGGTCATGAAATTGGCCATGTAGTTGGTCGTCATTCAGCAGCTAGAATGGCAAAACAGGGGTTAACTCAGGGAATCTTATCAGGCGTTATGGTCGGCGGCGGCGGTGAAACTGGGCAAATGGCAGCAATGATTGCTAATGTAGTTAATATGAAGTATGGCCGAGGTGACGAGCTAGAAAGTGATGACCTTGGTGTAAAATTTATGATAGATGCTGGCTATCAGCCTGAAGAAATGGTCGGCGTAATGCAAATCTTAAAAGCAGCTGCAGGTCCAAATCGAGTACCTGAGTTTCAAAGTACACATCCCGATCCTGAAAATCGAATTGAGAAAATTAGAGAAGCTATTCGTAAGTATCGTAAATAATGTGCTATGATGAACAAAGTGAAGATTATTTTTAAATCTCCACTTTGTTCAAAACAACACTAAATATTACTTTCTTTTCTTTCTCTTTTTCTTCTTAGCATCTAATGCTTCAGAAATTAATTTATAGGTGTCATGTGCCTTAGAAATCTTTGCATATTTTAAAGCTGTGTAACCTTTGTCAGATCTTATTTTAAGGTCTGCACCATTAGCAATCAATAATTCAACAATTTCTGTTCTATTGTAGCGAGCTGCATACATTAAAGGAGTCATGCCTTTAGATTTTCTATTAATGTCCGTTCCAGCCACAACCATGCTTTTTACAGCTTCAAAATCTCCCTTAGTAATCAATTTACAAAAAGTACTTACTTCTGTATTATAAGAAGTTGTTACCTCTTCTATTGATACAAAATCATTAGTAGTAGTTAATGGAGCTGCGTTTACAGCGGTTACTAACCCTAAGGCTAACGCTGATGATAAAATTAGTTTTTTCATAATAATTAGGTGTTTAAGTTTATATAGTAAAAGACGAGAATAATACTACTTATGTTACGTGATTTAACACTGTTTAACCCAACTTTAACCTTAACAAAACAAATTGTTAATTATGTTAAAGAAGAATATTTATTGAAGATAAATTAGTCTACGAACTAAGAACAATTTTTAACTTTAGTACTTTTACATCCGAAACTATTTTGAAGTTCTATTTAATGCAAAAAAAAGTTATTCTAATTATTCTTGACGGATGGGGTATTGCAGAAAACCCTGAAGTTTCAGCTATAGACAAAGCTAATACTCCTTTTATTGATTCTTTGTATAAAAAATATCCTAACGCTATTTTAAGAACAGATGGTTTACATGTTGGACTTCCTGAAGGGCAAATGGGTAATAGCGAAGTTGGGCACATGAATCTTGGAGCTGGTCGAATTGTTTATCAAGAGCTTGCAAAAATTAATCTTGCTACAAAAAATGGTAGCCTAGCAAAAGAAAAAGTCTTGCTAGATGCTTTTAATTACGCTAAAAAGAATAATAAAAATGTTCACTTTTTAGGGCTGGTTTCTGACGGGGGTGTACATTCACATATAAATCATTTAAAAGGTTTAATAGAAGCTGCGAATTCAGCTGGTTTACAAAGTTGTGTTCACGCGTTTACAGATGGAAGAGATGTAGATCCAAAATCTGGCAAAGAGTTTATCAAAGATTTGCAAAGTTTTCTGCCCAAGCATAAAAGTAAATTAGCTACTGTTATTGGTCGTTATTATGCCATGGATAGAGACAAGCGTTGGGAACGCGTAAAACTAGCTTATGATTTATTGGTAAATGGAATTGGTAAAGAGTCCTTAGACCCTGTAAAAGCAATTCAAGAAAGCTATGGTGATGGTGTTACCGACGAATTTATTAAACCTATTCTAGTCTTAGATGATAATGGTAATTATACAACCATAAAAAAAGACGATGTTGTTATTTTCTTCAACTTTAGAACAGATAGAGGACGTCAATTAACCGAAGCATTATCTCAAGAAAATTTTCATGAGCAAAATATGCATAAACTCAAGTTGCATTATGTAACCATGACTAATTATGATGATAGTTTTAAAAATATAAAGGTTATCTTTCCTAAAGAAGATCTAAGTGACACATTAGGTGAAGTACTATCCAGGCACGGTAAAAAACAAATTAGAATTGCTGAAACAGAGAAATATCCGCATGTAACATTTTTCTTTTCAGGGGGTCGAGAAAAAGAGTTCGATGGTGAAAAACGTTTACTCTGTCCTTCTCCAAAAGTTGCAACTTACGATATGCAACCAGAGATGAGTGCAAATGATATTACTGAGTCTATTTTACCTGAATTAGAAAAACAAGAAGCTGATTTTATTTGTCTCAACTTTGCAAATACAGATATGGTTGGTCATACAGGTGATTTTGATGCCGCAGTTATTGCTGCTGAGACTGTTGATTCTTGCATAGAAAAAATTATAAACTCCTCTCTAAAAAATGATTACACTGGCATAATCATTGCTGATCATGGCAATAGTGATGTAATGATTAATGGGGACGGTTCACCAAACACAGCACATACGACCAATCCAGTGCCTATAATCTTGATAGATAAAAATATAAAATCAGTAAAAAGTGGTATTTTGGCAAACATTGCTCCTACTATTCTAGAATTGATAGGTGTTGAAAAACCAAAAATAATGAATGAAGATTCTTTATTATGAAAAAACTATTATTAATAATATTCTTATTGCCTTTAGCAATTTCAGCTCAAGAAAAAGAAACGATAACTCAAAATAGAGCTAATCATATAGGTGTTAAAACCAAAAAGGATTTTATAGCTGAACCTCATGTTAAATGGTTTAATGAAAGTTATAATACCTACAACCTAGATAAAAAAATAATAGAAAAATTAGAAAAACATAAAGAAGGTATTAAGATAAAAGCTTTTATGTCTGTTTGGTGTCACGATAGTCATAGAGAAATTCCTCAACTTTATAAAATATTAGAAGCAATTAATTTTGACGAAAATAATTTAGAAATAGTAGCATTAAACAGAGTAAAGAAAACCCCAAATAATCTACAAGAAGGTTTTAATATTAAAAGAACACCTACTCTAATCTTCTATAAAGGCGGTAAAGAAATTGCTCGTTATGTCGAAAAACCTAAAAAAAGTTTAGAGAAAGATTTACTTAAGATTTTTAGTGGAAAATCATACAGTCATTCATACGCCGTAGAATAAACTTTAAAATACTAAATTTGCAAAAATTAAAAAAGGAAGGAATATGTTGCCAAAAGATCATTTGATTATTGCGGTAGATTTTGACGGAACTATTGTAGAAGATGCTTACCCAGAAATTGGTGATCCGAAAATATTTGCATTTGAAACATTAAAAGAATTAAAAAAAGACGGTCACCGTCTTATACTTTGGACTTACAGAAATGGTTCTAAATTACAAGAGGCTGTAGATTTTTGTAAAAAAAATGGCATTGAATTTTATGCAGTAAATAAGAATTATCCTGAAGAAAATTTTGAAGGAAAGGTTAGTAGAAAAATCAATGCAGATATCTTTATAGATGATCGAAACATAGGTGGCATGCTAAGTTGGGGAGAAATTTATCAGAAAATTAAAGGGAGCCCAGCTCCAGCTAGTGCTAACAAAAAAAAGAAGGGTTTTTGGCGTTTTTAATTAGCTAATATGATCAAAACAAAGACTAGAGAAGAAATAGAATTAATGCGCGAAAGTGCTCTAATAGTTTCTAAAACATTGGGTATGCTCGCTAAAGAAGTTCAACCTGGCGTTACTACTTTACGGTTAGATAAATTAGCTGAAGAATTCATTCGAGATCATGATGCTGTACCAGGTTTTTTAGGATTATATGATTTTCCGAATACACTTTGTATGAGCCCAAATGCACAGGTAGTTCACGGTATTCCAAATAATAAGCCACTAGAAAATGGTGACATAATCTCAATAGATTGTGGTACAATTAAGAATAATTTCTATGGTGATCATGCTTATACTTTTGAAGTAGGCGAAGTGGATGAAGAAACTAAAAAATTACTTAGAATTACCAAAGAAAGTTTATATGTTGGCATTCGTGAATATAAAGCTGGTAATCGCGTTGGTGATGTAGGCTTTGCAATTCAAAATTATTGTGAAGCTCACGGTTATGGTGTAGTTCGTGAATTAGTTGGTCACGGATTAGGTAGAAAAATGCACGAAGATCCAGAAATGCCTAATTATGGCAGGCGAGGACAAGGTAAAAAATTTAAAGAAGGAATGGTCGTTGCTATAGAGCCTATGATCAATCAAGGTACTCATAAAATCAAACAACTCAAAGATGGTTGGACGATATTAACCCTTGACGGGAAACCATCAGCGCATTTTGAACACGATGTGGCCATTGTTAATGGAAAGCCTGAACTTCTTTCTACATTTGCTTATATCTATGAAGCTTTAGGTATTAAAAGTGATGAAGAGAAAGAATTTCGTCAAACAGAATTAGCGCTATAAAATGTTTAAAGATATAACCACAATATCGTCTAAAGAAATAATTAAAGGAATTAGAGCTCGCTTTGTACATGCTGAAAACTTTACTTTAGGCTTTGTCTCACTTGATGAAGGTGCTGTATTACCAGAACATTCTCATATACACGAACAGACTAGTCAAGTGATGGAAGGTGAACTAGAAATGACCATTGAAGGCGAAACAACCATTTTAAAACCTGGTATGATCGCAATCATTCCGAGCAATGCGAAGCATAGTGCTAAAGCTTTAACCGATTGCAAAATAGCTGATACTTTTTGTCCTGTTCGTGAAGATTATAAATAGTATTCTTTGAAACTATTTAAATACATACTCAATACTATTCCGCGCCCTTTTTTAATTAAAATTAGTTACTGGGTACGTCCATTATTAGCATTTTACTTAAAAGGATCAAACTATACAGATCCTATAGATGGTAAAAGTTTTCGAAAATTTTTACCCTACGGATATGCTACTCAACGACCAAATGTATTATCACCTAGTACACTTTCTTTAGAAAGGCATCGTTTACTTTGGCTTTATCTTAAAAATGAAACAGATTTTTTTGATACTTCTAACTCAAAGAAAGTATTACACATGGCTCCAGAGCAATGTTTTTTAGATCGTTTTAAAAAGTTAAATCATATTGATCTAATTACAGCAGATCTCTATTCGCCTATTGTTGATGTAAAAGCAGATATATGTCACCTTCCTTTTAAGGATAATGAGTTTGATATTATCTTTTGTAATCATGTTTTAGAACATATTGAAGATGATACTAAAGCTATGCAAGAGCTTTATAGAGTATTAAAAAAGGGTGGTTTTGGTATATTTCAAATTCCGCAAGATTATTCAAGAGAAACTACTTACGAAGATTTTAGTATTACATCTCCTGAAGAACGCGCAAAACATTTTGGGCAATATGATCATGTACGTGTATATGGCGATGATTACTTTGATCGATTACGATCAGTTGGGTTTAAAGTAAATGAGGTAAATTATTCTAAAGAATTATCTGAAAAAGAAATTGACAAGTATCGTTTGATGAAAAATGAGATTTTACCAGTTTGCCTCAAGTAAGTTCGTTATAGTTCTTTCAAATCATCTGAGTGAATCCAACCAACTTTACCATCGGCAATTTTAATTTTTCTCCAATCGTCTAAATCTTCTAGCAATTGTACTTTGGTACCTTCGTGTAATTCAAAACTTACTTCACTAGAATTCGCAGGTGCGCTCCTCACTTCAGTTTGTTGAACAAAAATAATAGCTGACTTGTCTCGCTGTACATAATCATAATTACTATAAGCAAAGACAACAAATATTAAAACCAATACTGCACTCACAATACTTGAAACAAAGTAAAAGCGTTTATAATTTGAACTGTAAGAAAAATGATATAATAAAAATAAAACAGCAAATAAAATAGATAAAACAACAGCGATCCAAGCCCAAGTATTATAAGTTAACTTTTGAATAATTCCCTCAGAAAATCGCTGCCCAATGGTTTTAGGTAAAGCTTCAATATTATCTATTGCCATTCTTTTAGCAAAACCAAGATTATATTTAGCATCGGAGTTTATAGGGTTTAATTTCAAGACTTTTTCGTAGTAATAAATAGCTGGAGCAACTTGATTCATCTTATAATATGCATTTGCCATATTATAATACAAATCATCTGATTGTAATTCTTTCTCTTCAATTTGCTTATAAACTGTTAAGGCTTCACTATATTTTTCTTGCTGATATAATTTGTTAGCTTGGGTAAACAAACTATCTACTTCTTGTCCATTTAGAAAGCTAGAAAAAATCAGAAATGTTATGATTAAGATGTTCTTCATATTAAACTAACGATACTCTTTATAACTGTTTATCAATTTTAGTGATTACTCCTTTTGCTTTATTATAGTCTTCTTGCATCATTACATTTGTTGTTGGTGTGTAACGTGCGTAATCGCAATTATCTAAAACTTTTAAAAATTCTATGATTGTAGATTGATCGACGGATCTATCTCTTAGTATTTCTGAAATCTTATCCTGACTAATATCTGTTGTTTCAACCTGTAATTTTGCCTTTAAGTAATTATGCAGTGCTTTTTCTAAAGCCACATAAAATTCTTCTTTATTACCTAATTGCTTTTTTGCTTCAAACAAATATTTTCGAGCCAAGCGATCAGCTTTCCTTCGCTTATTTCCTACTATATCGCTATCGCGTTCTCGTTTTTTCTTTCCTATAAAAATTCCTAAAGGAATCGAAAACAGTGGTAAAATCAATAACGCATAAAAGAGGTTAGATCCAAAAAAATCATCTTTCTTCTTGGTAGACTCAAAAGTAGCGTTGTTACTAATGTACCTTATATCATTACCAGAACTAACAACATCTCTTTTAACAGAAGTCGTATTTTCTTCAGCTGTTGGAGTTTTACCCTGTGGAACATCTAAGACAATCGCATCTGATGTAATGGTCTTATAAATTTTGTCTTTTATACTAAAATAAGAGAATGAAACTGGCGGAATTTTATATTTACCTCTAAATTGTGGCACAACAGTATATTGGTCATAAACTTTACCGCTCAATCCGTTAAGGTTAGTTCTAATACTTTCTTTATGCTCAGGCTCATAACGTTCCAATCCGTTTGGCGTTTCAATACTGGGTAAATCAATGAGTTTAAGGTTTCCTTTGCCTGAAACTTGTACCTTAATTTGAGCAGATTCATTAGCTCTTAAAAGATCCTTGCTAGTTGTAACCATAAAGTCGAAATCACCAACTGCGCCAGAAAAATCTATAGGTTTTCCGTCTAAAGGAAGTGATTTAACATTAATCGTTCTTTTCCCCGTAGAAACAGTATAATTTGTGTTTTTAGTGATCATGTTACCAAAAAGATCTCTACGACCAATCGGTACTCCAGCAGCAATTTCCATCTCCATAGGATCAATGGTCAATTTTCCAGATTTTTGAGGAATTAATACTGTTTTCTTAACTATAACATAACGAACTTGTTTCCCTTGATATCTACCATCTTTAGCTCCTAACCCATTAACTTCTATATTCTGATTCCAAAAACCATTAAATGTTGGTGACTCGATTTCTCGTGTATTACGCACGGAGACACTGTTTACATCTACATACAATTTATAAACCAAAGAAATACTTTCGCCAACGAATGGGTTGGAATTAGAAACTTCAGCAACTAGGTGAATATTTTGCGACGCTACGTAACGTGGATCATTAGGATCTTTAGGAATTTCGACAGCTTTAGTTACTGTAACTTTTACAGGATTTGTTCCTAATGTTTTACCGTTATATTTAGCAGTAGCCGATTGTATAGTATATGTTCCTTGTTTTTTTGGTTCTAAAGTATAGCTATAAGATTGTTCAAAGGATTGTTTGCCATTTACATACGAAAAATTGGTAGATGTCATTGGGCCTGCAATTACTTTAAAATTTTTAAAATTTGGCGGTTTAAAATCATCTACACCTTGCTTATTAATAGAAAACGTAATACGCAAGCGTTCGTTTAGACCAAGTCTATTTTTGCTCACCTTTGCATTAAATTCCACGTCTTGCGCAAAAATAAGTGGAGTAAAAAATAATAGTAGTATTACTGCATAAACATTCTTCATTATCTATTCTTTTTAAACACGCCAAGGTGGGTTTTTTCGATATGTACCACCGTTAAAAATAATTATTTGATTATTATCAGCGTCTTTTAATCTTGCTTCTCGCCAACCCCATGGTTTGTCATTTGGTAATTCGTCAAATTGCAATCCTTTAACTACCAAATTTTCAACTGTTTTATCTAAGTCTTCATCTTCAAAATAAATAGATGGTCCTTCACCTTTGGGCAAATTTTCAACTAAATGAATCGAAAAGGTTGAATCTCCATCTGGACATTCAAAACGAACATAGCGCGGCAACGCATCAACTATAAGTTTTAACCCCAAGGTTTTGTAAAACTCAGTTGATTTATACACATCTAATGATGGTATTGTTACCTGATTTAAATTCATTACCAGTCTTTTTCTTGTTTTATTTTTCGCCCCTTAGCCTTTTTGGCATTGATCTTCTTTTGCGTTTTATTCTCTTCATTATTCATTGCCTCTAACAACTGCTTAATTTGTTGTTGAGACAATTTATTTTGCTGTGGCTTCTGCTGCTGTTCTTGTTTTTTCTTATCCTTTTCTCCTTCGTTCTTGTTTTGATCTTTGTTGTCGTCTCCTTTTTTGTCTTTATCCTTATCTCCTTGGTCGTTCTTATCTTTATTTTGGTCTTTATTATCCTTTTTGTCTTTATCTTCTTTATCCTTGTTGTTCTTGTCTTTATTATTTTTATCGTCTTTTTTATTATCAGCTTCCTTTTTTCTTAGTTTTTGAGCCAATGCTAAATTATAACGTGTTTCATCATCTTTAGAGTTATTCCGCAACGCATTTTTATAGGCCTCTATGGCTTTATCATAATCCTTTTCTTTCATCATCGAATTACCAATGTTATGATAATTCTCAGCTTTAGTCAACTTATCTTCGGTAGTTTTAGTAACCAGGTCATATATTGGTACCGCTTCTTTAAATCTATTTTGCTGATAAATTGCGTTACCCAAATTATAATTAGCTTTTTCGTAATTAGGATTTAGCTCTAAAGCTTTTTTATATTGAACTTCTGCATCTACAAAATTATTCTGATTGTAGAAATCGTTGCCATCCCTAAAAATTTTCTTTTCAGGTTGTTCAGTTGCTGGTTTTTTATTCTTCTGTTGAGCAAAGCCTATTGATGAAATCAACATAAAAATTATAGCAAGTAATCTCATTATTCTATTTTTTTATCATTAAATAAATTCAATTGCTGAATCCATTTTGTCTTTTTATTAAACATTAAAGTATCTAATACTAAAAATAAAATCCCTAAACCTATAAACCATTGAAACTGATCTTTGAAATCTGAAAACTGCTTCGTTTCAAATTCTTTTTTATCAGCAGCTAACAATAATTCATCTATATAATCAACCGTTTTAGCTGTATTATTTCCGTAAAGATATTCACCTTTACCATCTGATGCAATGGTTTTTAGGGTTTTATCGTTCAATTGGGTAATCACCACCTCTCCTTCTCTATCTTTTTTATGGCCTATAAATACACCATCTCTTCTAAGCGGAATAGGATCTCCCTTAGCAGTACCTACACCAATTGTATAAATTTTAATTCCCTCCTCGGTAGTTTCATCTGCAATATATTTAACATTTTCTTCATGATCTTCGCCATCAGAAATTACAAACAGATAACGGTTAGTTTGTTCATCATCATCAAAATAGCTTTTTGCTAATTTCAATGCTTCGTTAATGGCTGTTCCTTGCGAAGACACCATATCTGGGTTCGCGTTTTGAAGAAACATCTTAGCCGCAGCATGATCTGTAGTAATGGGCAATAGAGGATAAGCATTACCAGCATAAATGATAATACCAACACGATCACTACCAAGTTTATCTACAATTTTAGAAATTAACTGTTTAGATTTTTCCAATCTATTGGGTGCTATATCTTCTGCTAGCATACTTCTCGAAACATCTAAAGCAAAAACAATATCAACCCCTTGGCGCTTTACCGTTTTCAATTTTGTCCCCATTTTGGGATTGACAAGTGCGATAATTAAAAAAGATAATGCAGCAGCTATCGTTAAAATTTTTAAAACAGATTTAAAAGCAGAAGTCTCAGGGCTCAATCTTTCTAACAAAGAAATATCAGCAAATTTCTTTTGTTTATTCCGTTTCCATAAAGCAACTAGCAAAAATGCAACTAGTAGCGCAGCAATAGCTACGAAATAGATAAAATATTTTTGTTCTTCTAATTGATACATTATATAAAACTTCTAAATATTGTAAAACGCAATGCCATTTCAAACAATACTAAAAAACCAGCCAATAACACTAAAGGTCTATAACGTTCTTGATAATTATAATACTTAAATTCTTCTATTTCTGTTTTTTCTAATTTGTTGATTTCATCATAGATAGATGCTAGTTTCTTATTATCTGTAGCTCTAAAATATTCGCCCTCAGTCTCATTTGCAATAAACTTTAGTAAACCTTCATCTATCTCAACAGGTGCGTTTCTAAAAAGTAATCCGCCAGAGGCATCACGTGCATAAGGAAAAAGAGCAGTACCATTGGTTCCGAGTCCAATTGTATAAACCTTAATCCCAAGTTCTTTTGCCAATTCGGTTGCTGTTTTGGGGTCAACAAATCCAGCATTATTTACTCCGTCCGTTAATAAAATAATAACCTTGCTCTTTGCTTTACTTTCTTTCAATCGATTTACTGCAGAACCCAATCCCATGCCAATGGCAGTTCCGCCTTCAAGGTCTCCCCATTTAATTTTACGAACAGTATTTTTTACAATACGTTTATCGCTTGTAATTGGTGTTTGCGTAAAACTTTCACCTGCATAAACCACGATGCCAATTCTATCATTTGGACGCTTATTGATGAAATTATTAGCAACATCTTTTAGAGCTTCGAGACGATTTGGCTTTAGGTCTTTTGCTAGCATACTTGCCGAAACATCTATTGCCATGACAATATCAATACCTCGTGTGGTTTTAGTTCGTTTACTTACCTCTACATTTCTTGGTCTTGCTAGTGCAAGAATCAATCCTGTTAAAGCTAATAAGCGCAATACATATAGTAGTGGTTTTAGTTTTGCTATTATTGATTGCTGGGCAAACCCTTTTGTGCTTGCCATTGTTAACCTGGCAGCATCTTTTTTACGGCTAAAAAAATACCACATCGCTAAAGCTGGTATTAACAATAACAGCCATAATAATTCTGGATTTGTAAATTCTAAATTATTCCACAGCTTCATCTTCATCTACATTTACTTTAGGATGTAACTCGTCTATTATTTCACCTGCACTATTTCTATGTAATTCAATATCGTTTGCAAGTGGTTTAAACTTGGCAAACTTCACTAAATCAGCATCTTTTAATAAATTATTTAATTTATCTACTGTCTCTTTTGGAATGTTTAATGAACTTGAAGTATTGAAATCTCCAATAGTTTCCATTAATTCATCGGTTGTTGATTCTAAGGCTGGAATCTTCAATTCGCGTTCTATATATGTTCTTACAATATCAGTAAGCTCTACATAATACTGTTTGATCTTATTCTTCTGCCATAACTGTTTGCCATCTAATTCATTCAACCTTTGTAATGCCAATTGATATGGTGGTATTCGAGCTTCGATTTCCTCAATAGTTTCTTTCTTTCTGAAAACAAAATATAAGATAATTGCTATAAGTAGTAAAGCTCCTAATAACCACCATAAATATTTTTTAAAGTCCTCAAAAGTATAAGGTTCATTTTGAATTGCCTTTATAGGAAACATAGCCTGTTTTGTTGTATCAACAGCCACAGTTGTAACCTCTATAATTAGAGAATCTGTTAAATATTCTTGTGTCCAAATTAATATACGTTGTTCCGGTATTTTATATCTACCACTATCAAAACTAGTTAGTACATATTTTTTAATTAATTTTTCTTTTAAAGTATCTATTGGTAAAGATTCAACTACTTCTACTCTACCTAAACTATCTAATTGTAATTCCGGAAATACAACTCCTTTATCCGCATTTTCTACAGTAATTTGATAATTGATACTCTCGCCAATTCTAATTTTTGTAGTGTCTACTTCGGCTTTGACTTTAGGTAAATCTTGTGCAAAGCTTATAAAGCTGAAAAAGAAGGTTATATGTAGTAAAAATATTTTCATTTAATCTTCGTCGAAACTAAGCTCCTTTACGTTTAAAATAACTGAGTAATTTTTTAACATAGCTTTCATCAATTCTCGTGCTAATTGTTCCTGAACCGCTCCTAGTAAATGTATTTTGATAATAGTCAACAGTTTTTAAATAATGAGCTTTATAATTTGTTCTTACTTGCTTAGAATTTGTATTTACTAAAATAGTTTTGCCAGTTTCTGCGTCTAACATTGGTACCATTCCTAATTTTGGAATCTCTTCTTCATATTTGTCATAGACTCTAATACCTGTTACATCATGCTTTCTACCAACTATTTTTAAAGCGTTATCGTAACCTTCATCCATAAAATCAGACAGTACAAAAACTATTGCCTTCTTTTTCATTACATTCGATAAATACCTTAGAGCCTGTTCAATATTTGTTTTCTTACTTTTCGGTTTAAACTCAATTAATTCTCTAATAATCCTTAAAACATGAGTTTTACCTTTTTTAGGAGGTATAAATAATTCAATGTCATCAGAAAATAATAATAAGCCAACTTTATCATTATTTTGTATGGCAGAAAAAGCTAGTGTTGCGCTTATTTCTGTAATAGTTTCTCGTTTAAATTGCTGTGTGGTACCAAATAGCTCAGAACTACTTACATCTACCATTAATACCATTGTTAACTCACGCTCTTCCTCAAAAACTTTCACATAAGGTTCATTATAGCGAGCAGTAACATTCCAATCAATACTTCTAATATCGTCACCATATTGATACTGACGAACTTCAGAAAAGGTCATACCTCGTCCTTTAAAAGAGCTATGATATTCACCCGAAAATATGTGATCAGACAAGCGACGTGTCTTAATTTCTATTTTACGAACTTTCTTAAGTATTTCTTTGGTATCCATTTTCTTTAATTGTCATTTCGAATCTACGAAATCTTAAATTTGAGTAGTTAAAAGGGTTCCTGATACTTTGGCAGGAATGACAGTAAAGATTAAGGTACTTCTACTTGATTAACAATTTTATTGATAATATCTACTGAAGTTACATTTTCAGCTTCGGCCTCGTAAGTAACACCTATTCTGTGACGTAAAACATCATGAACAACAGCACGTACATCCTCTGGTATTACGTAACCTCTACGCTTAATAAATGCATAACATTTTGAAGCCATTGCCAAATTGATACTACCACGAGGTGAAGCACCAAAACCGATTAGTGGACTTAACTCAGGTAATCTAAAATCTTCGGGGTAGCGTGTTGCAAAAATGATATCAAGTATATATTTCTCTATTTTTTCATCCATATATACTTCTTGAACAGCATTTCTAGCACTTAAAATTTGCTTAAGATCAACTACAGCATTTACTTTTTCGAAACTTCCTCTTAAGTTGTTTCGCATAATTAATTGTTCTTCGGCATGCTTAGGGTAATCAATAACCGTTTTTAACATAAACCTATCAACCTGTGCTTCAGGTAGAGGATACGTTCCTTCTTGTTCAATTGGATTCTGTGTGGCCATAACTAAGAATGGTTGATCTAATTGAAATGATGTATCTCCAATAGTCACCTGATGTTCTT
The DNA here is from genome assembly GCF_057837205.1 of Maritimimonas rapanae. Lineage (NCBI taxonomy): Bacteria > Pseudomonadati > Bacteroidota > Flavobacteriia > Flavobacteriales > Flavobacteriaceae > Maritimimonas > Maritimimonas rapanae. The sequence continues at coordinate 636,840 of NZ_JBYQFI010000002.1, read as the reverse complement.
GCATAGCTTCTAACAATGCCGATTGAACCTTAGCAGGAGCACGGTTGATCTCATCAGCTAATACAAAATTTGCAAAAATTGGCCCTTTCTTAATTGAGAAATCATTCTCTTTCATATTATAAATCATGGTACCAACAACATCGGCAGGTAGTAAGTCAGGCGTAAATTGTATTCTACTAAAAGAACCTTTCACGGCCTTAGATAATGTATTAATTGCTAGCGTCTTTGCTAAGCCAGGAACACCTTCTAAAAGTATATGCCCATTGCCCAAAAGACCTATTAATAATCGTTCAACCATATGCTTTTGGCCAACAATTACCTTGTTCATTTCAAGGTTTAATAAATCTACAAAAGCACTTTCTTTTTCTATTTTTTCATTAATCGCTCTAATATCAACGCTTGTAGCTGTTTCTTCCATACTTTTAAAAAAATTTATGCAATACTAAATTATTTTTTACAGGAAAGCAAACATAGTGCTAAACCCTTGTTTTTGTTGTTAAAAATAGGTTAAAAGAGCTTATCTTTTTAAATACTTTATATTTTAAAAAGCACTTGAAAAATTGATTTATAACTTTTTTTTACAATCTTTGTTATACTTCTAACTAATTAATTTAAATATATGAAACTAACATTACTATTTAAAAAAGCAATTTTTTTCTTGCTGTTTATGCTTCCCTTAGGGATTATTGCGCAAACAGTTAGTGGAACAGTAACTGATGCTAACGGTAACCCTATTCCTTTTGCAAATGTTATAGAAAAAGGAACTTCTAATGGAACTACAACTGATCAAAATGGTGATTTCAGTTTAGTCGTTAATCAATTACCAGTAACGATTGTAGTATCATCTCTTGGCTTTACTACTAAAGAAATTAATGTCACTTCTGAAAGTAAAGTTAGTATTTCTTTAGATGAGGGTGGTGTAGGTTTAGATGAAGTTGTTATAGTTGGTAACAGAGCTAAACCTAGAACTATTTTAGACTCACCAGTACCCATTGATAATGTAAGTGCAAAAGAGTTGGTTAGCAGTGGACAAGTAACCGTTGATCAAATGTTGACTTATAAAATACCGTCTTATAATTCATCAAATCAAACAATTTCTGATGCAACTGCTCACTTTGACCCTGCAGATTTAAGAAACTTAGGTCCAAGTAGAACATTAGTTTTAGTAAATGGAAAACGAAAAAACTTAAGTTCATTAGTTTATATTAATGATACTCCAGGTAAAGGTGAAGTGGGAACAGATATGAAAAGTATTCCAACTGCCGCCATTGAGCGTGTAGAAGTTTTACGTGATGGAGCATCTGCACAATATGGTTCTGATGCTATAGCAGGTGTAATCAATATCGTTTTAAAAAAGGGTGTTGAGAATTCAACAATTAATGTGAATTCAGGAGTTACAACCGAAGGTGACGGATTTAATTTTGGCGCGGACTTTAATTCTTCAATTGATATTGAAGGTGGAGGGTTTTTGAATTACACTTTGGGTTTTTATAAGCAAGAGCATACCAATAGAGCAGGTGAACCTGGCTTTGATGGCTTGTTTGGCGTACAAGCAAATGATCCTACTTGGGGAACATGGTTAAGCCAAAATCCTAATTTAGGGATGACAGTTGGTCAACCAGATCTTCAAAAAGTAGATTTTATGGTTAACGCTGGTGTTCCATTTAAAAATGGAAAAGGAGAATTTTATGCCTTTGCAGGAATTACAATTAGAGATGGTAAAAGTTTTGCTTTATATAGAGCTCCATATTGGGTTTCAGATCCATTTAATCTTTTACATGAAGCTGGCTCAACCTATCAAGGGTTTCAACCAACTTTTGAGACAGATATCGTAGATAATATTGATGGTTTGGGTGTAAAATTTCAATTGGGTGAATTTAATTTTGATGTAAGCGGAACTTTTGGAATAAATACTGTTGATTATACGATTGGAAATACCTTAAATGTTGATTTAGGAGCTGATAGTCCTACTCGTTTTAATGCAGGTGGATATGGTTTTAGAAATTTAATTGGTAATTTAGATATCAATAGAAGTTTTGGTGACTTAGGCTTGGCATTTGGTTTTGAGGCAAGAAATGAAAACTTTACAGTTGATGCTGGGCAGTCTGAATCTTATTTCGGAGGAGGAGCACAATCTTTTCCTGGTCTTCAGCCTTCAAATGCTTTAAGTGAAGGTAGAAGCAGTATTGGTGCTTATGTTGACCTAACATGGGATGTTTCAGATGAATTTTTAATTGGCGGTGCTGTTAGATATGAAGATTTTAGTGACTTTGGAGATAATACATCTTGGAAAGTTAATGGTCGTTACAAACTTGGTGACAATGGAGCCATTAGAGGTTCGTACAGTACAGGTTTTAGGGCTCCGGCATTACATCAAATTTATTTAAGTAATATACAAACTTTAGTTTCTGGAGGCACAGTATCTAATCAGGGTACTTTTAATAATGTAGACCCTGTTATTAGAGAAGGATTGGGGGTACCACAGTTAAAAGCTGAAACTTCAAATAATATATCTGCAGGTATAACTTATAAAGTTTCACCTCAATTTAATATCTCATTAGATTATTATAATGTTTCAGTAGATGACCGCGTTCTTTTTACCGGAGAAATAGGTTTCGACGGTGATGACACAACAATTAATCCTGTTGAGGCAATTTTAAATGATTTTAGTGTAACTAGTTTAAAATTCTTTACTAATGCCGTAGATACAAAAACTAATGGTATTGATTTCGTTGCAAACTATAATAATATTGAATTAGGCGAAGGCGAGTTAAACGTTACTCTAGCAGGAAACTGGAATAAAACTGAAATACAAGGTACAGTTACTGCACCAGGGATCTTAGCTGCAAATGGTTACGAAATCTTTAATAGAAAGGAAGCTTCTAGAATTGAAAGTGCTAGGCCAAACATTAAAGGAACATTAGGTTTGAATTATCAAATCAATAAATTTAGTGCTACTTTAAACAATACTTACTTTGGTGAGGTAACTTGGCAACATGCTTCAACTCCTGCAAATGACCAAACTTTTGGGGGAAAAGTTGTAACTGATGTTATTCTTAATTATAATTTCTCTGATAAGTTTAGTGCCAATATTACAGCTAATAATGTTTTAGATGTATATCCTGATGAAATTGTAACTGGTGGCGATGTTGTTACAGATTTAGGTGGTCGCTTTAGGTATCCATGGGAAGTAAATCAATTTGGTTTCTTAGGAACTGTTTTAAAAGCTGGTATTACGTTTAGTTTTTAAAAAATGAATTAATAAAAAAAACCTCGCAGTTGCGAGGTTTTTTATTCTATAGAAATAATATCTTTAGTATTGTTCTTTGTCACTAGGAAAATCTCTAGACTTTACGTCTGAGATATATTGTTTAAAAGCACCATTCATTTCGGTATATAAATCAAGATAACGACGCAAAAAACGTGGATTAAATTCATGTGTCATTCCTAACATATCATGTATTACTAATACCTGACCATCAACACCATTACCAGCTCCAATACCAATTACAGGTATAGAAATACTTTCTGCGACTTCTTTGGCTAATTTTGCCGGTACTTTTTCTAAGACAACAGCAAAACAACCTAATTTTTCTAAAAGTTTAGCATCCTCTTTTAACTTATCAGCCTCCTCTTCTTCTTTTGCACGAACCGTGTATGTGCCAAATTTATAAATAGATTGTGGTGTTAATCCTAAATGTCCCATAACTGGAATACCAGCATTTAAAATTCGTTTTATCGACTCCTTAACTTCCTTCCCTCCTTCCAGCTTGACTGCGTGTCCGCCAGATTCTTTCATAATTCTAATTGCAGAACGTAGCGCTTCTTTCGGGTCTGATTGATAACTCCCAAAAGGAATATCTACAACCACCAAACAACGTTCTATAGCTCTTACTACCGAGGTAGCATGATAGATCATTTGATCTAAGGTAATTGGCAAGGTAGTTTCATGACCTGCCATAACGTTTGATGCAGAATCACCTACTAAAATCACATCGATACCAGCATGGTCTACAATTTTGGCCATACTATAATCATAAGCAGTTAACATGGCGATTTTTTCACCATTACGCTTCATTTCAACTAAAGTTTTGGTTGTAATTCTTTTGTATTCTTTTTTGGCTGTTGACATTTTTTATATTATTAGATTACCTTTTTTTAACAGCATCCCATTCTCTTTCTAAAATTGAAGGGAAAATTATTGGGGCTAAATTTTTAACTGGTTTATATAATATCGAAGTTTCCAACTTTTCTTCATTAACAAAAGGTAAATTTCTATTTAACTTATCAAATACTATCAATACTACACTTAATATCAGTCCTATTTTTAATAATCCGAATACTCCTCCAAAAACTTTATTCATAATACCTAATGATGCAGCATCGGCAAGTTTTGTGAGTAATTTTCCTGATAAAGAAATTAATAAAACTATTAGAACAAACGTACTGGCAAATGCTATGATCTGAATATATTTTTCTGACCACTCAACTCTTTCCTTTAAAAAATCTGATATAAAATAAGAGAAATGAATAGCCCCATATAAACCCAATACTAAAGCTACAAGCGAAGTAATTTCAACAAATAATCCTTTCATAAATCCTTTTACCAATCCGAAAAGTAATATTGCTGCTAGGATAATATCTATGGTGCTCATTCAATTAATTTGATAAGGTTGTCAAAGATATTACTTTTAATCATACTTCTTCAATTTCAATTATGTCAGCAATATAAATTAACATCTTTTTTTTAACCTTAATGCCTAGCTGTTCAATAGTATTTGCATACAATTCTAGCTGAAAATGATAATTTTTATCTGGCTTTCCCGTTTTGTAATCAATAATGGTGGCTTGATTATTTTCTTCTATAACCAAACGATCTGGAATAATAATTTCTTTGTCGGTAGTTAAAATTTCACGCTCATTATAAACTGTAAGATTTTGTTGGAAATACTTTTCTAACTGAGGATGCTCAATTACATTTTTAACCACTTTAGTAATCTCTTCTATTTGGTCTTTGGTAATTGTTCCATTAATTACAAAATGCTCAATAGCTTCATCTAAATCAGCCTTTGTTTTAACCTTAGCTAAAATTTCATGTATTAAATTACCATAAAGAATAGATGCTCCTTTTTCAGAATCCCAGAGTAGGCTAGAAGTTGCAACTATAGTAATATTATGACCTTGCCATGGTGAACTGATAAACTGCTTTAATTCATAACTATTCGTTCTAGTTAATTTCTTTATAGAAACACGTTCTTTTATACCAAATTCATACTCAATTCTATCTTTTTCAAATTCATTTTTTGATTTTAAATATTCTAAAAAGAATTGTGAATACCACTTTGGCTCACCTATAAGCTTTCTATTCTCTGAAATTATATAAAGTTGTTCAATAGCTCTGGTAAGTGTAACATAAAGTAAATTAATATTGTCTAGCTCTAATTCATTTCTTCTTTGTTGGTATAATGATGAACCTATCTTACTTGATTGTTCTAAAGATTTATTTGCATTCACCAACAAACTTTCGAAGTTATTAAATTGCTCTTTTTCTTTAATAGGATACCAAGTTTTTGGGTTCAGCTCACGATATATATCTAAGTCATAAGGAAAAATTACTACTGGAAACTCCAATCCTTTTGATTTATGAATCGTCATAATTCTAACAGCATTTTTTTCTTCGGGAATTACGATACTTAAACTCTCTCTTTTTTCATTCCAGTACTCTAAAAATCCTGACGTAGTTTCTGATTTTTTAATTGAAAATTGTAATATTTCATCTAAAAAGAACTGTAAATATGCATCTGAAGTTTCAGTTAGATTAAAACCTCTAATAATGTATTCTACACTTTCATAAATAGGTAATTGTGAAAATGTTTCATAACTAAAATTAATATTAAATTCTTTTAATTCATTAAACAATTGCTCAGTTTCATAGTCAATAAACTTACTTAAAAATTCATGCTTATTGTGCTGAGGCCTTATATGGTTAAACAGAAAATATAGAACTTTTAATTGGGCCTCTTTATTAGATTGTTGATGTAAGTATGATAGTAAGTCAACAATAAATTGCACCTTGGTAGAATTCTGTAGCAACAAGGTTTCTGAACTGATAATATCAATACCATTTTCGGTTAAATAATTGGCAATAATGACCCCCTGTTTTCGAGTTCTGGTTAGTATGCAAACTTCATTAAGATCAAAATCGTATTTAATATTATTGATAATATCTAATATTTTTTTAGGATAAATCTCGTCCTTTTCCGAGGCCAATAACCCTTCTTTTATAAAAGACACATTTACATAACCGCCAATTTTATCTGTAAGCTGTTGTTGATTTTCTTTAGAGTAGATCTCTGAGTGTGCTGTTTTATTAAAGTACTTTGATAGAAATTGAAAAAAGTCATTATTAAAATTTATAATCTCAGAATAACTCCGATAGTTTATTTCTAGTTGAGAAATCTTTTTTTCCATAAAAAAAGGATTCTCTTTATTAGCCAAGCTAATAAATTGTTCTGCTTCTCCGCCACGCCATCGGTAAATAGATTGTTTGGCATCGCCAACCAATAATAAGCTTGATCTTTCTTGTGATAGCGCATTACCTATTAATGGAACTAAGTTTTGCCATTGTAGTTTTGAAGTATCTTGCATTTCATCAATAAAATAATGCTTGTATTTTTCACCAATACGTTCATAAATAAATGCTGCGGGCTGCTCTCGCAAATGCTCACTAATAAGTTGGTTAAACTCTGCATTTAGGTGAATGTTTTTATCTGTTTTTAATTCTTCTAAACTTTCATTGATCTTACTTAAAACCGCCAATGGAATTAGACTACTTAAAAACAGTTTATATAAGGAATACTCTTGGTATAATTTCCCGGATTGATCGTATAAATTTAATAAAGGATTCACAATGCTATCTATAGCAGTTTTAACCTCTTCGGGTTTATTTTTTGTATAAAACTGTCTGTTCTCAATACTTTTTGCTAAACCTTTACTCTTATCGAAGTTCAGTTTAGAAATATCTGATATACTATATTGAAAATGCTTTGGGAATTGTGAATAATAAAAGTCTTTATGATCAATCTCAAAATTTTCAATAAGTTCTAACCCTTGTTTTCCTATTTCTTCAAATTCTTTTTCAGCTAATTTTAATTTCTTTTGAAGGCTTTCTTTTAGTTCAATAAAATCTTCAAGTGACTTATCTTTTAATTGTTGCACATGCAACAAATCATTTTCATTCAATAAGATTTGAGCAATTTCTTTTAACTCTCTTGATACATCCCAAGACTTATCTTCATTTGCTTTTTGTAATGAAAAATCGATCAGTACTTTAGTTAATTCTTTGTCTTCACCAATTTTAGAAATAAGTAGATCAACTGCTTCATTCAATAATGATTTAGTGTCCATCTCTACATCAAAATTGAGAGATAAACCCAAATCAAAAGCAAAATTTCGAATCAATCGATGGGTGAAACTATCTATTGTAGTAATATTAAAAGCTGAGTAGTTATGAAGAATATTTTGTAGAACTTTCTTTGATCGTTGATATAATATACTATCCTGAATATCCGTATCATTTTCTATTTGCAAAAACATAGCTGTTTTATCTTGTAAAATCTCCGCTTTAGAGAAATCGCGCAAATTAGAAATAACACGTTCTTTCATTTCGGCTGCAGCCTTATTAGTAAAAGTAATTGCTAAAATATTCTGAAAGCGATTTGAATCTGGAGTACTTAATAGAATCTTAAGAAATTCCTTAACTAACGTAAAAGTTTTACCGCTTCCCGCAGAAGCGTTATAGACTTTAAATGTTGTAGGTTTTTGCACCGTAGAATTTTATGCAAAATACAAAAATTAACCCCTAAATAAGAAGAAATCTTCCTTCATCGATTCGATACCCGTATCATCGTTTGTAATAATGTAATCAATGGCTTTATCGGTAAACGATTTTCCTTTTCTGGTAAGGGAAATAATATTTTTTTCAATAGTAACCATATTATTTTTTAAAGCTAAATCTACTACTGATTGCGATTTCACTTTATGCCAATTAATATGTTCATTTAAGTGGTTGATATGACGTTCTTGTTCTTCCTGATGGTTATTCAGATGTAATAAAAAAGTCAGTAATTGTACTTCTATTTGTTGCTGTTTGTTACGATATAGTACTGAAATCAATCCTCTGTTAGGGGCAAACAAGTACACTAATAAAAATACCAACCCTAGTACTGTTGTCATTGAGCCTGAAATTGAAGCGTCTAGCCAATGCGCCACCCAATATCCTGCAATTGCTGAAAAGACTCCAAATAAAACAGACAATAGCAACATTTTTTTTAGATCATTCGTCAATAAATAAGCGGTCGCGGCCGGAGCGATCATTAAAGCTACAACCAAAATAGCGCCCACAGCATCGAATGCCCCAACGGTAGTAACCGAAGCTATACTCATAAGTCCATAATGCATCACTACAGGTGAAAAACCAAGTGCAGTCGCTAAACCGGCATCAAAGGTGCTTACTTTTAATTCTTTAAAAAAGGCAAATAATAAAATGAGTGTAACCAAAAGGATGCAACCTATTACCCATAATGATTTTGGGCCTACATCCATACCATCTACAATAATTCGATCAAAAGGCGCAAAAGCTAATTCGCCTAATAGCACCACATCGATATCTAGGTGTACATCATTGGCATTTTTAGCTATTAAAATAACACCAATACTAAATAGCGCTGGAAAGACTAAACCTATTGCTGTGTCTTCTTTTACCAATCCTGTTTTTTGAATGTATTCCACCAATACGACCGTAATAATGCCAGATAATGCTGCCATAAAGATCAATAATGGCGAGCCTAAGTCATGCGTAATAAAAAAACCAATGACCAAGCCAGGTAAAATAGAATGGCTAATGGCATCGCTAATTAATGCCATTTTTCTTAACACTAAGAACACTCCCGGAATAGCACAAGCAATTGCGACTAAACTGGCTATTAATTGTATTTCGAATTGCGCGCTACTCATCTTCTTTTTCTACTTGTTGATTGTATAAATTACCAGCAAAATTATAGCCTTCATTTGTCATTGACCACATTTGACCATTAATCTTGATATAGTTTCTGTCTTCAAGTTTTTTTAGTGTACTTCTAGTAAATCCTTGAAAATTATTTAAGATTTTTATTGTATGTGGGTGTGATTTATCTTCATGCGTTTCGGCAATACCAAACATAAAGGCTAAAGTCTTGTGCAATTGTAAGTCTCTTCTGTTTTTAATGAGTCGTATTTGTCGAAATAACAATCCTCTTGAAGGTGAAAAAATAAAGGAAAAGATCACAAAAACAGCAGCTACCAATACAATTACTGGTCCGGTTGATAAATTGCTTTGACTGGCACTAATGCCTGTGCCAATTACTCCTGCAAAAGCCCCGAAAATTGCAGCTAAAACAACCATGATGCCCAAACTATTAGTCCATTGTCGTGCTGCTGCTGCGGGAGCTAGTAACATGGCGCTCATCAGTACTACACCAACTGTTTGTAGACCCAAAACAATTGCTAATACTATAAAAGATGTGATTAAAATATCGATGAATTTGGTGTCAAACCCTAGCGTTTTGGTATAATCTGCATCAAATAATAACAGTTTGAATTCTTTCCAAAATAACAATAATACAATTAAACAAACTCCCGTGACTATTGCCATAAACCATACATCTCTTGCTAGTAATGTTGCAGCCTGACCGAATAGAAATTTATCTAAGCCTGATTGATTAGCATTGGGTTGTTTTTGGATGAATGTTAGCAATAACATACCGAATCCGAAAAAGAGTGATAAGATCAATCCTAGTGCTGTATCTGATTTTAAATGCGTTTTTCTAATGATTCCTCGAATCCAAAAAGCACCTATTAATCCGCTTATTAAAGCACCAATTAAAAGGATATTTGTTTCTTTTGTTCCAGTAATTAAAAATGCGATGGCTATTCCTGGTAAGGCCGCATGCGAGATTGCATCACCCAATAAACTTTGCTTTCTAAGCACTGCAAAACTACCCAGCATACCACAGATAGCGCCTAAAATAGCCGTGCCTAACGTAATTGTACGTAGCGTATAATCGGTGAAAACAAGTTTAAAGTACTCTAAAAAATCCATTATTCTTGAATACTTACTTTATAATTGATTCCGTAGGTCTTTGTTAGATTATCATCATTAAAAATATCTTTTACAGGACCTGTAGCAATCTTCTTTACATTAAGGAATGTTACCCAGTCAAAATATTCAGGAACCGTTTGCAAGTCATGATGAACTACAATTAATGTTTTTCCCGCTTTACGGAGTTCTTTCAAAATATTAATAATAGCAATTTCTGTAGTGGCATCTACCCCTTGAAAGGGTTCATCCATAAAATAAATAGATGCATTTTGCACCAATGCTCTAGCTAAAAAAATTCGTTGTTGCTGCCCTCCCGAAAGCTGTGAAATTTGCCGGTCTTTAAAAGCGAGCATCCCTACTTTTTCTAGAGCTTCTAGTGCAGCTTTTTTTTGTTTTTGTCCTGGTCTTTTAATCCATCCTAAGCTACCATACGTACCCATCATTACTACATCTAAAGCCGTTGTTGGGAAATCCCAATCAACACTTCCCTTTTGAGGCACATACGCTACTAGTTTACGCTGTTTATTGTATGGTTTATTGTAAATAGAGATACTGCCAGCAATCGGCTCAATAATTCCTAAGATAGCTTTTATTAAAGTTGATTTTCCAGCGCCATTTGGGCCAACAATGGCCATCAATACACCTTCTGGTATCGCTAAATCAATATCCCATAGTACTGGTTTATAGTTATAAGCTACTGTTAAATCGTCTACCGTTACTGCTAGTTTTTTATTGCTCATTTTTATTTTTAAGTGTCATACTGAGCCTAGCGAAGTAATTAAATTTAGATTCTTCACTTTGTTCAGAATGACAAATTATTTCAATGCGTCAACTATGGTTTTTACATTGTATTTATACATACCAACATAAGTCCCTTCTTCAGTTCCATCACTTCCTAAAGCATCAGAAAACAATGTTCCGCCAATTACAGTTTCAAATCCTTTTGATTTTACAGCTTCTTGCAAAGCTTCTATTGTTCTTTTTGGCACCGAACTTTCTACGAAAATGGCTTTTACTTTATTTTCTATAATAAAATTGCCCATTTTTTGAACATCTTGCACACCAGCTTCTGTAGCTGTAGACAACCCTTGCAAACCAACTACTTGAAAATTATAAGCTTTACCAAAATAGTTAAATGCATCATGTGCTGTTACCAAAATTCGTTTTTCAACAGGTAACTGATTTATTGCTGTGTTAATAGCTGTTTTTAGAATTGCTAAACGATTTAAATAGCCTTTTCCGTTTGTCTGATAAGTTTCAGCATTTTTTGGATCAAGATCAGATAGCCTAGTAACTACATATAGTGTAACACGTTCCCAATTATCAATATCGAACCAGATATGTGGATCGTAATTAGAAGCAAAATATTCTGACCCAATTAAAGTCTTTTCATCTACTGCTTCTGCAACTGCAATCACTTTTTTATTTTGATGACGCATTTTTTCAAAAACTTCCTCTAGTTTCCCTTCTAAATGTAGTCCATTATAAATAACTACATCTGCATTAAATAATTTGCTTACATCGCCTTCACTGGCTTTGTATAAATGTGGGTCAACACCTGTACCCATCAAACCTTGTACATCTATTTTATCGCCACCAATATTCTTTAAGAGATCAGTAATCATTGTGGTGGTAGTTACAACCTGCAGCTTACCGTTCTCATTTTTTTCTTTTGTCTTGCAGCTAATTATTGCTAAAGCAAGAAATATAAATACTACTTTTCTCATCTTTTCTATTTTATTCAGGTATTCTAAAACTTATACCTGCACTTAAAAATAAATCTTGTACATTTTTTGTTATTCCTGTTCCTCCAGAAATATCTAATTGAATATTATCACTTAATAAATAAGTTAAACCAGCATCCCATTTATGTATAGCTCTATTGTCTTCAGGCAAATCACCATATAATTCTATATAAGCTCCTACTTTGTCTGAAATATTATATCCATAGGCAACAGTATATACATATGATGGTTCTGTTGTATCTCCATCCCAAGCCATACCGAGGTTGTAACCTATACTTGATTTTTGACTCAATGTATGTGATAATGAAAATCTAAAATCAACAGCCGTATTCATAGTTTTATAATCGTTTGAAGCTAAAAAGTTAGAATTAATATGACCAATAAAAGCAATTTCTGGTAGCACTCCTTTTTCTTCGGTAATGCCTATTTTCACACCTAATAACAAAGGTGAAAATCCACTTGCAATTGTATTAGAGTTAAATTTAACTTCGGTATTGTCAAATCCTAATCTTAATTCAAGGTTATCTAATAATCCATAGCGAAGTAAAGTTGTATTATAGGTCGTTGCATCAACATCATTTAATGATTCAAAGAACGCTCCCGTCTCAACTTGCAAAAACTTTTTTGGTACTAAATTAGAAGCTTCTGTTTGATCTGGCCTATCGGTAGAAATAATTCCATAATCTTGTTTTTTATCTTCTTCTTGTGCATTAGAGAATACAACACTTGCTAATAAAAATAGTACGACAATGTAATTTTGTTTCTTCATCTATTATTCTAATTCTTTTACCAATAAATTCTTGGCGACTTCTTCAGTGATTAATAATTCGTTCTTGTTAATTTCTATCTGCATCGATTTATCAAAAGGCTCAATGCTCACCACCTTAATATGATTACCGATTGCGATGTTCTTATTGTTCAAATACCTTAAAAATTCATCTGATGAATCTTTTACCCCCAACAATTGGCTTTCCTCTTGTGGTTTTAAAGTAGATAGTTTCACTTTCTTTCTTGCGGTAATGTTTCCTTCCTTATCGGGAATTGGGTCACCGTGAGGGTCAACTGTAGGAAATTCTAAAAAAGCATCTAAATTATCTATTAATGTCTCTGATTTAATATGTTCCAATTGTTCAGCAATATCATGTACTTCATCCCAGGAAAAATTGAGTTTATCGACCAAAAAACATTCCCATAAACGATGCTTGCGTACTATAGACACCGCAATACTTTTTCCTTTTTTTGACAATTGAGCTCCTTGATATTTTTTATAATCAACAAGCCCCTTATCTGATAATTTCTTTATCATATCTGTAACCGAAGAAGCTTTTGTTTGCATCTTTTTAGCAATCAAATTGGTGTTCACTCCTTTAGTTGCAATTGCTTCTAATGAGTAAATAGCTTTTAAGTAATTTTCTTCGGCCTGTGAAAACACAATCAATTAATTTTTGATAAATATAAATAAATTTTTAGACATGTCTAAAAATTTAAATTGTTAATCAAAACCCATACATTTGAATATGGAAACATTGGAAATACTCGCTTGCCAAAAAGATAAATTTAAATTACCCGAAGACATTACTTATTTTAATGGAGCTTCACGTTCTCCAATATTAAAAACAGTTGAAAAAATTGGTCATGAGTTGATTACAAAAGAAGCTTTACCTCACTTAATAAAATCTGAAGATTTTTTTACCCATACCGAAGAGCTTCGAAAGACTTTTGCAAAATTTATTGATGCTCCAAATTATCATAATACGGCTATTATTCCTTCTGCGTCTTACGGATTATCTACTGTTGCAAATAATATAAAGCTAAAAGCTGGTGATGAAGTTGTAGTTATAGACGAGCAATTTCCTAGTAATTATTATGTGTGGAAAAGATTAACAGATCAATATAACGCTAAGCTCATAACTGTAAAAGTTCCAATTGAATTCTCGAACAGAGGTAAACTTTGGAATGACAGTATCTTACAAGCAATTAATAAAAACACTGCGGTTGTAGCCATGGGCCCTTGTCATTGGGCAGATGGTACCATTTTCGATTTAAAACCAATTCGAGAAAAGACAACTCAAAATGATGCATTGCTTATTATAGACGGCTCTCAAAATATTGGAGCTGTACCATTTTCTGTTAAAAAGATTGAGCCTGATGCTTTAATTACAGTAGGTTATAAATGGTTACTAGGTTTATACTCTATGGGAATGGCTTACTATTCTGATCGATTTAATGATGGTGTGCCTCTTGAGGAAAACTGGATTAATAGAAAGGGTAGCGAAGACTTTAGAAATTTGGTGAATTACCAAGATGAATACCAACCAAAAGCAGGTCGTTATAATATGGGTGAGCGTTCACAATTTATTGCTACCCCAATGATGACAAAAAGTATAGAGCAATTACAAGAATGGCAACCAAAAAACATACAACAATACTGTCATTCAATTTCTAAGTCTGCCATTGAAAAATTAAGAGAGCTAGACTGCTTTATTGAAGAAGATGCTTATCGAAGAAAACATTTATTTGGCGTTTATTTACCAGAACATGTTGATTTAGAAAAGCTCAAAACTACATTCTATAATAATAATGTATATGTTTCATTTCGTGGTAATGCCATTCGAATATCTTCGAATGTTTATAATGATAAGCAAGATTTTGAGAGATTGATTCAGTGTTTTAAGTAAATTTTTAATTACACCCCATAATATATAGTCATTAGAATAATTTGAGAAATGAGTAAAGAAATTGAAATAAATGAAAAAAGTTCTTTGCGAAAAAGAGCTGACGAAATAAAAAAACATAGGTGCAAAAATCTAATTGCCGTTCTAGAAGAGCCGAATATGATTAAAAATATCGGAACCGTAATTCGGAATATAAACGCGCTAGGAGTTGAAAAACTTTATGTTATCGACAGTCAAAACCGACTACCAGATGATTGGCAAGAAATGAGAGAAAGGCGTTCTTTAATTAAGCCTTCTGTTTCAGCAATTAAATGGAGTTTTGTTAAAACTTTTGAAAACACTCAAGAATGTATTGATCATTTAAACAATAATAGATTTACTTCAGTAGTTACTTCACCTCATATAAAAGGTAAAACCAATGTAATTTTACACGAAACAAACTTTACTCAAAAAAGACTTGCCGTTTGGTTTGGAAATGAATCACGTGGAATTAGTCAATTGGCAGTTGAAAATAGTGTCGCCTGCATTCAAATTGAAATGTTTGGGATTATTGAAAGTCTGAATTTGGGAACTTCTTCTGGAATTGTATTGTATGAAATAGCCAAACAACGAAGAGAATATCAAAGTAAAAACAAACGTGGGCAGAAACATGACCCTAAAGTAAAAGCAGAGTAAATAATTGGTGGTAACTACATAAGTAATTTAATCATTAAGTATATATTTGCCCAAAATTTTAACAATTGAGTAAACAAACCATTGTTTCTCTTTACGAACAATCGCCTAAAATAAAGCAGATTGTTCAACAACTTCAACAAGAAAACCAAAAGCTCCAACTACAGCATTTGGCAGGATCTTCATTGTCTTTTGTAATTTCAAGTAGCTTTAAACAGGTTGAAAAACCCTACTTATTAATATTTAATGATAAAGAGGAAGCGGCCTATTATTTAAACGATTTAGAACAATTATTAGGCGATAAAAATGTACTGTTTTATCCAGGCTCATATCGTAGACCTTATCAGATAGAAGAAACTGATAACGTCAATATTTTATTGCGTTCAGAAGTTTTAAATCGTATCAATTCACGCAAAAAACCAGCTGTTATTGTTACCTATCCTGATGCGTTGTTCGAAAAAGTTGTTACTAAAAGTGAACTAGAACGAAGCACATTAAAATTAAGTGTAGGTGAACAAATCTCACTCGATTTTGTAAACGAAGTATTGTTTGAGTACCAATTTAATCGTGTTGATTTTGTTACTGAACCTGGTGAATTTGCAGTTCGTGGTGGTATTATTGATGTGTTCTCTTTTTCTAACGAAGAGCCCTATAGAATCGAATTTTTTGGTGATGAAGTTGATAGTATACGAACTTTTGACATTGAAACTCAACTATCAACAGAAAAAGAAAAAAAGATTAGTATTCTACCAAATGTTGAGAATAAAAAACTACAAGAAAAGCGTGAGAGTTTTATAAAGTATATCACTAATAAAACAGTCATTTTTTCTAAAAATAGAGAGTTGCTTTTTGGTCGATTAGATAAATTATTTAATAAAGCTCAAGTGGCTTTTGTCGAAACAAAAGGTGAATTAAAATTATCTGAACCAGAAGCTTTATTCTGTAATAGTGACCTCATAAAGCAACAATTAGAAGAGTATAGCTTTGTAGAGATTGGAAACAGTCGTCATGCTGAACTTGTTTCAGCATCGCATGATGAGATTCCGAAACAAGTTCGGAATGACGTTCAAATTGAATTTAATGTTTCCCCTCAACCTTCTTTTAATAAACAATTCAATTTATTGATTGAAAATCTCAATGAAAATAATAAAAACGGCATAGAGAATTATCTGTTTTGCGCCAATGAAAAACAAGCACAACGTTTTCATGATATTTTTGATGATGTTGATGAAGATGTCACTTATAAAACCATTGTTTTTCCATTATATCAAGGATTTATTGATGCAGAACACAAAATTGCTTGCTATACAGACCATCAAATATTTGAACGTTATCATAAATTCAGATTAAAAAGTGGCTTTGCTAAAAAGCAATCTATTACTTTAAAAGAACTAAATAGTTTACAAATTGGTGATTATGTAACACATATCGATCATGGCATTGGTAGGTTTGGCGGACTCCAAAAAATTGATGTAGAAGGCAAAAAACAAGAAGCAATTAAGCTTATTTATGGAGATAGAGATGTACTCTACATTAGCATTCATTCACTCCATAAAATTTCTAAATATAACGGTAAAGATGGCAAGGTTCCTAAGTTGTTTAAACTAGGTTCTGGAGCTTGGAAAAAACTCAAACAAAAGACCAAAACTCGTGTAAAACAGATTGCATATGATTTAATTCAACTCTATGCTAAGCGTAAAATGCAAAAAGGGTATGCTTACAATCCTGATAGTTATATGCAATTGGAATTGGAGTCTAGTTTTATGTACGAAGATACCCCTGATCAATCTAAAGCAACTGCTGACGTAAAGCAAGATATGCAAAGTCAGCAGCCTATGGATAGGTTAGTTTGTGGGGATGTAGGTTTTGGGAAAACTGAGGTAGCCATCCGCGCAGCTTTTAAAGCAGTTGATAATGGAAAACAAGTAGCCATTTTAGTGCCAACTACCATTTTAGCATTTCAACACTTTAGAACTTTTAGTGAACGTTTAAAAAACTTTCCGGTAACAGTAGATTATTTAAATAGGTTTAGAACTACTAAACAGCGCAATGTGGTTATTGATGGATTAAAAAGTGGAGCCGTAGACATTGTGATTGGTACGCATCAATTGGTAAATAAAAATGTTAAATTCAAAGATTTAGGCTTATTGATTGTTGATGAAGAGCAAAAATTTGGTGTTTCTGTAAAAGATAAGTTAAAGACTATTAAAGAAAATGTTGATACATTAACCTTAACAGCAACACCAATACCAAGAACATTACAATTTTCGTTAATGGCAGCGCGTGATTTATCGGTTATTAATACGCCGCCACCAAATCGACATCCTGTTGAAACTAATATTATCCGCTTTAGCGAAGAAACCATTCGAGATGCTATTCAGTATGAAATCTCTCGTGGTGGTCAAGTCTTTTTTATTCATAATCGTATTGAAAATATTAAAGAAGTTGCTGGATTGATTCAACGTTTACTACCAGATGCAAAAGTAGGTATTGGTCATGGTCAAATGGAAGGGAAAAAGCTAGAGCAATTGATGCTTAGTTTTATGAATAATGAATTTGATGTCTTGATTTCTACCACTATTGTGGAAAGCGGTCTTGATGTGCCAAATGCCAATACTATCTTTATTAATAATGCAAACTATTTTGGCTTGTCTGATCTGCATCAAATGCGAGGACGCGTGGGTCGTTCTAATAAAAAAGCCTTCTGTTATTTTATTACGCCGCCATATCATATGATGACTGACGAAGCCAGAAAACGTATTCAAGCATTAGAATTATTTTCTGATCTAGGTAGCGGATTCAATATTGCAATGAAAGACTTAGAAATACGTGGTGCTGGTGATTTATTAGGTGGTGAACAAAGTGGGTTTATTAATGATATCGGTTTTGAAACCTATCAAAAAATATTGAATGAAGCTATTGATGAGTTGAAAGAAAATGAATTTAAAGACTTATATAAAAATGATGATGATACGCCTAAAACATTTGTAAAGGATACGCAAATAGATACAGATTTTGAGATTCTTTTCCCAGATGATTATATCAACTCTATAAAAGAACGTTTGAGTTTGTATAACGACCTTAGTGCTCTAAAGAATGAAGAAGAATTGATGACTTATGAATCTCAATTAATTGATCGATTTGGTGAATTACCAGTGCAAGCTCAAGATTTATTAAATAGTGTTCGATTAAAATGGATTGCTAAACAATTAGGTATAACTCGATTGATTTTAAAGAAAGGAAAGATGATCGGGTACTTTGTTTCTGATCAACAATCACCTTTTTACCAAAGTGAAATATTTACACGCATTTTAAAGTTTGTGCAGCATAATTCATCTATCTGTAAAATGAAAGAAAAAGAAACCAAATTAGGTTTACGTTTATTACTTTCTTTTGATAACATAAATTCTGTGGATAAGGCATTTGCTATTCTGAAAAAAATATTGACTTGAAAAATCAACATTTAAAACATCTTGTAGAGCTTAATTTAGCAATGCTATTTATTAGTACTTCAGGTGTTTTAGGTCGTTATATTTCAATGCCGCCACCAGTCACTATTTGGATTCGATGTTTATTGGCTATGGTTATACTTGGAATTTTTTGCTGGTATCAAAAAATAGGTTTAAAAATTACCAGCAAAAAAGACTGGAAAACAATTGCTTTAAGCGGTGTTTTTTTAGGTGCTCATTGGATAACTTATTTCCACAGTCTGCAATTATCTAATGTTGCAATTGCAATGCTTTCTTTATTTACATATCCAGTAATTACGGCCTTATTAGAGCCTGTTTTTTTCAATTCAAAGCTCAATAAAAAACACGTACTACTTGGCATTATCGTTTTGGTTGGCATCTATTTTTTAACTCCAGAGTTAAGCATAGAAAACAATTATACAAAAGGCATTCTTTTAGGTTTGCTCTCAGCTATTTTTTATGCTATTAGAAACATAATTCTTAAAAAGAAAATATCAACTTATAATGGTTCAATGTTGATGCTATATCAATTAATAACGCTTGTATTAGTTTTATCGCCAGTACTTTTTCTTTTTGAGGTGCAACCTAGTGTAAATGATTGGAAAGCACTAATTGTTTTGGCTTTACTTACTACTGCTATAGGGCATACTCTATTTGTAAAGAGTTTTAAAAATTTCTCAATATCGAGTGCAAGTATTATGAGTAGTATACAGCCTATATATGGTATTTTGCTAGGAGTGTTATTTTTAAGTGAAATACCCTCTTCTAAAACTATTATTGGTGGAGTTTTAATACTGTCTACTGTAATAATAGAAAGTATTCAATCGAGTAAAAACTGAATGACTTATTTTTTACAAAATCATCCTCGTAAAATCTAGAACTCAGATACTCGCAGTAAAGTTTTATCATCCTGTTGATAAGGCGTTAGAAACTTTATCAAAAATATAATCAAAGAATTATGATTAATAATAACTTTATCAATAAAAAAATGAAACTCAAGATATTGATAATAGCAAGTTTTCTAGTTTTAGGTTCTATAACTTGCTATGCGCAAAAAGAAAATGATAAGACCTTAGACAGTTTCTTTGATTCTTTTAAAGATGCTCCTGTAAAGACAGTAGAAAAATTATATACAGAAGCTTCAAATCTTAAAAACGCAAATCATTATAAGAAAAAAGAAACTACAGAAGAATTAAAAAAGATTCTTAGTAAATCAGGTGATTTTATAGATTATAAAATAGTTAATACACAAATTCTAAGTCCTCAAAAAAAAGAAGTTATTTGTTTAGTTAAATATGCTAACAAATCTTTTAATATTCTTTTTTTGCTTCACAATTTAAATGAAAATTGGTCAATACAAAATTTTAATATAGGTAAGGTTTATTTAGATCAGGTGAAAAAAAATCAAAATTTAATGAAAGGTTAATTAGGGTTTTTTCAAGATTTACCCTTTTACAAAATCTTCTTCTTGAAATCTAGGATTTGGATACGAATAAAAACCTTTACCGACCTTCTTCCCTAGCTCTCCTCTATCTGTATATTCTTTTAAAAGCTTAGAGAATCGTTTACTTTTTTCGTCTTTAAACACATGTACAACATGCCAAGCAGTATCTAAACCTATTTCGTCTAAAATGCCAAATGGCCCCATTGGCATTTTAAAATTACCCATCCAAGAACGATCTACATCTTCTATACTAGCAACATCAAAAGTTACTAGTGCTCCAGCTGCTCCAATTAGTGAAATTAACATTGCATTAAAAATATATCCAGGATTTTCTCTTTTAATAATCACTGGTGTTTGCTGAATACTTTCGCCATATTCTTTTAAAAGTGGAATAATCCACGACTCAGTTTTAGGATTCGGCATTATATCTACCACATTGGCATAAAAAACATCGTGAAAATGCAAGGCGCAAAATAAATGTGGTCGGCCTGTTTCTTCTGCGAAGAGTGATGGCAATAATGATGAAGTATTGGTAGTAAAAATAGTATCACTTGGGCATAATTCACCAAATTGAGCCCATACTTTTTTCTTTAATTCTAAATCTTCAGTTACAGATTCACTAACTAAATTTGCATTTTTAGCTGCTAGTTTAGCATCTGTTGTAAATGTTTGATTTGCTAATGCTTTTTCTGATTGTTCTTTAGTTATAGTCTCATTCTTAATCAAAAATTTTATTAAGTCTAACTGTATTTTTTTTGCCTGTTCAAAGGCTTCTTCCCGTATATCATATACTATTACTTTATAACCATTTAAGGCATTTGCTAACGCTATGCGTAGCCCTAAAGTACCGCTACCTAAAACGAGTATGTTTCTAATATCCTTTAATTCCTTCATATCTATATTTTTTTGTCATTCCGCACTTGATGCGGAATCCAGAAAATTCAAAAAAAAGATTCCTGCCTTTACAGGAATGACAAATGTTTAATAAAAATTATTGATTCGATTAAATTTAATAGCATTTTTAGCATTACTCCCACATGCCTTCACAATATGTATTAGCATTGCAAAACGTTCGTCTTTGGTAAATCCTTTCTTATAGCGAGCATAAATTTGCTGAGCAATCACACCTAGTTTAAAGCATCCGAACACATAATAAAATAAAATATCCTCTACTTTGATGCTTCTCATTTCAGCATATTTTTCAATAACTTCTTGTCGCGTTAAATTACCTTCAGGCCATGTTAAATTATATGCTTGCAAAGCGGGGTGATCTTTTGCTTCTACCCAATAGGCTAATGAAGTTCCTAAATCCATTAAAGGGTTACCAACGGTAGCCATTTCCCAGTCTAAAACAGCTTTAATTTGTAATGAATCAGCATCTAGAACTAAATTATCATACTTATAATCATTGTGAATAAAAGAAGTTCCTTCATGTTCAGGCATATTATTTTGCATCCATTCTACCGCCTCATTCATCGATTTTATTTCATCCGCTTCAGCTTTAAAATAACGTTTCGTCCAGCCTTCTACTTGCCGTTGTACATAACCTTCTGGTTTTCCTAAAGAAATTAAATTAGATTTTTCTAATTCAAGATCATGTAGATCAACTAAATTTTCAATAGTTTGATTTGATAGTTTCTGAAAATGGTTCGGAGTTAAATCTAATCCTTTAGGTATTCGGTTTCTTAAGATCATTCCTTTTACACGTTCCATTAAGTAAAAAGATGATCCTAAAACTGAATCGTCTTCACAATAAACAATTGGTTTTGGAATTTTAGCATAAACAGGCTCTAATAAACTCAATACATTAAACTCTCTGCTCATATCATGAGCAGATTTTATATTGGCACCAAAAGGTGGTTTACGCAACACATATTCGCTAGAACCAGAGGTAATTAAATAGGTAAGATTAGAGAAACCTCCTGGAAACTGCTTTACGTTGATGCTTTCTTTAAAACCAGATAGTTTTTCTTTTAAATAAGCACTTAGTTTTGCTATATCGAGTTCTTCACCTTTACGGATTTCAGTAGCCTTATCGATAGTATTGCTCATCTACTTTTTTGTGTTTAATCCGTAATCCTTTAAAATCTGTCTAGCTAATGTAGATTTGTGGACTTCGTCTGGGCCATCATAAATTCTAGCGCCTCGCTCATGTCGATACCAGAACGATAAAATGGTATCGTCTGTAATTCCTAAAGCGCCATGCACTTGAATTGCTCTATCTAGCACTTTCATTAGAACATTGGCAACATAGAACTTAATAGTAGAAATTTCTAATCGTGTAGCTTTGGTACCAACTTTATCTATTTTTTGAGCAGTATGCAACACCATGCATCTTGAAGCATTTATTTCTGCTCTGCTCTCGGCAATCCAATTTTGAATGGTTTGTTTGTCGCCTAACATAGTACCATTTCCTAAGTCTCTAGTTGCTGCTCTAGAACACATCATATCAAAAGCGCGTTCGCAAATACCAATCCAACGCATACAATGATGGATTCTCCCAGGTCCTAAGCGCTGTTGAGCTAATAAAAAACCATCTCCTTCGTTACCAATTAGGTTTGTAATTGGTACTTTACATTTTTTATATTCGATTTCTGCATGGCTAAAATAGGTGTCATTAGTTTCACCCATAATGGAGATATTCCGTTTTAAGTGAAAACCTTCGGTATCAGCCGGCACCACGATCATGCTCGCTTTTTGGTATTTATTTTCAGCGTCTATATTTGTATTTGCCATTACAATCGCAAAAGATGCTCCATCAGCAGAAGTAGTAAACCATTTGGTGCCATTAATAATATAATTATTACCTTCTTTAACTGCGGTGGTACCCATATTGACAGGATTAGAACCTGCAAAATCTGGTTCAGTCATTGAGAAACAACTTCTAGTCTTACCTTTTAACAAGGGTTTTAAATAAGTTTCTTTAATATGGTCTGAAGCATAGCCTAATAACAATTCTTGATTGCCAATATCTGGCGCATTACAATTAAAACAATAATGTCCGTAAGGCGATTGACCTAATAATTCACTTATTTGACCAAACTCAACAAGATTGAAACCTAACCCTCCGTGGGGTTCTGATAAATGTGGATTCCACAAACCTCTTTCTTTAACTAGTGTGCGAATTTTTGCTAATTCTGGTTCAACCTTACTGAATGGTAAGTGCAAATATTTTTGTTCTAACGGGAATAAGTTTTCTTCTAAAATAGTTTTAACCTTAGGTAAAAATTGCTCTAATTTCTTAGAAGAAAATATATTCATAATCGATAATTTTAAAAGTGAGGATTACAAATATAACGAAAAGGAATCTCTAAAAACTAGTTGTAATCTATGTCACAGCCAGCTTACGAATCATAGTTGACAACAATCTCGGGAAGAACCGTTTTACATATACAGATAGTTTTTCTAAAAATCCACCAATAACAACTTCTTGTTTCTTTCTGTCAATAGCTTTTAGCATTTTTTTAGCGAAATAATCTGGTGCTAAACCATTGGCGGTTTTTTTATCCATACTATTTTGCGGCGTACCGTCTTCAGTTAAGGCATTCATAGAAACATTCGTGTTTACATAACCAGGGCATACTAAAGTGATGGCAATATTATCTTTATGAACTTCTGCACGCAAACTATCAAAAAAACCATGCAATGCATGCTTTGATGCTGCATAACTAGATCGTAGCGGTGTTCCTAACTTACCAACTACAGAAGTCACTACCACAATTTGTCCTTCTTTTCTGGCAACAAAATACGGTAACAGTGCTTTGGTTAAAGCCACAGTGCCAAAGTAGTTAGTTTTAAAAATGCGTATGTCGATGGTTATTCCTGTATCAATAGCTAAAGATCGTTGACTGATACCCCCGTTATTTATTAAAACATCAATTTCTCCAAAAAGGGAAATTGCTTCTTTTACCAGTTTATCTAATTTTTTATAATCGTCAAGGTCAACTTGTAAAATCTTTGTTTTATCAGGATGTTTACACAATAGTCGAACCTCTTCTAGCTTCTCAATATTTCGTGAAGAAATAATCACCTTTGCACCTTGATTTGACAACTCTAACGCGGTTGCTTTACCTATACCCGAAGAAGCTCCGGTTAACCAAACAACTTTGTCTTTAAAACTCATAAAATTCGATTTTAAACAAATGTACTTAATTGATTTAAAACTGTATTTTTGGTTCGGTTTTTGTAAATCTGTAACTATGATTAAAAATTTATTCTGTCTTTTTGTTTTCACAGCATTTCTTAGTAATGCACAACACACTATTAAGGGTGAAATGCACCCAGCTGAAAATTATCCTTGGATGCTATTGTACAAATTACAAGGTTCTAAGCAAGATTTTGTGGCTTATGATTCTATAAAAGATGGAAAGTTTCAAATAACAGTTCCTAAAAATGCAACTAGTGGAGTTTATAGATTGGTATATGATAATCAAAACCAATTATTTGTAGATGTAATTTATGATAAGGAAGATATCGAATTCAACTTTCATCCGAAACATCCTAATAATCTGGTACAGTTTTCCAAATCTAAAAACAACAAGTTATACTACAATTATCTTAGGGCAATTACGAAGCCTCAACAACAGTTAGACTCGTTGCAAGTAGATTATTTTAAGCCAGATGCAAACGGTGCTATTTCTATTTTGTATAAAAAAAAATACGATCGGCTTAAGACCATTCAAAGTCATTTTGAAAATATAGCAAAAGGCAAATTAGCATACCATTTTATAAAAGCGAGTGCCAGATATAATAACGATACATTAATTAAGCTACCATCAGATTATTTAAAAACTACACAAGAACATTTTTTCGACAATATAGATTTTAATAGTACTGAGTTAGAAAATTCTACATTTAAACATGATAAGATCAATGATTTTATCTTTTATCTGAATAGTACCGATGACTCGGAAACACAAACAAAACTGCGAAAAGTAGCCGTAGATCAAGTATTAGAAAAAATTAAGACAAACACGGCGTTCTCTAAGGATGTACAGGAAAGTTTATTATACAATTTTGCACAGCAACAAGATGTGGTAATGACCAATTATATTATTAATCATTATTTACAATTACCGAAAGAACTGCAAGATGCTTCATTTATTAATGATGTAAAAGGGCAATTACGAACAGCTATCGGCAATATAGCACCCAATATTTTATGGGATGAAAATGGCGAACAAAAAACATTGCATAAATTATATGGTTCAACTAATTATTTGGTGCTGTTTTGGAGTTCTGGCTGCTCACATTGTTTAAAAGAATTACCTCAACTAAAAGAGTATTTAAAAGATAAGCCTACAATTCATGTGGTAGCAGTTGGGCTGGAAGATGAGCAAAGTACCACAAACTGGCAAAAAGAAATTGCTAAATACCCAAATTGGACACACGTTTATGGCAAAGACAAATGGAAAAATCGTTTTGCCAACGAATATGGAGTTAATGCTACACCTTCTTTTTACTTTTTAGATTCAAAAAAGAAGATTTTGGCTAAACCAGATGATGTGAAAAAATTAAAAGTTTTTTATAGTGAATCTGAATAAGTTAAATACTCTGTAAATACTTTTCGGCTTCTTTTAGTTCAGGCCTATTGCTATTAACCCCTTTTGCAAGGTCGAGTAACGCTTTATAATATTTTTCAGCTTTTTCTCTATTGTTAGTCTTTTGTGAGGCAATGGCTGCTCCATACAAACCATTAAATCTATTAGGGTGTCCTTTTAAATTAACTTCATAAGCATCTAAAGCTTCTTTTGGTTTATTTAAAGCTAATAATATATCACCTAAAAGTTCATCAGCTGGTAACACTTCTCCTGGTGTTACTGGGTGCTTACTAGTTTTACTTTCTAAGTCAGCTGCTTTCTTCATTAATCTAAGTGCTTCATCGTTATTTCCTTTTGCTAATTCAACCCAAGCATGTGCTGCATTTACTTGAACTTCAACCTGATCGGCTTTATAAATTTCCTTTGCCTCCAACAAGTTCTTATGTAACGCTTGTAATGTTTGCAATTCAGTTTCTGCGGATTTTACATCTCCTACATGAGAATAGCCTAATGATTTACCAAAATGTAACATCGCTGTTTGCCAGTGTAATTTTTCCCATGGAAAATTTATTGATGGGAATTTAAGATTTGAAGCAGCTTTCCAGTTTTTATTTTCCAAAACCATCCTTACAGGCATTGCAGTCAATGCATAAGTGGCAGCAAAATCATTTTTAGGGAAAACATCTTTTACGGCTTGCATTTCATTTAAATATTCTGTTGCTTTTTGATTGTTACCCATTTGTAAATGAGCATATACTAAATAATCAACCGCATGTATCTCTGCTGCCCAATTTGCGTCTGGATTTACACTCTCTGCATAACAAATAGCAGACGAGGCTGAATTTATATTGGTATCAATAGATTCTTGCCAAAGCCCTAGTCTTGTGAAAATATGAGAAGGCATATGTTGAGCATGCGCTGAAGCTGGAGCTATGATAGCATAACGCCTTGCCGTTTTTAATGCTTTTTCTGCGAGTTCAGGATAGTCATAGTTATGAATTATATAGTGTGCTATCCCTGGATGATTAGGCTGTTTAATAAAAAGATCTTCGAGTATTTTTCCAGATTTTTTTTGTTTTACATATTCTTTATCTTTTGGATCAGCAGCAGCACGAATTGCCAATGCATAAAACACAGCTGCTTCAGTATCATCTTTGTATTTATTGTAAAGTTCTTCCATTTTTTTTTCATACAATAATTTTCTGGTTGCTAAGTCTTTCGTATCCCAATCCTTATAAAATATACTTATTGCATCTATATAATCTTTTTCTTTACCAGAAGTTGGTAATTTCTTTGCTATTTCTAATAGTTTTTTTCCTTTTTCTAGGTAGCTTAAATCAGATTGCATCCAAAGAGAATGGAAAATGCTCATTGATACTCCCCAATAGGCCATTGCACAATTTGGATCTGCATCAATTACCTTTACAAAAGCTTTTTCTGCTTCAGCATATTCGAAAGAATGTAATAGTGACAATGCTAAATCGAATGTAGCACGCGTTTCATAGTTGCAGGAAAGTGAGAAATCTACTTCTCCAAATTCTTCTGTATCACACAATAAGAGTTCTCCTCTCAATAAATCAAGAGAAGCTAACTCAGGAAAAGGTTTAGGTTTATCTTTTTTACAAGCTACAGTCAATAAAATAATAAGTGCAGCAAAAACGGAAGGGATTTTAAATAGTCTCATTTTCAGCTAGTTTAGCCCTAAATTTACAAATAAATAAGGTTTGCGAAAGGTAAAATGTGTACTTAGTTATTAATTACGTGTATTAGGAACCATAAACTGAATTAGTTTTAGATAATGAGACCCTGAAACAAGTTCAGGGTGACACTCTGAGTCAAAAATGCAAAAAAGCATCTTCTAAGTGCTCAATAGAGAAATTGCTACTCTCTTTTACAATTGCTATAATATCAAAGCGAACATCTACATCTAAGTCTTTAGATATTACATATTCATCAATTGCAGAAACTAGCAATTTTATTTTTTTAGGGTTTACAAAATCTTGTGGATTGCCAAAATCTGTTGTAGAACGTGTTTTTACTTCTACAACAGCCAATATATTTTCTTTTTTCGCAATAATATCTACTTCTGCTTTTTGATAGCGCCAATTTTTATCTAAAATAGTATAGCCTTTACTTTCTAAATGTTTTAAAGCTAACTCTTCGCCTTTTTTACCAAGTTCGTTGTGTTGCGCCACTAATTCTTAAACTTAACAATGGTTTTATTTTCACGGACTTTTAAAGAGATTTCTCTACCTAGAATCAAAGCTCTATTATCACGAATATGCCCAGCAGGGAAATCAAAAACTACTGGAAAATCATATTCTTCTACTACATCCAAAATTATTTGCTCTACGGGTTTACCAAACTCAACATCATTCTCACGAACATTAGTAATTCCGCCAACCAGTAAACCATAACAATTGTCGAAATATCCGTTTCGCTTTAAGTTACGCATCATTCTGTCTATGTGATATGCGTATTCACCTAAATCTTCAACAAACAAGATCTTGCCATCTGTTTTTAATGAAGTTTCAGAACCTAAAACACTATATAAAATGGAAAGATTTCCTCCTATTAATTGTCCTTTAGCTTTTCCTTTTTTATTGAATTTTGAACTTTCAAATTCATATTCGATTTCTTCACCAAACAACGCTTTTCGTAATGATTCTTGAGATGCCTGTTGCTCTTCATTACCCAACTTTAATGTAGATGGCATCAATGCATGTAATGATTCTCCTCCTCTATTATGAATTGCATTGTGTAAAACTGTAACATCAGAAAAACCAACTATCCATTTCGGGTTCTTTTCATAATTAGAAAAATTTAACTGATCTACAATACGAACAGTTCCATATCCGCCTCGCGCGCACCAAATTGCCTTAATTGAAGGATCGTCTAGTGCATTTTGAAAATCTTCTACACGTTCTTCATCTGTACCTGCAAAATGCCCGTTAGACTTGAATAAATTTTTGCCAAGCTTGGCATTTAATCCCCAACTTTTTAGAAGTTCAATTCCGTTATCTATAAAGGTAGAATCAGAAACAATTCCAGCTGTAGCCAAGATCATCACAGTGTCACCTTTTTGTAAATATGGAGCTTGCATAAGCGGCGAATTAATAATTTTTGCTTTTCTACTTTGCGAAAAGCAAAGTGTTAGGTTAAACACAAGCATTACAATGAAAAAAATTCTATAAAATTTGAGTTTCATCATTATGCTACTTTTTGTAAAAATACATTTTTATCTATAAACGCACTTAACACCAAATAAGTATTAAAACAGCTGTAATAAATCACTTCTTTTTCGCTATTCTTCGTTAAAAAATTTAACCGTAGCTAATGCTATGCTGAAAAAAAATTGCCTAGACTATCAAAAAAATATTCCAATTTCTTTATTACCATTTCAAAACTCATTTGGTGTAGCACCTTTTTCTTACTTTTGCCCTTACAATTTTTGAATATGACAACACCGAAAAGATATACCATTACAGCTGCGTTACCATATACTAATGGCCCTATACATATTGGGCATTTAGCTGGGGTTTATGTGCCTGCAGATATTTATGCACGTTATTTACGGTTAACCGGAAAAGATGTTATCTACATCTGTGGAAGTGATGAACATGGTGTTGCTATACCTATGCGTGCTAAAAAGGAAGGTGTATCACCTAAAGAAATTATTGACAAGTACCATGGTATTATTAAAAAGTCATTTGAAGATTTCGGGATATCGTTCGATAATTATTCGCGTACTTCAGCAAAAGTGCATCATGAAACTGCTTCTGAACTCTTTAAAAAAATGTATGAAAATGGGCAGTTTGTAGAAGAAACCAATCAACAATTATATGATGCCGAAGCAGATCAATTTTTAGCAGATCGCTTTGTAGTGGGAACTTGCCCTAAATGCGGATTTGAAGAAAGTTATGGTGATCAATGTGAAAACTGTGGTACCAGTCATAATGCTACAGATTTAATTAATCCAAAATCTGCTATTACAGGGAATGTTCCTTCATTAAAAGAAACCAAGCATTGGTTTTTACCTTTAGATCAATATGAAGGATTTTTAAAAGAATGGATTTTAGAAGGTCATAAAAATGATTGGAAACCAAATGTATACGGGCAATGCAAGTCTTGGATAGATGACGGATTAAAACCCAGAGCAGTTACGCGTGATTTAGATTGGGGAATTCCTGTTCCGGTAGAGGGTGGAGAAGGCAAAGTATTGTATGTATGGTTTGATGCGCCTATTGGTTATATCTCAGCAACCAAAGAATGGGCGGAGCGAGAAGGCAAAGATTGGAAACCTTATTGGAAAGATAAAGACACCAAATTATTACACTTTATTGGTAAGGATAATATTGTGTTTCATTGTATTATCTTCCCAAGTATGTTAAAGGCAGATGGTACTTATGTGTTACCCGATAATGTGCCTGCCAATGAGTTTTTAAACCTAGAAGGAAATAAATTATCTACATCTAAAAACTGGGCTGTTTGGTTACATGAATATTTAGAAGAATTTCCAGATAAGCAAGATGTATTACGTTACACCTTAACAGCAAATGCACCTGAAACTAAAGATAATGACTTTACCTGGAAAGATTTTCAAGCTAGAAATAACAATGAATTGGTTGCTATTTTTGGAAATTTTATCAATCGTGTAGTAGTATTAACCAATAAATATTACAATGGTGTTGTGCCTGCAGCAAATGAGTTTTCTCAAGTTGATGATAAAACATTAGAACAGCTTAGAAAATATCCTCAAATTATTTCTAAATCCATAGAACGCTATCGTTTTAGAGAAGCATTAAATGAATTAATGAATCTCGCACGTTTAGGAAATAAATATTTGGCTGATGAAGAACCTTGGAAAGTAATTAAAGAAGATGAAGAACGCGTAAAAACCATCATGAGTATTGCACTACAAATTGCATCTGGCTTAGCTGTTTTATCTGAACCTTTTTTACCATTTACATCCAAGAAATTAAAATCTATTCTAAACTTAGAAAATAGATTGAGTTGGTCAGGTGTTTCCGAAAATAGAGAGTTAATTGCTTCTAATCACCAAATTGGTAAAGCAGAATTACTTTTTACAAAAATTGAAGATGCTGAGATTCAAAAACAATTAGACAAGCTAGAAGCTTCTAAAAAAGCGAATGAGCAGGCAGCAAAAACTGTAGAACCACAAAAAGACACCATCGAATTTGACGATTTTACCAAATTAGATATTCGTGTAGGTACGATCTTAGAAGCCGAAAAAGTTGCCAAAACTAAAAAGTTACTTCAATTAAAAGTAGATGTAGGTATAGATACACGCACTATTGTTTCTGGTATAGCCGAAAGCTTTTCACCTGAAGAAATTATTGGGCAGCAAGTAACTGTATTATGTAATTTAGTTCCTAGAAAAATTAGAGGAGTAGAAAGTCAGGGTATGATTCTAATGACTGATACACCAGATGGAAAACTAGCTTTTGTAGAGGCTGAAAGAGCTGTTACTAATGGGGAGCAAGTAAGTTAGAATGATTCAATTTATAATCTCCAAAACCAATTTCCCTGAAAAATCAATTCAAAATACCATTGAATTATTAAATGAAGATTGTACTATTCCGTTTATTGCTCGATATAGAAAAGAGAGAACAGGCAATTTAGATGAAGTACAGATTGGTGACATTGTTAAATACAAAGAACAATTTGAAGCTCTTGAAAAACGTAAAGAAGCCATTTTAAAAGCATTGGAAGAACAAGACGTTCTAACTGATGAGCTTAAGCAAAATATTAGCAAATGTTCTGATCTTACATCTTTAGAAGACCTCTACTTACCTTATAAAAAGAAACGTAAGACCAAAGCTGAAACAGCTCGTAACAATGGTTTAGAGCCTTTGGCAAAAATTATTATGGCTCAAAACGCGAATGATATTGAGTCTATCGCTTTTAGATATGTAAAAGGAGAAGTTATATCTGTTGAAGACGCTTTACAAGGAGCTCGTTATATTATTGCAGAATGGATTAACGAACGAACAGATATTCGAAATAATATTCGCTATCATTTAGAACGTTTTGCAACCATATCTACAAAAGCGATCAAATCGAAAATAAATGACGAAAAAGCTCAAAAATTTAAAGACTATTTTGACTGGAATGAGTCACTAAATAGAATTCCATCACATCGCTTATTAGCTATTCTACGAGCAGAAAACGAAGGGTTTATTCGTGTAAAAATTGAGATTGATAATGAAAGAGCTTTAACAAAGATTGAAGATAGAATTATCAGATCAAATAACGAATGTTCTAAACAGATTCAGATAGCAATAGAAGATGCTTATAAGCGCTTGTTATTCCCAGCTTTATCAAATGAAGCCTTGTCTATTGCAAAAGAAAAAGCTGATGAAGCGGCCATTACTGTTTTTGCTAAAAACCTAAAGCAATTATTGTTAGGTTCTCCTTTGGGTGAAAAACGAATTTTAGCTATAGATCCAGGATTTAGAACTGGCTGTAAAGTGGTTTGTTTAGATGCACAAGGCGGATTAGTTTATAATGAAACCATCTTTCCGCATCCTCCAAAAAATGATCAGAAAGGAGCTATAAAAAAAATTAGTTCTTTAGTTGATGCCTATAAAATTGAAGCGATTGCCATCGGAAATGGAACAGCTTCAAGAGAAACTGAACATTTAGTTAAAAGAATTCACTTTAAAAACGAGGTCCAGGTATTTGTAGTGAGTGAAGCTGGTGCATCTATTTATTCAGCTTCCAAAATTGCTCGTGATGAATTCCCTAATTATGATGTAACCGTTCGAGGCGCTGTGTCTATTGGCCGACGTTTAGCTGATCCGCTTGCTGAATTGGTGAAAATTGATGCAAAGTCTATTGGTGTAGGGCAATATCAGCACGATGTTGACCAAAACAAATTGAAGAAATCACTAGATACCGTAGTAGAAAGTTGTGTAAATACCGTTGGTGTTAATATCAACACGGCTAGTGAACCTCTCTTGAGTTATGTCTCTGGCATTGGCCCAAAACTTGCTGAAAATATTGTAAATCATCGAAATATAAATGGTGCTTTTACTTCTAGAGCATCAATTAAAAAAGTGACTCGCTTAGGCGGAAAAGCTTTTGAACAAGGAGCTGGATTTCTACGAATTAAAAACGCTAAGAATCCATTAGATGATTCTGCTGTGCATCCAGAAAGTTATCCTATTGTTGAGCAAATGGCAAAGGATAAAAATATCTCTGTTTCCGATTTAATCGGGAATTCAGCCATTCTTCAAAAAATAAATCTTGAAAAATATTGTACTGAAACGATCGGCTTACCAACTTTAGAAGACATAATTAAAGAGCTAGAAAAACCAGGATTAGACCCGAGAGAAAAAGCAAAAGTATTCACATTTGACCAAAATATTAAAACCATTAATGACTTGCGTGAAGGTCAGTTATTGCCAGGTATTATAAATAATATTACCAATTTTGGTTGTTTTGTAGATATTGGAATCAAAGAAAGTGGTTTAATACACGTTTCAAACTTATCAGATACTTTTGTAAAAGATGTAAATGAGCATGTAAACCTTCACCAACAAGTTATAGTTAAAGTCTTAGCTATCGATGTCCCGCGAAAGCGAATTCAGTTAAAGTTGCATAAATAAAAAAGCCTCCAATGCCGAATTGTACGGGAGGAGGCTTATATTTAGAACATTAGTTTTAAATATACTAATGGTTGATTTTGAGTCAAAAGTAATATAGAAATCTGAAGTAAATCTAAAGAAATCAGACTACTGTATAAAATATGTTTCTCTTTAGAAAATCTTTAGATTTTTAAATAATCTTGCGCTAAAATTAATACGATATGAAAAAAATAATTTTAAGCATGGTTGTTTTAGCAATGCTTTCTTGTGGTACTTCTAAACTAGTACAACAATCTAAAAAAACTATTAAAGGTGAATGGATTTTAAATACTATATCCTACAGTGAAACTGGCACCTATAACGTTAAGTTATTAAAAGATGCTTCAAAAGAATGTTTTGAAGGTAGTAACTGGCAATTTATCCCAAACAATAATTCGGGCACATATGCTATTACAAATGATGGATGTACAACTGGTACTAGAAATTTCATCTTTACAATAGAAGATGTGGATGGTGCTACTGGTTATCAAGGGTTTTTATTAAAACCAGTTAATGAAAAGAAAAAGTCAGAAACTAACGAAGGTTTTAGACTACAGTTAACCCAACTTTCTGAGTCTACAATGCAATGGCAACAAACCGTTTCAGTAGATGGCAAGCCATTTAAAATAAATATGAATTTTTCTAAAAAATAATACTATGAAAACAATAAGCAAAAAACTATTTTCAACAACTTTAGCATTAGCTATTGTATTTAGCTTGATTAATTGTAAAGCCATTCAAAATGCTAATAATGCACAAAAAGGTGGTGTTATTGGAGCTGCTGGTGGTGCCGTTATCGGAGCTATTATTGGTAACAATGTTGGTAAAGGTGGTAATGGTGAATTAGGAGCTGTAATTGGTGGTGTTGTAGGTGGAGCTGCTGGTGTATTGATCGGTCGTAAAATGGACAAGCAAGCACAAAAAATTGAAAATGAAGTGCCTGGTGCAGAAGTAGAGCGTATAGACGAAGCCATTGTGGTAACATTTGATGAGAATAAAGGCGGTGGTATTTATTTTGACACGAATAAATACACTGTTAATAATGCCTCTCAACAAACGCTTAATAAATTGGCAGGTGTTTTTAAAGAATATAATGACACTAAGTTACTAGTTGTTGGTCATACAGATAGTACGGGTGATGGGAGTTATAATATGACACTTTCTAAAAATAGAGCTAATGCAGTATCTAATTACTTTAGAAATAATAGTGGTATTAGCGGTTCTAGATTAAATGTAAACTGGTTTGGTGAAGACAAACCAATGGCAGATAATAGCACAGCTTCTGGTAGAGCAAAAAATAGAAGAGTGAATATTGTTATTCTAGCTAGTGATAAAATGATTAACGATGCTAAAAAAGAAGCAGGTAATTAATCTAAAAAATAAAAAGGGGATTAAAAAAGAGCGACCAATTGGTCGCTCTTTTTTTAGTTCTTTTTCAAAATAACTATTTCCCACCTAGCATCAATAGCTCATTACAAACTACTTCAGTTATATATTTTTTGTCTCCATTCTTATCTTCATAACTTCGAGAAGTTAATTTGCCTTCAATAGCAACTTCATTTCCTTTTACCACATATTTCTCGATAATTTCTGCAGTTTTGTTCCAAGCCACTACATTATGCCACTGTGTGTCTGTTACTTTTTCTCCTTTAGCATTTTTGTAACTATCGTTTGTAGCAATAGAGAATTTTGCTAATTTTTTACCAGAATCCAATGTTAAAATTTCTGGGTTGTTTCCTAAGTTACCAATCAACTGTACTTTGTTTCTAAGTGTGTTCATAATTTAAATTTTATTGTTTAACAGTTAAGCCTATTGAATATCGTTTGTTCAATTCAACGATGCAAAAATGTTATAGATTTAAAATATTATTCGGTTGTTAAACGTTTGCTTTCGATTGTAAATGAATGTAATCAATTGTTGTCAATTTAGAATTTTTATTATCTTTATATTTCTATAAACAGTAATCTGTGATGAAGAACATTTCCATTTGTTTTTTATTAATCTTCATTTTTTCTTGTACTAGTGGGGATGATACTAATACACCAATCTTGGACAATCCTGTCGAGCCTCAAGGAATACATAATGTCGATGAAGAGTTTAAACCTTATTTAAATAACTTTTTAAATGAAATGGAAGTAAGGGGTTTAAACCTAAAAAGCAGAAATATTACAGTTGTTTTTGTAGACAGAATTACTGGTCAAAACGATCAAAGATTCTGTGGGTATGGTTGGAATAATTTTAATGGAAGTGGGGTTGATAGAGTTGAAATTATTGATTCAGAAAATTGCTGGGGTCGCTGGAGTGATATACAAAAAGAAAATTTACTTTATCATGAGTTTGGTCATGCGCTTTTAGGTAAACAGCATTTTAGTGATTATTATCCTAATGGATCTCCTAAATCTATAATGTGCAGTAGTGATTTTTGTAATAATTACAGAACATATAATAAATATCAGCTAGATCAGAGAAATTATTACTTAGATCAATTACTTGATTCTAGAATACAAATGCCTGAATGGGCTAGTGAAAAAATATTTTCAGAAAATCTATATAATGAAAATTTCGAAAATCCACTGAAAAACTGGGAAACTAGAGTAGTAAATGACCCTAACAACTCTGGTAGATATACCTTCTTTATTGATAATGATAATGCACTTTCTAGCCCATCATCTATAGGTATTTCTTCAAAAGCTGATGCTACATCTTATGCTTATGCTTATTGGTATAAAGATTTTAGTGTTTCAGAATTTGATCTTTGTGCTAACATAACAGTAAGAGCTGATGTGATTACTAAAAATTTGACCGAAGGTGATTTCTTTCTAATAGTAGATCTTTATGATAAGAGTGATGAATTTTTTGCGCTTTACTATAATTTAATTAACAATAACTCTGGAACAATGTTATATGAGGATTTTGAAACATCTGCTATTTGCTTACCCCTGGAGACTAGTAAAATTAGGGTGCGATTATATCTAAATACCAAAATTGAATCTTCTGTTTTTATAGATAATATTGAAATAGAATTATACCAATGAAATGAATAAAAAATGTTTAGAGTGTGGCGAAAAAGTCGTTGGTAGAATAGATAAAAAATTCTGCTCAGATTATTGCCGAAATACCTTTAATAATAAGGTCAATAAAGAAAGTAAAAACTTAATTAGAAACATAAACAATCGCTTACGCAAAAATTACAAAGTGCTTTCTGAATTAAATAAAACTGGCAAAACAAAAGTGAGTAGAAATAAATTATATGATAAAGGTTTTGACTTTCGTTTTTTTACTTCAATTTACACAACCAAAACTGGTAACACTTATTATTATGTATACGATCAAGGTTATTTAGCCTTAGAAAATGAATATTATTTATTAATTAAAAGAGATTAATCTTAAAATAAAAACATGCTATTCTTTAGAACAATCATATCATTTTTAAAAGAAAAAGAATACCGCGACCTCTTAATTACTACTTCAATAGTAATAGCTATAGGTTCTGTAGCTTATCATTATCTAGAGGGTTGGAATTGGTTAGATGCTATTTATTTTTCAATAATAACATTAACCACAATTGGTTATGGTGATTTTTCACCTCAAACAAACGGGGGCAAGATATTTACTATCTTCTATATAATTATTGGTATTGGTATTATTTTAAGTTTTATAAATACCATCTACAATCATTATAATTCGGTACGATCTAACAATGAATTATTATCTGGTAAAAAGAAATGATATGTTTACTAGGTTATGTTAGTTATATAAAAACAGGGCTATTTCCAGTTCTGTCCTTTTTGTTCTAATGCAGCAATTAGAATATCTTTTTGACTTATTTGCCCTACCAACTTACCATTTTCTACTATCGGGAAACGTCTACGTTTAGAATCAATAAATTGTTTTGCGGCATCAAAAACATTTAAATTGCCATCTATGGTTTCTACATTTTTTACCATATGCTTATCAACCGTATCATTTTCCATAGGCATGTTATAATATCTGCTGTCTGAAATCTGTTTAATACAATCGCCCTCAGAAATAATACCTAAGAGTTCATTTTTTTCATTTACCACCGGTCCGCCAGAAATTTTATTTTTTATTAAAGTTTGCATCACATCAGATACAGATTGATCTGGTCTAAATGTAATTAGTTTTTTTGTCATGTAATCAGAAACTAAAGCTGGTTTTAATTCCGCTTTTTTTGGCTGACTTCTTCTTCCTTGAAAACTTTTAATACCCATAACAATAAAAATTTATAATTTTAAATATAGACAATATTTCTTAAAGTTAAGATTGCTAAGCGCTTAACAAGTTTAGATTTCCTCTTTTTTTAGCTACTTTTAACCAACTCTAAATCTATACAATGAAAAAATATGCGCTGGCTATTTCTTTTCTAATCTTAGTTGCCTCTATCTATTTTAGTTTTTATTCGTTAATGCCTCAAAAAATTTCTGATGCATCTGCTCCGTTAACAGAATTTTCTACTGAAAGAGCCATGATTCAGTTAAAAAAACTTTCTAAAAAGCCACACTATGTTGGTTCAGAAAATCATAAAAAAGTTCAAAATTATATCGTTTCTGAGCTTGAAAAACTAGGGCTACAAACCGAAATTCAAGAACAACTTATTATAGAGAAAAAGTGGCGAGAAGGTACTAATGTGCAAAATATACTAGCTAGAATTAAAGGTAAGGGATCTGGTAAAGCATTGCTACTCTTATCGCATTATGATTCAGATCCTCATTCTGCTATTGGAGCAAGTGATGCTGGCAGTGGAATTGTAACAATTTTAGAAGGTTTAAGAGCTTACATTGCTTCAGAAAAACAACCAAAAAATGATATTATCATTCTTATTTCGGATGGTGAAGAATTAGGATTACTCGGTGCTCATGCTTTTGTAAAGAATCATCTTTGGGCAAAAGATGTTGGATTGGTTTTAAATTTTGAGGCACGTGGTAGTGGCGGCCCCAGTTATATGCTCATGGAAACGAATGGTGGTAACAAAGATTTAATTCAGCAATTTCAAAAAGCAAAATCTAAATATCCTGTTGCAACATCATTAATGTATAGCATTTACAAAATGCTCCCTAATGATACTGATCTAACTGTTTTTAGAGAAAAAGGTAATATAGACGGATTTAATTTTGCATTTATAGATGATCATTTCGATTACCATACAGCCCAAGATAGAGTTGAGCGACTCGATAAAAATACATTACAACATCAAGGTACTTATTTAATGCCTTTATTGCATTATTTTGCTGGTGCAGATCTGTCAAACCTTAAATCAGATGTAGACTATGTCTATTTTAATTTCCCATTTATCGGAATGGTATATTATCCTTTTGCATGGATTATACCCATGCTAATTGTTTCTATACTTCTCTTCTTAGGATTATTATTTTTCGGATTGTCTCAAGGAAAATTAAAAAGAACTGAAATTTTTAAAGGATTCATTCCACTACTATTATCTTTAATCATTTCAGGATTATTGGCCAAGTATGGCTGGGAGTTCTTAAAAACAATTCACCCTCAATACAATGATATTCAACACGGATTTACGTATAACGGACATTTATATATTGCCGCATTTTCTGCATTAGCCTTAGCTATTTGCTTTATTACTTATAAAAAATATTTCAAAAAATATAATTCCTCTAACTTATTAATTGCTCCTATCATACTATGGGTTACCATTAATATAGCAGTTGCGTTATATCTTAAAGGGGCAGCTTATTTTATAACAGCAGGATTGTTTGGAGTTATCTGTTTGGCAGTACTTTTATTTTCTAAATCTTCGGAACAAAGCAAATTATTATGGGTAACAATCTTATCAATACCTATTATCCTAATTTTTGTGCCAATGATTCAAATGTTTCCAGTCGGATTAGGTTTAAAGATCTTAGTGGTTAGCACTACGTTTATTGTATTATTATTCGGATTGTTAATTCCTATATTTTCTAATTACCAAAAGATAAAGTTAGGGCGTTTGTTTTTACTGCTTTCAGTAATTTTATTTATTACTGCATCTTTTCAATCATCTTATACAGTAGATAGAAAAAAACCAAATAGTATTAACTATGTTTTAGATGTCGATAAAAATGAAGCCTATTGGGCGAGCTATAACAATTCTGTAGATGAGTATACTAAACAATTTTTAGGAGACAATCCTGTAAAAGGAGGTTATGATTCTAACACTACAAGTAGTAAATACAGTATAGGTATAAAACTTCATAAAAAAGCTGATGTTAAACCAATTTTAGAACCAAAAATAAGTATAGATAAAGATACCATTTCTGGTGAATTAAGATCGATCGATTTTTCTATTAAACCTCAACGTAAAGTAAATCGTATTGAAATATTAGCCGAAAATGATTTTATTGTTAAGTCATTAACTATCAATAATTTTAATCTTGAAAACAAAAAAGATAAAGACTTTGTTTATAACACTAAAAATTATAAAAAAATTCTTTCTTGCTATTTTACTCCTAAAGATTCTATTTTAAAAATTCAATTTTCAACACCAAAGGAGCAAACCCCAAAATTAATTATCTATGAAGTCGCTTATGACCTCTTAAATAATTCGAATTTCAATGTGAAACCTCGTTCAGAAATTATGATGCCAATGCCATTTGTAATTAATGATGCCACCATTATAAAAAAACAAATTGAGTTCGGTAAAAAATAAGTCATAACTAGTATCTTTGGTCTTCTTAAAAATTTAGGAATGATAACAGTAGATAATTTTAATTTTAAAGATAAGAAAGCATTGATTCGTGTAGATTTTAATGTGCCATTAAATGATGAATTTCAAGTTACTGATGACACTCGAATTCAGGCTGCTAAATCAACTATTATTAAAATTTTGGAGGATGGCGGTAGCTGTATTCTAATGTCTCATTTGGGGCGCCCAAAAGGTGTAGAAAATAAATTCTCATTAAAACATGTAGCAAACAAGGTAAGTGAAGTTATTGGTGTTCAAATTAAATTTTCTAATGATTGCGTAGGTGAGGCTGCCGAAAAAGCTGCTAGTGAATTACAGTGTGGTGAAGTGCTTTTGCTAGAAAATTTACGTTTTCACGGAGAGGAAAAAGCCGGTGATGTTGATTTTGCAGAACAGCTATCTAAGCTTGGTGATATTTATGTAAACGACGCTTTTGGTACAGCACATAGAGCACATGCTTCAACGGCAGTTATTGCTCAATTCTTTAACGATAAAAAATGCTTCGGCTATCTCTTGGCAAAAGAAATAGAAAGTATTAAAAAAGTACTGAACGATAGTGAAAAACCTGTAACTGCTGTTATTGGTGGTGCTAAAGTTTCTTCTAAAATAGATGTTATCGAAAATATTTTAGACAAAGTAGATAATATTATCATTGGTGGTGGTATGGCTTTTACTTTTATAAAAGTAAAAGGAGGTAAAGTAGGTAATTCCTTGGTTGAAGATGATAAATTAGAACTTGCTCAAGATATTCTGAATTTAGCGAAACAAAAGAATACGAGAATCCATTTGCCAATTGATGTTGTTGCTGCAGATGCCTTTAATGAGGATGCAAACACTCAAATTTTTCCTGCAAATGAGATCCCTAATGGTTGGATGGGCTTAGATGTTGGTCCGAAAACGAACGTTGGTTTTTCATTTGTTATTGCTGATTCTAAAACCATTTTATGGAATGGACCTCTTGGGGTTTTTGAAATGAAAAAATTCGCAAAAGGAACAATTGAATTAGGTAATGCCATTGCAGATGCTACTTCCGAAGGAACATTTTCATTAGTAGGTGGAGGTGATTCAGTAGCCGCCGTAAAGCAATTTGGTTTTGAAAACAAAGTAAGTTATGTATCTACCGGAGGTGGTGCTATGTTAGAAATGTTAGAAGGAAAAACCTTGCCAGGAATTGAAGCTATTTTAAATTAAGAAATGAAATACACCGCACTACCACATACAAATATAAAAGTCAGTAAAATATGCCTTGGCACCATGACTTGGGGTCAGCAAAATACCGAAGCAGAAGGTCATGAACAAATGGATTATGCTTTTGAGAAAGGTGTTAATTTTTTTGATACAGCTGAATTGTATTCCATTCCTGCTAAAGCAGAAACTTACGGATCGACAGAAAAAATTATTGGTAGTTGGTTTAAAAAGAGTGGTAATCGTGATAAAGTAATTTTAGCTAGCAAAATTGCTGGTCCAGGACCATATACTGCACATATTAGAAATACTGGTTTTTCAAAAGAAGCAATTGCAGAGGCTATTGAAGGTAGTTTAAAACGTTTACAAACAGATTATATTGACCTGTATCAATTACATTGGCCCGAAAGGCCTGTAAATTGTTTTGGTGTTAGAGATTATCCATATCATCAAGAGACACAATGGCAAGATAATTTTGCAGAAATATTAGAGTCGCTAGAAGAACACATGAAGGCTGGTAAGATTAGACATGTCGGTCTTTCTAACGAATCAGCTTGGGGAGTTATGCGGTATCTTGAAGAATCTAAACAAAAAGGATTACCAAGAATGATTACTTTACAAAACTCATATTCATTATTGCATAGAAGTTTTGAAACCAATCTTTCTGAAATCTGTTTGCGCGAAAATATTGGTCTTATTCCCTACTCACCATTGGCATTTGGGGTTCTATCTGGCAAATATTTAAACGGCAACATGCCAAGTGACGCACGTGTAACTTTATTTCCAAATTACAATCGTTATAGTAGTAAAGAATCAGAAAAAGCCGTTTTGGCTTACAAAGAGATTGCAGAAAAAAATGGGTTAACGCTAGCTCAATTATCATTGGCTTTTGTAAATCAATTACCATTCGTAACAAGCAATATTATCGGTGCCACTAAAATGAGTCAGTTAAAAGAAAATATTGATAGTATCAACGTAAAATTATCTCAAAAAATAATTGATGAAATAAATGCAGTGCATGCTGTAATGCCTAATCCGGCTGCTTAATACCCTAATTTTTTACGAACTCTTTCTAAAACTTCTTGAGCTACAGTTCTTGCTTTTTCAGCTCCAATTGCTAAAGCATCATCAACTTCATTTAAATTATTCATGTAATGATGATATAACTCACGTTCTTTAGCAAACTTGGTGATTAGTAATTCAAAAAAGGCTTGCTTAGCATGACCGTATCCATAATTTCCACCAAGGTAATTCGCACGCATTTCAGCAATTTGCTCCTCATTTGCTGCTAATTTATACAAAGCGAATAAATTACAAATATCTGGGTTTTTAGGTTCCTCTAAAGGTGTACTATCTGTTTGAATTTTCATGATCTGCTTACGCAGCTTCTTATCATCTAAAAACAAGTTAATCACATTATCACGTGACTTACTCATCTTTTCACCGTCCGTACCTGGAACTAACATGGTTTCTTCTTGCACTTTAGTAGCTGGTGGCACAAGTATATCTCCTACCTGATGGTTAATTCTACTTGCTACGTCTCGTGTCATTTCTAAATGCTGTGCCTGATCTTTACCAACAGGTACAATATCAGCATCATATAATAAAATATCAGCCGCCATCAACATTGGATACGTAAACAGCCCCGCATTTACATCTTCTAGACGATCCGCTTTATCTTTAAAACTATGCGCTAGGGTTAATCGCTGATATGGATAAAAACAACTTAAATACCATGACAGTTCAGTCACTTCTGGTATATCACTTTGACGATAGAATACAGTTTTATTAATGTCTAACCCAAATGCCAACCATGTCGCTGCGGTACTATATGTATTCTGTTTAACAATTTTACCATCCTTAATTTGAGTAAGCGTATGCATATCTGCAATAAAAAGAAATGACTCATTTTTAGGGTCATTTGCCATTTCTATTGCCGGTATGATTGC
The DNA here is from genome assembly GCF_057837205.1 of Maritimimonas rapanae. NCBI lineage: Bacteria > Pseudomonadati > Bacteroidota > Flavobacteriia > Flavobacteriales > Flavobacteriaceae > Maritimimonas > Maritimimonas rapanae. The sequence goes on along the minus strand of NZ_JBYQFI010000002.1, from coordinate 593,660 downwards.
ACCTAATAAATTTCCTAGGTGTGGAGTTCCTGTACTTTGTACACCTGTAAGTATTCTTGCCATAATAAAGTTTTTGTCATTCCGAGTAAAAACGAAGGAATCTTTTAAAGAGATTGCCACAGCTTCTTCAAAGCTTCGCAATGACAAGTTTGATCGCAAAAATACATATTTAAAGGCATAAAAAAAGCGACCGTTGGTCGCTTTATAAATTTATTAAACTAACATCACTTCTTGAAAAACCCAGCTACAAATAAAACGAGGCCAGCGCCAATCACACTGCGTAACAAATCACCAACAACACCATCTACGAGCGACACACCTAAATTATTTAAGAGCCAGTTACCAACCGCACCTCCAATAATACCTAATATAATGTTCATTAAAAGGCCAAATCCCCCGCCTTTCATTAATTTTCCAGCGAGCCATCCAGCTACACCACCAATGATAATAGAATATAAAATTCCTTCCATAATTGAATTGATTTAATTGATTAATAAAGTTAAAGTTAATCATTTTTTTTATTTCGTGCTTTTTTACTCAAATTCACTCATTAGAAAAAATACTATTTTTGGCTTTCATGGAATTTTTCAAAAACATTTTCCGCATTTTCTGGCGTGCTTGGTTTTACGGTTGGGTATTTTTTACCATACTCTTTGCCCTACCGCTATTGATCTTTGTGATTTATGACGAGCGGTATTATAAAACTTTTTTTAAAATTGCTATAGCATGGGGTAAAACCATCGTTTTTATTATGGGTTTTAAACCTATGGTTGAATATGAGCAAGAAATAATGCCTAATAAGAGTTATATGTTTATAGCAAACCATGCATCTTTAATTGATGTGATGCTAATGCTCTCTGTAATGAAAAACCCTGCTGTTTTTGTAGGGAAAAAAGAAGTTGAAAAAATTCCTGTCTTTGGTTATGTAGCGAAGAAGACGAGTATTTTAGTAGATCGTGGTAGTGCAGACAGCCGTAAAGAAGTCTATATAAGTGCTCAAAAAAGATTAAAACAAGGTTTAAGTATTTGTATTTTTCCGGAAGGGCTGGTTCCTAAAGAAAGCGTAACTCTTGCCCCTTTTAAAAATGGAGCTTTTAGAATGGCTATTGAGCATCAAATCCCTATTGTACCCATGACATTTTATGATGTAAAAAAGCGTTTTTCATGGACTTTTTTTAGCGGTTGGCCCGGAAAATTGCGTGTTAAGGTTCATAAATTTATAGAGGCTAATAACTTAACAGTAGAGGATATGGACAATCTAAAACAACAAGCTTTCGATTTGATTTACAATGAATTGATTGAAGACAAAAAAATACATGGACGATAAATATCTAACATATTATAGTAAAACAGAAGAAAGGTTAAATATACTCACACATGGTTTAGGGTTAATTCTAAGTATTATCGCATTCGTTTTATTGGTAATTCATGCAAACAACTATGGAACCATAAGACATATTGTAAGTTTTGCCATTTTCGGCGCGAGCCTTATTTTATTATACTCAGCTTCTACTTTTTATCACTATTTTCAAAATCCTGAATTGCGAAAAAAACTTAATATTCTTGATCATGCTTCAATCTATGTGCTAATTGCAGGGACGTATACTCCTTTTACACTTATAACTTTAAAAGGATGGCTGGGCTGGACTATTTTTAGTATCACCTGGGGAATCGCTTTAATTGGAGTTATCCTTAAACTATTTTATACAGGACGCTTCGATAAAATCTCAACAGTAGCATATGTAGCTATGGGTTGGATTATCATTTTCGCCATTAAACCCTTAATAGAAAATCTACCTTTAAACGGATTGTATTGGTTGCTAGCAGGAGGAATTTTTTACACGCTGGGGGCTATTTTATATAGTATCGAAAAAATAAAATACAATCATGCTATTTTCCATGTGTTTGTGCTGTTAGGTAGTTTTTCACATTTTATAGCGGTATACTATTATATTCTAATAAACTAAGCTGTTTCTTTTTGGTGTAGTAATCTAGTTAGTTTTATTGATAAATCTAGCAATATGATCTTAGCATTTCCATTTCGTTCTATATGGTAAATTGCATCATTCAACTCATTACTAATTTCTAAAACATTATTGCTATGTACAAAAGGTGCAAATTTTTCTAAGCTAAAATTTGAAGTTTTTGGCTCTAAAAAAACTAATTCATCAGCTTTATAATTCTTCAACATAGCTTGTCTAAAAAATTGTAAGCAATATTGCAAAAAGTTCTTCTGCACCTCTCTACCATACGCAGCTATAGTATCGCTCCAACTGATTAATTCTTGAACTACAGCGGCATTTCCTTTAGCTTTAAAGGCGGTTCTTACCCACATAATAAACCACTGCTCAAATTGCTCATCAGTATTTTCGTTATGTAATAATTTTAAAGCTTTATTCCAATTGCCATCTGATTGATGTGCAATTTTAAATGCTTCTTTTTCGGTTACATGCTCTAATTCTAAAAGTGCACTTTTTATTTCTTTTTCACTTAATGGAAATAATTTTACAATCTGACTCCGTGATAGAATGGTGTTTATTATCTGATCTTCATTTTCTGTAATTAATAATAAGATCGTTTTTTCTGGAGGCTCTTCAATTAGTTTTAATAATTTGTTTGAGGCAGCTATATTCATCTTTTCAGCCATCCAAATCAACATTACTTTAAAATTTCCTTCGTAAGCTTTGAATGATAATTTTTTAACTATACTTTCGGCTTCATCTACTCCAATTTGTCCTTGCTTGTTTTCTATACCTAATTGTTGATACCAATCAAATAAATCTCCATACGAATTATTAGTAATAAAATGTCGCCATTCATCCAAAAAAAGATCACTTACAGGATGCTTTTTTACATTAGAGTTAGCAGCAACAGGAAATACAAAATGCATATCTGGGTGCATCAGTTTATTAAACTTTAAATTACATGCTTCGTTACCAGTAATATTTTCGCCGTCTGAATTTTGACATAGAATATATTGCGCATAAGCAATCGCTAGTGGTAATGCGCCACTACCCTTGGGCGCAACAAACAATTGCGCATGAGGAATCCGCTGATTTTCAACCGACTTTACTAATTGTTTTTTGGCTTTTTGTTGCCCAATAATATCTTTAAAAAGCATTAAACAAATATAAACCAATAAGGCATCTATTCTGCTGTAAAACTTAAAAAATAGTTAGGTTTTTCTTTTATCAATATTGATTATATTTACAAATTATAAACGATTTACGAATTTAAAATCGATCTTCAGGTTCGATTTCAAAATATAACATATATGAGCTGTAATAGTTGCTCTACAGATGCTAACGGCATTCCTAAAGGCTGTAAAAGTAATGGAAGTTGTGGTACAGGAAGCTGTGATAAGTTAACTGTTTTTGATTGGCTATCTAATATGACCTTACCAAATGGTCAATCAAAATTCGACATTATGGAGATCCGTTTTAAAAACGGAAGAAAGCATTTTTTTAAGAATTCTAAAAATTTACCAATTAATATTGGCGATGTGGTAGCTGTAGAAACTTCACCAGGCCATGATATTGGAACTGTTTCTCTTACTGGAGAATTAGTTAAAATTCAAATGCGTAAAAAGAATGTCGAAATAGATAGTGAAGATATTAAACAAATCTATAGAAAAGCATCACAAAAAGATATTGATATTTGGCAAGAAGCTAGAGATAAAGAATTAGAAGTACAACGAAAATCTAGACTTATTATTAGTCGACTTGGATTGCAAATGAAGCTATCTGATGTAGAATTTCAAGGCGATGGTAACAAGGCTACATTTTATTATACTGCAGATGATCGCGTAGATTTTAGACAGTTAATCAAAGAGCTGGCATCAACTTTTAGAATTAGAGTTGAAATGAAACAAGTTGGTTTACGTCAAGAAGCCGCTCGTTTAGGAGGCGTGGGCTCATGCGGTAGGGAGTTATGTTGCTCTACCTGGTTGACAGATTTTAGATCAGTTACAACATCTTCTGCTAGATATCAACAATTGTCTTTAAATCCTCAAAAACTAGCTGGGCAATGTGGTAAGTTGAAGTGTTGCTTGAACTATGAATTAGATTCTTATATGGATGCTTTAAAAGAGTTTCCGAATACAGATACATGGTTGCAAACAGAAAAAGGAGTTGGTGTTTTTCAGAAAATGGATATTTTTAAAGGATTGATCTGGTATGCATATAAAGAAAATCCTATGAATTGGCATCAGCTTAAAGTAGAGCAGGCTAATAAGATTATTGAAATAAATTCTACAAAAAAGAAAGTAGCAAGTTTAGAAGAATATGCTGCCGAATATGAAACCACTAAAACTGATGATGTTATTTTTGGTGATGTTGTAGGTCAAGATAGCCTTACTCGTTTCGATAAAAAAGGAAAGCAAAAAAGGAGAAATAGAAATAACAATAGAAGAAAAAAATCTCGCAAGAATGCGTAAATTTTTAATGATAATTTTAGGGTCAGTAATTGTCCTTTCATGTAGTAATTCTAAGGTGTTTGATGAGTACAAACCAGTTGCAAATGCGCAATGGCATAAAGATTCAATCATTAATTTTAAGTTTTCCCCAGCAGACACACTTTCAAGAAATAATATTTATGTTAATCTAAGAAATAATAATGATTATCAATACAGTAATCTATTTCTAATTGTCGGTATTGATTTTCCTAACAATACAAGTATTGTAGATACGTTGGAATATGAAATGGCAGATGCAGAAGGTAAATTTTTGGGTACAGGATTCACAGATTTAAAAGAAAATAAATTAGAGTACAAAACCAATGTTGTTTTTCCTAAATCAGGTGAGTATAACATCAACCTACAACAAGCTATGCGAAAAAGTGGCGATGTCGATGGAATTACAAACCTTAACGGGATTACAGATGTCGGATTAAGTATAGAAAAAGTGCAAACAAATGACTAAAAAAGTAACTCAACAAGAAACCACATTTAAAAAATATACACGTTGGATTTGGCGTCTTTTCTTTATTGGGATAGCATCTTTAATATTACTGTTTTTATTGGCTGGATTTGGAGTTTTTGGTCCTCTACCAGATTTTGCTGAATTAGAAAATCCTAAAAGTAATTTAGCTACTGAAGTTATTTCTATAGATGGAAAAACCATCGGAACTTATGCATTAGAAAATAGAACTCCAATTGGATATAAAGATCTACCTCAAAATTTAGTAGACGCATTACTCGCCACAGAAGATGTTCGATTTAAAAAGCATTCTGGCATAGATTTTAAAGGAACGGCAAGAGCGGCAATAAAATTAGGTAAAGACGGTGGAGCTAGTACTATTACACAGCAATTAGCAAAAATGCTATTTACAGAAAGAGCTTCGCAAAATATAGTAATGCGAATCCTTCAAAAAATGAAGGAATGGGTAATTGCCATTCGCCTTGAGCGCCAATACACCAAAGAAGAGATCATTGCTATGTATTTTAACAAGTACGATTTCTTAAACCAAGCGGTAGGTATTCGCTCAGCATCAAGAATCTATTTTAGCAAAGAACCTATTGATTTAAAACAAGAAGAATCTGCCATGTTGGTAGGGATGCTTAAAAACTCATCTCTTTATAATCCTCTACGAAGAGAAGAAATGGTTAAAAATAGACGTGATGTTGTGCTAGCTCAAATGGGTAAATATGACTTTATAACCCAAAAAGAAAAAGATTCATTACAAAATCTACCCCTTACTTTAGATTATTCACCTGAAGATACCAGCTTTGGTGTGGCTACTTATTTTAGAGAATATTTACGTGGTTTTATGAAAGATTGGGTAAAAGAAAACCCGAAACCAGACGGAACAGAGTATAATATTTTTAGAGATGGCCTCAAAATATATGTAACCATCGATTCTCGGATGCAAAAATATGCCGAAGAAGCGATGGAGGAACACATGTCTAACTTACAAAGAGTATTCTTTAAAAGTCAGAAAAGAAATAGAAATGCTCCTTTTTACGATTTAACAAAAAAGCAAATTAGTAGTAATATAGAATCAGCTATGAAGCGTTCCAACCGATGGAAGCGAATGAAGAAACAGGGAAAGTCTGAAAAAGAAATTCGTGCTTCCTTTGATGAAAAAACAGACATGAGAATCTTCTCTTGGAAAGGTGAAATTGATACTTTAATGACACCTAGAGATTCTATACGTTACTATAAACATATTATGCGAGCGGGTGTATTATCTACAGATCCTCAAACGGGCCATGTAAAAGCTTGGGTAGGTGGTATTAATCATAAGCATTTTCAATATGATCAGGTTAAACAAGGTTCACGTCAAGTAGGCTCTACATTTAAGCCGTTTGTTTATGCTACAGCTATTAATCAATTGCAATTGTCTCCATGTTATGAATTGAATAATACTCCATACACCATCCCAAAAGGGAAATATGGTTTACCTAAAGATTGGACTCCAAAAAATTCTAGCTTAAAATATGGTGGTACCAAAACATTAAAGAATGCACTAGCAAATTCTACCAATGTAATTACTGCTACATTAATAGATATGGTGACACCTACAAATGTGGTAAGGTTGGCTGAAAACTTAGGGGTGAAGAATGAAATTCTTCCTGTGCCATCTATAGCATTGGGGAGTGTTGATCTAACATTATACGAAATGGTTGGAGCGTATAATGCTTTTGCAAATAAAGGTATGTATGTAGAGCCTATGATGATCTTACGTGTTGAAGACAAGAATGGAACTGTATTAGAAGATTTTACACCTAAAACCAAAGAAGTTTTAAGTGAAGAGTCTGCCTATACTGTTATCAACCTATTAGAAGGTGTAACTCAATATGGATCTGGTGTACGCTTGCGTAGCTCAGCAGGGAAATATCCAGATAGTATAGCTTCTGGTTACCCATATAAATTTACAAATCCTATTGCAGGTAAAACAGGAACTACACAAAATCAATCGGATGGCTGGTTTATGGGTATCGTACCTAATTTGACAACAGGGGTTTGGGTAGGTGCAGAAGATCGCGCTGTACACTTTCCTGATCTAGCAAGAGGTCAAGGAGCCTCAATGGCACTACCTATCTGGGCATTGTACATGAAAAAATGTTATGCAAATAAAGACTTAAAGATTAGTGATAAAGCTTTTGAAAAACCTGAAAATCTAAGTATAGAATTAGATTGCGAAAAATATAAAAATCCAGAAAATCAAGATGGAGATGAAACTCCTGTTGAAGAAGATCCTGAATTTTAATCAAAGAATATGATAAATAAAGTTGTTAATAGTGTTGAAGAAGCTTTGCAAGGTGTAGAAAGCAACATGACTTTTATGCTGGGCGGATTTGGCTTATGTGGTATTCCAGAAAATAGTATTGCTCAATTAGTAAAATTAGGAATTACAGGATTAACATGTATCTCTAATAATGCTGGCGTTGATGATTTTGGATTAGGTCAACTACTTCAAAAGCGTCAGATAAAAAAAATGATTTCATCTTATGTGGGTGAAAATGACGAATTCGAACGTCAAATGCTAAGTGGAGAATTAGAAGTAGATCTTATCCCGCAAGGAACTTTAGCTGAACGTTGCCGCGCAACTGGTGCTGGTATTCCTGCATTTTATACACCAGCGGGTTATGGTACCGAAGTGGCTGAAGGCAAAGAAACACGTGAATTTAATGGTAAAATGTATGTTTTAGAACATGCTTTTAACCCAGATTTTGCGTTTGTAAAAGCCTGGAAAGGTGATACAGCTGGTAATTTAATTTTTAAAGGAACCGCTAGAAATTTTAATCCTATGATGGCTATGGCTGGTAAAATTACTGTTGCCGAAGTAGAAGAATTAGTGCCTGCTGGTGAATTAGACCCAAATCAAATTCATACTCCCGGAATATTTGTGCAGCGTATTTTTCAAGGCGAGCGCTATGAAAAACGTATTGAAAACAGAACTATAACACCTAAAAATTAGTCTAATGAGTCTTGACAAAATTGGAATCTCAAAACGCATCGCACAAGAGCTTAGAGATGGTTGGTATGTTAATTTAGGTATTGGTATTCCCACTTTGGTGGCAAATTATATCCCTAAAGGGATTGATATAGAGTTTCAAAGTGAGAATGGATTATTGGGTATGGGACCATTCCCTTATGAAGAAGATGTCGATGCAGATTTAATCAATGCGGGAAAGCAAACGGTAACTGTGCTAGATGGCGGATCTATTTTTAACTCAGCAACAAGCTTTGCCATGATTCGTGGTCAACATGTGCAGTTAACCGTTTTAGGGGCAATGGAAGTAGCTCAAAATGGCGATATTGCCAATTGGAAAATACCAGGAAGAATGGTTAAAGGTATGGGGGGTGCTATGGATTTAGTCGCTTCCGCGGAAAACATTATTGTAGCCATGATGCACACAAATAAACGAGGAGAATCTAAACTCCTAAAAGAATGCTCGCTTCCTTTAACTGGCGTTGGATGTGTTACTAGAATTGTAACAAATCTTGCCGTTTTAGAAATTAAGGATAATGCTTTTCATCTACTAGAAAGAGCTCCTGGTGTTTCAGTTGAAGAAATTCAAAATGCTACTGAAGGGACTTTGGTTGTTAATAGTGAAATTCCTGAAATGCAATTCTAAATGAATATTATCTCTTACAACGTAAATGGCATTCGTGCAGCTTTAAGAAAAGGGTTTATTGACTGGTTGCAAGCTGCCAATCCAGATGTAGTTTGCATTCAAGAAACAAAAGCACACAAAGAACAACTAGATTTAGAAATATTTGAACAGGCTGGTTATCCGTATCATTATTGGTTTTCTGCACAAAAAAAAGGGTATAGTAGTGTAGCTGTTTTATCAAAAATAGAACCCAATCATATTGAATATGGTACTGGGATAGAAACCATGGATTTTGAAGGTAGAAATTTACGTTTAGATTTTGATAATGTTTCTATTATGAGCTTATATTTACCTTCTGGAACAAGTGATGCTCGGCTAAATTTCAAGCTCAATTATATGGCTGAATTTCAAGAATATGTAAATCAGTTAAAAAAAGAGATTCCAAACCTTCTTATCTGTGGCGATTATAATATTTGTCATGAAGAAATTGATATTCATAATCCAAAAATGAAAGGTGTTTCAGGATTTTTACCAATTGAGCGAGAATGGATTGGCAAGTTTATTGATAATGGTTTTATAGACACTTTTAGACATTTTAATAAAGAACCTCATCACTATAGTTGGTGGAGTTATCGCGCCAATGCTAGAAATAATAATAAAGGTTGGCGTATCGATTATTGTATGGCTTCTGAACCATTAAAAGGTCGATTAAAGCGTGCTTATATTCTACCCGAAGCAAAGCATTCTGATCATTGTCCTATTGGTGTTGAAATAGATTAAACTAAAAAATCATGAAAAAAGTAGTTTTTATTCTAATCCTAACCAGCTTATTAACCTCTTGTGTCTCTAAGAAAGTATATACCGAATTAGAAGATAAATACAACCGTTTACGTGATAATAATTCTGAGCTTTTTGGTGAGAATCAAGACCTTATAGACAAGAAAAAAGAATTAGAAGCAAGTAAATTAAAATTACAATCAGAAGTAGATAAATTATCTTCTGATAAAAGTAAACTTAATGATGAGGTTGTTCGATTAGAAGATCGTAAAAGTAAACTTGAAAAGGAATACAATGAGCTTTCTGAAATGAGTGCTGAGCAATTATCTGATAAAGAGAAACAAAACAGAGAATTGTTATTACAATTACAAGAAAAAGAAGCGCAATTAGCTAAAGAAAGTGGGCGTCTAGAAAAATTACAAGGTGATTTAGACGCTCGTTCTAAACGTGTGGATGAGTTAGAAGGGTTAATCGCTGCTAAAGAAGCTAAGATGCTACGTTTAAAAGATGCTGTTTCTGCTGCTTTAAGCGGGTTTGAAGGAAAAGGTCTTACTGTTGAACGTAGAAACGGTAAAGTATATGTTTCTATGGAAAATAAGTTGTTATTTAGTTCAGGTAGTTGGGCGGTAGGAAGTCAAGGACGTTCAGCCGTTGTGAATTTGGCTGGCGTACTACGACAAAATTCTGATATTGATGTGTTAATAGAGGGGCATACAGATAATGTGCCTTACGGAGGGAAAGGCGCTATAGAAGACAACTGGGATCTATCAACTAAGCGTGCAACAGCAGTAGCCCGTATTTTAATGAACAATAATGTTTCACCGAAGCAAATTACTGCTGCTGGTCGAAGTAAATTCTTACCTGTAGCAAGTAATAATACAGTTTCTGGTAAAGCAAAAAATAGACGTATAGAAATTATTCTAGCACCAAATTTAGATGCTATTAATAATTTATTGAATGAATAAAATTTAAGAAGTTTTATTGGCTAGCTGTCCGCAAGCAGCATCAATATCTTTACCTCTGCTTCTACGTACATTTACCACTATTCTATTAGCTTCTAAAGCTCTAATATACATATCAGTGGCTTTTGGAGTAGCTTGTTGAAATTCTCCATCGTCAATAGCATTATACTCTATTAGATTCACTTTGCTTGGTACTTTTTTACAATAATCTACTAAAGCATTTGCATCTTTTTGAGTATCATTAATTCCTTTCCAAACTACATATTCAAATGTTATTATCTTTTTAGTTTTGTTATACCAATATTGTAATGATTCTAATAACTCAGCTAGGTTACTTTTCTCATTAATAGGCATCATTTTAGAACGGACCTCATCAATCGCAGAATGTAATGAAACAGCTAGATTGAATTTCACTTCATCATCAGCCATTTTTTTAATCATCTTAGGAATTCCAACTGTTGAAAGCGTGATTCGTTTAGGCGACATAGCTAAACCTTCATCAGAAGTAATCTTATCAATAGAACTTATTACGTTTTTATAGTTTAACAATGGTTCACCCATACCCATAAAAACAATATTTGACAATTTATGATTATGATAAAATCTACTTTGTTGGTCTATGGCAACAACTTGATCATAAATTTCATCTGGGTTCAAATTTCGCATTCGCTTTAAACGCGCTGTAGCACAAAAATTACAATCTAAACTACATCCTACTTGGCTTGATACACAAGCAGTTGTTCTCGTTTCTGTAGGGATTAAAACTGACTCAACAATTAATCCATCATGAAGCTTAATGGCGTTTTTTATTGTCCCATCATTTGACCGTTGCATTTGATCAACCTCTATATGATTAATTACGAAATGTTTATCGAGCATTGCTCTTGTTTCTTTCGAAACATTCGTCATATCATCAAAAGAATGTGATGCTTTACTCCATAGCCATTCGTATACTTGATTTCCGCGAAAGGCTTGATCGCCATTTTTTATAAAAAAATCACGAAGTTCTTCTTTTGTTAGAGCGCGTATGTCTTTCTTTTTTGTCATTGTTGCAAAAATATAAAATCCCGCCAAGGCGGGACTTCATAATCTTTTATCTTTTAAACCTTATTTATTCAAGACTATCTTTTTTGTTAAGCTCGCGTTTCTATCTAAATCCGTAATTTTAACTAAATATATATCATTTGGTAAATAACTTAAATCTATTGAATCGTTATTTAACAATCCTGACTTTAATGTTTGCCCTAGTACATTAAAAACATCATACTTTAATTCTCCAGCTACACCAGATAATTTTACTTGAAGTTTTCCACTAGTGGGATTTGGAAATAATGATAAAGATTCTTCTAAAGCTTCATCATTCGTAGCTAAAACATTTTGTAAAACATCTAAAGTATTTGGGTTTAAGTTTCCAGGGTCTAACCAATCTTTAAGTCGAGAAGATGAGCTTCCGCTATCCCACGAAATAGCAAAACGTCCATAAAAATCATGTCCTGCATTATCTGTTACTCCAATACAAGCAGCTGTACCACCAAATAATTGACCAATAATATGGCCATTTTGATTAAATAATGGAGATCCTGAAGAACCACCTTCAGTTACACCTGTTTCCCAACCAGTAATGCTACCTGAATTACCCCCTCCTTGAGTCAAACCAGTTATGTCCCAAGTTTGAGCACCATTATTAATTCGTTTTACTGCGCCAGTATCATCTCTACATACTTTCATAATATCTCCTTGAGGATGGTGAATACCAACTTCATATGTTGGATTAGTATCTGTTTTATCCCAACCTGCATAAACCACATCCCAAGTACTCGGGATATCGTTATTGAATTCCAATAACATAAAATCGGAATTCCCGTTTCTAGCTTTTAGAGTTGCTCCATTCATTGTAAAATTACTTATAGCATCATCGCTATCTTCATTTCCAGCGCATATTGGATTAGGACTTATCCAATTAAATCTCATGGATGATAATGACGGATCTCTTTGGGTTCCGTTACTTCTTTGGTAGCAATGATTTGCTGTTAAAAAATATGGTGTCTTATCTTGCGAAGTATTATTAATTAAACTTCCTGAACAAACAAAAGTACCTATTCCTGGATCTGGTATAATAATAAAGCCAACTGATTTTTTTAAAATATTTTTTTTCGCTTCAAAGTCAGCCCCTATATCACAATCAACATCATGATTACAGTTACCTGAACTATTTAATGCTTTTTCATTACTCTCAAAATATCCTTTTTGATAATCATGCCCTAATCTATATCCATGCATTATATCAGAAATATTTAGTCTTCCTTGACCTGTAACTTCTTTAGGTTCGTAATACTCAATCCATAACTTATCGCCCTTTACAAACCAAGAGCTAAGTTTCCGTTGATTATTATTGTTTTTATAAGTATAGGCTCCTTGCAAATCAGTTCTGTCGTCGCTATATATATATAAATTAGCGCCTTTAGGTAAATGAAATTCGTTAAAAACGACGCTTAAGTGTAATGCGTCTTTTGATTGGATTAATATCTTCCAAATTTTATCCCCATTACTCAAAGTTGTCCAATTTTCTATATTCTTTCTAATTCCATAATTTAATCTAAGCGCATAACTAATTCTATATGGTTTTGTTATTTTAGAATTATTTACTTCATCTTCAATTCTTATTTTTTTTAAATCTAGACTAGGCAACTTTATAGCCTGAAATGATGTTATCTTTTCGGCTAAGTTCCAACTTAATGGCTCACCTTTATTTGTAACCTGACTAAAAGAAAAAAATGTGAAAAGTAATGTGAAAATTGAAAGTAATATTTTTTTCATATTTATTTTTTTAAAAAAGTTAGTAAATATAAGGCTTTTAAAACAAAAAGCCTTAAGATAAATCTTAAGGCTTTTTGTTTTATTTATAGCTTTATTTATAAAATTAACATCGCATCTCCATACGAATAGAAATTGTATTTTTCTTTAATAGCTTCAGCATAAGCTTCTTTTAAAAAGTCATGCCCTGCAAAAGCAGCTGTCATCATCATTAAAGTAGATTGAGGAGTGTGAAAATTAGTAATCATACTATCAGCGATACTAAAATCATACGGAGGAAAAATAAATTTATGCGTCCAACCATTAAATGGTTTTAAACGATGATCCGCAGAAACAGAGCTTTCCATAGTTCTCATTACAGTTGTTCCAACTGCACATACACGTTTTTTACTTTCTAAAGCAGCGTTTACCGCCTCAGCAGCGTTTTCTGGTATAATAATTTCCTCAGAATCCATTTTATGCTTAGAAAGATCTTCTACTTCTACTGGTTGAAATGTCCCCAAACCTACATGTAAAGTGACTTCTGCTAAATCTATTCCTTTAATTTCTAAACGTTTTATCAGATGTTTTGAAAAATGTAATCCTGCTGTTGGCGCAGCAACTGCCCCTTCATGTTTTGCATAAATAGTCTGGTATCGTTCCGCATCCTCAGGTTCAGTCTCTCTTTTAATATATTTTGGTAAAGGTGTCTCTCCTAAATCTTGTAGTTTTTTTCGAAACTCTTCGTAACTACCATCAAATAAAAAACGTAATGTTCTCCCACGAGAAGTAGTATTATCGATAACCTCAGCTACCAAATCATCATTGTCTCCAAAGAATAATTTATTCCCTATACGTATTTTACGTGCTGGATCAACTAGAACATCCCATAGTCTACTTTCTTTATTCAATTCTCTTAATAAGAAAACTTCTATTCTAGCTCCTGTTTTTTCTTTATTACCATATAATCTTGCAGGGAAAACTTTAGTGTTATTAAACACCATGATGTCTCCTTCATCAAAATAATTAACTAAATCTTTAAAGAGCTTGTGTTCGATTGTTTGATCTTTACGATTCAAAACCATTAAACGTGCTTCATCTCTAATTTCTGAAGGATATTCTGCTAGTAATTCTTTTGGTAAATCAAACTTAAAATGTGATAATTTCATATATAATAGTAGGCTAATTTTGTGAAAATGAGGGCAAATATACAATATCAGAATAGCCATTGTCAAGTATTTTGGGTAATATTTAATCAGAGCTTGCAGATTGATTACTTATCTTTGCGCGAAAATTAATTTATGGATAGTAAAGTAACTCCATATAAAGATTCTAGAAGTAAGAAAGAGCAAGTTGCCGAGATGTTTGACAACGTTTCGTATAAGTACGATTTTTTAAATCGTTTACTAACTTTTGGTATTGATATGAAATGGCGAAAGTTAGTAGTGAAAACTGTTGCTAAAAAGAACCCTAAACAAGTTCTTGATATCGCTACCGGAACAGGTGATTTTGCAATAATGCTTTCAAAATTAAATCCTGAAAAAGTTATTGGTCTAGATCTTTCGCAAGGGATGCTAAATATTGGCATTGAAAAAATAAAAAAGAAAGGCTTAGAGCATTTAATTGAAATGATTCAAGGTGATTCTGAAAATTTGCCATTTGAAGATAATTCTTTTGATGCTATTAGTGTGGGGTTTGGTGTGCGTAATTTTGAAAATTTAGATAAAGGGCTTCAAGAAATTTATAGAGTTCTAAAGCCAAATGGTATTTTTGTTGTTTTAGAAACTTCACAACCAGAAGGTTTTATTATGAAATCATTATATAAATTCTACTCAAAATATATTATTCCTACAGTTGGTAAAATGTTCTCTAAAGACAAAAGAGCATATGATTATTTACCAGAATCAGCCGCCGTTTTTCCTTATGGAAAAGCTTTCAACAATATTTTAGAGAAAAATCGGTTTATAAATACAACTAACAAATCCCTAACTTTTGGAATTGCTTCCATGTATACCGCAACAAAGTAATTTATAAATGAAACGTTTTTTTATCCTTTTACTAGGTTTTATAGTTTTAATTTCTTCTAACTTATATGCTCAAAAGAGAGATAAAATCGAGTATTTGCCAAATTTTGATAAGAAGAAATTGCATTTTGGTTATTATTTAGGTCTGAACAAAAAAGGGTTTAAAATAAATTATGATGATACTAATGCATTAGTTAATACTCTTAATACAGACTATATAGTCGTTGATGAGTCTTTAGGTTTTAATATAGGGCTTGTAGTAGATTATAAACTACATAATAACATTAATTTACGTTTTGAACCAGGTCTATCTAGTAATTCTAAAAAAATACTATATAACTCTCAAATTTTAGGAATGAATGGTGTAAATAACGCTGGCACAGAACGGGATATTTCAGGAACATATATGCGTTTTCCTTTATTGTTAAAATTTAGCACCAATAGAATACATAATATGCGGGCATTTGTAATAGGTGGGTTTTCATACGATTATAACTTTTCAAGTAATCAAAATAATACTGCTGATAATCTAAGTGGTGAGTTTAGAATGAAAACTAATAATTTTATGTATGAAGTCGGTCTAGGTGTCGATCTTTACCTCTACTTTTTTAAATTTTCGCCATCTATAAGAGGCGTTTTTGCTATTAATGACGAATTAGTTCAAGACAATATTAATGGAAGCCCTTATACAGCATCTATAAACTATTTTGGAACAAGAGGTGTTTTTCTTAACTTGACATTTGAATAATCAACTTCTTCTAAACTCGTTTAAAAGTATTGCTGTCGCGGTAGCAACATTTAAACTTTCTGTTAGCTTTCTACCATATTTCGGAATTGTTAATTTAGTCTGAATTAATTTTTCAATTTCTTGTGTAATGCCATTAGCTTCATTACCCATTACAATTATTCCCTCATTAGTTAACTTCTTTTCGTAAATATTTTCTCCATCCATAACGGCTCCATAAACTGATAGTTGAGTTTGTTTTAAAAAAGAAGTTAAATCAGTATAGATAATTGATAGCCGAGTCAACGAGCCCATGGTAGACTGCACTACTTTTGTGTTATAACAATCTACTGTATCTTTAGAGCATACCAACTGCTCAACTCCGAACCAATCACATAATCTTATTATTGTTCCTAGGTTACCAGGATCATTTACTCCATCTAATGCTAAAATTAATCCCTTTTCTCTAATTTTCTTTTTCTCTGGAATCTTAAAAACTCCCAAAACTTTATTAGGTGATTTTAGTGAGCTTATTTTTTTTAATTCATTGTCTGAAATTAATAACGGTTTCTTTTTAGAAAATCGAGCATTGTATTCTCCAGTACAAAACAAAAATTCACATTCATAATCAGAATCTAAAAATTCATTAACACCTTTAACACCTTCAACTACAAATAAACCATGGCTAATTCGGTACTTTTTTTGCTGTAAACTCGTTATTAATTTTATCTGACTTTTGCTTAGCATTTAAATAGTATTACTTTTGGTATTATTTGAATATTTTTGCTTTCAAAAAAAATTTAAATTCGGGCCATATTGCATAACATTTTCACGAAAATAGTACTATTTATCCTATTGCTACTAATCATTGTTTCGTGTAATGTAGTTAAGCATGTTTCTGATGGAGAATATCTGCTAGAAAAAAATACTATTTTAGTAAACGATAAAAAAGATACATCTTTAGAGCTTCAAAGTTATTTACAACAGAAACCAAATCAAAAAATACTTGGAATTCCATTTTCCCTCCATCTTTATAATTGGGGAAATCCAGACACTACTAAAATAAGTTGGCCAGACAGTAGACCAGGAATGAAAAATTGGTTAACAAATACGTTCTCTAAAAAACAAGTTGATGGGTTAAGACGATTCTCAAGGGGTTTTAATAACTGGAAGCTAAAGAGCGGTAATGCACCTGTTATTTCTGATATTAAAAAAATAGAAAAATCTGCATTGGCATTAGAAAGGTATTATGCAAATAATGGTTTTTGGGATGCAACTTCTAGCTTTAAGGAAAACAAAAAAGAAAATAAAAGAATTGAAATTGATTATTTAATTACAACTGGTGATCCTTATTTTTTAGATACAATTTCAACAGATATTAAATCTCCTGCTTTAGATTCTCTATTTCAACTAAATAAGAATGAATCTTTTATAAAACAAGGAGAGCAGTTTAAGGTGGAAAATTTTGAAAAGGAAGAAGATCGATTAGTGAAATTATTTAGAAATTCAGGAGCATATTATTTTACTAAAAACATTATGTCTTTTGAGGTTGACACTACTTCTAACGAAGAAAATAAGCAAAACGTAGAACTTATCATCCCCAATCGAATTATAGAAGATAATGATAGCATCTACAGTGCTCCTTATAAAATAATAAAAATAAAAAATGTAAACGTTTATACTGATTTCTCTTTTAACACAAAAGATCAACAGCAAAGAGACTCTGCTTCTTACAACAAAATTAATTTTTATGCGATTGATAAATTAAAGTACAATCCTAAATATTTATCAAATTCAATCATTATTCAACCTGATAGTGTTTATAAGGATTCTGAAAGAGATCTTACCAGAAAATATTTAAGAGATCTACAAAATTTTAGACCTTCAATAGACATTAAGTATATTGAAAACAATGACGAGTCACTTACCGCAAATATTTATTTAACTCCATTAAAAAAATATTCTCTTGGGTGGGATGCTGAATTTACGACCTCAAACATTAAGCCGTTTGGTGTTTTAGGAAAGTTCTCTTTCTTAAATCGAAATGTATTTAAAGGTGCAGAAATTTTTGAACTCTCGTTTCAAGGTTCTTTTTTGAATACTTCTTTAGATGCAAGTACAAGTAACGATGCTTTTTTTAATGCTTTAGAGATTGGGGCTAGTGCTGCATTAAAAATTCCAAGGATTTTTTTTCCGATTAACACAAGTAAGATTATTCCTAAAAGAATGTCTCCAAAAACTAACATTAGTTTAAGTTTAGGTTTTCAAGAAAATATAGGTTTAGACAGGCAAAATATTACTGGTAATCTAGATTATACTTGGCAAAGTTCTAGTACTACGAGTCATAAATTTGAATTGTTAAACATTCAATACATAAATAATAGAAATGAAGGTCGATATTTTAATGTTTATGAATCTGAATTTAGAAAATTAGTTGGCATTGCTTTTGATAATCCAGCTAATAATGAATTAAATATAATACCTGTCCCAGCAGGTAGAGAAAAAGAATTTTATGTCCTCAATTTAAAAACACCAGAGCCAGATGACTTTGAATTAGATCAGTTCGATAATCCATTATTAATTCCTCAAAATTATATTGAATACGTTCTAGACCCTGCTAACAATTTTGCAAATTCTCAGCCTAATGAATTTGCTTTTATAAACAATATAAAACAGCAACGAGATATTCTAGTTGAAGATGTATTGGTACCAGTAATTTCTTACGGTATCAATTATAATAATCGTGAAAATTTTAGAGACAATAGTTTTTCAACTTTTAGTGCTAGATTGATTTCCTCTGGTAGTATTACTTCAGCTTTTTTAAAAAAACCATCCGGCGGGTCTAGAAAAGAACTTTTTGGTTTACCTGTGGCTCAGTATCTTAAAACTGAAATTGAGTATAAAAAGTATTGGGAATTTAACCAAAACAGTACACTTGTTTTTAGAAATTTTATTGGTATAGCGGTTCCTTTTGGTAATTCAGATGAAATACCATTCAGCAGAAGTTACCGGGCTGGTGGTTCAAATGATATTCGAGCCTGGAGAACTTTTGATTTAGGGCCCGGGTCTGAATTAAGTACCCTAGAATTTAATGTTGGTAATTTTAAGTTCACGTCAAATCTAGAATATCGATTTAAATTTGTTAATAGTTTAAATGCTGCTCTTTTTATAGATGCTGGTAATATCTGGGATATAGCTGATTCTCCTTTATCATCACCAGAGGCAAAATTTACAGGATTCAACTCGTTTAAAGACATTGCAGTTGGTTCTGGTTTTGGTGCTAGATATGATTTTAGTTTCTTAATTTTTAGGTTCGATGTTGGTTTTAAAACCTACGAGCCCTATTTACAATCTACTAACAAATGGTTTCAGAATTATAATTTTAGAAATGCCATTTTTAATATAGGTATTAACTATCCTTTCTAAATTATTTGCTATAACGATTTCGGTCTTTTTTATTCTTCAATAGTAATAATTTAGTAATTTTGATCTTCTAAAAATTTATACAAAACATGGCACATACTATTAAAGCTGGTGTAGCAACTGGTGATGAGGTTCAAAAGATTTTTAAACTGGCTAAAGAGAAAAACTTTGCATTACCAGCAGCAAATGTTATAGGGTCTAGTTCTATTAATGGAGTATTAGAAACAGCCGCTGAATTAAATGCACCTGTTATTGTTCAATTTTCTAATGGAGGAGCTCATTTTAATGCAGGTAAAGGATTGAGTAATGACAATCAGAAAGCTTCTATCACTGGTGGTGTTGCTGGTGCCAAGCATGTACATTTAATGGCCGAGGCCTATAATGTTCCTGTAATTTTACATACTGACCACTGTGCTAAAAAATTATTGCCATGGGTGGATGGTTTACTTAACGCAGGTGAAACTTTTTATAAGCAAAATGGCAAGCCATTATATAGTTCGCATATGTTAGACCTTTCTGAAGAACCTATCGAAGAAAATATTGAAATCTGTAAGCAATATTTAGAGCGAATGAGTAAAATGGGTATGACATTAGAAATTGAATTAGGTATCACTGGTGGTGAAGAAGATGGTGTTGATAATACAGATGTAGACAGTTCTAAATTATATACACAACCAGAAGAGGTTGCTTATGCTTATGAAGAACTAATGAAAGTAAGTGATAAATTTACTGTTGCCGCTGCTTTTGGTAATGTACATGGAGTTTATAAACCTGGTAATGTAAAATTGACCCCAAAAATATTGAAAAACTCACAAGAATTTGTTCAACAAAAATATAATACAGACTATAATCCTATAGATTTTGTTTTCCATGGAGGATCTGGCTCAACGGTTGAAGAAATTCGTGAAGCCATAGGTTATGGGGTCATTAAAATGAATATAGATACAGATCTTCAATATGGGTTTATGGCTGGTATTAGAGATTATATGTCTGATAAAAATGCATATTTACAAAGTCAGATAGGTAATCCTGATGGAGATGATGTACCTAATAAAAAGTATTACGATCCAAGAAAATGGTTAAGAGAAGGTGAACTGACTTTTAAAGCTCGTTTAAAACAAGCCTTTGAAGATTTAAACAATGTAAATACGTTATAGTATTTCAAATACTAAATTTTAGTAACTTGCCAACCCAAATAATTAATTATGTCTGCTTGGTTTAAACGTAAGGACAAGGGAATTCAAACTCCTACTGAAGAAAAAAAGGATGTACCAAAAGGACTTTGGTATAAAACGCCTAGCGGTAAAGTTGTTGATACTGAAGAATTAAAAGAAAATCAATATGTGAGTCCAGAGGATGGGTATCATGTTAGAATCGGAAGTAATGAATATTTCGAGATTTTATTTGATGATAATAAGTACAAAGAACTGGACGCTAATATAACTGCAAAAGATCCGTTAAAATTTGTCGATACTAAAAAATATACTGACAGATTAAAAGAAGCTCAAAAAAAGTCGAAACTTAAAGATGCTGTTAGAACAGCTGTTGGTAAATCTTATGGTAAAGATCTAGTGATTGCTTGTATGGATTTTGCCTTTATCGGAGGTTCTATGGGTAGTGTTGTTGGTGAAAAAATTGCCAGAGCCATTGATTACTCTATAAAAAACAAGATTCCTTTTTTAATGATCTCTAAATCTGGTGGTGCACGTATGCAAGAGGCATCATTATCATTAATGCAATTAGTTAAAACTTCAGCAAAATTAGCTCAATTAGCTGAGGTAAAAATCCCCTATATTTCTTTATGCACAGATCCAACTACTGGGGGCACTACAGCTTCTTATGCTATGTTGGGCGACATTAATGTTGCCGAGCCTAATGCTTTAGTTGCTTTCGCAGGACCACGTGTGGTAAAAGATACTGTAGGTAAAGATTTACCTGAAGGGTTTCAACGTTCTGAGTTTGTTTTAGAGCATGGGTTCTTAGATAAAATCATTGAACGAAAAGATTTAAAAGAGCAAATTAATTTATATCTAGATTTAATTCTAAATCAACCGATAAGATCATAAAAAAGAGCGGCAAATTGCCGCTCTTTTTCTTTTCCCTTTTTTATCTATCTCAAATTACTTAAGTGAATTTCTCGCTCTTCGCCTCCGTTAATACTAACAGTTGCTAAATCGTCACAAGATCCATCGCCATAATTCAATACCGCATTATTTTCATTTTTGTTCAACTCTACAATTCCGCTTACGATAAATTTACAAGCTAATTCTCTACGTAAAGCTTCAATAATTTCGGCAGAAAGTACCGTTCCATTTCTTCTTGTAAACATCCAGTTACCAGTAATTAAGAATACATTGTCGCCCCAAGCAGAAGTCCCTTGTCCTTCAATCATTTCTCTTACTTTGGTTCCGTTCTTATTTGCAGACGCTCCATCAGGCCAAGTAACAGTAACATCAAAGGTTTTTGTAGATTGTGGGTTACCATTGTCATTTTCTTTTTCTCTTAATATAGATCCGCTTCCAGCTACAGCTTTGTCGTTAAACGTAAATCCATCAAATTCAAAAGACTTCATAACAGATGCGCCTGGGTCTTTTTCATATTCTAATATGATCTTACCACTTACTACATTGCCATTTCTAAGCTCACAACCATCACCAAAATCAATAGTAACTGTTTTCATGTTTTGTACTATAACAATAGAAATAGTAACACAGTCTGGTAAATAACGATCTGTTGAAAAAGATTTTGTTTCTGGAAATTCTTCGGTTAAATATGCTTCCTCTATAATAGCACTTGTTTCATCGGAAATCTTATCAATTTCAGCTTCACTTTCAGCAGCCTTTAAATCAATTTCTGACGAAACATTGTCGTCGATTATTGCTTCATCATTACTACAACTTGTAAATATTAAGCCAAATAATACTAAAACAATAATTACTAAATTCAGTTTTTGTTTTTTCATCACACAAATTTTTAAAAGTTCTGTCTCTTTGACTTTCAGAATTTTAAAAGGTTTAATATTACTCGAAAATAATTTCACAAAGACTAATATATACATGCCAATCAAAATAATAGTTATATATTTGCCGCTCGATTTAGAGATCGATACATAAAAATTATTAATAAAATTAATGTTAGCATGTATTTAACAAAAGAAAAGAAAGCAGAGATTTTCAAAAAACACGGAAAATCTGCACAAGACACAGGTTCTTCAGAAGGGCAAATCGCTTTATTTACTCACAGAATTAATCACTTAACTGAGCACTTAAAAAACAATCGTAAAGATTTTAATACTGAGCGTTCATTAGTAAAATTAGTAGGTAAAAGAAGAAGCTTACTTGATTATTTAAAGAAAAACGATATTACAAGATATCGTGCAATCGTTAAAGAATTAAAGTTAAGAAAATAACAAAAGAGAGGCCTTGTGCCTCTTTTTTATTTTTAATATACTCTTGTAAGAGTCTAAACTACATTTTTAGAAGAAGCTATTTATAGTTTTTCATTGGTTAACAACAACTACAACACAACAAACCAATGTTTAATTAATCTACTATATGTAGATTAAAATTTAAAATTTATGATACCTAAAGTATTTAGAGAGGTCATTGACCTAGGTGATGGTAGAGAAATTTCTATTGAAACCGGAAAATTAGCAAAACAAGCTCATGGTAGTGTTGTAGTGCAATCAGGAAAATGTATGTTATTATGTACAGTTGTTTCCAATTATAAACAAGCAGATGTAGATTTTTTACCTTTAACAGTAGATTATCGTGAAAAATTTGCCGCTGCAGGACGTTACCCTGGTGGTTTCTTCAAAAGAGAGGCAAGACCTAGCGATGGTGAAGTATTAACAATGCGTTTAGTAGACCGTGTTTTACGTCCATTATTCCCAAAAGATTATCATTCTGAAACTCAGGTGATGATTCAATTAATGTCTCATGATGATGATGTGATGCCAGATGCCATGGCTGGTTTAGCAGCTTCTGCAGCTATACAATTATCAGACTTTCCCTTTGAATGCGCAATTTCTGAGGCACGTGTAGGCCGTGTGAATGGAGAGTTCATTATCAATCCAACAAGAGCTCAATTAGAAGAATCTGACATCGATATGATGATTGGCGCCTCTGCTGATTCTGTAATGATGGTTGAAGGTGAGATGAATGAGATTTCTGAAGAAGAAATGACTGAAGCTATTAAGTTTGCTCATGAGGCTATTAAAGTACAATGTGCCGCTCAAGTAAAATTAGCTGAAGCATTTGGTAAAAAAGAAGTACGTGAATATGAGCCAGAAAGAGAAGATGAAGAATTAGCTAAGAAAATACATGATATGGCATATGATAAAGTATATGCTGTAGCAAAAGCAGGCTCTGCAAAACATGAACGTAGTGCTGCTTTTTCTGAAATTAAAGAAGAAATTAAAGCCACATTTTCTGAAGAAGAATTAGAAGATTTAGGGGGTTTAATTTCTAAATACTATAGTAAAGCTGAAAAAGCTGCTGTAAGAGATTTAACCCTTAATGAAGGGTTGCGTTTAGATGGTCGTAAAACCGATGAAATAAGACCAATTTGGTGTGAGGTAGATTATTTGCCATCAACACATGGTTCGTCAATTTTTACGCGTGGCGAAACGCAAGCATTAGCAACTGTAACATTAGGTACATCTAGAGAAGCTAATCAAATAGATATGCCATCTTTTGAAGGTGAAGAACGTTTCTATTTACATTATAACTTCCCTCCTTTTTCAACAGGAGAAGCTAGACCAATTCGTGGAACATCACGTCGTGAAGTAGGTCATGGTAACTTAGCACAACGTGCATTAAAAGGAATGGTTCCTGAAGATTGCCCGTATACTGTTCGTGTTGTTTCAGAAGTTTTAGAATCTAACGGTTCGTCTTCTATGGCAACTGTATGTTCTGGCACAATGGCATTAATGGATGCTGGTGTTCAATTAAAGAAACCCGTTTCTGGTATTGCTATGGGATTAATTTCTGATGCAGATTCTGGAAAATATGCTGTATTATCTGATATTTTAGGTGATGAAGATCACTTAGGTGATATGGACTTTAAAGTAACTGGTACTGCAGATGGTATTACTGCATGCCAGATGGATATTAAAGTAAAAGGATTGTCGTACGAAATTCTTGTAAATGCTTTAAAACAAGCACGTGATGGTCGTTTACATATCTTAGAAAAGTTAACAGATACAATTGCTGCACCTAATGAAGATGTAAAATCTTATGCTCCAAAAATGATAACCAGAAGAATTCCTAATGAATTTATTGGTGCATTAATTGGTCCTGGTGGAAAAGTGATTCAAGAGTTACAAAAAGAAACTGGTTGTACAATTGTAATTAATGAAGATCCGATAACAGAAGAGGGTATTGTTGAAATTTTAGGAACAGGACAAGACGGTATTGATGCTGTTTTAGCAAAAATTGATTCTCTATTATTTAAACCTGAAAGAGGTAGTGTTTATGAGGTAAAGGTTATAAAACTTCTAGATTTTGGTGCAGTTGTAGAATATACAGAAGCTCCTGGTAATGAAGTTTTATTACACGTTAGTGAATTAGCTTGGGAACGCACAAATAACGTTACAGATGTTGTAAATATTGGTGATGTTCTAGATGTAAAATACTTTGGTATTGATCCAAAAACACGTAAAGAAAAAGTTTCTCGTAAAGCGCTTTTAGAAAAACCTGAAGGATGGGTTGCAAGACCGCCGAGAGATAATAGAAATAATGGTAGAGACAATCGTGGGCGCGATAATCGTAGAGACGATAGAAAACCAAGAGAAGCTAAAAGAGATTAATTTTTTATCTTTTCAGAAAAAACAAAAGCTCCTCTTTCGAGGAGCTTTTTTGATAATACAATCTTTACCCTTCTTATAATTGATTGTACTACCGGTTGAGAAAATGATAATAATTATTTGAGGAGTCATATTACCATCTCTCAAAATAGAACCTAACTAAACTTCTATTTTAAGTTAAATACTCTTGAGCCAAAAACTATCTGTTTTTTGATTAATTCAAATGTTTTGTCCTTTTCATAATCCTCACCACTCGAATGGCATCAAGAGTATTCTTAGTTTATTATTTCTATTATATTGTCATTAATTTCTTTAATAGGAATCATCATTTTTCCACTATCTGTATTTAAAATCAAACTAATATTATCTAATGATTCAATTACTCCTTCAATTTGTCCTACTTTAATTTTTTGCCCAACTTTTAAGTTTTTCCTTGAATAAAACCCGAAAAGTAATCGTTCAATAATATCTTTAGAACCTAACCCAAATGCAATTGTAAATGCTAATAATAAAGCGCCTAATATTATGGTTAAATTATTAGTAATTATATCTGTATTAATTCCTGCTTGATTTAGCGCTGTGATAGCTACAATTACTGTAATAGCATAAAAAACGATATTACCAATAACGTGCGAACCTCTTAAACCCACAGATTTAAATAATGACTGAATAGCATTTCTTATAATACTTGCCACATAGATACCAACCATTAGTATTGCAATTGCACTAAATAGCCTAGGTAAGTATCTCATTAAATTACCTATTTCTTGCGATACAATTTTTAGTCCTAAAATATCTGATGCAAGAACAATTAATATTAATAGTAAAAACCACTTTACGAGATTTACAATTAAGCTAGCTGGTCTAAACTTAAAGTTAGAATTTTTGAAAATTTCTACTTCATTCAATTTGTCAGACCAAGTATCTATTCTAGTTTTATTTAACCCCTTTTTTAATAAATATGTAATTACTTTAATAAGCATCCATCCAAAAATAACAACAACTATTGCTACTAAAACTCTAGGTAGATACGCCAGTAATTCTTGACCTATATTTTTGATGGAAGATAGATCCATATTTTCTGTTTGTATTGCTGGTTTCATTTAAATTATATTTTGGTTTTAATCTTCTTTTTTAGTTGTACGAAGCATACTTTCTAAGGTGCTTGGATACTTCACCGCAAATAAATCTGCCATATCAATGGTAAGTTTAATCAAAGATATATCTCCCATTACCCTTTCTTTTAGCATTTTTGGGAGCTTCTCTTGATGCAATATTTCTTTAAAAGGATTTGCCATACCTAAATTTTTTTATAAACTTCCATTACTTTTTCTCTTGCCCTTTTCAATCTCATTTTTACCGCACTTTCTTTAATCTCTAATAAAGATTGTATTTCTTTTATAGAAAGCTCATCTTGATATTTTAACAACAGTATCATCTTATCATTAGGGTCTATAGCATCTAAAACTCTTTTTAGTTTATCAGTTTTTATTTGAAAAATATCTTGATCTGAAACTTCTACAGTAGCCTCGTCTTTTACTACTACCTCTTTTACCTCCTCTTTATTTTTATAAGAATTTCTCTGAATATAATTTACACAGAAGTTATAGGTAAAAGAATACAACCATGTAGAAAATTTAGAATTTCCTTTAAATGTATCAAGTTTTACAAATAACTTTATAAATATATCGTGGGTTAAATCTTCTGCTTCTACTTTAGATTTTGCAAACCCTAAACATTTATTATAAACAATTGGTGCAAAGCGATCATATAGCTCTGCAAATAAGGTGCTATCTTTAGTTAGCACTATCTCTTTCACCAATTCTTCATCACTCAATTGATGAATTTTGTTAAGGGTATTCAATTAGTTAGGTTTCTTTTACAACCGTTAGACACATAAAAATCTAAAGGGTCACATTCATTAAAAAAAGGTACTACTATTAAAAAACAAAAGCAAGTGAATATTCACTTGCTTTAATATAAACTCAAACTTATATTTATTTCCTCTTTCACAACAATTTTAAGTAATACTTCTTTTTCTTTACATATAATATGTAATATGACACATAAATAATTCTTAGGTCACATTTTTATATAATTAAAATAAAATTTATACGTTTTGTAACATTCTTGTAAAAGCTTACGTATATATAAGTACGAGCAAGAATTAAAGCAAGTATTAATATAAAACAATTATATGAGACAACTTAAAATTACAAAACAGGTTACCAACAGAGAAACCGCATCGCTAGACAAATATTTGCAAGAAATAGGTAAAGTAGATTTAATTACTGCTGATATGGAGGTTGAGTTAGCTCAACGTATCAAAGCTGGTGATCAAGTTGCTTTAGAAAGATTAACAAAAGCAAATTTAAGATTCGTGGTTTCTGTGGCTAAACAATATCAAAATCAGGGCTTAACATTGCCAGATTTGATAAACGAAGGTAACTTGGGTTTAATTAAAGCGGCAAAACGTTTTGATGAAACTCGTGGTTTTAAATTTATATCGTATGCTGTTTGGTGGATTCGTCAATCTATCTTACAAGCGTTAGCTGAGCAATCTCGTATTGTACGTTTACCTTTAAACAAAATTGGATCTATAAATAAGATCAATAAAACATTCGCTCGTTTAGAGCAAGAGAATGAAAGACCTCCTTCTGCAGAGGAAATTGCAAAGGAATTAGATATGACTGTGAACGATGTTAAAGAATCTATGAAGAATTCTGGTCGTCATGTCTCTATGGATGCTCCGTTAATAGAAGGTGAAGATTCTAATTTATATGACGTATTACGTTCTGGTGAATCTCCAAATCCTGATAAGAGCTTATTACATGAATCACTTAAAGTAGAAATTGAGCGTGCTTTAGAAACCTTAACGCCACGTGAGGCTGATGTAGTGTTATTATATTTCGGATTAGGTGATCAACACCCAATGACTTTAGAAGAGATTGGTGAAACATTTGATTTAACTCGAGAAAGAGTTCGTCAAATTAAGGAAAAGGCAATCAGACGATTAAAGCATACTTCAAGAAGTAAAATTTTACGAACATATTTAGGTTAACACCTAACGATTTTATACTTTTATCAACATGAGTAGTCAAGAACTATTCGTTTTTTGATTAATGAATGGAAAACTCTCGCTTTGCGAGAGTTTTCTTTTTGAGCCAAAGGCTCTTTGGTTTTAACTATATTTACCGAAACTTTATTAAAATAAGATTTTTAGTATGTCTCATTTAATTGCTCCTTCTATTTTAGCTGCAGATTTTGCCAACCTTCAGCGTGATGTCGAAATGGTCAATAACAGTGAAGCTGATTGGTTTCATATAGATGTAATGGACGGCGTTTTTGTGCCTAACATTTCTTTTGGAATGCCAGTAATTAAAGCTATTAAAAAGCATGCTAAAAAAACAATGGACGTGCATTTAATGATCGTAGAACCTGATCGTTATATATCTGATTTTAAAAAAGCGGGAGCTGATGTTCTTACGGTGCATCAAGAGGCATGTACTCACTTGCATAGAACAGTTCAGGCCATAAAAGCAGAAGGTATGCAAGCTGGTGTAGCTTTAAACCCACATACACCAATTGCAGTTTTAGAAGATATCATTAGAGATTTGGATTTAGTGTGTTTGATGAGTGTAAACCCTGGGTTTGGAGGCCAATCTTTTATTGAAAATACCTATAAAAAAATTATTCAATTACGAGATTTAATTGATAAATCTAGTTCTTCGGCTAAAATTGAAATTGATGGTGGTGTTAATGATAAAAATGCTGGTAAATTATTAGCTGCTGGAGCTGATGTTTTGGTTGCTGGTAGCTTTGTGTTTAAAAGTGAAAATCCCACCAAAACTATTGCTAGCTTAAAAAAAGTTATTTAAATTTTTATTCCTAATTCTCTTTCAACTTTTTTTAAATCAAATTCACTCCAATCTTTAATATGAGATTTTATACTTTCTTGTTTAAAGTCAAGGTAATTTTTTGTGCCAATTCCTAAAAAATAAACATTTAAATTTTTTGCGGTCTTTAAATCCCAAATGCCATCACCAATAGAAATAATATTTTCAAAATCATCTAGGCTATAGTGTTTTTTTGCCCTTTCTATCGCTTCTGAAACTATTCTCTCTCTTTCAAAAAAAGTATTTGAACCAACAACAAGTTCTTTTTTATATTTTATTCCAGATTGATTCAGTTTTATATAAGCAGGTTCTAAGAGTGAGCCTGTAGCAAAAGAAACTCCATAATTAGTTTCATTTACTATAGATTCCATCATTTTAGTTGCTCCGCTAATTTCTGATGTTTGCTTTAATTTAAGAATTTCTTCAGTCATTTTTCTTTCAAAATCTGCTATAAAAGAAAAGGTAAAGTTTTTATTAAGATTTTTTTTAAAATTTTCTTTTAGTATATAACTATCTGTATGATGCTTGTATTCTTTCCAATTTTGATTAATACTAATAATCCCGAAATACTTCATCGTATTTACATAAGCTAATTGATGTTGAAATTCACTTTTTGTCAAAGTATCGTCAATATCAAAAACTATAAGATTCTTTTTTTTCATTCGTTAACAATCTTAATATCTCTAATGTTTAGTTGCAACGAAGTTTTTCCATTCCATACATTTTCTTCTATGGTAAAAACACAATCGAAAGGTTGTTTTTCTTTTAATTTTTCACAATAATTTCCTAAGCTAAAACCTATAGCGTCAAAACTATAGCTACCGTCAGTAACTTTTAATTTTAAATGTGTTTCATCACCCCCTACTTTTCTGGCATAACCAGTATCGTATACATTTTTTACTAAAAATACTGGCTTCATGTTCTTAGGGCCAAACGGACCAAATTGTTTTAAGATTCGATAGAATTTAGGTGAAATCTTAGACAGTTCTATTTCTTGATCTATTTTGATTTCTGGAATTAACAACTCATCTGGAATTGTATCCTTTACAACCAGTTCAAATTTTTCCTTAAAAGCTTTATAATTTTCTGGTAAAAGCGTTAAACCTGCTGCATATTTATGTCCTCCAAACTGTTCTATATATTCTGAGCAAGCTTCCAAAGCATTGTAGACATCAAAACCAGAAACAGAACGTGCCGAAGCAGCTAGTGTATCTCCATTTTTAGTAAAAACTAATGTTGGTCGATAGTATATCTCTGTTAAGCGTGAAGCAACAATACCAATAACACCTTTATGCCATTGGGCATTATAAACAACAGTTGTGAAATTTTCTTCTTCATTATTATTCTCAATCTGCAATAGTGCTTCCTTAGTAATCTGTTTGTCTAGATCTCTGCGATTTGTGTTGTATATTTCAATAGCAGCAGCAAATTCTAACGCCAATTCCAAATTTTCTGAAGTCAACAATTCTACGGCATGATTGCCATGTTTCATTCTTCCAGCAGCATTAATTCTAGGAGCAATAATAAAAACAACGTCTGTTATTGTTAGTTCTTTCTTGTCTAACTGATTGATTATTGCTTTAATACCCAACCGAGGGTTTGAGTTAATTACTTCTAATCCATAGTAAGTTAAAATCCTATTTTCTCCGGTTATCGGAACAATATCTGCTGCTATCGCAGTAGCAACTAAATCTAAATATTCTAAAAGATCATATATTGTTTGTCCTTTTCGGGAAGCTAACGCCTGAATCAATTTAAACCCTACTCCGCAGCCACATAACTCATCATAAGGGTAACCACAATCATCATGCTTAGGGTCAAGAACAGCAACAGCTTTTGGTAATTCAACTCCAGGTCTGTGATGATCGCAGATGATAAAATCAATTCCTTTTTCTTTAGCATAATCAACCTTATCGATTGCTTTAATACCACAGTCTAATGCAATAATTAAAGTAAAATTGTTATCCTCTGCAAAATCGATTCCTTGATAAGATACCCCATAGCCTTCTTTATAACGATCAGGAATATAGGTAGCAACATTAGGATAATAAGATTTTAAAAATGATGACACTAAAGAAACGGCAGTAGTGCCATCTACGTCATAATCACCATATATAAGAATATTTTCTTCATTTTTTATAGCTTTTTCGATACGCTCAACAGCATTTTGCATGTCTTCCATTAAAAAAGGATCATGCAAGTTATCTAGTGATGGACGAAAAAAGGTTTTAGCATCATTAAAATTTTCAATACCTCGTTGAACTAATAATGAAGCTACATTTTCATCAATAGCTAATTCATTAGAAAGCTGGGTTACTTTTCCTTTTTCGGGTTTTTCTTTAAGAGTCCAACGCATATTATTTTATTAGACAGCTTCAAAGATAAACCATTCTTTCTCGAAAACATTAGCGATAAAATTGTACCTTTAATGGACACTAATCATTTTTTTATACGTTATGAAAAAAAAATCTATCTTTTTTTTAGTTGCGTTATTCTTCTCATCTGTTAGTTTACTTTTTTCACAGACTCTATCGGTAAAAGGTAAAGTAACAGACTTGAATGGAATCGCGTTGCCTGGAGTAAATATTCAGGTAAAAGGAACAAACACAGGAACCTCAACCGATTTTGACGGTAATTATCAGATTGAAACTTCACAAGGAGATGTACTTATTTTTTCTTTTTTAGGTTATAAAACTAAAGAGGTTCAGGTCACGGGTGCTACACTCAATGTTATTCTCGATGAAGATGCTCAAGCACTAGACGAAGTAGTAATAACTGCTTTTGGTATTGAAAAAGAAACAAAATCATTAGGATATTCGGTCCAGCAAGTAAATTCTGATGAGTTACAGGTTGCTGGTCAGACTAATGCATTAACTGCTTTACAGGGTCAGGTATCAGGATTATCAATTAACAGAGCTTCTGGTTCTGCCGGTGGAGGTGTTGATATATTAATACGTGGTGTTACCTCTGTAAACCCAGGTAGAAACAATCAGCCTCTTATTGTTATTGATGGTGTAGCCCTAAACAATGACACCTTTTCCGGAAATGTACTGCCAAGTAATGGTTCTAATTCACCTGGTAGTGCCGAACAATTTTCTTTTTCAAATCGAGCGATAGATATCAATCCTGATGATATAGAAAGTTATTCAGTGTTAAAAGGAGCTGCAGCCACCGCTCTCTATGGAATAAGAGCCTCGAATGGAGCAATAATTATTTCAACCAAAAAAGGCAAGTTAGGTGCTGCTAAAGTAAATGTCTCAACAGCTTATACTTTTAGAGAAGTAAAAACAACACCCGAACTACAATCAAAATGGCGCGAAGGGCGTGGTGGAGAAGCTCGCATAACACTTACACCAGAATCTGACACAGGATTTGAATTAATTAACGGCGCTGGTTTTAGCTTTTGGACTTTAGGCCCCGCTTATGCAGACGATAATGACCCAACAATTTTCTTTAGAGACTTTTATGATGAGTTTTTTAAGACAGGTTCAAACTTACAGACCAATATAAATGTAAGTGGAGCTACCGAGAAAATGAATTATTATTTATCAGCCTCTAATAGTCAAGATAAAGGGATTATTCCTAATACTGATTATGATAGAACAACTTTTAGAATACGGGCTGATTATAAAATCACTGATAACTTTAATATAGATGGTTCTGTTGCGTATACAGCGTCTGGAGGTAAAAGATCTAATAGTGGTGATAAATCAATTATGAGTGCCTTGAGTTTTTGGTCTCCGTCATTACCAGTAAACGATTATATAAATCCTGACGGAACACAACGGAATTTTATTTCAGGTATAGTAGATAACCCTAGATATTTTGCAGAAATAAGTAATTTATTAGATGATGTAGATAGATGGGTGGGTAATTTACAATTAAACTGGGCACCTAAAGAATGGTTAAACATTTCTTACAGAGCTCAAATAGATAATTATTCTGATCGAAGAAATAGATTTGTGGCTCCAGATCTAGATGTAGGTACCCAAGTAGGGGGGTTTATAGTTAATGAGAATATTCGTTTTACAGGATTAGAATCGAATTTATTGGTAACTCTTTCTAAAGATATTTCTGAAGATTTAACATCATCACTTACTTTAGGGCATCAAATAATAGATACCGAACGTTCATATGACAGAATACGGGGAGAAGGTTTAAATGTGCCTACAATTAATAGTCTTGGCAACACCACAAACCTATTTGCATTTAGCGAAATAGTTCAAGAGCGAAATATGGGTGTTTATGCCGATTTAAGATTTGAATACTTAGATAAACTCTTTTTATCAATTACGGGGCGTAATGACTGGGTTTCAACATTACCAAAGAAAAATCGTTCTTTTTTCTATCCTTCAGTCAGCTTATCTTATCTGTTTAATGACTTGATTGACCCCGACGATAATTTTTTATCATTTGCTAAATTTAGAACCAGTTGGGCTCAAGTTGGTAAAACACCCAATCCAGGAGATAATGGGCGCTTTTTCTCTCCTGATGGAAGTTTTCCATTTAATGGAATAGGTGGGTTTTTGCAAGATACCAGTGCAGGAGATACAGATATTGAACCAGAAAAAAATAACACTTTTGAAATTGGCTTAGACCTAAGGTTCTTAAAAAATAGAGTCCGTTTAGATTATACTTATTATAATACCAAAGTTAAAAACTTAATTTTTGGTATTGGTACTGCACCATCTACTTCATTATCTAGACTTACCACAAATGCTGGTGATCTAGAAGGGTTTGGTCATGAATTATTGATTAATGCAGATATTATTAGAAATGAAAACTTCAGCTGGTCTTCCACTTTAAATTGGTCTACTAGTGAGACAGAAGTAGTATCACTCCCAGAAGAGATCCCAGCAGTTATTTTTGCTAACGCAGGTTTTGCAGGCGTTCTATCTCAGGTAAAAGAGGGGGATAAATTAGGAACGTTATATGGCTGGACTTGGCGTTATGAAAATGGTCAACGTTATATTGGTGATGATGGAAGGCCAAGAGTCGATTTGTCAGAAAGAAAAGTGGTTGGTAATGCATTTCCAGATTGGGTAGGTTCAATTAACAACTCTATTAGCTATAAAAATTTCAATTTTCAATTTTTATTAGAGTATAAAAAAGGGGGGCAAGCCTATGATTCTGGGCAAAGAAATGGAATCAGAAACGGTATCTTACAAATTACAGAACTTCGTGACGCAGAAGTAGTTCTTGATGGAGTCATGGATGATGGAAATGGTGGATTTGTACCAAATACTATTCCTACCACTATAGACGAGGGTTATTATAGAAGTTCTACTAGGTATAATAGGGCTTCAGAAATATTGGTTCAAGATACTGACTGGGTGAAACTGAGAAATATTTCTTTATCATATAATATACCTCAAAGTTTACTCGGCAAAATAAAAATAGACAATGCTTCCCTAACTATAAGTGCAAACAATATTTTGATATGGACGCCTTTTAGAGGTTTTGATCCTGAAGGAAATCAATTTAGCGCTGGTAGTAATACGTATGGATTTACCGGATTAAATATTCCGCTGACTGAGAATTATACTGTAGGATTAAAATTAGGATTTTAAAATATTAGGCATGAAAAATTTAATTAAAATAATAGTAATAATCATTTTAGTTACCACTCCTTACAGCTGCAGTGATGACTACTTTGACGTAGACAGACCTACTAATGCTGCTGATTTAGATCAACTTGGATTCAAAGAGATTTTACCAACAGCAATATTTCATACCGTAAATGCTCAATATATTGCTTCAACTGCTATGTGTCTTTACAGTCAACAAATTGCTTCGTTTTTTGAAGAAGGCGTAGACTCTCACTTTGAAACCACTTTATCTGGCGCATGGAATGAGATATACCTTAGGGCTGTATCAAATTTAAAAGTAATCGAAAATAGAGCAACAGTCGAAAATGCATTGCATTATAGAGGAATTTCTCGTGTTTTAATTGCTGTAAATTTAGGTCTAGCAACAGATAGTTGGGGTGATATTCCATACTCAGAAGCCTTTCTGTCTGAAGAAAATTTAACACCTACTTTCGATTCACAAGAAAGTATTTATACCGTAATTCAAAGTTTGTTATCTGATGCAATCACAGACCTAGAAGCAATAGATTCATCTCCTGATCAACCAGGCAACGATGATTTATTATATGGTGGAGATTTAGAAAAATGGGCTAGAGCAGCTTATACACTAAAAGCTCGTTATGAACTACATCTAACTAAACGAAATGGTACGAGCGCAGCATCAGCGGCATTGGCAAATTTAGCTAATGGGTTTACTTCAAATAGTGATGATATGCAGTTAAATTATAATGAAAGAAATTTAAATCCTTGGCATACTAATGTGGTATTAGCTAGTAATACAGGTAATTTTTCATTCTTATTATCTGATCAGTTAGTTAGTTCTATGAATGGTAAAACATATCCATTCAATAACATAAATATTGATCCTAGATTACCTATTTATGCTGATAAAAACAGTGATCCAGATTATAGAGGTGGCGTTAATGGAAGTGGAGGTGTTGATGCAGATGGCGGTAGTGCCAACGCTCAGTTTGCAGATCAAGGATTTTACTCCTCTGCTGATTCACCAATTGTAATTATTTCTTATGCTGAAGCTTTGTTTATTAAGGCAGAAGCTGAATTTTTAGCAAACGGAGGTAATAGTACTAGTGCTGGTTCAACTAGCGCTGCTTATCAAGCTTATATTGATGGAGTTGATGCAAATATGAATAAACTAGGGGTAGATGGTGCATTAAAAAGTGCATATTTAAACGATGCTTCAATTGATATTGGTGAAGGAAGTTTGATGTTACATAATATTATGAGGGAAAAACTTATCACTCTATTTCTTAATTCAGAATCTTTTGTTGATTATCGTCGTTACGATTTTTCTCAAGATGTATTTAAAGACCTTGAATTACCTGCATTGGTCGATCCAGATAATAATGGATTATGGGTGAGAAGAGTACAATATCCATCTTCTGAAGAAATTACAAATAGTGAAAATGTAAATGCAGTAATGCAAACGATAACAACACCCGTTTGGTGGGATCAATAGATTTTATAATAACGTTATAAAAACTCGACATTTGTCGAGTTTTTATTTTTTATGAAAATAAATATTTACTGTTACATCAGAAAATTTTCTGAACATGGCCATTACACCACAATATTTATCAATTGAAAGATTGACAATTTTTTTTAGCTTTTTTTCATCAAGGTTATTTCCATAGAAGTGAAAATTCATAGCTACATTATGATAGTATTTAGGATGTTCTTCAGTTAATTCTGCTTCTATATCTATATTAAAATCAGATACCTCAACACGCATTTTTTTCAATAAAGAAGCAATGTCTAAACCCGAACACCCTGCTAGAGCAGATAACATCAAAGCTTTAGGTGTATAGACCTTATTATCAGAAGGACTTCCATCGTTTATCAATATTTTATTTCCTGTTGGATTTTCAGATTCTAGTAACATTCCGTTTTTCCAAACTGTATTTATTTTATTTGTCATTATTAAGTACGTTTATTAAAATTGTTAAATCCTCTTTAGTGTGATTAGACGTAATTACCACCCTATTCATACGTTTTTGATATGTCGGATATTTAAAGCTAGTGATTACAATGCCCTTTTCTAAAAGTTTTGTAAAAATAGCATCATTCTTAATATAAATTACCGGATAATTACTATTGAATTTATACATTTCTTTTTTTTCGAGATCATCTTCAATAGAAAGTAAATTCTCTTTAAGCTTAATCCTTTGATCCTGATATAATCTTGTTGATTCTAAGTATGTATTTAAATAAGCGGGGCTAGCTCCCGAAGAGGAAGTAAATGTTGATGACTTCTTCAGCTTTTCGATAAAGGCTTCATCAGACGCAATGACACCTCCTGCTAACCCTAAGGCTTTACCAAGTGATGATATCATAATCTTTCTATAAATATTCTTACTTTTTATGCCAGAAAAAATTCCGTTGCCCTTTTCCCCTAGTAATCCCAATGTATGAGATTCATCAACAACCAAGGTTACTTTTATCTCTTTAGGAATATCATCCAAAAAGTCAAAGCTTGTTGGAGTTACTTCTCCTGAAAGCATTGCATCTAATGTTATAACAATATTATTAATCTTACCGTCTACAATTTTAGCATTTAACTTTTTATTATTAAACAAAGGTTTACTGTTGTACCCTATTATTGCAGGGTGTGTTTTAGGATAATGAAAAAATGTATTCTCATTTTCTAATAATACTTCTAGAACAAGCTTTCCTGCTAAGGTACCTGAAGAAACAGACAGAGAAGATTCGGATTCTACAAAATCAGAAAAATAATTTTCAAACTCATCATAAATACTCAATTGGACATTTGCATTACGAGAACTTCCATAAAAAGATCCCCATTTTTGAATATTCTTGCATAAAATCGCTTGGAAGTTGCTATTCGTTGACATACCTAAATACGACGTGCCTCCGAAATACAAATAGCTTTTACCATTTATAGTAATTATCCTATCTGGAAATTTGTTAACGAACATATTTTAAATAAGTACGGCTCCAATACCTTTTCTATTGGTATAGTTGATAACTCCATCCTTAATGGTAACGCCACCTGCAATATCTTCAGACAATAAAATAGCACCATCCATATCAACATAATCTAACAATGGCAGTAAATGTGCTATTGCTGAAATACCAATTGAAGATTCGGTCATACAACCAACCATGGTTTTCATCCCTAAACTATTTGCTTTTTCGAGCATACGTTTACCTGGGGTCAACCCTCCACATTTTACCAATTTTACATTTACACCATGAAAATATTGGTGACACTTCTCAACATCCTCTTCTGTTTGGCAACTTTCATCAGCAATAATTGGTAAAACTGAATTCTGAAACACTTCTTTATGACCACTCCAATTATCCTCTTTAAGTGGCTGTTCTATAAATTCTACACCCAATTTTTTGAGCTCTACTGAGTTTTTAATTGTTTCCTCAACCGACCATCCACAATTTGCATCGACTCGAAATACCGCATTGGTATGCCTTCGTAATTCTTTGATGATTTCTAGATCGTTGGTCGTACCTAATTTAATTTTATAAATAGGCCAAGGTTTCTCTTTAAGCTTGGCAACCATTTTTTCAATGCTATCAATACCTATTGTATAATTTGTTTTTGGTTTGTTTTCTATTGATAAACCCCAGTATTCATATAATTTTTTACCTAATTTTTGAGTATACAAATCATTATATGCCAAGTCTAAAGCACATAAAGCAAACATAGTTTCCTTAAAATAAGGATACAATTTTTTCCAAAATTCTTCTGGCGACAGCGTGTTATTAGCTGTTATCTTTTCTGTAACCTCTAAAATAGCTTGCTTCATTTTATCAATGGTCATACCATAATACGGGTTGGAAGTTGCCTCACCAAAACCCGAAAAACTCCCATCTTTTAATTCTACAATCAATGTGGTTTGTACATCATGTGATTCACGAGAAATAGTAAAAGTATGCTTGAGTTTGAGATCAAATTCTTTAAGTAATATTTCCATAACAATCGCTCTAAATTAACTATGATTAAAAATACTAAAATTATATCTTTGAAATTCATTTAAACTTAAATTATGCCTTTAGTAACTCCTTTAGATCCGAACCATGATGTCGAAACCAAGAAACTAGCTGATTTTTACAATGAAACCTTAGGTTTTTGCCCGAATTCAGTATTGACCATGCAACGTAGGCCAGAAATTTCTAAAGCATTTATTAATCTAAATAAGGCCGTAATGGCAAATCATGGACGTGTTACTTCTGCATTAAAGCGAATGATTGCTTGGGTGAGTAGTAACGCTACTGGATGTCGTTATTGTCAGGCACATGCTATTCGCGCTGCAGAACGTTATGGAGCAGAACAAGAACAGTTAGATAATATCTGGGAATATAGAACGCATTCTGCCTTTAATGATGCAGAACGAGCTGCATTAGACTTTTCACTTGCAGCTTCTAGCGTACCAAATATGGTTAACGAAGATATTAAAACACGTTTACATAAACACTGGAGCGAAGGAGAAATAGTTGAAATGTTAGGCGTTATTGCTTTATTTGGTTACCTTAATCGTTGGAATGACTCAATGGGTACTTCTATAGAAGATGGAGCTGTAGAAAGCGGTGAACAATATTTAGGAAAACATGGTTGGAATAAAGGAAAACACATATAAACATCGAA
Organism: Maritimimonas rapanae; assembly: GCF_057837205.1. Lineage (NCBI taxonomy): Bacteria > Pseudomonadati > Bacteroidota > Flavobacteriia > Flavobacteriales > Flavobacteriaceae > Maritimimonas > Maritimimonas rapanae. The sequence goes on along the minus strand of NZ_JBYQFI010000002.1, from coordinate 554,468 downwards.
GTAAATTCACATGAAAAAATTAGTACTCTTAGTAGCTCTTATACTTAATACAGTAGTATCAGCTCAAACAAAAGATCCTGTAATTGAAGGCATTATCAATGAAGCCAATAATAATTCTCAACTTGAGAAATTAGGACACGAATTAATGGATGTTATAGGTCCAAGATTAGTAGGTACACCGCAAATGAAGCAGGCAAATGATTGGGCGGTAACTAAATATAAATCTTGGGAAATCTCCGCAAAAAATGAAAAATGGGGAGAATGGCGTGGCTGGGAACGCGGCATTACACATATTGATATGGTATACCCAAGAATTCAAACCTTAAAAGGAACACAGTTAGCTTGGAACCCCAGTACTTCTGATAAAGGAGTTACTGCCGAATTAGTAGTACTCCCAACGGTGGAAAACCAAGCTCAATTTGAAAAATGGTTGCCTTCAGTAAAAGGAAAATTTGTTATGATTTCTATGAAACAACCTACAGGTAGACCCGATTATAACTGGGAGGAATTTGCTACAGAAGAATCTTTTGAAAAAATGAAAAAAGATCGTGAAGCCCAATCTGAAGCTTGGAGAGAAAATATGAAGAATACCGGATATAATGGGAGAACGATTATAAAGGTATTAGAAGATGCCGGAGCAGCTGGCATTGTTTCCTCAAGATGGTCTAAGGGTTTTGGTGTAAACAAGATATTTAGTTCAAGAACAAAAAAGATTCCAACTGTCGATTTAGAATTAGAAGATTATGGTATGTTATATAGAATGGTTGAATATGGAGACAATCCTAAAATCAAAATTGTGGCCAAATCTAAAGAACTAGGAAAAGTTCCAAATTTTAATACAATTGCAGAAATTAAAGGAACAGAAAAGCCAGACGAATACATTATTCTTTCAGCTCATTTTGATTCTTGGGACGGTGGTACTGGAGCAACAGATAATGGAACTGGAACTTTAGTAATGATGGAGGCTATGAGAATCTTAAAAAAAATATACCCAAACCCAAAACGCACTATTTTAGTTGGACATTGGGGAGGTGAAGAACAGGGGTTAAACGGATCAAGAGCTTTTGTAGAAGATCATCCAGAAATTGTAAAAGGTGTACAAGCATCATTTAATCAAGATAACGGAACAGGAAGAGTTGTAAGATTATCAGGTCAAGGATTTTTACATGCTTATGACTATCTAGGTCGTTGGCTAGAAGCCGTACCAAAAGAGATTACAAAACACATAGAAACTACTTTTCCAGGTGTTCCTGGAGGTGGAGGTTCTGATTATGCGTCGTTTGTTGCCGCTGGTGCTCCCGCATTTAGTTTAAGTTCTTTAAACTGGTCTTATTGGAATTATACATGGCATACAAATAGAGACACTTATGATAAAATTGTTTTTGATGATGTAAGAAATAATGCAATATTAACAGCTATTTTAACCTATATGGCCAGTGAAGACCCCGAGAAAACTTCAAGAGTTAAAAGTGTGTTACCTATAAATTCTAGGACAGGTAAACAAAGAACATGGCCAAAACAACGATCACCAAATCGTCTAGGCGGAATGGATTAAACATAAAACCTCGCAAATGCGAGGTTTTTTTATTTTATAAATATTGAATTATTCTATTTTGAAGTTTAGGAATAACTTCAACATCAAACCAAGGATTTTTAGTTAGCCAAAATCGATTTCTTGGAGAAGGGTGAGGAAGTACCATATATTTAGGCAAATACTCTTTATAGTTTTTAACGGTTTCTGTTAGTGTTTTTTTAGTTTTATCTTTTAAATAATAATTCTGTGCATACATACCAATAAGCATTATGAATTCTAAATTGGGCATATGGTCAAATAATTCTTGATGCCATTGCGGAGCACATTCTATTCTTGGTGGTAGATCGCCACTCTTCCCTTTGCCAGGATAACAAAACCCCATTGGTACAATGGCAAATTTTGTTACATCATAAAATTCGTCGTCAGTCACATCCATCCATTTACGTAACTGCCTTCCGCTAGCATCATCCCATGGAATTCCTGAAGCATGCACTTTAGTTCCTGGTGCCTGACCAATAATTACAACCTTAGCATCTTTGTGTGCTTTAACAACAGGTCGTGGCCCGAGTTCTAAATGCTCGGCACAAATGGTGCAGTTTTTTATGTCGCTTAGAAGTTTTTGCATTTATTTTTTACCTGCGGTAACAATTACAATTTCACCTTTAGGTGGCTTTTGTTCGAAATGAGCTAATACTTGTTTACTTGTTCCTCTTATAGTTTCTTCATATAATTTAGTTAGTTCACGAGATACTGAAATTTGTCTTTCTTCACCAAAATATTCAACAAATTGGGTTAAAGTTTTCACTAATTTGTGCGGGCTCTCATAAAAGATCATGGTTCGTGTTTCTTCAGAAAGTAATTTTAGTCGAGTTTGCCTGCCTTTTTTTACAGGCAAAAATCCCTCAAACACAAATTTATCATTTGGCAAACCACTATTTACTAAAGCCGGCACAAAAGCAGTTGCACCTGGTAAACATTCTACTTCAATATTATTCTCAACACACGCTCTAGTTAATAAGAAACCAGGATCTGAAATTGCAGGTGTCCCAGCATCCGAAATTAAAGCTATTGTCTCACCAGATTTTATCCGTTCTAATAACCTGTTCACCATTTTGTGCTCATTGTGCATATGGTGGCTTTGCATACGTGTTTCAATTTCAAAATGTTTGAGCAATTTTCCAGAGGTACGTGTGTCTTCAGCTAAAATAGCATCTACTTCTTTTAAGACCTTAATGGCACGAAAGGTCATGTCTTCTAAATTACCAATTGGTGTAGGAACTATATAGAGTTTACTCATTAAAACAAATATAGAAACTATCTTTTACAACAAGTCTTTAATCACTAAATTTGCGCATCCTAAAAAAGGAATAATGTATAGAACACATACTAATGGTGAATTGCGTATCGCAAATGTTGGTGAAAATGTAGCTTTATCTGGTTGGGTACAAAAAATACGTGATAAAGGGTTTATGGTCTGGATAGATCTACGTGATCGTTATGGGATTACACAATTGATTCTTGATGAAGAACGTACAAACAAATCATTATTTGAAAATGCAAAAGAATTAGGTCGAGAATTCGTGATTCAAGTGAAAGGTGAGGTTATTGAACGTCAATCGAAAAACCCTAATATTCCTACTGGTGAAGTAGAAATTCTGGTTTCTGAATTACATGTATTAAATAAATCTGTGACTCCTCCTTTTACAATTGAAGATGAGACTGATGGAGGCGAAGAATTACGTATGCAATATCGTTATTTAGATATTCGCCGTAATCCTGTTAAAGACAATTTAATATTTCGCCATAAAGTAACTCAAGAGGTTCGTAATTATCTCTCGAACCAAAGTTTCGTTGAGATTGAAACTCCTTATTTAATTAAATCTACACCAGAAGGCGCGCGTGATTTTGTTGTTCCTAGCAGAATGAATGAAGGGCAATTCTATGCCTTACCCCAGTCGCCTCAAACTTTTAAGCAATTGTTAATGGTTGGCGGTATGGATAAGTATTTCCAAATAGTGAAATGTTTTAGAGATGAAGATTTACGTGCTGATAGGCAGCCTGAATTCACACAGATAGATTGCGAAATGGCCTTTGTTGAGCAAGAAGACATCTTAAATGCTTTTGAAGGATTAACGCGTCATTTATTAAAGGAAATTAATAGTGTAGAAATTGGTGATTTTCCTAGAATGAGCTACGATGAAGCCATTAAAAAGTATGGTAATGATAAACCAGATATCCGTTTTGGGATGGAATTTGGCGAGCTTAACGAAGTAGCTCAACATAAAGACTTTAATGTATTTAATAATGCAGAACTAGTAGTTGGAATTGCAGTCCCTGGAGGGAATTCTTATACAAGAAAAGAAATCGACAAGTTAATAGATTGGATAAAGCGTCCACAAATTGGTGCTTTAGGCATGGTTTATTGCCGTTGTAACGAAGATGGTTCTTATAAATCATCGGTAGATAAATTTTATGACCAAAACGATCTTGCAAAATGGGCTAAGAAAACAGGTGCAAAAACTGGTGATCTAATTTGTGTACTTTCAGGTGAAGCTTTTAAGGTGCGTGCACAATTATCTTCTCTAAGAATGGAATTAGCAGAACGTTTAGGTTTACGTAAAGCAAATGAATTTGCTCCGTTATGGGTAGTAGATTTTCCATTATTAGAATGGGATGAAGAAACGAAACGTTATCATGCGATGCATCATCCTTTCACCTCTCCTAAACCTGAAGATATGCCATTATTAGATAGTGATCCTGGTAAAGTGAGGGCAAATGCGTATGATTTAGTATTGAATGGTAATGAAATAGGTGGTGGTTCTATTAGAATTCATGATAAAGCAACTCAGGCATTAATGTTCGATCATTTAGGTTTTACTCCAGAAGAAGCTAAAGCACAATTTGGCTTTTTAATGAATGCTTTTGAATATGGTGCACCTCCACATGGTGGTATCGCTTTTGGATTGGATAGATTGGTTGCTATCTTGGGTGGACAAGAAACTATTCGTGATTTTATTGCTTTCCCTAAAAATAATTCTGGGCGAGATGTTATGATAGATGCGCCATCTCCAATAGATGACGAACAATTAAGTGAGTTAAACTTAAAACTCAACTTAAAGTCATAAGTTTAAATCCTGCTTTTGTAGGATTTTTTTATATTTAATCTGTGCAAGAAAAATTAAAGTATTTTCTACATCTTTGGAATGGTAATATCCAAATTGTTCAGAATTCTAGTGACAGTTTTTACGGAAAAACACATGAAGATTTATTTCTTTTTTGTGTTGAAAAATACAATGAAAAATATTATTACTTTCCTTTAAAAAATATTATACTTTTAATACATGAAGACTTAGAGTTTTACAAAACTTCGTTAAAAGATTCTGACGAGTTCCTTAAGCACTTGCATCATTTTTATCATTTGGAAAAATATCCAAAGGCCCCTTCTAGTTCAAAATACATTTATACGCAACAAGACAATAATACACTTGATGTTGAAATTGATAGAAGGCTAGTCGTCAAAAACAAAAGGATTAGTAAAAAAAGAGTTTTTCAGGAAGAAATTGATCATTCAATTGTTCAAACTTTTCTTGCTGAAAGAGGTGGTCCATTTCTGGACCTGCACATGTTCATTTTTTATCAATCTAACTTATATAATAACAGTTTAAGAAAAATAAATCATTGGATACAAATTATTTCGGAATATGAAAATAACACTAATGCTAAAAGATCTCTTTTGTTTCTTAACAATCTATTTACTTTTTTCAAGGAATATAATGAAATAGAAGATATATATGAAAGGTTAAAATTATGGGTTAAGTACTTTGAAATAGATGAAAATTTTAAATACTTCGAAAAGTATTTTCAAAAAACAAATCTTTTCGATTTTGGAGAAGGACTAATATCTATTTTTAAAGAAAAACATTTAAAAGAGTTAGATAAGGACTATTTGGAAAGAAAGACTAAAACTATTGACGAAAAGAAATTTATTCAAAATAGAATAAAAGAGTTTAATGAAAAGTTACAAAAAAATAAAGGTATATATAATCGAGAGTTTGGAATAAATCATCGAAATATTTATTTGAATCTTGTAAAAGGAAATAGAGAAATTTATTACAATCTGATAGATTCCATTGATGCTGGAAAAACAGAAGGAATTAAAAGTCATATTGACCATTTAGAAAATTTAACTTCAAGAAATAAGCGAAAAGTATCATCAAAAATTATAAATGAAGAAAATAAAGTTCTTCTTCCTCTTGAGATTTTTAATAATACTAGAGGGTATTTAGAAAAAAACGCAAAGCAAGTAATCATTTGCTACAAGAATAACGCTTATGATGCATGTTTTGTCCTACTTAGAAAAATTACTGAAATTCTAATAATCGAATTATATGAAAAATTTGGACTTGAAGCGAAAATTGTGGATGTAAATGGAAACTATTTCATGTTAAGCCGATTAATTAGCTGCATTCAGAAAGAAGAAAAGTTTAAAAGTTTGGTTTCAAGAAATGTTAAAGAGGCTTTGCCTAAAATTAAAAGAAATGGTGATCTGAGTGCACATAATAGAAAGTATAATGCTCGAAAACAAGATATTGATCTGTTAAGAGATGATTTTAGGGTTGTTTTTGAGGAATTAATAATTACTATTTATTCTTAAATATTATACCTTTGGTTTATGCCCAAACCAAAAACCTTCTTTAATAAAATTTTAGCTTGGCGATACAAGCATATTCCCGAAAGGCAATTTATTTATATACTTAGTATTCTAGTAGGATTTTTAGCAGGTATAGGCACCGTTCTACTAAAGAATTTCACTCATTATATTCAACTCCTTTTAGATCTAAAAATCTTTAAATCGTTTCAATCTTCTCTATACTTCATTCTTCCAATTATTGGATTGGTAATTGTTTATTTTATAAAAAAGAGATTCCTTAAAAAAGAAATTGGCCATGGCATTTCTACCACTTTATATGCTATTTCGAAAAAAAGTGGAATAATAGAACGTTATAAAATTTTCGCAAACTTAATTACTGCACCAATAACCGCTGGTTTTGGTGGATCTGTTGGTTTGCAAGGTCCAGCTGTAAGCACTGGAGCAGCTTTTGGTTCTAATGTTGCTCAGCTATTTCGTATGAATGCTAAGACTCGAATGTTGCTTATTGGTTGCGCTTCAGCAGGTGCTATGGCATCAATGTTTAAGGCTCCTATTGCCGCTTTAATTTTTGCATTAGAAGTATTTAGCTTAGATGTTGCTTTTGCATCTTTAATACCGCTTTTACTAGCGTCAGTTTCAGCTGTTGTTACTTCTTATTTCTTTACTGGAACTGATATTTTATTGCGTTTTGAACTTGTTGATAAATTTGAAATTAGCGACATCTTTTTTTATGTTATTCTGGGGGTAGGCACTGGGTTAGCATCTGTTTATTTTTCGAAAATATATTTTATCATTATAAACTTTTTTAAACGATTTAAATCTGCTAAAGCAAGGTTAATTGTTGGCGCCATAGCTATTGGAATTATGCTTTATTTTATTCCACCTCTTTTTGGTGAGGGTTACGGATTGATCAATAATTTAATAGAAGGTAATCAACAAGCAGCTATAGGTGAAACTCCTTTCGGAGTTGATTTAAATAATGTATGGATTGTTATTATATTACTTATCGGAATTACCATTTTTAAAGCCATTGCCATGACAACAACTTTCGCCGCTGGCGGCGTGGGCGGGGTTTTTATACCTACTTTAGTAATGGGCAGCGCTCTAGGTAATGCAGTTGCAATGGTTATAAATAATCTAGGATTAGGCTTTAACGTTTCAGAATCTAATTTTACCCTTATCGGTATGACAGGCCTTATGGCTGGTGTGTTGCATGCTCCTTTAACCGCTATTTTCTTAATTGCCGAGATAACTGGAGGATATGATCTTTTTGTACCGCTGATGCTAGTAGCGGCAATTTCTTTTGCTATTACTAAGTATTTTGTTTCTCACTCTATATATACAATGGAACTTGCAGAACGAGGTGAATTACTAACACATGATAAAGATAAAAATACCTTACTGCTAATGGATCTTGATAAAATTATTGAGACCAACTTTATAAGTATACGCCCAGAAATGAAATTAGGTGAAGTTCTTAGAAATGCTGTAGCAAAATCGAATCGTAATATTTTTCCGGTAGTTAATGAAGAAAATGAATTTTTAGGAGTTTTACTATTAGATGATATTCGTAAAATAATGTTTGACGCTAAATTTTACGATTCACTAACTATCAATACCTTAATGCAAAATGCCCCGAATATTATCTATTATGAAAAGGATGCAATGCAAGCTATTATGAAAAAGTTTGAAGATAGTGGTGCATGGAACTTACCTGTAGTAAAAGACAATAAATACCTTGGGTTTATTTCTAAATCTAAGATGTTAACTGCTTATCGAAGAAAATTGATTGAAGTCAGTTCATAATAAATGTCACTTTGGAGATCTCAGAAATGATACAACTTTGTCAGGATAATCTGTGAAAACTCCGTCTAGATTTAGATCATTAAAACCAAAATTTAGAAGTGAGTCAAAATCCTTAAAATTGTCAAGATCATCAGCTCTAAAAGTATAGCCATGAATTTTTAGTCCGAGCTTTTGAGCATCTTTAATAAATTTAAGTGAAACCTCTTTATACCAAGGTCCAATGCCATCAGCATAAGTTGCATACTCTTCTAGAAATTCTTCTTCTTTTTTTGATTCAATTAGCTGGACCAAAAACAATTCGCTATTTAATTCTTTTCGAATACGTTTTAATTCTATAGAATCGAAACATTGCAAAATACAATTATCGTCCTTTGTTTTATATCCGTATAGAGATAAAACATTTAAAACAATCTTTGAAATATCTTTTCCCTCTTTTAGATGAAAAGCTGGTTCTTTTATTTCAGGATAAATTCCAATATTATTACCTGTACTTCTATTCAAGCCTTGAATTAATTCTATTTCATCATATAAAGAATGAAGTTGAAAACTGCTATTCCCTTTAGGGAATCGATTCGGATATATTTGCTCACTCGATTTAGAGTCGAAACGTTCAAATACTTGTAATAATTTTAATTCTTCATATAAAAAATCAATTACATAATAACGACCATCTTTTCTTTTTTTCTCAGGAAATTTTTCAGCAACATCGGTAACCTCGTCCAAATAAATATCATGAATTACTACCGGAACATTGTCCCTGCTCAACACTATATCTTGCTCAATAAAATTAGGATGCATCGCGAAAGCCATAGCTTTGGCAGCTAGCGTATGTTCTGGTAAATAACCTGATGCTCCACGGTGTGCAATAACAGTTTTATCTAATTTCAACTTTGTTTTCATTGGTTGCTGTACAGGTTTTTGACATCCGAGAATTAAAAGTACAATTAAAACTAAATACAAACGCATTTCTAAATTTTTAGATTGATAAATTTAGTAGTTTCGTAATATAAATGTCATTCTGAATGAATGAAATGAGCGAAGAATCTATAAATAGATTTTACATTAAATGTTAAATGACAATAAATTGTCGATGAAACTATTATTAAAAATATTATTCTTTCTGTTTTTAGCAACTCTTATTATTGGTTTTTACTTAAAGTATTTTACCGATTATGAGAAAGCAGACGCTATTATAGGCGTAGATATATTATTTCTTTCCTTTATACTAATGCCACTATTTATCTACCATCGTCACCGTTTAGGGAAGTATAAAAAATATGTGCTAGACGGCACTAAAAAAAATCCTTTTAAGATTGATGAGGATAAGAAGGTTTAGTTGAGATTCCGCTTCTGAATAAAAAATCGTTTGATTAAGTCTCCGCACTCTTCATCTAAAACACCTCCAACTACTTTAGTCTTTGGATGCAGTTGCGTTTTATAATGCTGAAATCCACGTAGGGTATCACTTGCGCCAAAAACAATCTTACCTATTTGAGTCCAATAACTTGCACCTGCACACATTTGGCATGGTTCTAAAGTAACATAGAGTGTACAATCTTTTAAATATTTTCCACCTAAATAATCTGCTGCTGCAGTAAACGCTTGCATTTCAGCATGAGCTGTTACATCATTAAGCATTTCGGTAAGATTATGAGCTCTTGCTATGATTTGATCATTGATAACAATAACTGCACCTATTGGTACTTCATTTTTTTCAAAAGCCAGCTCAGCTTCTTGCAAAGCACGTTTCATAAAATAAGTGTCGTCAAAGGGGTTCTCCATTCTATTTAAATTTCGATAAAAATACAATATCAACTCGTACATTTGTAGCATGTCTAAAAATTTGTTAGATACGATTATTAATCCTGAAGGTCTGCGTAGGCTTTCTACAAATAAACTTCAGCAATTAGCAAAAGAATTGCGTGATTTTATTATCAATGTAGTTGCCACAAAAGAAGGGCATTTAGGAGCTAGTTTAGGAGTAGTAGAACTTACTATTGCTTTACACTACGTTTTTGATACTCCAAATGATTTGTTGGTTTGGGATGTAGGTCACCAAGCTTATGGGCATAAAATTTTAACAGGTAGAAAAGATATTTTTCACACCAATCGTCAGTTAGAGGGTATTTCAGGTTTTCCAAAACGAGATGAAAGTGAATATGATGCATTTGGCGTTGGGCATTCATCAACATCTATTTCAGCAACTTTAGGAATGGCTATTGCTTCCTCTATTAAAGGGGAAACTGAAAAACAGCACATTGCGGTTATTGGTGACGCTTCTATAGCTAGCGGTATGGCATTTGAAGGCTTGAACCACGCAGGTGTTTCTAATGCTAATATTCTTATTGTTTTAAATGATAATGCTATGGGTATTGACCCTAGCGTTGGGGCATTAAAGCAATACTTAACGAATATTAAAAAAGACAAACGAGTACGGAAACACAATATAATTAAAGCGTTAAATTTTGACTATAGCGGCCCAATTGATGGGCATGATTTAAATGCTCTTGTAACTGAATTAACTCGTTTAAAAAGTATTAAAGGCCCTAAATTCTTACATGTTATCACCACCAAAGGGAAAGGTTTACAAAAAGCAGAAGAAGATCAGGTGAAATATCATGCTCCTGGGAAATTTGATGCCAAGACTGGTGAATTGATTCCTAAAACTTCAGAAGCTCTTCCACAGAAATATCAAGATGTATTTGGTTTAACTTTAGTAGAATTAGCTAAAAAAAATGAAAAGATTATTGGTATTACACCTGCTATGCCAACTGGGAGCTCTATGAAATTTATGCTTGATGAGATTCCCAACAGAGCTTTTGATGTTGGAATTGCTGAACAGCACGCAGTAACTTTTGCCGCAGGCATGGCCACACAAGGAATAATTCCTTTTTGTAATATTTATTCTACTTTTTTACAACGTGCTTATGATCAAGTAATTCATGATGTTGCTTTGCAAAAATTACCTGTTATTTTTTGTTTGGATAGAGCTGGTTTGGTAGGTGAAGATGGCGCTACACATCATGGTGTTTTTGATCTTGCGTATTTGAGATGCATCCCAAACTTGATTGTTTTTGCCCCGATGAATGAATTGGAATTAAGAAATATTATGTACACCGCACAACTTGGGCTAGATGCTCCAATAGCAATACGGTATCCTCGTGGGCGGGGAGTTATACTTGATTGGCAACAGCAATTTACAAATATAGAAATTGGCAAAGGAGAAATAATAAAAGAAGGTTCAGAAATAGCTATTTTAAGCATAGGGCATATAGGAAATACGATTATAAACATTTGTGAATCATTCCAAGAAAAGGGAAAAATTGCACATTTTAATATGCGTTTTGTAAAACCTTTAGATAAGAAATTATTACACGGTGTTTTTGGTAAATTCAAAAAAATAATAACTGTTGAAGATGGCACTATTGTAGGTGGTTTTGGGAGTGCTATTTTAGAATTTGCTCAAGAAAATAATTACTCTTCATCCATAAAAAGACTAGGTATACCAGATAAATTTATAGAACACGGATCAACAGAAGAATTGTTTAGTTTAATTGGTGTGGATGAAAAAAATATTATAAAAAGAATTCAAGAATTGATTTAAACGAATAGTAAATCTGTAGATGTGTTCTTAAAATAAAGCTGATAGTTATTAAACTGCCATTTTATACTTCTTTTTATTCTATGATAATCTTTTGACTATAATAGGAGCCATTATTATTAATTCTAAGAATATACACTCCTGAGTTCAAATGTCTAACATTAATATTTTTTGTCCCAACTAAATCAATTTCTTTTGTATATAGTTTTTTACCTGTTACAGAATAAATTTCTATCTGTGAGTTGTCTAAAGTATTTTTACTCTCAATATTAATTAACCCTTTAGCTGGGTTTGGATATACAGATAGATCTTCTGTTTTAGAAATATTTTCAGTAGAAAGTGCCGTACTAGTAAATTTTCCAGTAAAGAAACCTCTACCATAAGTTGAGGCCAATACAGTATTATCTGCAGTTCTTAAATCAAAGCTAGTTACCTTAACATTTTGCATGCCATTTTGAGACTGCAACCAAGTAGGGCTTGAGTTTCTAAAATTATTTGTTCTCCAAACACCTAAATCAGTTCCTATTATTACCTCATCATTTAACAAAGGGTTCATTAATATAGCCTTTACAGGAATATCTGGGAAATTCCCTTCTTTATTCTGCCAAGTGAACCCGCCATCAATTGAAAACCAAATACTTTTAACTCCGTAATTATGAAAAGTAACCATAATTTCATTTTCATTAGCTCCAAAATTTATAGCAGAAATACTTCCTATAAACTCAGGCCCAGAAATATCAATCCAAGAAGGAGACGAATTAGCATTACTAATTTTTAATAACCTGCCCCCATCAGTTCCAACGAATAATCTTGTGCTTCCAGTAGTATATGGAGAAACCTTTATTGCTGTAGCCGGTCTATTTAATAAATCATTTGATAAATCAGTTCTTGTAGGGTTATTTGTTTTTAAATCTGTAAATCTTGATATCTGAAAACCAGCTGTATTAGATGTAGCATTTGAATATAATATATCTAGATTATCATCTAACTCTGCTGGATTAATAAAAGCACCTTCGTTTGTATTTACTATTGTAACTCCACTAAAAATTCCTCCAAAAGGCAGGTCAAATCTTGTATATGAGTTATTTGGTAAAGCTGTGATCATATACTCACCATCTTTATCTATAAAACTATAAGCTCCATCACCGCCAGAAACCTCAACGAAATTGCTTGTGCCTGAAGAACTGTTATTAACATATGGAGATCCATTATCTTGAGTGCCTCCTAAGAATTGATCATTATTCACATCTTGACCAATAGCGCCCCAATAGAATTGAGTAGTGTTATGATCGTTAGAAATTCCTACTATTGAGCTATTAGAACTATTTGATGCACTTAATGAATTAGCATAATATATTCCTCCATCAGTTGCAATCATTGCTTGGTCTGGGTTTGATGGTCGAAAAATTAATTCATGAATATCTGCGTGAACAAGTGGCACATTGAGGGTTAATAATCCCGGGTTATTAGACCACTTTGAAATTTGATCCCAGTTAGATCCTCCGTCGGTACTTCTAAAAGTATCAATTCCCCCAACATATAGAATATCATCATTTGCTGGGTCTATCGCAAGCATTAAGTCGTAAAAAGCTTGGCCCCTAGTAAAATCATTTGCAGGAATTCCATTATCTGCATCATCAGGGAGAGACATGGTTGTAGTATTAGTAAAACCATCCAATGTTTTTTGAATCGTTACAGTTCCTGTTTCTGCTAGAATATAAATTTTATTTGGATTAGTGCTTGAAATAGCAATTTCTGTTCTATCACTACTTGAAATGCTGTGTTTAAGACTAAAGGTGGTTCCATTAGTTGAAGATAGTATTCTACCTCCGCCATCACCATAACTTACACTATTGATTGTAGAAACCCAGATTGTGTTATCAGAAGCTATCTCAATATCATTGGGTAATAGTGGGTTTCCATTAGGGCTTGATGGTAACATTAGCTTAGTCCAACTAGAACCTCCATTAGTAGATTTATAAAGACCATAATCTGCCCCTAATAAATTACTTGAAGCTTCTCTGTAAATGGATTCAGCAACCGCCACATAAATTTCTGTTACACCTGAATTGTTTCTAGTAGCAATATCATTAATATGATAAATTCCTGGAACAACAGTTACGCCTACTGGTAGATCTGTTGCTATGTCTTCTAAAGTAATATTAATGGTTTGAGATTCAATTATATTTAAAATTGACTCGCCATCAGTTTTTGAGATCATTACCGAAGGAATATTAATTGTTGCATCTGTTCCTGCCATAGCAAACGGGTTTCCAGAAACATTATTTATAACAATTACAGCAACAGCTCCAGCATTTTGAGCGTTTTTTACTTTAGCTGTAAAGTTACAACTCCCTCTTTCTACAACAGCAATTTTACCATTTATAGCTGAAGCATTAGTTAACGCATTACACCCTTCTGTTGAGGATGCAGTACCATCATTAACTAAAACTAAACTACTTGTTATAGGCGAGCCTATTGCAGGACCGAACCCTCCAGCTCTTACGGCATCTAGTTCACCAGAAATACTTCCAGGACTATTTATAGTGACTTTAGATCCTGCATTAAAAAAAGATGTTCCGGTAGATCCTCCAAAAACATGGATCCAACTTGCGCCCCCGTTGGTAGATTTCCAAACTCCATTACCATTTGCTTGGCCTTGCACATAAGATTCACCAGTGCCCAGATACATAATATTTGAATTATTTACATCTGTAGTAATGGATGAAACTGCTAGATTTTCAGGTATAGCAATTCGAGACCAAGATGAGTTTTGATCTGTAACATCATTGTTGACAAATAAGCCTCCGCTTACTCCTCCAGCAAAAGCTCTTTTACCAGAGGCATCATTTGGATCAAACATCATTGCTCTAGATCTTCCGGGGATGTTTTTTGGCCCTCTTTCTATCCATGGATTAGTATTATCTACTCCTGGAACACTCTTAAGGTTGTTTGAAATTAAAAGCTCTTTTTGAAGACTTAATCTTTTATCAAATTCTGCTATTCCAGTTGCAGGATTCATCTCCAATAGGTATTGTTCTTCAAAATATTTATTTGGAGGAATACCAAGCTTCTTTCTTTCCTTTTTAGAAAGATTTAAAGTTTTATTAAAATGGTGTGATTCTAAAAAAGAAATATGCTTTTTTCTTTTTAAGTTAAGCTCTGATAGCTCGCTTTTCGGAATTACTATTACAATAATTAAAGTGAAAAGTAAAAATATAAAAAAAGTAATTTTCGATTTCATACACAAATCTATTTGAATTAGAGAGCGAATATAATAATTTAGCCCATAATAAATTGTTAGATATCAAACACTTTAAACTTCTATTCCTTTTATTTTTTTATGCAATAAAATCGCTGCCCCATCAGACATGCCGGCAATAAAACTACATACGGTTAAGATACGATTGTAAAGGTTTTTATCTTCGCTTCTATACTTTTCAGGAAGTAAATTCATTAATAATTTATCATAATTCGTAGCCGTTTTATTAAATGAATTATTAATTGCATCGATAAAAACATCAAGTAAATCTGCTAAAACCCTATATCCTGAAATTTCTTTTTCAATAACTTCTTTACTTCTATAAATTCTTTCTACGCTAATTTTTATAATATCATTGATCTGTGCTTCGTATTTACATTTATCAAGTAATGAAACTTGATATTCTCCATTAAGTATCGCTTCTTCATTCTCTAAAAACACCTTGGAAGCTTCATTTATTAAATTACCAATAGCCAAAGCACGTAAATAACTCAATCGATCTTGCTTAGTTTTTAGTTGATAATATTTCTCTGTATTAATAGTATCTCTAACAAGGTTAATTAAATATTCCAGCGCAAATTCTTCTTCAATCAAACCAAGATTAATGCCATCTTCAAAATCTATAATGGTATAGCAAATGTCATCAGCGGCCTCTACTAAAAATGTTAATGGATGACGACTAAAAGTTACATCATTTCCTGTGCGAACTTGTTTTAAACCCAAATCATTGGCAACATCACTAAACAGTTCTTTTTCAGATTGAAAAAAACCATATTTTTTATCGATGATATTGTTTGTAGGTTTTTTAGGTAACGATTCCTTCGGGTATTTCATGAAAGTACCTAAAGTTGCATAAGACAAGCGCAAACCTCCTTCTATGCCTTCTCTACTTTCCGTTAAAATTCTAAAACCATTAGCATTTCCTTCAAAATCGATCAAATCTTGCCATTGCTTATCCGTTAAGTCTGTCTTATATTTTAATCCATTGCCTGATTTAAAATATTCTCCGATGGCTTTTTCTCCACTATGTCCAAAAGGAGGATTTCCTATATCGTGGGCTAAACAAGCACTAGCAACTATGGCTCCAAAGTCATTTGCTTGATACCCTAAATCTTTTAAATTTGGATATTTTAAAATCAATTGCTTTCCTACAATTCTTCCTAAAGAACGCCCAACTACAGAAACTTCTAAACTATGTGTTAAGCGTGTATGAACAAAATCTGTTTTAGATAAGGGAACTACTTGTGTTTTATCTTGTAAACTCCTGAATGAATCAGAAAAAATTATACGATCATAATCTACCTCGAAACCAATTCTTGTCTCATCTTGATCTTTTCTATTTCTCTTGCTAGTATCACCAAAACGTTTTAAAGATAGTAGTTGTTCCCAATTCATTTAGCTTAAATTTTAAGACCGTGCAAGGTACATTATTTTCAATTCTTTTTTTAGTTAACATTAATTTAAAGTTGACCTTTCTAAGCTAACATTTATATAACCTAAGCATCATAAATCTTTAACTTCTGATTAACCCAATCTTTACATTAGCTTTCTTTCTTTGCGTCAGAAAATTTGATATAAGACATCATGAAAAAATTTATTTTGCTTTTCTTTTTATTACCATCTTTAGTAGCAGTCGCTCAAGAAAAAGGAACAATAGAAGGAATTGTTTTAGATAAAGAAGTTAACAACGAACCTTTGCCATTTGCTTCAGTATCTATTAAAGGAAAAGCAGTGAGATCAACAACAGACTTAGACGGTTTTCATACTTTAAAAATTGAACCAGGCACATATACTGTTGTATTTAATTTTCCTGGTTATGAAAAAGTTGAGGTAACTAATATAATTGTTGAAAAAGACAAAATAACCAAATTAAAAGATGTAACTATCGGCGCTTTAACATTAGCCTCATTGCAAAATGACACCGCTAAAGAAAGTTCTTCTCGGTTAAAACGATAATTCAAAAAAGTATAATGAGATTAATATTATCTGTACTGCTACTACTAGTGGTCTCTATAACTACTGCTCAAAATAAAGGTACCATACAGGGAACTATACTAGATAAAGAGGCTGGCAATGAACCTCTTCCTTTTGCTAATGTTTTTATAAAAGGAACAAAAGTTGGTACAACTTCAGACATTGACGGGCTTTATATTTTTCAAGCTGACCCAGGCACATATACTTTAGTTTTTAGCTTCGTTGGGTATCAAAAAGTAGAAGTGCCAAATATTTTGGTTAAAGAGGGTGAGGTAACAACTTTAGAAAACATATTAATGGGAGCCACCGAAGGTGTTTCTCTAAAAGAAGTAATTGTTAAAGCCTCTACAAAAAAAGAAAGTGTTGCTGCTTTATTAACCGAACAAAAGAAAGCAACAGAGATTAAAACAGCTATTGGTGCTGAAGAACTTTCAGCTAAAGGTATTAGTGATGCTGCAGGAGCCGTAACTAAAATAGCAGGAGTTTCTAAACAAGAAGGCTCTAGTAATGTTTATGTAAGAGGTCTTGGAGATAGATATCTTAATACTACTTTAAATGGCTTGTCTTTACCTTCAAATGACATCAATAAAAAGAATATTGATCTGAACATCTTTTCGTCTGATGTGATTGAAAATGTTTCGATAAGTAAAGCTTATTCAAGTAAATTCTATGGTGATTTTGCTGCAGGTAATATAGACATCGCTTCGAAAGATTATAAAGGTGATGGCTTTATTGAAGTTTCTTTAGGTAGTGGTTTTAATAATAGAGCAATAGATAAATCTTTTGTAAAAAATTCTGGTACTGGTCAATTTGGATTTTATGGAAGATATAATAATAATCCTTTTGCTGTTGTTTTATCACATGGAGTAGACCCAATAGAATCTCCAATGTCTCCCATTAATTTAAATATTGGAATTAATGCTGGAAAGTCTTTCGACATTGGCGAAGAGTCTCGTTTAAATCTTTTTTTAACCACTTCTTTTGATAGTGATTACGAATATAGAAAAGGAAGGGCAGTAGACTTTACCACGGTTGAAAAAAAGAAATTTCCTAATGTAGAAGAATTTGAATATGGTACTACTACAACCATCATGGGAAATATCGGATTTAAATTTGATGATGATAATTCTTTCAAGTTTAATTCATTATTCATTAATAAGTCTGGTGACGAAGTAGGTTATTATGGTATTAATGGTTTAGGTTCAAATAGAGATGCCATTCTAAATACCGATGAAGGTTTTTATCAAATGAATTCACAATTCAATCAAGATCTAATTTTCGTAAACCAATTTGTGGCTGAACATAATTTAGGAGAAAAATTAAAATTAGATTGGGCTATTGGTTACAATAATGTCTTTTCTCATGAGCCAGACAGAAAAAGAATAAGTGTCGAAAATTACCACCTAGCGTTTGATAATGATCCAAATACAAATCCTGTATTCTTTACCAATAACTCTTTTGATAATCAACGCTATTTCCAAAATATTGAAGATGAAGAATTAAATGGAAGAGTAAATTTAACCTATACAGCAAACGAATCTGTAAAATTAAATTTTGGGTACAATGGTAGAACGAAAGAGCGTAATTTCGACAATATTAGATACGGCTATAATTTTGTTGACAACAATTTACCTATTACTGATGCAAACAACTTAGATGCCATTTTTGATGTAAATAATTTATCTATTGATGGTGAAACCGGTTTATTTCAAACAACGGTTTTTAGAGCTATTAACCCTCCACAAACTGGACCCATAAATCGCCCTGGTTTACCAGAAAACACCTACAGAGGTAATCTTGATATTTATGCAGGATATATAAATGCTGAATTCAATATAAATGATAAATGGTTGATAGTTCCAGGTATAAGAGTAGAAGCTTTCGATCAAGAAATTGTTTATGATGTGATTAACATCAACCCAAACGATCCAGGATTTAGAGAAACAAAAGAGACGTTTATCTTACCAAGTTTAAGTATCAAATATGCCTTAAACGACAATCAAAATTTACGTTTTGCATTTAGCAAAACAGTCTCTAACCCAGAGTTTAAAGAAATGGCGCCATTTGTTTATGAAAGCGTAACGCAACGAATTGCTGGTAATCCAGATTTATTAAATGACCCTTCGTTTTCAGAAGTATTTAACCTTGATTTAAAATACGAATGGTTTATAGGCAAAAGTGAAATCCTTTCTTTAGGAGGCTTTGCCAAACAAATAAATGACCCAGTAAATTTAGTTGTTGCTAATGATGCTACTGGTACACAGCGTTATTTTAGAACTGGCGAAAAAGCGACTATTTATGGCGCAGAATTAGAAGTAAGAAAAAATTTAATTCTTAACGAAGAAGAGCAATCAGAGCTTTCAGCTGGATTGAATTTTACTTACATGCACACTGAACAAGATCTAAGAGCGTCAAACGGTTTATTTACCACAACTTTCAATAGAACAGAAGATAATTTACAAGGAGCTTCTCCAATAATTGTAAATGCAGATATTAACTACAGCCCAACTTTTAAAAATTATAAGCCAACTGCTAATCTTGTGTTTTCTTATTTCTCTGATAGAATACAAGCTTTAGGTTCTGGCCAACTAGGTAACATAATAGAAAAGGCTGTACCAACATTAGATTTTATTTGGAAAAATAAAATTGGAGAAAATTTTCAAGTAAACTTAAGCACAAAGAACTTATTAGACCCTAACATCGAATATGTGAGAGAAAGCTCAGGTGGTGATGTTACTATCTCTCAATACAAAAGAGGAATGAATATAGGATTATCATTAAAATATAACTTTTAACTATTAACAATCAGAATTAAATTAAAAAGAAAATGAAAAACACTTTATTAAGCTTAGCAATAGTATCATTATTATTCGCATCATGTGGCGATGATGATACTGCAGATATTATTATCAACGATAATAGTGTTGTAAATAATAATAACGGCAATGGTGGAACTGGAAATGAAACGATTCAACTTTCAGGAAATCAAACAGCAGATTTAACTTTAGATGCTGATAAAGAATACATAATCAATGGTCCACTTATTATGGAAAGTGGAACCACATTAACAATACCAGCAGGTATGACTATAAAAGCTGCAGCTACCGGTGCAGATGTTTACATCGCAATTTCACAAGGGGCAAAAATAGATGCTTCAGGTACATCTAGTAGCCCAATCATTTTTACTTCAGCATCTAATACTCCAAATGCAGGTGATTGGGGTGGATTAATCTTGCTAGGTAAAGCACCTATAAATTCTGTAACAGGTGGTGATGCAACATCGACTTCAGAAATTGCAAGTTTACCTTATGGTGGGTCTGTATCAGATGATAATTCTGGCACCTTACGCTACGTAAGAGTAGAATACTCTGGTGGAAAAGCAGATGGTCAATCAGAAAATAATGGTATTTCTTTTTATGGAGTTGGTAATGGTACAACTGTAGAATATATTCAAGCTTTTGAAGGGAAGGATGATGGTATTGAATTCTTTGGCGGAACTGTTAATGTAGATTATGTATCGGTAATTAACGCACAAGATGATTCTTTAGATTGGACTGAGGGCTATACAGGAACAATAACAAATGCTTATGTAAAACATGGTGCAGACCATGATAAAGGTATTGAAGCAGATGGTTTTAATACAGATATAGGGAATAATGCTGATCCAAAATTCTTCTCAAAGCCTACAGTAACTAATTTAACAATTATTGGTTTAGGTTCTGGTACAGGTAATGAAGCTATTCGTTTAAGAGCAGGTACTCAAGGAACCTTTACCAATGTTTCTCTTCAAGGTTTTGCAGAAGGTTTTGATCTAGATGGTGATCAAGGAGATAGCCCAACCGGAGCAGGTGTTTTAAGTGAAGATCTTAAGGTAGTTTCTGTAGTATTTGATGATGTCACATTAAACATGAAAAATGATACAGGCGAAACATTTGTTGAGGCAGATTTTTTAACTGTTGATGCAAATGCTACGGGTACCGATTTTGCCACTTGGGGAGCTGGTTGGGCAAGACAATAATATAAAGTTATATTACATAACTAAAAAAGCCTGCAAATTGCAGGCTTTTTTTAGTTTATTTTTCTATTATGAGTTTGCTTCGGTTTCTTTTACGCTAATAATTTTACCTTTATCGTAATAAACTTCTTTTAATGTGGTTTTCGAATAAAATAACCACTTCCCTGTTTTTACTCCATTTTCGTAATTACCAATGGAAATCTTTTTTCCTTCTTCATTATAGTACGTCCAAGTACCATGTAACTTTTTATCTTTAAAGAAGCCATGTTGTTCCATCTGACCATTATCATGATAAAGTGTTGCCTCAACTAAATCACCTTTCTGTTTGTATTTAGTTTTACCTTCTTGTGCAAACAAAAAACCTACACAAAACATCATAAAAAGTATGGCTATTTTCTTCATAATCTTTTTCAATTTATTAGTAATTAACGTTACTAAATTATAGAATATTTTACATTAAATCAACATTTAGATAACATTAAATTAACATTGTAAATTTAAATAACTAATAATCAATAGGTTACATTTATGTAAAAATGAAATTTAGGTTCTCTTTCTTTAATAAAAAAATTTAGTTATCGTAAGAAATATTTAATAATTAGATAATGTTTTGTTTACATAATGCAGTGTTAAACATTTTACTTTTGTCTATGTCTTAGACAGGTATTATTTCAATAATCAATTAGTTTTTGTCAACTAGATTTTGAAGTACTAAGGCTACTTTGGCCAAAGTAGCCTTACTTTTTTATTTAAAACTTCATTTAAAAATAACTTATTAGAAACCTTTAGTTAACATTCGATTTAGTTCTTTGCGGCGACAAAAACTAATTACGATTATGAAACTTAAAGTTGTATTAACTTCTATTGCCTTATTCACATTATTTCTTGTTAGTAGCCAAGAAACTAATGCTCCAAAATTTGGCAAGGGCCTTTTTAACCTTGTAGGAAAAGATAGCTCTTTTACCATGAAAATTGCTACGCGCATGCAATTTTTAGCTATTGCTAATTGGGAAAAAGAAAACGATTCATATATAAATCCTGAGCAGAATTTTTTAGTAAGACGTGCTCGTTTAAAATTTGATGGGTTTGCTTTTAGCCCTAAATTAAAGTATAAAATAGAATTAGGTTTATCTAACAGAGATATTTCTGGCGCATCTCAATTTAATCGAAATACTCCAAGATATATTCTAGATGCTGTTGTAATGTGGAATTTCTATGAAAATTTTGAACTGTGGGTAGGTCAAACGAAACTCCCTGGTAACATTGAGCGTGTAATATCCTCAGGTAATTTACAACAAGTAGATCGCTCATTGTTGAATAGTAGATTTAATATCGATCGTGATTTAGGAATTCAATTAAGGCACCACTTTAATCTTTCAGATAATTTTTTAGTGAGAGAAAAATTTGCAATTTCTCAAGGTGAAGGAAGAAATGTTACTGAAGGAAATCTCGGAGGGCATCAATATACCGCAAGGTTAGAGCTTTTACCTTTTGGAAAATTTAAAAGTAAAGGAGATTATAGTGGAAGTGACCTTAAAAGAGAAGACAAACCTAAATTAATGCTAGCTGCCACTTACGATATTAATAAAAATGCAGTAAAGAACAGAAGTAATCAAGGTTCTTATATGATAACTGACACAGGTTTCTTTGAAACAGATATAAAAACATTCTTTTTTGATGCAATGTTTAAATATAAAGGATTTTCATTTATGGCCGAATATGCAGATAGAGATGCCGATGATCCATTTGCTAAGAATGGTGATGGTTCATTAACGGGAGATGAGGTGCAAGTTGGTAAAGGTTTAAACTTACAGACGGGTTATCTATTCAATAAAGGCTGGGAAATTTCTGGTAGATATACGAATATTAAATTAGATAAAAATATAACTGGAAAAAACCCTGAAGATCAATATACCCTAGGTGTTTCTAAATATATTTTTGGTCATAAATTAAAAGTACAATCAGACATCAGTTATTTATCATTAGATGGAAGTAATGATGAATTGATGTTCAGATTACAATTTGATGTACATTTTTAATCTAAAAACATAACATTTCGGTAATATTCAACTAAATAATAATTAAGATTTTTGCAAAACTAAATTTAGAAAATGGAAAATATTTACTTAATAATGATAATTGCTCTTGTTGTTTTAGCTGCAGCCGATTTGGTTGTAGGTGTAAGTAACGATGCAGTTAACTTTTTAAATTCAGCTATTGGCTCTAAAGCTATCCCTTTTAGAACAATAATGATAGTGGCTAGCCTTGGTATTTTCTTTGGAGCAGTCTTCTCTAGTGGTATGATGGAGGTTGCCCGTAAAGGAATTTTTGTGCCTGGAGAATTTATGTTTAATGAGATCATGATCATATTTATGGCAGTTATGATAACTGACATACTCTTGCTCGATTTCTTTAATACATTGGGTATGCCAACTTCAACTACAGTATCAATCGTATTTGAATTATTAGGTGCGGCAGTAGCTATGGCATTAATTAAAATTGGAGCCTCAGACACACAGTCTTTTTCTGATTTGGCAACTTATATCAACACTGAAAAAGCAATGCAAATTATATCTGGTATTCTTCTATCTGTTGTAATTGCGTTTAGTGTGGGTGCTCTGGTTCAATATGTCTCTAGACTTATTTTTTCTTTCCATTATGAGAATAAAATTAAATATTTAGGGGCCTTGTTTGGTGGTGGTGCACTAACCGCCATTACTTACTTCATTTTCATGAAAGGTTTAAAAGGAACTCCGTATTATAGTGATGTAAAAGATTTATTAGAGGGTAATGAAGTAATGATCATTGCAATTAGTTTTGTTGTTTGGACAGTTCTTTCTCAATTATATATGGGGGTATTAAAGAAGAATATCTTTATTCCTATAATCGCCATAGGTACTTTTGGTCTTGCCCTTGCTTTCGCCGGAAATGATTTGGTAAACTTTATTGGTGTGCCTATGGCTGCATGGCATTCATATGAAGCATGGACAGCTTCTGGTGTGCCAGCCACAGAATTCTCAATGGGTGTGTTATCTAAAAAAGTGCCTACTGAGCCTTTGTTATTATTTATTGCTGGTGGAATTATGGTACTAACTCTTTGGTTTTCTAAAAAAGCAAGGACAGTTGCTGATACAGAAATTAATTTAGCTCGTCAAGGAGAAGGCGCTGAAAAATTTCAGCCTAATGCTTTATCTAGAGCCGTAGTGAGATTTACTATGTTAGTTTCAAAATACACTACAACTGTGCTGCCAAACTCAGTAACTAATAAAATAGAAAAGCAATTTGAAAAACCAGTTGTTAATTTACCTAAAGATAAAACATACGAGCTTCCAGCTTTTGATCAAGTAAGAGCTTCAGTAAACTTAATGGTTGCTGGTGTATTAATTTCCATAGCAACATCAATGAAATTGCCTTTGTCTACCACATACGTAACCTTTATGGTGGCGATGGGTACTTCGTTAGCTGATAGAGCTTGGGGTAGCGAAAGTGCTGTGTATAGGGTTGCAGGTGTTTTAAATGTTATTGGCGGATGGTTTGGTACAGCGATAATAGCCTTTGTAGCCGCTGGAACAATGGCATTGTTAATTAATTTAGGTGGACCTGCTGCTATAGCAATTCTATTATTCCTTGCAGTATTGTTACTGGCGCGTAATTATATTCGTCATAAAACTAAATCTAAAGAGCAAAAAGCAGAAGATAGCTTAAATGCTGCTGAAAGTAATTCAATACAGGGGGTTATAGAAGAAAGTGCTTCTAATATTTCAAAAGTATTAAAAAGAGTAAGTAAAATTAATGAGTCAACTATAAATGGATTAATTAATCAAGACCTTTCAGTTCTTAAAAAAGCCAAAGGAACTGTGGTAAAGCTTGAAAATGAAATAGATGATATACAAAACAATATTTTCTATTTTATAAAAAACCTAGATGAATCTTATGTAGGAGCAAGTAAACTATATATAGATGTTATTGGCGACCTACAAGATATGGCGCAATCAGCTAGTTTTATTGCTAAAGCTAGTCATAAGCATATTAATAATAATCATAAAACTCTAAAAGTAAATCAGGCAAAAGAGTTAAAAGAAATAGATATTAAACTTCGTGGTCTTTTCGATAAAATAAGAGGAGTCTTTGATTCACGTTCTTTTGATCAATTATTGCCTATTCTTGAAGAAAAACAACAATTGCTAGATAATGTTCGAGAATACATTCAAATTCAAGTAGAACGTACTAGAACTACTGAGTCGAGTCCTAAAAACACTACTTTATACTTTAGTATTTTATTAGAGACTAAAGACTTGATTAAGGCTACAATGAATTTATTAGAGTTATATTCTCATGATGAAACTCAAATTTCTGAATAAGTTTAGAGATATTAATTGGTTCATAACATAAAATTAAAAAAGGGGAGCAAGCTTGCTCCCCTTTTTTAATTATCACCTATTATGCTACTTTAGACCACAACGTTTTAACTTCTTCACAAATTACTTCAATTTCTTTAATATAATGTTCAAAATTGTCAGGTGTGCAAACTACTTGTTCCCCAAAAACATCAATAGAAAGACATAACTCTGGATGTACTTCTGTTTTATACTTCTCTGACAACACAATCATATGACGATATACAAGTGAAGAAACTTTTCTCGACTTTTTTATATCAAAAATATTCCCTTTAGATATATGAAGTTTAATCGCTCCTAAATAATATTTCTCATCTATTAAAACTTTAAATATTAAATCTGGAGATATTATAATTTCTATATCATTTAAGAAAATAGATTTTATCTGACTCTCTTTTATTATCTCTAGGTTATAATTTTTAAAAATCTTAGGAAGCTTAATTCTCAAATACCTTTGCATAGCAATTAAAGAAACTCTTTTATTTTGCATTTGCTGTGGCTTTTTAGGAATTCTTTCTTTTAATCTTCTAATTCCTTCTAAAATTGGTTGTAAATCACCATTCTTCCTTAAAGATTTCTTAATACATGCTCTTGGGGTTTGATACCACCCAACTCTTAATATTTTGGGTGATTTTTGATCACGAATTATTCTTTCCTTTTTAGAATCTGTAGCCGTTGAAAAATCTACCAACGGGTTAATACTAATTTTAATATTTCTATTATTTTTCATTATTTATAAATTTACATTGACAATTGTTAGTCAATTTTGTTAATAACCTAATGATATCTTTTAGTTTTTTGACTATCAAAAAGTTAACTCTAATAATTTTAAAAATGGAAATATTTAACTTGCGAGGAATTCGCGATTTTCGTAGGTTTGACAAACGAAAAAAGGAGAAGAGATACTCTCTCTTCCTATTCAATCAATTTTCTTGTTTTTGGCCTGTGAAATCCAAAAAGAAATTAAATTTTTTACAAGAGGGATATTTCCAGTATCCCTTTTTTTATTTCATTATCTCAGCATTTATTTTATAAATTAATACTCATTTTTTTGGTAAAACCCCAATCAAATCAATGATTGGGGTATTTAATTAAACTAAACCCTAATTAGTTAATTAAGAACCACACATCAAGCAATCATCGCCTTCACCTTCTTTGGCGCGGGCAATCATCGCTTTATACTCTTCAGGAGTCATTTCACTTCCTTCCGGTATTATTGTGTTTACTTGTGTAGCTCCAGGTATTTCTGCTGCAGCTACTGGTTGTTTTACTTCTTCTTTTTTAGAAACTGTAAACTGAATTGCGTTTACGGCAGATTTTGTTCTTAGGTAATACATTCCTGTTTTTAAGCCAGATTTCCAGCCATAGAAATGCATTGATGTTAGTTTTGCAAAATCTGCATCTTGCATAAATAAGTTTAGCGATTGTGATTGGTCAATAAAGTATCCTCTATGGCGCGCCATATCGATAATATCTTTCATACTCATTTCCCAAACAGTTTTGTAAAGATCTTTTAGTTCTTGTGGAATTTCTTCAATGTGTTGGATGGATCCGTTAGCACGCATTATATCTTCTTTCATGCTATTATTCCATAAATTCAATTCAACAAGGTCTTCTAATAGATGCTTATTTACTACAATAAATTCTCCTGAAAGAACTCTACGTGTATAAATATTAGAAGTATAAGGTTCAAAAGCTTCATTATTCCCTAAAATTTGAGATGTAGATGCTGTTGGCATTGGTGCCACCAATAAAGAATTACGAACCCCATGCTTCATTACATTTTTACGTAATTTTTTCCAATCCCATCTTCCGCTAAGGTCATCTTCATTTACCCCCCACATATTAAATTGGAATTCACCTTCAGACATTGGTGAACCTTTAAAGCTAGAATATGGTTCTTTAGCCTTCGCAATTTCCATAGATGAAGTTACAGCTGCAAAATACATCGTCTCAAAAATATCTTGATTCAATTGCTTTGCTTCATCAGATGTAAATGGTAAACGTAATTGAATAAAGGCATCAGCCAAACCTTGAATACCCAAGCCAATTGGTCTATGGCGGAAATTTGAATTTTCTGCTTCTTTTACAGGATAATAATTCTGATCAATTACTGTATCTAGATTTCGAGTTACTTTTTTAGTAACATCAAATAATTTTTTATGATTGAAAACTTTCTTGCCATCTGCACTTTCCGTAATGAACATTGGCATTGCAATAGAGGCTAGGTTACACACAGCTATTTCGTCTTTTGCTGTGTACTCCATAATTTCAGTACATAAATTTGAAGAGCGAATTACACCTAAATTCTTTTGGTTCGTCTTTCTGTTCACTGCATCCTTATAAAGCATATAAGGTGTACCTGTTTCAATTTGAGATTCTAGAATTTTCTCCCAAAGATCACGTGCCTTAATAGTCTTACGACCTTTACCAACTTGCTCATAACCCTCATATAATTTTTCAAATTCATCTCCATAAGTATCAAATAAATGAGGACACTCATTTGGACACATCAAAGTCCATTCGCCATCTTCTTGTACACGCTTCATGAATAGATCTGGAATCCACATCGCATAGAACAAATCGCGAGCACGCATTTCTTCTTTACCATGATTCTTTTTAAGGTCTAAAAAGTCAAAAATATCTGCATGCCAAGGTTCTAAATACATCGCGAAAGAACCTTTACGTTTACCGCCACCTTGATCTACATAACGAGCAGTATCGTTAAATACGCGTAACATTGGCACAATTCCGTTAGAGGTACCATTAGTTCCTCTAATATATGAACCAGTAGCTCTAATATTATGTAAAGAAAGGCCTATACCTCCAGCAGATTGAGAGATCTTAGCTGTTTGTTTTAATGTGTCATAAATACCATCGATACTATCATCTTGCATTTGTAATAAGAAACAAGATGACATTTGTGGTTTCGGTGTACCTGCGTTAAATAATGTTGGTGTTGCATGAGTAAAGTATTTTTTACTCATCAATTCGTAAGTGGCTATTGCTTCGTCTATATCTTCTTTATGGATACCAATAGATACACGCATTAACATGTGTTGTGGACGCTCAACGATATCTCCATTTATCTTTAATAAATACGAACGCTCTAATGTTTTAAATCCAAAATAATCGTAACCAAAATCTCTATTATAAATGATAGTCGAGTCCAACTTTTCAGTATTCTTCATCATAATTTCGTACACATCATCTGCAATCATCGGCGCTTTTTTGCCCGTACGAGGGTTTACGTATGTATACAAATCAGTCATTGTTTCAGAAAATGACTTCTTCGTGTTTTTATGTAAGTTAGAAACGGCTATTCTAGCTGCAAGCTTAGCATAGTCTGGGTGTTGTACTGTCATTGTAGCTGCAATTTCTGCTGCTAAATTGTCTAGTTCTGATGTTGTTACACCATCATACAATCCTTCAATTACACGCATTGCTACTTTTACCGGATCAACAAGTTTATTTAATCCGTAACACATTTTTCTTACCCTAGAGGTAATTTTATCGAACATCACCGGTTCTCTCTTGCCGTCTCTTTTTACTACAAACATATGTTACATTATTTAGGTTTAGGTTAGGTATATTTTTTTGCCTTTCGGCGGATAATCTATTTATTGAGATTGATTATAAAGACTTTTTAAGTCTAAAAATCGGCATCAAAACTAATTGCGCCAGTACCACCAGACTTAACGCCTGCTTTTTGATACTCAGACACTCTCTTTTCAAAGAAATTTGTTTTCCCTTCTAATGAAATCATCTCCATAAAATCAAAAGGATTAGTAGCATCGTACACTTTATCACATCCAAATTCTAACAATAATCTATCTGTTACAAATTCTAAATATTGCGTCATTAACTTGGCATTCATCCCAATCAAACTAATCGGTAATGACTCTGTAATAAACTCACGTTCGATACTTAAAGCATCTATAATGATTTCTTTAATACGTTCTTTTGGTACTTTGTTTACCATATGCGTATTGTGTAAGTGTACAGCAAAATCACAATGCATTCCTTCATCGCGAGAAATTAATTCATTCGAAAAAGTTAATCCTGGTAATAGACCTCTTTTCTTTAACCAAAAAATTGAGCAAAATGCGCCAGAAAAGAAAATACCTTCTACAGCAGCAAAAGCAATTAAGCGCTCGGCAAAACTCGGAGACTCAATCCATTTAAGAGCCCAATCTGCTTTTTTCTTAATAGCAGGAAAGTTCTCAATAGCTCTAAACAATGTGTCTTTTTCCTTTTCGTCTTTTACATAGGTATCAATCAATAAAGAATAGGTTTCAGAATGGATGTTTTCCATCATTATCTGAAAACCATAAAAGAATTTTGCTTCAGAATACTGTACTTCGTTTACAAAGTTTTCAGCTAAATTTTCATTTACAATACCATCAGAAGCAGCAAAAAATGCTAAAATGTGTTTTATAAAATAGCGTTCGTCATCATTTAATTTTGTATTCCAATCGTTTAAATCTTGGTGTAAATCAATTTCTTCAGCAGTCCAAAAACATGCTTGTTGTTTCTTGTACCAGTCCCATAAATCATCATGTTGAATTGGAAAAATAACAAATCTGTTGTCGTTGGGTTGCAAAATTGGTTCTATCTGTGACATTCTGTTTAGTTTAATGCGAAAAATGGTGGGTTGATTTTTATGCTAAAATCGGACGTCAACAAATATTCGATTTTTTACTGAAAAATTAAAGTTATAATTATCCACAATCAACGGTGAGTTTTTAACAAAATGAAAAAAGTTGAAATTTTCCTTAACAAAAACTTAACATTTAATTTACTGATTATCAATAAATTAAAAAATCAACCCCGTTGTCTTGAGCAGCGTTTACTGGGTTTTCGCAATTCTGCGTAAAACGAAAAAATGGCCAACTTAAGTTGGCCATTTTTTTATTAAAGATTAATTAAAAAAGGGGAAATCTGATTTTATAAAACTACTAAGTTCATTTTCGCCAAAACTCTCGTTTTTATAGCTTTAAATCAAACTAATTTGTATACTTTGTAATTATTAATGTATAAATGGTCAATTCTCTAATAAATAAGGTTTAAATATATTTCTATTGCAGAATAATCTTCTTACTAAAATTGCTGTTAGCTGACTTTATATTTAAAATATAAACACCTCTTGGAAGTTGAGAAAGACTTATAGTATTTGTGTTAATTTTTTGTGTTAATTTTTTTCCATACAAGTCACTTATTGATATTTCTTGTACAAAATGAGTAGAACGAATATGTAAAGTTTCTTTTTTAACATCTACAGAAATGCTCACAAATACTTTAGAAGATGATCTTACAATATCTTTATGAGGTTCTGTTTTATTAATGCTCACATAATCTCTACCACTATACACAATTTGATCAGAAATATCTGACATTATATTTTGCGCATTAAGACCAAGAGCAATAAAAACAACGAGTAAATAAAGTTTCTTTTTCATAGCAGATGATTTTTAAGAAGACCTTAAATAGTTGGTTTATAGCCTTATAAATATACAATAATTATTTTAATTTCCAAAAGAGTGTATATCTATGACTCTCAATAATTAAAATAGTTTAAACTTTATGTTACAAAATTGGTAAAATAGGCTATGTAATTCCAGAGGGAAATACCTGAATTTATAAGGGGTTTTTCCTGTAAATTTGTGTTAAAGTTTATTTTTGGAGTTTCTGAGCGACCTTTTCGAGTTCTAAATACCAATCTTCACCGAACTTTCGAACAAGAGCTTCTTTTACAAATTTATAAATAGGTACTTGTAATTCTTTTCCTAAAGTACAGGCATCGTCACAGATTTGCCATTTATGGTAATTTACTGCAGAGAATTCTGAGTAATCTTGTACACGAACAGGGTATAAATGACAAGAAATAGGCTTTTTCCAGTCAATAATTTCTTGATTATAAGCTTCTTCAATACCACATTTTGCAATACCTTTTTCGTCATAGTTTATGTAAACACAACTATCATCACTTGGTATTAAAGTCGTTTCATATTCGCCATTTACAGTTACATACAAACCTTGATCTTCTATTGCTTCAATACCTTCTTTAGTTAAAAAAGGTTTTACTTTAGGGTAAATATCCATTAATATTTTTAGTTCTTCTTCTTCTAACGGCGCCCCTGCTTCACCGTCTACACAACAAGTCCCTTTGCAAGCAGATAGATTACACACAAATTCATTTTCGATAATCTCTTCAGAGACTATAGTTTTACCTAGCTGAAACATGCCCCAAAAGTACTTATTTTTTCTATGTAACTTTACAATAATTTAATCTCTAAATCCATTTTCTTTCAATAATTTTGCCGCATAAAACAAAAAGATAATGAACTTTAACTTTAAGGAAATGTTTACTGCTTTTATGGTCTTGTTTGCTGTAATTGATATTATTGGTAACATTCCTATCATTATAGATCTTCGTAAGAAAGCTGGGCATATTCAATCTGAAAAAGCATCATTAATTGCAGGAATTATTATGATTATCTTTTTGTTCTTAGGTAAAAGCTTACTGAACCTTATTGGTATTGATGTTAATTCTTTTGCAGTGGCAGGTGCTTTTATTTTATTTTTTATTGCCTTAGAAATGATATTAGGAATTACGCTTTATAAACATGAAGAAGGGAGTGAAATGACCGCATCAATATTTCCTATTGCATTTCCACTTATTGCTGGTCCTGGTAGTTTGACTACTTTATTATCACTTAGAGCTGAATTTCATATCGAAAATATTATTGTTGCTGTTTTGGCCAATGTTTTGTTAATCTATATTGTACTTAAAACCTCAGCTAAAATAGAACGTATCATTGGCCCTAGTGGAATTAATATTATACGTAAAGTATTTGGTGTTATTCTATTGGCTATTGCTGTAAAGCTTTTTGCAGCAAATATTAAAGTTTTGTTCTAATATGTACGACGCGCTGATCATAGGTGGAGGAACAGCAGGTATGTCTTGTGCTTTGGTCTTAGGGTCAGCACATCAAAAACCTTATGCCGAAGATAAAAAGATTGGTATTATTGCACATCAAAAAGCGTCACACTTACAAACAGCCTTGTTTAATAACGTATTAGGATTACCACCAAAAACCACTGGTGAAAGCATTCTTAAAAGTGGTTTAGAACAACTCTCTGAACTATACCCACATGTTGACCAAATCTTAAATGAAAAGGTGTTAGAGGTAAAAGGTGATTCAGGTAATTTTACTATTATCACAAATAAATCATCGTATAATACCAAGCTGTTAGTAATTGCAGTTGGCTATACAAATGCATTCTTTATAAAAGGATTACAACAGTACGTAGAGCCTCATAAAAAAACCAAGTCAGAAAAGCAACGTATTCAATTAAAAAATATAGATCATTTAGTGGCCGATGGTGTCTATGTTGCTGGCACTTTAGCTGGGTGGCGTAGTCAATTTTCTATTGCTTCTGGTAGTGGAGCTGCTGTTGCAACCGATATATTAACCTTGTGGAATAATGGTGAGCACACCAAAATTCATGATAAAGTAAATTAAAATTCCATTTTTTATAGGAATTTTAATGTTTTACATAATCTATTTGATGCTCTAAATCTTTAATTTTATCTAGCATTTTATCATTCTGATTTAACACTAGATAAAAAGCATTATCATCAAATAAAAATTGAGCAAACAAGGCTTTTAAGTAGATTTTAATATACGATTTATCACCCACTTCTCCATTATAATCTCGCTTAATTATATCTAAATATTGGTTTAATATCTTTTTGTCTTTATCAAAACTTTGAATAAAAGCTGCTAGCGAAAGCTGTTCTAATTCTTTTCTATTGTTGTCAACATAATTAAAGACAAAGTTATTCATGGCTCTAAAATGAAATGCTCCAAAATAAGCAGTAGTGTCAATAGAGACAAACTCATCTGGTATAATACCACCGCCGCCATAAACGGTTTTACCTTTTGGTGTTGTATATTTTAAAGAATCTACTACTTTAATACTATCTACACTCTGCAGTTCTCCATTTAAATATCGTTCTTGAAAATCATCATTATAGTATTGGTCTTTGTCTTCACCTTCATATGGCTTTTGAATAGAACGACCAGTTGGGGTATAATATCTAGAAACTGTTAATCGTACTGCTGAACCATCGCCCAAGTCCATTTCTTGTTGAACTAATCCTTTACCAAAAGAGCGACGCCCAACAATGATACCTTTATCATTATCTTGTAATGCACCGGCTACTATTTCACTAGCTGAAGCTGAATTTTCATCGATTAACACATATACTTTACCATTTTCGAAATCACCTTTTTGAGTTGCAAACGATTTGTCAACTTTTCCTCCTTTGTTTTTAGTGAAAACGATCAATTTATCATCTTCTAAAAATTCGTCAACCATTTTTGTGGCTACTCCTAAAAAACCTCCTTGATTTCCTCTAAGGTCTAAAACCAAACTATTCATATCTTGATCTATCAAAGCATCCAATCCTTTTTTGAATTCTTTATACGTAGTAGCAGCAAATCGACTTACTTTAATATAACCTAAGCTGTCATTAATCATATAATAAGCATCAACACTTTTAATAGGTACATTGCCACGCTTAATTGTAAAATCTAGATGCTGGCCTTCACTTTTTCTATAGACCTTAATCTTAACTTTTGTATTAGGCTTTCCTTTTAAGGTTTTTAGAATATAATCGTTGTTGATTTGTTTCCCGTAAAGGGTATCTTTTTCAGCAATTAATATTCTGTCTCCTGCTTTTAACCCTGCCTTATCACTAGGGCCGTTCGGAATTACTTTAATAACAGTAATTGAATCTTTATGCATTCTAAATTGAACGCCAATACCGACAAACTCTCCATTCATTTGCTCGGTTATCTGATCATGATCTGAAGCAGGAATATATACCGAGTGCGGATCAAGTTTTCCTAAAATCTGACGAATAGTACCGTCTAATAAACTGTCTGTATCAATCTTATCTACATAATCGTATTGAATGTAATCAATCAGACGTTTAATTTTTGCTTCTTGCGGATTTCTATTAAAAAGCATTACTGTATTTTTCTTAGGGTAATTTAGTGTGCTCCCTATAAAAATACCTAAAGCAACTGCTAATGCTAAAAATATTGGAATATATATTTTGTTTTTAGAACTCATTTTGATCTATGTGTACTAACTCAACGCCAGCTTTTTGTAAAAATTTTAGTCCAGAATCATCTTTGTAAGCATCTGCAAACACCATACGTTTGATTCCTGATTGATGAATTAACTTACTGCATTCTTTACAAGGCGACATAGTTATATAAAGTGTGGCTCCTTTACAACTTTGTGTCGAAGATGCTACTTTTAAAATAGCATTAGCTTCTGCATGTAAGACGTACCACTTGGTATAATTATTTTCATCTTCACAGACATTCTCGAAACCAGTAGGTGTGCCGTTATAACCATCAGAAATGATCATTTTGTCTTTTATTATTAATGCTCCTACTTGTTTACGTTTACAGTATGATAATTTTGCCCATTCTTTCGCCATCTTTAAATAGGCAATATCGTACTTACGTTGCTTCTCTTCTGTCATTTATTAATTAGCTGTTAGTCAAAATATAAACTCCGAAACTAACAGTTTATTTTAATATAGCAAAGAACAAGCAAAAATTGTTTGAGCGCTGTTAAAATTTTACCAAAATTTACGTTCGAAAAGCATTGGTAAAATGATGCCAATAACTATAGAAGATAGTATTAAAATCCAATCTCTTTTTTTAACTTTTAGAAAATCTTGAGCTATGAAGCCCGCTAATAAAATAAGTGCAACAACAACTATCTGAGCCAATTCTACACCTAAAGCAAAATAGAGCATTGGTAATAATTTATAGGCAGAATCTTCAATGGTAATTTTTAATAAAGTTGATAAACCTAGCCCATGAATTAATCCAAAAAATAAGGCAAAAAACTGATTTATATTTGACTGATGAAAACTCTTTTTATTAACCATAATTAAGTTTACAAAGGCTGTTATAAAAATGGTTAGCAAGATTAAAAATTCGATGATTTCTGCTTTAATCTTGATGATTTCATAAACCGACAAAGCTAATGTAATTGTATGCCCAATAGTAAAGAAGGTAATTAACCAAAGGGCTTTTTTCCAATCTTTAAAAGTGTAAACCACAGCTAAGACAATAAAGAATAGTATGTGATCGTACGCATTCCAATCGAGTACATGTCGAAAAGCTAATTCTATAAACAATTTAAAATCGTCCATGTCCAAAAGTAATAAAATCTATTTTTTGAGTTTGTTAAACAAATCCCAAAGTACGACACCACAACTCACAGAAATGTTTAAAGAATGTTTAGTGCCAAATTGTGGGATTTCAATACAATAGTCTGAGGCCGAAACAACTTCTTGTTGAACTCCTTTTACTTCGTTACCTAGAACAATTGCCAGCTTTTTGTCTTTAACAGGATGGAATTCGTCTAACATAATAGTATTATCTGCTTGCTCTATAGAAACAATCTGAACTCCTTCTTTTTGAAGTTCTTCAATTAAAGTCAAAGTATCTTCAGCATATTCCCAATCAACCGAGTCTGTAGAGCCTAAAGCAGTTTTATGAATGTCTTTATGTGGTGGCTTTGCAGTAATACCACACAAGTAAATTTTTTCAATTAAAAAAGCATCACTTGTTCTAAAAACAGAACCTACATTATTTAAACTTCTAATATTATCGAGTATAACAATTAGTGGAGTTTTCTCAGCTTTTTTAAAATCATCATTCGATAATCTCTCAAGTTCGCTATTTTTCAATTTTCGCATAAAAAATGCTAGGTTTACATTCTAATAATTAACTTCGCAAAACTAACCTAAAACTGTTAGAATTGGCAAAAACCAAAGAGAAAAAAGTTACTCCTTTAATGAAACAATATAATAGTATTAAGGCTAAATATCCTGATGCTATGTTGCTTTTTAGAGTTGGTGATTTTTATGAAACTTTTGGTGAAGATGCAATAAAAGCAGCACAGGTTTTAGGTATAGTTCTAACCAAACGTGGCGCGGGTAGTGAAACTGAAACTGCTTTAGCAGGATTCCCACATCATTCATTAAATACCTATTTGCCAAAATTGGTAAAGGCTGGTATGCGTGTGGCGATTTGTGACCAGCTCGAAGATCCTAAACTGACGAAGAAGATCGTAAAGCGTGGTGTAACTGAGTTAGTGACACCAGGTGTTGCCTTAAATGATGAGGTACTACAATCTAAAACTAACAACTTTTTAGCAGCAATTCATTTTGGTAAAAGATTGATAGGGATTTCTTTTTTAGACGTTTCCACTGGTGAGTTTTTAGTAGCTGAAGGTAATGATGAGTATATAGATAAGCTATTACAAAACTTTAACCCAAGTGAGGTATTAGTTCAAAAACAACATAAGGTTAAATTCAATGAAGTTTTCGGTGAACGTTTTAATAATTTCTTTTTAGACGATTGGGTTTTTCAAGAAGACTATGCCAATGAAAGTTTAACCAATCATTTCAACATACAATCGTTAAAAGGTTTTGGTGTTGATGATTTAACAAATGGAATAATTGCAAGTGGGGCTATTCTTTTTTACTTATCGGAAACACAACATAATAAGCTAGAGCATATTTCCTCGATTCAAAGAATTAAAGAAGATCATTATGTGTGGATGGATCGTTTTACTATCCGTAATCTAGAGTTATATTATTCATCATCTCCAGAAGCGGTTACTTTACTAGATATAATAGATAGAACCATATCACCTATGGGCGGGCGATTATTAAAGCGCTGGTTAGCCTTACCATTAAAGAATTTAAAACAGATTCAAAAGCGTCATGAGATTGTAAAATATCTCATCAATAAAGATGATTTTTATCAAACGGCAACTTATCAAATAAAACAAATTAGTGATATAGAGCGATTAATTTCTAAAGTAGCTACTGCTAAAATTAGTCCTCGTGAAGTTGTCTTATTAAAAGATTCATTAAAAGCTATTATTCCTGTAAAGGAAGCTGCTGAAAAAAGTGAAAACAAGTCACTAAAAAATTTAGGCAAAAACCTGCATACGTGTCAAGAGCTAATTGATAAGATTACCAAAACTGTCTATAACAGTGCGCCAGTAAATATTAATAAAGGAAACGCGATTGCTAATGGCGTATCAAGTGAGCTCGATGAGCTAAGGTCGATAGCAAATTCTGGTAAAGAATATCTAGATAATATGCTGGCTCGAGAAACCGAGCGAACAAATATACCAAGTCTTAAGATTGCTTTTAATAATGTGTTCGGGTATTATATAGAAGTGCGCAATACGCATAAAGATAAAGTGCCTGAAGAATGGATTCGCAAACAAACCTTAGTGAATGCCGAACGATATATTAACGAAGAACTTAAAGAATACGAAACAAAGATTCTTGGCGCTGAAGAAAAGATTGGGCAGTTAGAACAGCAATTGTTTGCCGAATTACTGCATTTTATGTTAGGGTATATCCAACAAGTACAACAAAATGCACAACAAATAGCTTATTTAGATTGTTTATGCTCATTTGCCCAGATTGCTAAAGATCATAATTATGTTTGCCCAACCATGGATGATAGTACCGATCTCGAAATTAAAAACGGTCGTCATCCTGTAATTGAAAAACAACTACCGATTGGTGAAGAGTATATTGCTAATGATGTGGTTTTAAATCGTAATCAGCAACAGATTATTATGATTACCGGGCCCAATATGAGTGGTAAATCGGCTATTTTGCGCCAAACTGCATTGATCGTTTTATTAGCGCAGATGGGTAGTTATGTGCCTTCACAACAAGCTAGAATTGGTGTTGTAGATAAGATATTTACACGCGTAGGCGCTAGTGATAATATCTCAATGGGCGAATCTACTTTTATGGTAGAAATGAACGAAACTGCGAGTATCTTGAACAACATTTCAGACCGTAGTTTAGTCTTATTGGATGAAATTGGTAGAGGCACCTCAACTTACGACGGTATTTCTATTGCTTGGGCAATAGCAGAATATTTGCATGAACACCCTAGTAGAGCAAAAACCTTATTTGCAACGCATTATCATGAGTTGAATGATATGTCCGAAACGTTTGAACGTATCAAAAATTTCAATGTATCAGTAAAAGAACTAAAAGATAATGTGATTTTTTTACGCAAACTGGTACCTGGCGGTAGTGAACATAGTTTTGGTATTCATGTTGCCAAACTAGCAGGTATGCCAACTTCAGTATTGCATCGTGCTGAAAAAATGTTAAAAAAATTAGAGGAAAGTCATAGCTCAGAAGAAATAAAAGACAAACTAAAACAAGAAGCTGAAAATGATTTACAATTAAGCTTTTTTAAACTAGACGACCCTTTATTAGAAGATATTAAAGAAGAAATTCTGTCGACTAATATTGATACTCTAACACCTATTGAAGCATTAATGAAATTGAATGAAATTAAGAGGATGTTGATAGGGAAGTAAATTTAACTACTCTCACTTAACCTTTTATACTATCTTTACCCCAAGTTTTAGACTATGCATTTTTTATTTATCAGTGGTGCCGAAATATTTGTGATCTTAGTGATCGTTCTTATGCTTTTTGGGGCAGATAAAATACCAACCATGGCTCGTGGTTTGGGTAAAGGTATGCGCCAATTAAAAGATGCCACCAACGAGATAAAGCGCGAAATCACAGAAACCGCCGAAAAGCAAGGTATCGATACCGAAATGACTAAGAATATCGAGGAACAAATCAATACGATTCAAGAAGATGTAGAAGAAATTACAGGCCCCATAAAACGTAATTTCTAATTGGAGCTATTAGATAACATTATTAATAGAGACAAAGAACTATTTGTATATCTCAACTCGTTAGGTGTAGAATCTTGGGATCAATTCTGGATGATTGTTACCAATCAGTTTAATTGGATACCACTTTTTGCATTATTATTCTTTCTTATTTTTAGAGCTTATGGCTGGAAAAAAGGATTACTATTAGTTTTAATAACTGCGTTGCTAGTTACTTTTTCAGATCAGTTTGTTAATTTTATTAAAGATTATTATGGGCGATTACGACCGAACAATGACCCTACAATTAATCAAGTGATTCGTATTTTAAAAAGACCTAGTAGTTTTAGTTTTGTTTCTGGTCACTCAACCACTTCTTTTGCGGTAACTACTTTTATGATTCTTACATTACGGAAGTTTTATAAGCATTCTTACCTACTACTTATTTGGCCAATTTTATTTGCGTATAGTAGAATTTATGTAGGTGTTCACTTTCCTGTAGATATTTTTATGGGAATGTTATTAGGTATACTTGAAGGGTTTGTTTTTTACAGAATGAGTCTAGCTTTATTCAAAAAATTACCCGAAAACCGTAAATCATTCAGTTAATTATTTAACTCTACTTATTGTCAATCCGTCTCTGATAGGCAACAATACTGTTTCAACTCTGACGTCTTCTTTTAAAAGCGTATTATATTCAATCAATGCGGTAGTGTCTTCATCTTTTGGGTCTGGTGTTTCAGTTACTTTACCGCTCCACAATACATTGTCTGATAAGATAACTCCACCTTTATTCATCTTTTCAATTACTGCATGAAAATAATTTCCATAATTACTTTTATCGGCATCGATAAATACAATATCAAAAGAATCTTCAATTATAGGTATAATTTCTAAAGCATTACCTAGGTATTGTTTTATTTGATTTCCATATCCTGACTTGTCAAAATATCTTTTCTGAAAATCGAACAATTCTTCATTAATATCTATAGTGTGTAATATCCCTTCTTTTGATAAACCCTCGGCTAAACATAATGCTGAATAGCCAGTATAAGTTCCTATTTCGAGTATAGATTTTGGCTGTACTAATTTAGAAATCATAGACAAAATTCTCCCTTGAAAATGACCACTCAACATTCTTGGTGCTAATACTTTTTGCCATGTTTCTCTACTTAATTCTTGAAGTAATTGTGTTTCGTCTTCAGAATGCGCAACCGCATAACTATCTATATTCTCTGGTAAAAAATGCATTTTAATGTTTTTGTAAAGATAAAAAAAGCGACACTAGTTAGTGTCGCTTCTATATTTTAGAATATTCTTTTCTATTTATCTACTCGAGCAATTTTTTCTTTTAAAACTACTTTATCTTTTTCAGTCAATTTATGTTCGCATTCTTCTTTTTGCAAATGCTTATTACAAGCTTTTGTAAGCTTCCCATTTTGTCTAGAATACAAACTACAAATCTTGCACCTTAGAACATGTATATTAAGCTGTATTAATTCCCAAAAAGAAGCCTCTTTATACTGGTTTTTATTACAAATAGTTGTTGCTTCTTCGCAACTAATAAACAATCCTTTACTCATTATTAATTTATTTGGCAAACCAATTACTTTCTAAACATTTACGCAGTTGGTGTCTTGCTCTATGGATAATTACCCACAGATTAGACGGCGTGATGCCTAGCTCATTACATATTTCTTCAGTTTCGTATTGTTGTACATTCTTCAATAAAAAAACAATTCTATACTTGTCTGGTAAATTGGTAATACATTTATCTATAGCATTTTTTAATTCTACATTTTCAATATCTTTCTCCGCTTCATTATCCCACATTTTAGGCACACGTTCCTCTATCCAATTTCCTTTATTTTCGCCATCTTCATAAAAATTCATTCGGACTTCTGCTTTCCCTTTGGCTGAGTTAATTTTTCTATAATGGTCTATTATTTTTCTCTTAAGAATAGAAATTAACCAAGTTCGTTCCGCCGCTTGTCCTCTAAAGTTTTTCATCGCTTTTAACCCGGAAAGGAAAGTTTCTTGAACTATATCTTTTGCCAATTCATCATTATCTATACGCGTAATGGCATAATTATATAAATAGTCTGAGTGTAGATCTACCCACTTATCAGGATCTAAAGTATGTAACGTGGCTGTTTCAGTCATAAATGGTCAATTCTCGACTATTAGACGATAAATATACAATCTTTTACATTCTAACATTAATTATTTGCCGATATGAAATAATGCATCACCCCTATTAATGATTGGGAAGTTATTAAGTCCGAAAATATAACCATCAAAAGGAGCTTTAACGCTTGTTACTGTTTCGCCATAAGTATCAGTAATATATCCTAAAATTTGTCCTTTACTAACTTTATCTCCGTTCTTAATTCTACTATTAAAAAGTCCGGCAATTTTAGCTCGAACCCATCTTCTTTGAGTTAATTCTATCGCTTTTTCAGTTCTTGGCTTTTCCTTTCTTTCAGGAATCATTTTAAAATATTCTAAAATGTTTAATATGCCTTCTGTTCCTTTTCGGATGGCAAATTTATCCAACCTTAATGCCTCACCTGCTTCATAAACAATAATAGGAACATTATGTTTATGGGCTTCTTTTCTAAAAGATTTTGCAATAAGATTTGATGCAAATTGGAAAGGTGCATTAAAAATTTTTGCTAATTTTTTACTTTCTTCTGAGTTTGGCGTGTATCGTATTTGAGGATAGTTACTGCGTTGTGCTCCTCCAGTATGAATATCTATTCCGAAATCTACATTATTAGCAATCTCTTTCATATGGAAATAGGCTATTCTACTAGCCAAAGATCCTGCTTTGCTTCCAGGAAAACTACGATTCATATCTTTTCCATGTAAATCACGAGATAAATTTAAAAACCCAAACACATTCAATAACGGAACTACAATAACACAACCTCGTTTTACTTTAAAAACGCCTTTAGCCAACATTTTTCGAACGAGTTCGATACCATTAACCTCATCTCCATGCAAACCTGCTTGTACTAAAACCGTTGGTCCTTCCTCTTTACCATTAAATACATAAATAGGAATCTCGATAGCTGTACCAGTAGGCAAACGATCTATTTCAACTTTAATTAATTTGTTTTCACCAAGAGCAACTACTTGCCCTCTAATTTCTACGGGTTCGTTTCTGAAATTTTTGTCGAACATTGGTTTCTAAAAATTTAATAATATGCTCTGCTATATTCACTTTGGTGTATGCTTCTACTCCTTGAAGTCCGGGCGAAGCATTCACTTCTATCAATAATGGTCCTCTTTTAGATCGGATCATATCAACTCCTGCAACTGGCAAACCTAAATATTTAGCTGCTCGCAAAGCAATTCTTATTTCTTTATCTGTTATGTCTGCTATTTCACCCGTACCGCCGCGATGTATGTTCGATCTAAACTCACCCATCTCTCCTATTCTCTTCATTGCAGCAACAACTTTATTACCAACCACAATGGCACGAATATCTTCACCATTAGATTCTTCTATATATTCTTGAAGCATGAAGCTAGCATTCATAGTGTAAAAAGTATCCATAATTGACTTTGCAGATTTTTCAGTTTCGGCTAATACCACTCCTAATCCTTGAGTACCTTCCTGAAGTTTTATAATAATTGGAGGACCTCCTAACAGCTCTATTTGTTCTTTGATATTCTTGGTATTTGTTGAAAAAACGGTTTGAGGTATCGGTATGTTCTTTCTATTCATTATCTGAAGTGTACGCACTTTATTCTGAGCTCTTAAAATTCCTAAAGAACGTGCAGTACTAAATACACTATTCATTTCAAACTCTTTTACTATTGCCGCACCATGTCTACTTACCGAAGCACCAATTCTAGGAATAATGACTTCTGCTTTATCTATAATATTTTCACCATCAAAAATTATTTGGGGGCGTCCTTTTCCCAACCTAACTGAGCATTTTGTATGGTTGATTACGCGTATATCATGACCGCGCTCTTCCGCCTCATCAACCAATCGTTTAGTAGAGTAGATGTTTTCGCCAACAGATAGAATAAAGATCTTCATGAGGTTTTATCGCAAGACAGTGTCAATTTCTATTTTATTTTCTAAAGTTCTATGAACCGGGCATCTATTAGCTATTTCTAATAATCTTTTTCGTTCTTCAAATGTTAAATTTCCGACCAATTCAATAGTTCTTACAAACTTATCGAT
Source organism: Maritimimonas rapanae (assembly GCF_057837205.1). NCBI lineage: Bacteria > Pseudomonadati > Bacteroidota > Flavobacteriia > Flavobacteriales > Flavobacteriaceae > Maritimimonas > Maritimimonas rapanae. The sequence continues at coordinate 511,254 of NZ_JBYQFI010000002.1, read as the reverse complement.
TTTTGCTGTTCTATCATCACTACAACTATTACAATCTTCTGCGTGCTGTTTAAAGTGTTCTAAGTGCACTAATACTTCATCCAAATCCCATTTTTTTCTGTCTGCATACATTCTTAAAGTAATAGCCGTACAAGAACCTAAAGCAGAAAGCAACAACTCATAAGGAGTTAAGCCCGTATCTTGCCCACCATAATTTTTAGGTTCATCAGCAATTATAGAGTGTGCTCTAGCGGCTATTTCAGTTCTATATTTAGATCGGCCAATTCTAACAACAGTTTGCTTATCTGTTTCTAAATTTTTCTGTTCTTTAAAAGAAACATATCGTTTGGCCCAACTAGCAACTATTTCTCCGACATAAAAAGAATTGTCTTTATTGGTTAATAAATGATTTGCTCCGTCTAATGATATGAAACTTTTGGGGTGGAAAGCTGCATTATAAATTTCTTTAGCATTTTCTATTCCAACTGTGGTGTCTTGTGGCGAATGTAATACTAATAAAGGTTTTCTTAGGTTTTTTAAAAGCTTTGTCATATCCTTTGACCCAATATCATCTAAAAATTGCTTTTTTATTGTGAACTGCCTCCCAGCAATATCAAAAGTGGCTTCACCCTCTTGGGTTATATCTTCAATATGGTCTTCAAATAGATGTTCTACATGTGATGGATTTGAGGGCGCTCCAATAGTAACAACTGCTTCAATCGAATCTATACTGTCGGCAGCATAAATACTAGCGGCTCCACCTAAAGAATGCCCTATAATAATTTTTGGCGATTGATAATTATCCTTTAAATACTCTGCAGCAGAGATCAAATCATCAATATTGGTTGTAAAATTAGAATCTGCAAAATTACCTTCGCTATTTCCTAAACCGCTAAAGTCAAAACGCATAACTGCAATCCGATTTTTGGTAAGAGCTCTAGAAATATTTCTTACAGCCGTAAAGTTTTTGTTCCCTGTAAAGAAATGGGCAAACAGTGCAAATCCTCTCGGTTTTTGATCTATAGGAAAATCAATACTACCTTCTAACAATAGGTTTTGCTTATTTTTAAAATGAATTTTCTTGCTGTACATAATTTATTCTTTGGCAATTAGTCGAAAAAATAAATTCAATTTACTTTTCTAAGATTTGTCTTTTAAAGTTACCGTTTTAAAATCATTCTAAATAAGAAAAAATGGCATATTTCGCTTTTAAGAGCTAGACCTATGTCTTACATTTGTATAACATTATTAAACTAACTCAAAATGAGCGGATTTTTTAAATCTTCGATAGGAAGAAAAGTTGCAATGGCACTTTCTGCTTTCTTCCTTATGATATTTTTACTTCAACATTTTGCAATTAACATCTTATCGGTTTTTAGTGCAGATGCTTTTAATGAAGTATCCCATTTTATGGGAACCAACTGGGCAGTTCAATATTTACTGCAGCCTGTACTAATTTTTGGTGTAGTATTTCATTTTGTTATGGGTTTTATATTAGAAATTCAAAACAAAAAAGCACAAGGTGTAGCCTATACTAAAAATAATGGTTCGGCAAACTCTTCTTGGGTAAGTAGAAATATGATCTTTAGTGGTCTTGTTATTTTAGCATTTATAATTTTGCATTTTATAGATTTTTGGTTTCCAGAAATCAATACTAAGTTTATTCAAGGTGATTGGTCTGGTTTGCATGACGGAGAATTTAGATATTTTCATGAATTAGAACATAAATTTGAAAGCCATATAAGAGTAATTGCATATGTAATAGCTTTTGTATTCTTAGCATTACACTTGTTACATGGCTTTTCTTCGGCTTTTCAATCAATGGGGGTTACTGAAGGAAGAAAAAAAACATTAAAAAATATCGGTAAGGCATATGCTATATTAATTCCGTTAGGGTTTGTTTTTATTGCATTATACCATCATCTTAAACATGTATTATCATAACATATGGCAACTTTAGATTCAAAAGTACCTAAGGGTCCAATTAAAGATAAGTGGACGGATTATAAAAATCATATTGATCTAGTAAATCCTGCTAACAAACGTCTAATTGATATTATAGTAGTTGGTACGGGTTTAGCTGGTGGTTCAGCAGCAGCTACTTTAGCAGAGCTAGGTTATAATGTAAAAGCATTTTGTTATCAAGATTCTCCTCGAAGAGCGCATTCTATTGCTGCTCAAGGGGGAATAAATGCTGCAAAAAACTATCAAGGCGATGGTGACTCTACATACAGATTATTTTATGATACTGTAAAGGGTGGTGATTATCGTTCTCGAGAAGGTAATGTTTATCGTCTTGCAGAAGTGTCTGCCAATATAATCGATCAATGTGTAGCTCAAGGAGTTCCCTTTGCCCGTGATTATGGAGGATTGTTAGATAATCGTTCGTTCGGTGGTGTATTGGTGTCAAGAACATTTTATGCTAAAGGGCAAACAGGCCAACAACTATTATTAGGAGCCTATTCTGCGATGAATCGTCAAATAGCTCGTGGTAAGATTCAAATGTACAACCGTCATGAAATGCTAGATGTGGTTAAGATTGATGGAAAAGCTAGAGGAATTATTGCAAGAAATCTCATTACTGGCGAAATAGAACGACACTCAGCACATGCTGTAGTGATTGCCTCAGGTGGTTATGGTAATGTCTATTTCTTATCAACAAACGCCATGGGTTCCAATGCCACTGCTGCCTGGAAAATTCATAAAAAAGGTGCTTATTTTGCTAATCCATGCTATACTCAAATTCACCCAACTTGTATTCCTCGTTCAGGTGATTATCAGTCTAAATTAACCTTAATGTCTGAATCACTTCGTAATGACGGACGTATTTGGGTGCCTAAGAATATGGATGATGTAATGGCAATTCGAGAAGGGCGTAAAAAACCAACCGATTTGTCTGAAGAAGAAAGAGATTATTACTTAGAGCGACGTTACCCTGCTTTTGGAAATTTAGTGCCTCGAGATGTTGCTTCTCGTGCTGCTAAAGAACGTTGCGATGCTGGTTATGGAGTAAATGCTACTGGTGAAGCTGTGTATTTAGATTTTAAGGCAGCTATTGAACGCTACGGAAAAGAACAAGCTAAAATACACGGGATAGAAAATCCTTCAAAAGAAAAAATTACTGAATTAGGTGAAGGAATTATTGAGGCCAAGTATGGCAATCTTTTTCAAATGTATGAGAAGATCGTAGACGAAAATCCATATAAAACTCCAATGATGATTTATCCTGCAACGCACTATACTATGGGTGGCGTTTGGGTTGATTATAATTTAATGACTACCGTTGACGGATTGTACTGTATTGGCGAAGCTAACTTCTCAGACCATGGTGCTAATCGTTTAGGTGCTTCCGCACTAATGCAAGGTTTAGCAGATGGTTATTTTGTATTACCGTATACAATTGGTGATTATTTATCTAACGATATTAGAACAGGTCCAATTTCTACAGAAACTAAAGAGTTTGAAGAAGCTGAAAAAGAAGTTAAAGATAAAATCGACTTCTTTATGAATAATAAGGGAACAAAATCTGTCGATTACTTCCATAAAAAACTTGGTAAAGTAATGTGGGATAAGGTAGGAATGGCACGTAATGAAAAAGGTTTAAAAGAAGCTATGACTGAGATTAAGCAAATACGTGAAGAATTCTGGAAAGAAGTAAGAGTTCCGGGTAGTGCTAACGAAATGAATCCTGAATTAGAAAAAGCAGGACGTGTAGCTGACTTTTTAGAGTTAGGTGAATTATTTGCTAAAGACGCTTTAATGCGTAATGAATCATGTGGTGGACACTTTAGAGAAGAGTCTGTAGAGCTAGACGGTGAGCAAAAAGGCGAAGCAAAGCGTAATGATAAAGATTATGCATTTGTTGCTGCATGGGAATTTAAAGGTGAACCAAGCGATGCTGTTTTGCATAAAGAAGAGTTAGAGTTTAAAGACATCGAATTAAAACAACGTTCATATAAATAATTTAGACATTATGAATCTTACATTGAAAATTTGGAGACAAAAAAATGCTACCACTAAAGGTAAAATGGTAGATTATAAAGTAACTGATATTTCAGAACATATGTCTTTTTTAGAAATGATGGATGTTCTAAATGAACAATTAATCAATTCTGGTGACGAGCCTATAGCTTTTGATCATGATTGTCGTGAAGGAATTTGTGGTATGTGTTCAATGTACATAAATGGAGAAGCTCATGGGCCCGACAGAGGTATAACAACTTGTCAATTACATATGCGTATGTTTAAAGATGGTGATACAATTACTATTGAGCCATTTAGAGCAGCTGCTTTTCCAGTTATTAAAGATTTAGTGGTAGACAGAACTGCTTTTGAACGTATTCAACAAGCCGGTGGGTATATTTCAGTAAACACTTCTGGAAACACTCAGGATGCAAACTCTTTACCAATATCTAAACATGCTGCTGATGAAGCTATGGATGCAGCAACATGTATTGGTTGTGGTGCTTGCGTAGCAACTTGTAAAAATTCTAGCGCTATGTTATTCGTTGGGGCAAAAGTATCTCAATATGCCTTATTACCTCAAGGGCAGGTGGAAGCAGCAGATAGAGTTAGAAATATGGTAGCCCAAATGGATTTAGAAGGGTTTGGCAATTGTACAAACACAGGTGCTTGTGAGGTTGAATGCCCTAAAGGTATTTCGTTAGAGAACATCGCTCGTATGAACAGAGAATTAATGAAAGCTTCAATAAAATAGCTTTCTTATAATATTTATCTTTTTAAAATACAGAATCCCAAGTTTAATGCTTGGGATTTTTTGTTAGTTTTATATCATGAATTTCAGTTCAAAGCTTCCAAACGTAGGTACTTCTATCTTTACAGTAATGAGTGCTCTAGCTAACAAACATAAAGCCATAAATTTATCTCAAGGTTTCCCTAATTTTAAAAGTGATCAAAAACTCATTGATTTAGTTAATAATGCGATGGATAAGGGTTACAATCAATATGCTCCCATGCCCGGAGTTTTAGAATTACGCAAAGCCATAGCTCATAAGTTTGAATTGCTATACAATACTTCATATAATGCAGAAAGTGAAATTACAGTAACTGCGGGAGCCACACAGGCTATTTTTACGGTTATATCAGCGTTTGTAAAACAGGGTGATGAAGTAATAATATTTAGCCCAGCATATGATTGTTATGAACCAGCAATAGAGCTAAATGCTGGTAAAACGATTTCAATTCAATTAAAAGCTCCCGATTATGCTATTGATTGGGAAGAAGTCAAGGGAAAAATATCATCAAAAACCAAGATGATCATTATTAATACCCCACATAACCCAAGTGGAGCTGTTTTCTCTAAAGAAGATATACTTACTTTACAAAAACTCACTGAAGGAACGGGCACTATAGTGTTAAGTGACGAAGTTTATGAGCATATAATTTTTGATAAAGAACAACATTTAAGCGCGTGTTTATTTCCTAATTTAAAATCTCGAAGTTTTGTAGTTGCTTCTTTTGGGAAGACATTTCATAATACAGGTTGGAAAATGGGGTATTGTTGTGCTCCAAAAGAATTAATGCAAGAGTTTAGAAAGGTGCATCAGTTTAATGTGTTTTCTGTGAATCATCCAGTGCAGATAGCTTTAGCTGAATATTTAAAAGAACCTGATAATTATGTGGAGTTAAATGACTTTTATCAGAAAAAAAGAGATTTTTTTTTAGATCTTATTAAAGATTCTCAATTTAAATTCATTCCTGCTAAAGGTACATATTTCCAATCTCTAGAATATTCAAATATTACTGACGAATCGGATGTAGACTTTGCGAAGCGGTTAACTATAGAGAACAAAATAGCTTCAATTCCTTTATCGGCCTTTAATGAAAATGGATTAGATCAAAAAATGTTGCGTTTTTGTTTTGCTAAGACTGATGATACACTACAAAAGGCAGCTGAAATTTTAAATACTATTTAAAATGCAAGAAGAATTAAGAGTGGCAATAATACAAGCTGATCTAGTTTGGGAAAACTCAGAACAAAACAGGAATAATTTTTCGGAGAAGATTGATTCAATTTCGGAAGCTATAGATCTTATTATCCTTCCTGAAATGTTTACCACTGGTTTTACAATGAATCCTGAAAATGTTTATGAAACGATGCAAGGTGAAACAGTTCAATGGATGAAAAATATAGCAAAAGCTAAAAATGCTGCAATTACAGGGAGTATCGTCATTAAAGAAAATGATAATTATTATAATCGCTTACTTTTTGTTCACCCAAAAGGTACAATAGAGCAATATAATAAACGACATACATTTACCTTGGCAGGTGAAGATAAGGTTTACTCTGCGGGCTCAAAAAAACTAGTTGTTGAATTTCGTGGGTGGAAAATTTACCCATTAATTTGTTACGATTTGCGTTTCCCAGTATGGGCAAGGAATACCGTAGATTACGACCTCCTTTTCTACGTAGCAAATTGGCCTAAGCCAAGAATTACTGCTTGGGATACGCTTTTAAAAGCTCGAGCAATTGAAAATATGAGCTATTGTATTGGAGTAAATAGAGTTGGTTTAGACAATAACCAATATGAATATTCTGGTCATTCAGCTGCTTATGATGTTCTTGGTGAAAAAATATCGAATATCAATCCTGACAAAGAAAAAACAGAGATAGTAACGCTTATAAAATCACAAATTAAAAAATATCGAGAAAAATTACAATTCTTAAATGACAGAGATCACTTTTCTATAGGTTAAACCATTGTTGCCAAGGTATTCTACTCAACATTAATAATAAAGCCAGGCCATAAAAAATAGCAATCTTTTTAAACTTATTATTATCTACTATTTGTTTTTTGTGTATTGACCAACCTACTGTAATCAAAATAATTGCCAATAACATAATTAAAGGATGTTCTACAGCTAATAAGCGATTTGTCGCGTCAACTCCGTTAGCTTTCATAGATTTATACCACGGACTCATAAAATACCATCCTAGGCCAATTAAAAGCTGAATATGAGTGACTATTAAAGCAAACAATGAAACACGTAAATCTTTGTCTTTAAATTCTCTTTTAGAAGTAAACCCTATAATAGCATTTACAACAGCAACTAGTAGTATTAAAAGAACTACATAAGCCCAGTAAGAATGTAACATTTTCATCATAACGGTAAAATTTTGGGTTAAACAAAAGTAATGAATTTTGAATAAAAAAAAACCCCGCGAATTGCGGGGTTCTTATTATTTTAAATACTCAATTAGTTAAAAAGATATCTCAAACCAATTTGCATTTGCCATCTAGAACTTAATAACCCAGCGTCATCTATTCTATCAAGATTTGCGGCATTGTTAGCATTAAAACTAAAATTTGGTGTAGTACCGTCTGCTTCAAAACCTTCGAAACGTATTGGTTGAGAATTCGACGGTCTAAAGTTTACTTTACCCCATTCTTTGTTTATTAAATTGGTAAAGTTAAAAACATCAAAACTTAATTGTAGGGTATTTTTGCCAACTGAAAAGTCTTGTAATAGCTTTAAATCTACTATATGGCTCCATGGTCCTCTAACTGCATTTCTTTCAGTATACTGACCTCTTCTTGAATTTAAATAATCATCACTAGAAATAAACGCATCCAGTTCTGCCCAGTTATTAGTCGTTAAAACAATATCAGACGCATCCCTTGGTACATAAATTAATGATGTGAAGTCTCTAGTATCATCATTTTGTAACCCTCTTGCTCTACCACCATAAGTATATGAATAAGGTCTTCCTTGTGTACCAGAGTAAACTAAGCCGAGAGTTGTCTTTAAATTATCAGACCACTTTAACTCATATGACATATTAGAAATTATTCTACTACCAGCAGAGAAATCAGATCTCGTTACTGGTAATGGGGCGTTTTTACCATTTACATTTTGCATACCTCTCCATTGTGAACTGTTTTGAGAAGATGTACCATCAAAAATAGCGTAAGCATCACCATAAGAGTATGAAATACTTCCTGTAAATCCTTTTTCAAATCTTTTTGATAATGTCCCTACAAAATTCCAAGTCTCACCTTTACTCGTATTAGTTGCTAATATTATTCGGTCATAAGTGCCATCTACGTCATCCCCTCTATCATAAATTGGTCTCGTGTCTCCAGTACCTGTCAAATTACCAATAGGCCCTTTAACATTTAAGTTTTCATAAAATATATTAGATATTGTCTTTTGGTATAAAATATCTCCTGAAAACGTTAAGCCGCCCCATGGTAATTTTTGATCAAACGCACCATTAATTTTAAATACTTGAGGTAGTTTAAAATCAGATGCAAATAAGTCTATATTACCTCCTGTTTCTCCAGTGCCTGGTTGTGCGCCAACCGCTTGAGTGTTTACATTTGGATTAAAAGGAGCGATTGTTGTAAACCAAGAACCTTGAAATAAGAAACCGCCAGTAACACCATTATTGTTATATGTACCACCTGGCCAAACTAAAGGTAATCTAGAAGTAAAGACTCCAAAACCACCTCTTATTTGTGTTTTACTTTCTCCCTTCACATTCCAATTAAATCCAACTCTTGGAGCAATATGTATTCTATTTGAAGGGCCTCTACCAACTCTTGCGCCCTGTAAATTTTTACCTGCAGCCTCTAATAAAGGAACCGTTACATTGTTAAAATGTAAATTTGTTGGTCCGTCTTTCCAAAATGGAACATCAAAACGCAAACCAACTGTTAATTTAAAATTATCAGTAAACTGAACTTCATCTTGCGCATAAACACCAGCCTGGAATACTTTAAAGTCTGCTGACCCTGAAGAAGTATCACCAGCACCGTCAGAAACCAATGAGTAACCTCTTTGGTAAACATTTGTATTATCTGCTAAGAAGTCTGCTACACTATTATATTGATACTGACCGTAATTAAATGCAAAGAATAAATTTTTAACATCTGACCATTCGTTATGCGTACCTAAAGTTATTGTGTGTTTGCCTTTATATATTTCAAAATTATTTGTAATAGTAAACACGTCAGTGTTCAATAAATTAGCTGTAGAAAAAGGTTCTGCTCCAAATTCAATTCTACCATCACCATCTCTAACTTGAACAGATGGGAATGGATTGCCAGAAGGGTCTCTATCGTCTCTAACTCTTGTATATCCAACAACTAAACTATTTGCAAATTTTGAACCAAAGCTAGAGTTAAATTCTAGCGAAGTGGTATTTGTTGTTGATGTGAAGAATTCAGATCCATTTAAAAAACCTATGTTGCCTCTATTAGAGTTTCTAGATTCTAAGTTGACTGCTTTTGTATAATTGTGTTTTAAAGATAATTTGTGATCATCACTTAAATTAAAATCAAACTTAGCAGTAACTTTATCACTTTCTAAAGTAAAATCATTTTGATCATAAACACCAACATCATAACCATAATTACTACTAACGAATTGACGAATAGCTTCTAATCCAGCGGCATCGGTATCCCCTACGTAATTAGAGACATTAAAAGGCTGTGGTGTTACATCGTCTTGTTTTTCATAATTAAGGAAGAAAAATATTTTATCTTTTATGATTGGCCCTCCAAGTCTAACACCATATGTTTGAGCAGTGAATTCATTTAATTTTTCCCTACTTCCTCCGGTAGGAACTAAATCTACAGGTGTTTTACCAGCTAATGATTCATTTCTAGTAAAGTAATAGGCAGAGCCTTGAAATTCGTTAGATCCCGAACGTGTAACGGCGTTTATAGCTCCACCACTGAAACCTCCAATTCTAACATCAAAAGGTGCGATTTGAACTTGAAATTGCTCTATTGCATCCACTGAGAATGGAGAAACTCCTGTTTGTCCACCATTAGTACCAGAACCTGCTAAACCAAATACATCGTTACTAATAGCTCCATCTACATAAACGGCATTAAACCTATTGTTATTACCAGCTAAAGAAATTGAAAAACCATCATTTCCTTCTGTAATTGAAGCATGAGGAGTAACTCTAACAAAATCTGCAATTGAACGAGATGCAGAAGGTAAGTTATTAATTTGTCTTGAATTAATTGTCGTTTCTGACCCAGTTTTATTACCATCAAAAATACCTCCTGTTTGAGCAGAAATTACTACTTCATCTAAGACATTAGAAGTCTCAGTCATAGTAGCATTTACTCTAAAAGTTTGACCTAACTGAAGAATAACATTATTTCTTACAAAGTCATTAAACCCTACATAAGAAACAGTAATAGTATATGGTCCACCAACTCTCATGTTTGAAATTCTGTAAAGTCCATCAAAATCGGTTGAAGATCCATATTTAGATCCTGAAGGGTTGTGTATAACAACTACACTAGCTCCCGGTAAAGGATTCCCGTTATTGTCAAGAACCTTACCATTTAGTGAAGAAGTTGTATTACCCTGTGCAAAAACAGTAGATGATGCAACAAAAAGCATCATTACTATTAGTAAATTAGTAATTTTTTTCATGTTTAAATTGAATTAGTTTATGTTTTGCGCGGCAAATGTAAATATTTAAAGTTAATTATAACTTTAAGAAAACATTAACTTTTAGCCAAACAAGCAAATATATATATTTTTGTGGAATTGCTAAAAAATGAGGTTAAAATTGTGTATTTAACAGCTTCAATTAGATTCTTTTGTTAAGAAGATAAGTATTTAAAGTTTATTTTAACATTTTGTTAGCCATTTCTTTTCCTAGCTCTACTCCAAATTGATCAAAACTATAAATATTCCAGATATAACCTTGTACAAATGTCTTATGTTCATACAACACTAATAAAGAGCCTAGAGTCGTTGGAGTTAATTGATCAATTAGAATTGTATTTGAAGGTTTATTACCTTCGAATACTTTGTAGGGTAATAATGAATTAATTGCTTCTAAATTGTTTGAAAATTTTAAATCAAGATGAACCTCTTCCTTTGTTTTTCCAACACATAGTGCTTCCGCTTGAGCGAAAAAATTTGCCATCAATTTTTTATGGTGATCATCTTTACCGTATAATGATTTTTTAAAACCTATAAAATCTACAGGAATTAACTTACTTCCTTGATGGACTAATTGCATAAACGCGTGCTGGGCATTAGTGCCAGTATTACCCCAAATAATATTACCTGTTTGATAGTTAACTTTTTCTCCATTTCTATCAATTGATTTGCCATTACTTTCCATAGAAAGTTGCTGTAAGTAAGGAACCAACTGGGTCAAATACTGAGAGTACGGAGTTACAACTTCGCTTTCTGTATTAAAAAAATTATTATACCAAATTGATAATAATGCTAGAACTACTGGTATGTTATTGTCAAAAGATGCTGATTTGAAATGTACATCCATTTGATAAGCACCATCTAATAGTTCCTCAAATTTTTCAAACCCTAATGCTAAGCTAATTGACAATCCAACAGCGCTCCATAATGAGTAACGTCCACCTACCCAATTCCACATCGTAAAAACATGATCGTCTGAAATACCAAAAGTTTTTACCTTTTCTAAATTGGTTGAAACTGCTACAAAATTATGCTGAATATCGTTTTCTGTTGCCGATTCTAAAAACCACTCTTTTACAGTTAAGGCATTGGTTAAAGTTTCTTGTGTAGTAAAGGTTTTAGAAACAATAACAAATAATGTCGTTTCTGGATTTAGTTTTTTTAGAATTTCAGAAACATGATCGCTATCTATATTTGATATGAAATGCGTGTTTAGATGGTTTTTATAAAATTGCAAAGCATCTACCACCATTCTCGGCCCTAAATCTGAGCCACCTATGCCAATATTAACAATATCTGTAATTGCTTTACCGCTATATCCTTTATGCTCTCCAGAAATAACCTTTTCGGAAAAAATCTTCATTTTTTCTAAAGACGTATTTATCTCAGGCATTACATCTTTTCCGTTTACAAAAACAGGATTATTTGATCGGTTACGTAAAGCTGTATGCAAAACAGCTCGATTCTCTGTAGTGTTAATCTTGTCTCCTGAAAACAGTTTTTCTATACCATCTTTTAGATCTACCTCATCAGCTAAATTTAAAAGTAACTTGATGGTTTCTTCTGAAATACGATTTTTTGAATAATTTAACTCAAACTCATTAAGGTCAATTGAAAAATGTTCTTTCCTTTTTTCGTCTTTTGTAAAAAGAGCCCTAACGTGCACGTCTTTAATCTTGTTATAATGCTCTTGTAATTGCTTCCAAGTGGTTGTTTGAGTAGGATTAATAGATTTTAAAGGCATATTATTTTATTAATGACAGTAAAAATAAAATAAGAAACGCAATCAACAAGTAACTAGATTGATTATTTACGACAACGTTTTAGAAATCTAAAACAATTAAGGAATAACTTCTGTAGGAGTAATAGCTATCTGCTGCTCTTGAATTGTTATACTATCTAATTCTTGTTTAAGAGGAGCAATATAGGTTAGATACCCTTCTTTAAGTTCTTTCTTTATAGGTTCTGCTGAAGGTAATTTTTGTTTAAACGGGTCAACCTGAACACCATTCTTCCAGAAACGATAGCAAACATGTGGGCCAGACGTGTTACCTGTCATACCGACAGTTCCAATAACATCACCTTGTTTAACATAGTCACCCTTTTTTACCAATCTTTTTTTCATGTGTAAGTATTGAGTAGAATAGGTAGAATTATGTTTTATTTTTACATAATTTCCATTACCTCCTCTTCTCCTTGATTCTACAACAGTTCCGTTGGCAGTACTTTTAATAGGTGTACCAATTGGTGCAGCAAAATCTGTTCCTCTATGTGCTTTTACACGACCATAAAAGCGAATTCTTCTTTTAAGATTATATCTCGAAGAAATTCGACTGAATTGTAATGGTGCTTTTAAGAACTGGCGTCTTAAATTACCAGCTTTTTCATCATAAAAATCATAAATGTTCTTTGTAGAATCTGTTACATAATTAAAAGCATAGAAAGGGCTATTCTTGTGTTCAAAATAAGCAGCTTTAACCTTGCCTATTCCAACATAAGTAGTATCGTCTACAAATTTTTCTTCATAAATAATTTTAAAATTATCTCCTTTTTGTAAATGAAAAAAATCGACTGTCCAAGCATAAATATCAGACATATCATTGACCAAGTTATAATCTAGCCCTTGATCTTCCATAGCTTCAGAAAGTGAAGATGTGATAATGCCTGTAGCAGTTTTAGTAACTGTTTTTACATCTTTACGTTTATGTTTGGTCACCACCGAATCTGCAAAATCTAGAACCACATACTCTACTTTGTTTGGTCTATAGATAAAAACCTGTGCTTTTTCAGTTGAATCTTTTTTAGCGAGAATTGTATAAGGTTTACCGGCTAATAGTTTACGGACATCAAACGATGCTTTTGCTGCTTCTGCAATTTTATATACTTGTGGATAGTCTACGTGGTTTCTATATAATATTTCGCCAAAGCTTTCGCCATTTTTAATAGTATCTTCTACAACTATATAATCATTAAAGGTATAACCAAATTTGCTAATTATTTTAGGTGGTTCAACTACTTCTTCGATAGAGACTAATTTTTTTTCTTTAGCGCATGAAAACAATAAAAGAACAAATAGAAAAGGAAGTATATACTTCGGTTGCATGAATTTCATTAAAATAATTTCGCAAATCTACTATTTTAAATGAAAAATTTATAAAATGAAACTGTTAAAATATAATTGGAAATGGATTCGCCAACCCTTTATAAGCATCTAAATCTGCTCGCAAAGATCCTACTGCTAATGAAGCTTTGATGCGCAATGGTATTTTATTTTCGTCCGCACTTACCCATACAGTTAAGCTTTCTTGTTCTTTAAATACACGCCCTGCCTGTACAATAGGTCTAAACTTTAAAGAAGCTACTTTACCAAACTTAGTTCTAATCGTTTCTTTGCCAAGGTAACGCAGTTTGAATTTATAATTCGTTTCATCAAAAAACATCGTTAATGCCACTTCATCATTAACTTTCATGTTACTTAAGTCTTGATTTCTTAAGTAATATAGTGTGGATACCATATCTTGAACGCCTTCAGAGAAATCGAAACTTGCTTCAGTTTTATGTTTGTGATCTTTAACTAGTGCTTTTTTTGTTTGATGGTTAAAAAGAATCTCTTTATCTTTTTTATATCCGCCTTCGTTAATTTTTCTAATAAAATGGTATGGCAACAGTGATTCTTTATAAAAATAGGATTGATAATTATCTTTTACCTTAAAAAACCAACTAATTACACCCGTAGTTTTACCTTTGCCAACAACATGAAATGCCTCTTTACCATTATGTTTTGTTTCTTTTATTTCCATTGTGGCATTACCGGCATTCAAAAAGTTGCTATAGCTAATTCTAAATTTTAGCCATTCTCCTTTTTTAAATGCCTTAGTGTCTGTTTGAGAAACTGACGAAAACGATACTAAAAGTGTTATTATAATTATTACTTTCTTCATCTTTTTTTGTTTAGCAATTGATAATAAACAATTACTGTTCCAAAAATAAAAAACTCCTAAAAAGAATTGGTTTTTAGGAGTTTAATTTTCATTATAACGCTAGTTATTGTCTTTGATACACTGTTTTATAAGTAAATCCTTCGTCAATATCAACAACACTAAATCTGTCATTACTTTCGAATGTTACTTTATTTGTTTCTGTTTCACTTGCAATAGTGATTTTGTAATCACTATTACCTTCATTACTCCAAGTACCGCTAATTGTAATATCTAACACACAATTATCATTACCATCATCTTCGAAATCTTGAGCTTCAAAAGTACCGTCAGCTTTAAACTCCAAAATACCCTCTGCATCACAACCTAATTCTTGTTCAATATCATTTTCAAATTCTTGAATAATCTTCCACTTTCCAATTATTTGATCAATTGCTGGAGAATCGTCGTCATTACTACACGATGTTAATACAAGTGAAGTGGCAACGAACATTACTAAAAATACTTTTTTCATAATTTTCGGTTTTATATTTTATTAAATGTAAAACCTTAAACGCTTGGTCTATGATAATATTTTGTGCTCATTAAGGTTATCTACACCCCAATTTTCTAACTCATTATCACTCCATAACTTAGGAAAGAAAATTCTTCTCTGATAACGAGGGTGCATATATTTTTGCCACTCACTTCCGCCAGTAGCTTCAATATCTTCACCGCCAATATATTTTTGTGCAGCATTATAATGTGCCATAACCCAACGAACGTTTACGGTATGATCATAATGTCGCATAGCATTTTTTAAATCTATATTCTCTTGATCTTCTTTAGGTAATGATTTAAATTTCGACCATAAATTAATAGTGTTGTACTCTTTCATCATCCTAATAAACTTATCTTTATATTTCTCTTCAAACTGCTCTAGAAAATATAGTTTCTTGCCAGTTTTGTGATCTTTACCCGCTGCTTGCCAATATAAATGTTCAAATGCATGCTCAAAAGGGGTGTTTCGATCTATGGTTTTTCTAAATCTAAAATCAATTAAATTTATAAGTTCGGTTGAGCAAAACTCGATCATTCTATATTGAGCACTTTGAAAACCGCTTGCTGGTGTTAATGTATCTCTAAATTTTAGATACTGTTCTATCTCCATTCCTTCTTGCATAATACTGAATGATGTAGCCAACATGTCGAAATAGCGACTAATACGCATCAGTCGAGACGCAAAGAAATCTGTTGTAAGTTTTTCGTTATGAGATACTTGATCAATTTCCCAAAGAATCATTTTAAAGATTAGCTCATTGATTTGATGATACATTATAAATACCATTTCATCTGGTAATAATGTTCTTTGAACCTGTAAATTCAGCAAAGCATCTGTCTGAATATAATCCCAATAAGTGATTGGTTTACTTCGCAATAGCCCGTCAAGATGTGTATCAAGATCTTGACCTATAGCATCATATTTTTTTTGTAGTTGTTCTACTTGTTTTTCAATTTCTTTATCCATTGTTAATAGTTGAGTATTACAAATATATTAAAGCTTATTGCTTTACTTTAAATTCTATTTGTAATGCATTCTTTGTTTTATTAGTGATTTTAAATCTGTTATCTAATCTTTTATTTACAACCCAAACGATTTGATTATTTGAACACAATAACCAAGTATTTTCTTTATCTATTAGCGAATACTTTTCGTCTTTAAAAAATTTACTCAATTTCTTTTTACCATTCATTCCGAAAGGATAAAAATAGTCACCTTCTTTCCATTTCCTTAATTTTAACGGAAATTGTAACTTGTCCTTATCTACTAAGATAGTATTAAGATTTTCGAAATTTGAACCGTCACTTTCTGTGTCTTTTAATTCAATAAAAAACTTATCATCCAACAATTTCTTTTCGTTTTCATTTATTAAGAAAATTTGTTCTTTAATTTGAGTTGAGTTGGGTTCTAATAAAAAGTGATCTCTATCTTTTATTAATCGATGTGTTTCACTAAAAATTTGTTTTCCTGATTGTGCGTCTAATAAACTAGCTACATCATTCCACTCTTTAAAACCATATTCTTTGAGAAGTTCATATAAATATGTTTTAGGGGAAGTTAATTTTTTAATCTTTTGAATGTCTATTTTAATACTATTCTTTGATTCACTTAAAAAGACATCCTTTTTTAAATCAACAATTGCATCATTTATAATCTGTTGATTTTGTTTTAAATAAGTAGTTGTTTGATCAAATGATTTTAGAAAACTAGGATTCAGTTCTTTTAGTAAAGGAATTATTTGATGCCTAATTTTATTACGTAGATACTTAGTTTCTTTATTCGTTAAGTCTTCACGCCATTTTAGCTTATTCTTTTTTGCATAAATTCCAATCTGATCTTTTGAAAATGGTAGCATAGGGCGAATCGTTTTTCCATTAACTTCTGGAACTCCTGTTAAACCATCTAAACCTGTACCTCTCGAAAAATTGATCAGAAAAGTTTCTAAGCTATCATCTAAATGGTGTGCTGTTGCTATGTGATTTAAATCATTTTCTTCTAGCAAATCATAAAACCAGTCATATCGTAATTCTCTAGCGGCCATTTGAGTGGATAACTTATTTTTTTTAGCAAATTGCTCAGTATCAAATTGTTTAGTGTGACATTTAATTCCTAATCTTTTTGCAAGACTCTTTACAAAGAACTCATCATTATCTGAATCCAATCCGCGTAAGCGAAAATTACAATGGGCTAATTCAATATATAATCCTGTATTATATAGTAAATCAGTTAATACAACACTATCTATACCGCCAGAAATAGCAACCAGTATCTTCTTGTCTTTAAGAAAAGGAAAATTAGTGTAGATATGTTCTTTGAAATCTGCTAGCAAAACGTAGCAAAGGTAAAAGAAAAGTCATTACAGATTTTTCATTTATTACAATGACTTTAAAATTTTAACTTCGAACATCTAACGCATCTCTTAACGCATTACCAATAAGCATAAACGCCATTACGAGGCTCATAATTGCTAACCCTGGAATAACTGCCAAATACGCTTTACCTAAAATAATATAACTATAATGATCTTTAATCATGGCACCCCAAGATGGGGTTGGTGGTTGCGCTCCAATACCTAAAAAGCTTAAACCACTTTCTATTAGGATAGCAGCCGCAAAATTGGCTGCGGAAATCACAATAACTGGCGCCATAATATTGGGCAAAATGTGCTTAAAAATAATTCGAGAATTAGAGTAGCCTAAAGCTTTTGCTGCTTCTACATATTGCTGTTCTTTAGTACTCATTATCTGACCACGAACAACACGAGCAACCTCTACCCACATGGTTAATCCTACTGCAATAAACACTTGCCAAAATCCTTTACCTAAAGCCAATGTAATTGCTATAACTAATAACAACGTTGGTATAGACCAAGTTATGTTAATAAGCCACATAATAAATGTATCTACTTTTCCGCCAAAATATCCTGCTATCGCTCCTATGGTGATACCAATTACTAAAGAAATAAACACAGCAATAAAACCTATAAAAAAGGAAATTCTAGCGCCTATAAGCATTCTGCTTAAGAGATCTCGCCCGTACTTATCGGTACCTAAAATAAACTTCTTAGATTTTATATAATTTTCTGGATTATTCTTAAAAAGAACTAGAGGATAAGTTTTGGTTTGTTTTTGAGTATTTCCTTCTGCATATTCTATAACTTCTAAGTTTTGATCAATAATTTTATAGCTAGATATTGGTATTTCTGTAGATCTATTTTCTTTGCCAAAAAATAATTTCTTAAAATAGGGTTCATTAATTTGTTCTTGACTAGGAATAGTAAGCATTTGAACTGTAAATCCTGGTTTTTTTGAATGAATTTCTAAATGCATTTGATTTGCATTACTAGAATTGTCTGGAGCAAAAAAATAGGCGAATACAGCAACGATTCCGACAAGTATAATATACCAAAAACTAAAAAGCCCTGAACGATTCTTTTTGAATTTTTTCAGAGCTAATTGTGTAAGTGAATCTGACACTTTATAAAACTATAAAGAATTAATTTTTAACTAAAGTGATTTGATTTTTTAATTTTAAATCAGCAAGTACATTTAAGCCTTCCTCTATGTAGATATCTTTACTTAAATTTTTATGCCAAGCCTTACGTTTTTCTGCTAAAACCTCATCATTTTCTAATAATGATTTTTCATATTCTGGCGAAGTAAAAGTTAAATCGTTTTTATAATTATAAATAGGTAAGAACTTTTTACTTTCTTCTTCTCTTTTGGCAATATCGCTAACATAGTCTGAATATTTTAAGCTAATTGTGCTGTCGTCTCTACCTTCTTTTACCCAGCGTGCATTTTCATCAATCAACATAAACTGAGGGTTGTTTCTAATTCTTTTCTTACTGTCATTAACAACTTCATCAAAATTTGCATACTTATTCCAAGGTTTATAATTTGCTTTTTGAATTTGATCCCATGGTAGTGGGTTCTCTTCATCTCGTTCACCAATATCCATGTACGTATATCTACCCGGCATAGCAATATCAGATACTACACCTTTTAACTGGTTAGATCCACCGTTTACACGATAAAATTTTTGAATCGTCATTTTTAACGCACCTAAATCTTTATCGTATTTATAATAATTATTCAATGGCATTATGTTTTGTACTGTGCCTTTACCAAAGGTTTGTTTGCTGCCTATAATCACTGCTCTGTTATAATCTTGCATAGCAGCAGCGAAAATCTCTGATGCTGAAGCTGAAAGCTCATTTACTAATACCACTAATGGCTTATTCCAACGTATAGCATTATCTCTATCTTTTCTTACTTTAGGATTGCCTTCTCTATATTTTACTTGAACTACAGGGCCATCTTCTATAAACAAACCAGCAATAGCAATAGCAGTTTCTAAAGAGCCTCCTCCATTATTTCTAAGGTCGATTAATAAACCTTCAACATTTTCTTGGCGCATTCTTTCTACCTCTTGCGCCATATCTGTAGCAGAATTTCTAAAGTTTCTTTCACTAAAGTCTATATAGAATTTCGGAAGGTCAATTACTCCAAATTTTCTATTATTCTTTTTTACGATACTTGTTTTGGCAAATGTTTCTTCTAGTTCTACAACATCTCTAATTATAGAAATTACTTTAGTAGAGCCATCAACTTTTTTAATAGTTAATCTTACTTCTGTGCCTTTTTTACCTTTAATAAATTCAATAGCATCAGTAGTTCGCATACCTACAATATCTAAAGGTTCTTTGTCCGCTTGAGCTACTTTTAAGATAACATCCCCTACCTCTAGCTCACCAGCTCTCCATGCTGGCCCTCCTGAAATTAATTCAACTACTGTTGTATAATCACCTTTTTTCTGTAGTCTAGCGCCAATACCTTCGAGCTTACCTGCCATTTCGGTATCGAAAGATTTTTTAATTCGTGGTGCTAAATAATTTGAATGTGGATCAAATTCTGTGGATATACTATTTATAAATACAGAAAACCAATCTTCATCATTAAGGTCATCCATTATATCAAAAAACTCTTCGGTGCTTTTAAGTGACGAAATACGTGCTTCTTCTTCTAATTCTTTAAAAGATTTCATTTTATAAGATGCATCTTCTTTTTGTTTTTGTTTTTCAGATTCTAATTTGTCGTGTAACCGAACTAAAGTATTTAACTTTAATTGTTTGCGCCAATTTCTAATTAATTCAACTTCATTCTTAGCATAAGGTTTTACATCGTAATCTAGATCTATCACTTCCTCTTTATCAAAATTGAATGGGAATTTTAAAATTTCTTTATAAAATTCTCTAGCTTCTCTTAATCTACGTGCATATCTAGAATATACGATGTTATAAAAAGTAAGGTCTTCATTTTTTATTTGATCATCAATCTTATCTTTATAAAAACTAAATTGATCTAAATCTTCTTGAGTAAAAAATCGTTTAGTCGGGTCTAAACCTTCAATAAAATCAGTATAAACTGAAGCAGAAAATTCGTCATCTATATCTTGAGGATCATAATGCCCTTGGGTAAGCGCATATCTAATTAGCCCTAATAATATTTTATCTTTTTCAGGATCTGGTTGTTGTTTCTTTAGGGTAAAACTCAATAAGATTCCTGTCAACAGCACCAAAGGCACTATTATTTTATAATTTCTTTTCATAAAAATTATCATTCTATTCATTCAACAATCACTATTCAATCAACTAAAATAGTGCCAATTATTCAATTTAAATATTATTTAACAGATTTTTTATAGATGCCTTTAAAAGCCTGTTGGGTTACTTTATCTTTTTCATTTAAAATATCCCATGTTTGTGTAACAGACTTATCTTCATTTAGTTGCCAAGTAATTTGGTTATAATATTTTCCATTTTTACCTTCTAACAACTCACTTTTAAGCACCATTTTGCCGTTAATATAACTACCTTTTAACGTTAAACTGAAGCCAGAATTGTCTATCCATACCTGATTCCATGTTTTATCGGCTAAATTATAGTAGTTATAACTAGTCCCTCTATTCGATCCAGCCGATTTCCATTGTTCTCTCATCACGCAATTACCATATTGATCTTCTTTTGTGATAAAGTTAGTCCCAACTTGCTTGCCTTCGGTATTATATACCGTCCATTCACCTAGCCAAAAATCAAACTGACTATGTGCTTCAGTGCAACAAGGGCAAGGTTTTTTATCAATATCTTGGGCATTAATATTTGCTAAACTGATATTTAACAACATCACTATTAAAAAAATAGTTCTGATTTTCATGACTTACAGGTTAGTATTATGTACAATTATACTGAATTTTAACCTTTAGGCCTCATAACAAAATGTTAAACAATAATGGCTAATCTTACCATAAAAAAATAGTAGTTTTGTTCTACTAACGAACTTTTATGAACGAAAAACCTCTAATTTTAGTTACTAATGACGATGGTATTACTGCACCTGGCATTAGAACATTAATTTCTGTAATGAATGAAATTGGCGATGTGGTAGTTGTTGCGCCAGATAGTCCACAAAGTGGTATGGGACACGCAATTACAGTAGACTCAACTTTATATTGTAATCCTGTAAACGTAGATGATGGAATTCAGCTAGAATACAGTTGTTCTGGCACGCCTGCTGACTGTGTGAAACTAGCGGTAAATGAAATTTTAAACAGAAAGCCAGATTTATGTGTTTCTGGAATAAATCACGGCTCAAATTCATCAATAAATGTTATCTATTCTGGTACCATGAGTGCTGCAGTAGAAGCCGGTATAGAGGGTGTTCCAGCAATAGGATTTTCTCTACTAGATTATAATTGGGATGCTGATTTTAAACACTCAAAAGAATTTGTTAAAAACATAACTTTAAGTGTTTTAGAAAATAAATTGCCAGATGGCATTGTGCTTAACGTAAACATTCCTAATCTAAAAAAAGAAGATATAAAAGGTGTAAAAATATGTCGTCAAGCACACGGAATATGGAAAGAAGATTTCGATAAAAGAGTGAGTCCATTAGGTAAGGATTATTACTGGCTATCTGGTAAATTCGAAAATCAAGATCATGGAGAGGATACTGATCTTTGGGCTTTAGAAAATGGTTATGTTTCCGTTGTGCCAGTTCAATTTGATCTTACAGCGCATCACTACATTCAAAAATTAAATAATTGGGATTTATAATGAGAAAAGAGATACTCACTGGTGTTTTAATTGGTTTGTTAGCAACAGCAATAGGTTTTTATTTATATGTAGAATTCGCGCTAAAGGGTTCTTTTAGCGATGCTTTAGAAGTAATTAAAACTCAAAAACTTTATGGTATGGTGTTAAGTATTGCTGCACTGCCAAATTTATTAGCCTTTTTCGTTTTTATAAAAAGGAAACATGATTATAGAGCTAGAGGTGTTTTAATTGCAACTTTTCTTATTGCATTTTTAATTTTGATATCACAGTTCTTGTAAAAAATGAAGTACTATTTACTTGCTGGTGAAGCTTCTGGCGATCTACATGCTTCTAATCTAATGAAGGCTTTGCAAAAAGAAGATTCAGCTGCCGAATTTAGGTTTTGGGGTGGTGATCTTATGCAAGCGGTTGGTGGTAAATTAGTTCTACATTACAAAGAGCGTGCGTTTATGGGTTTTGGAGAGGTTCTAATGAACCTTCGCAAGATTTATGGTCATATTTCCTTTTGTAAAAAAGACATTGCTCAGTATAAACCAGATGTAATTATTTTTATTGATAACTCGGGGTTTAATTTACGTATTGCTAAATGGGCAAAACAGAAAGGTTTTAAAACCAATTATTATATCTCACCGCAAGTCTGGGCATCTCGAGCTGGCAGGGTTAATGCTATTAAACGTGATATCGATAATATGTATGTTATTTTGCCTTTCGAACAAGATTTTTATAAAAAATACAATTATAATGTCTCTTTTATAGGGCATCCTTTATTAGACGCCATAGTGGAAAAGTCTCAGGTGGATGAAATCGCTTTAAAAAAAGAACATAAATTAGGAGAAAAATCAATCATAGCGCTATTACCAGGAAGTCGAAAACAAGAAATCACGAAAATGCTTTCGGTAATGCTAAAAATGCTTTCAAAATTTAAGGATTATCAATTTGTTATTGCTGGCGCGCCTAGTCAAGATTATGAGTTTTATAAACCGTTTATAAAAGATAGTGATGTAAAGTTTGTAGATAATGAAACATACGCTCTACTATCAATTTCTTATGCGGCATTAGTTACATCGGGTACGGCAACTTTAGAAACGGCCTTGTTTAAAGTACCTCAAGTAGTTTGTTATAAAGGAAGTAATCTATCTTATCAAATAGCAAAGAGAATTATAACATTAAAGTTTATTTCGTTGGTTAATTTAATTATGGATAAAGAAGTTGTTACTGAACTTATTCAAAATGACTTTAACGAAAAACGATTACAACAAGAACTTGCCAAAATATTAGATACAAAACATCGAGAACAATTGTTTGAAGATTATTACGAATTAGAGCAAAAGCTAGGTGGTAAGGGTGCTAGTGAAAAAGCCGCTAAGTTGATTTACAATTCTCTTTCTTAAGTTTCTGTCAAATATTTCTTCCTAAATTTTACTACTAAAATTCCCATTCTTAAAAACATCCAAACGCTAAAGGCTATCCAAATTCCGTACAATTTTAAACCGTAATAGTCACCTATAAGCAATACTGGAATAAACCCTAAAAAAGTAGCTATTAATAATACATTTCGTAACGCAACGGCCTCTGCTAATCCTTTAAATAATCCATCAAAAACAAAAGCGATAGCATTTAATGGTTGCATTAAAATAACAATCCAAAAAATAGCATAAAAGGAATCTAATACAATTGTTTCTTTAGTGAAAAGTTTCCCGATAGGATAATAAAAAACAAAACAAACTAATCCTAAAATAAAAGCTATAATAACTGCGTATTTAGTAAGATCAACACTTAGCTTCCAGAGGTTTTTATAATCTTTTTCTCCTAATAATCGCCCAGAAACTATGTTGCCAACACTAGAATACCCATCAATAAAAAAGGCAAAAAACAACCAAATCTGAAAAGCAATTGTCTGAGCTGCTATATAATTATTTCCATATTTTGTAGCATAGGCATTGGCAAAATATAACGCTATGTTCAATGCTGTCGCTCTTATAAAAAGGTTAAAGCTCAAACTCAACAAACGCTTAATCTCTTTATTAAAAGGTAACGTAAATTGAAGGTTAAAAGGTGTCTTCTGCAGCATTAAAACCAATGCAATAATCGCCATTATTCCTTGAGCAACAATACTTGCGTAAGCTGCTCCTTGAATATGCATTGCAGGAATAAGTCCTTCAATACCAAAAACTAGAATATAATCTAAAATAATATTAAGAACCGTTCCGATAATACTGATAACCATCGGCCAATAGGTGTTTTGCATACCCCTAAAAACGCCAAAAACAGAAAAGGTAAATAGCGTAAATGGTAAACCAATCGCTCTAATTTTATAATAGTCTATTGCATAATTAAGAATTAACCCCTCAGCGTTGTAAAGTCTAAAAATTTCATCAACAAAAAAGAGAGTTAAAAAATAAATGAGCGCACTTAATACTACATTAATAGCTATAATTTGAGCTGGTAATGTCTTAACCTCTTCTAATTTTTGAGCTCCTAAATATTGTGCTATAATAGCAGAAATTGCAGATCGTGTTTGTGCCAATATCCAAAATAATGCAGACAAAAAAGAGCCAGCTATACCAACTGCAGCTAATGATTCTATGGGGTTTAGATCTACATTGCCAACTATAGCTGTATCAGTAATCGACAATAGTGGCTCAGCTATACCAGATATAATCGCAGGTATTGCAAGCTTATTGATTTGTTTAAAAGTAACTTTTTGTTTCAACTAGCTAAACTTCTAAGAATTGGCGAAGTTCGTAAATAAATGTGTATAATTGTAGAAAGAGAAAAAGCCCCAGATGTCATGAGACGCACCTGAGGCTTTTTGATTAAATAACTCTAAATTTTTCTTTTTATAGTAACTTTCCGCCGATAGGCAATTTTTTTAAGTTGATTCAAATATAGGTTGAAGAATCTTTCGTTTTATCTAAAATAGACGTTTACACCTAATTTTCTAACAAATGGTCATTTTTTACCAATAAATGGCAGTTCTGCTTATTTTAATATTCTTTTGAATTAAAAGATTTTATACTTTTAGGGTAGTGAAGCAATTGAAATTCATACCGTTACACCTTCTATTTTTCTTAATAATTGGTATTCTAACAGCTTTTTATTTTAAACTTTCACTAAAGTTTGTTCTTATTTTATTAATAATTTCTTTGGTATTATTAATTATTGCTTTTTTTAATGGTAGAAATAAATTAAAGCCTTCATCTTTATTTACCCTTTCGAGTTCTATTTTGTTCTTTTTTATAGGAATGACTTCTTTTTATATTCATTCAGATAATTTTAAAAAAGATCACTATTTAGCTAGATCATCTTTAGAAGAAGAGTCTATTATTCTAAAAATATCAAAAGAGCTGAAATCAAGTCTTTTTCATGACAAATTTGAAGCTAATATTTTGCAAATTGACAGTATTAATAGCGCTGGAAAAGTTTTATTAAACATTCAAAAGGATACTTCTTTAATAAACTTAAAGGTAGATGATCGTATCTTAGTGAAAACCTTTTTAACAGGTGTTAATTCTCCTAAAAATCCATATCAATTTGATTATAAAACCTATTTAGAAAAACAAAATATTTACAAGCAAATAACTATAACAAATAAGACTTATTTATTACTCGATAAAAACCAAGCCACATTAAACGGATTAGCGTATAAGTTTAGAGAAAAAGTTAACATCGCTCTTGGCAAGTATAAATTCAAAAAAGAGGAACTAAGTATTATAAATGCTTTACTTCTAGGGCAGCGGCAAGAAATTTCAAAAGATATATTAGAAAATTATACTAAAGCTGGTGCCATTCATATTTTAGCAATTTCTGGGTTACATGTTGGTATTATACTTTGGTTATTGTCAGTAATTCTAAAACCTATAGAATCTTTTAAAAATGGCAAAACAATAAAGCTAATTTTAGCTGTATTACTATTATGGGTTTTTGCTTTTATTGCAGGAATGTCTGCATCAGTAATTAGGGCAGTAACAATGTTTACCGCAGTAGCGATTAGTTTATTGGGTAAAAAGCAATCTAATATATACAATAACCTTATTATTTCCATTTTTATTCTACTCCTTTTTAATCCTTTTTACCTATTTGATGTAGGGTTTCAACTGAGTTATTTAGCAGTATTCTTTATTGTGTGGTTGCAGCCATTACTATATAAATTATGGACTCCTGGCATGCAGTCTATTAACTATTTATGGAGAGTTTTTACAGTTTCTCTTGCGGCACAAATTGGAGTATTGCCTTTAAGCTTATATTATTTTCATCAGTTTCCTGGATTATTCTTTATAACTAATCTGGTCATAATTCCTTTTCTAGGTATCATTCTTGGCTTAGGTCTCTTAATAATTTTTCTAGCCATAACTAATCTTCTACCTCAATTTTTTGCAGATATTTATCAATCTGTTATTAGCCTAATGAATCAATTTATAGAATGGGTAGCATTGCAGGAAAACTTCTTATTTCAAAATATTACTTTTTCAGTATTTATGCTTCTTACTTCTTATCTATTAATTATTTTCTGTTTTAGGTGGTTGGAGAAAAAAAGTAGTTTAAGGTTAAGATACGCATTACTAAGCCTATTATTGTTACAATCTGTTTTTATCTATGAAAAATGGAGTACTTCTTCTAAAAACGAATTGATCATCTTTAATAAAAGTAGAGCTTCACTAATCGGAAACAAGACGGGGAGTCATTTAAAATTATTCTATAATGCAGATAGCTTGAATATTGAAGGTAATACCATAAAATCTTATCTAACTAATGCTCACATAAATCAATTCGAAATGGTTGATTCACTTAATAAACCTTTATTATTTAAAAAGAATATTTTTCTAATTGATAGTTTGGGCCTATATCAATTAAAAAATACTCGATCACAAACAGTTCTTCTAACACAATCTCCAAAAATTAATTTAGAACGATTAATCGAAACTATTCATCCTAAAAAAATCATAGTAGATAATTCTAACTATAAAAGTTATGTTAGTAGTTGGGAAAAAACATCAATTAAATATAATATTCCGTTCTATTACACTAATAAATCTGGAGCCTACATCATAAACAATTAAACCCTTAAACTCTTAGTATTTTAGCTATATTTGTGCGATTAAAAAAGAAAAAAGCTCATGAAGATTATCGTTCCAATGGCGGGTATCGGCTCGCGATTACGGCCACATACATTAACTATACCTAAACCATTAACATTAATTGCCGGCAAACCTATAGTGCAGCGCTTGGTTGAAGACATTGTAAAAGTCGTAGACCAAAGTGTTGAAGAGATTGCTTTTGTTATTGGCCCTACTTTTCCAAAAGACACCGAAGAAAAACTATTGGCAATCGCAAAAAATTTAGATGCCAAAGGTGTAGTGACAGTTCAAGAAACGGCTCTTGGTACAGCTCATGCTATACAATGTGCAAAAGAGTCACTAGATGGCCCTTGCGTAGTTGCATTTGCCGACACTTTATTCAAAGCAGATTTTACTTTAGATGCTTCAAAAGATGGTGCTATTTGGGTAAAACAAGTAGAGAACCCAAGTGCCTATGGAGTTATAAAATTAAGCGACGGAATTATTACTGATTTTGTTGAAAAACCAGACACTTTTATATCCGATCTTGCCATAATTGGTATTTACTATTTTAAAAATGGTGAAGTATTAAGAGATGAAATTCAATATTTACTTGACAATGACATAAAGGAAAAAGGTGAGTATCAATTAACAAATGCCTTAGAGAACATGAAGCAAAAAGGTGCAAAATTTGTTCCTGGTAAAGTAGATGAATGGATGGATTGCGGCAATAAAGAAATTACTGTTGAAACCAATGGTAGAATCTTACAGTTTGCACAACAAGATGGGCAAAATCTTGTATCTGATTCTGTTGTTTTAGATAATTCTGAAATTATTCAACCTTGTTACATTGGCGAAAATGTAAAACTTATAAATGCTAAAATTGGTCCAAATGTATCGCTTGGCACAAATAGTGCTGTAGAGAACTCAACAATTAAAAATTCGTTAATACAAACAAATACAACTGTTAAAAATGCTACATTAGACAATGCGATGATAGGTAACAACGTTGAGTTTAATGGAGAATTTACATCAATTAGTATTGGTGATTATTCTAAGTTGATTTAAAACTTATTAATGGCTAGGGCTTTTACATATTTTCTTTTTTTGTTTTTTGTAATAAATTGCAGGGTTTCTTTTGCTCAAGAAGAGGTTTTAGACAGTATTGCTGCCAAAAAAAATATGGAAGAGCTTAGAGAAGAACAAAAAAAATTGAATTTTCAGAAGTTCTTTTTTGATGCCCTACAGCAAAAAGCCATTGGTAATTACGATAAAGCCATTGCTGCTTTAGAGAATTGTCAGAACATCCGCAAAGATGATGTTGCCGTGATCTTTGAGTTTTCTAAAAATTATTTTGAACAAGAAAAGTTTTTTGAGGCCATTACTTATGCAAACCAGGCATTAGAAAAGCAACAGGATGATATTTTCATTTTACAACACCTTAAGAACATTTTTGTAAAGCAAAAAAACTATAAAGATGCACTCGATATTCAATTAAAAATTGTCAGTCAAAAACCTCAAGATCAAGCTGATTTAATTATTCTCTACATCAGAAATAATAGAATAGAAGATGCTAGACAATTGTTAATAGATCTAGAAAAACAAGGATTTTTATCAGAAAGTTTAGCACCTTTTAAAGAATCTCTTTTTCCAAAAGGAAATATAAATAATCAAGAGCCCAAGCAATTAGAAAAACAATCTTTAACAGAATTAAAAGTAACTTATGCTAATAAGAAGACATTTTCTGTTTTAAAAGAAATATTGACTCAAGAATTAAACACAAGTCAATTTATAGATCTAGAAAAAGATAGTAAAGAGGGTTTAGGGTTATTTCCTGCACAACCCTTTGTCTATTTAATGCATGCTAAAGCTCTAAATAAATTAAAAAAATACGACCAAGCCATCCCTTTTTTAAAAAATGGTCTAGATTATGTTATAGATAATACAAATGTAGAAGCTGACTTTTACGAAGAGTTAAGTTTAAGTTATAAAGGGCTTCGTAAAAATGTAGATGCTAGTAAGTACTATAATCTAGCCTTAGAAAAACGTCAAAAAAAGTCGTAATTATGTGTAGAAAGTTTGGTTTATTTATTTTCTTATTAATAATTGTCTCATCATGCAAAACTACTTCTGTGGCTACAGGTAATACAGCGCGAGCACTTTCTGCCAATAAGATTATCAAAAATCATTACAATAATAGTTTTGATAAAGAGACACTTACGGCTAAAATAAAAGTTAAATACAAAGGGAAAACAAATCTGCCTAGTGTTACTGCTTCGCTGCGTATTAAAAAAGATGAAGCAATTTGGATTAGTCTTTCTAAGTTAGGTTTCCCTGTAGGGAAGGCTTTAATCACACAAAATAAAGTGAGTTATTACGAAAAAATTAATAAGACTTATTTTGAAGGAGATTTTAAATTATTAAGTCATTGGTTGGGTACAGAATTAGATTATGAAAAAGTTCAGAATTTACTTTTTGGCCAAGCAATTTTAAACTTAAAGGATGCTAAGCATAATGTTGACCTTCTAGATAATAGTTATGAGTTGACTCCTAAAAAATCTAATGAATTATTTAATATTATTTATTTGATAAATGGGCAAAATTTTAAAGTTAATAAACAAGAAGTTCATCAAATAGGTGAAGAAAAAACCTTAACTGTCGATTATCAAAATTATGAAGAAATCGAGGGTGAGTTTTTCCCTAAAGAGTTATTAATAACAGCTAAAGATCATAGATACATAACGACAATTGATCTTGATTACCGATCGATTGCTTTTAATAAAATTGTAAGTTTTCCTTTTACTATTCCTAACGGATATAAAGAAATTGAGCTAAAATGACCTTGTTATCACAAAAAAGAAATAGTTTTGTGTTCATGAAGTTTCGTTTTATTCTCTTCATGAGTTTCTTTTTTGTGTTTGCTTTTTCTGCAACCGCACAGACTAAATGGCAATTAGAACAAAAAAGAAAACAACTACGTAAAGAAATTAAAGAAGCCCAATCTTTATTGTTTAAATCTAAGCAAGAAGAAGAAGCTCTATTATCTGAGCTGAATGATATTAATAAGGTGATTAATGTTCGTTCAGAGTTAATTAGTACCATACAACAAGAGGAAAATAAGCTTGCTAAAGAAATTGAAACCAATCAATCTGAAATTTCTGGCCTAGAAAAATCTTTAACAAAACTAAAGAAAGAATATGCACAGATGATTGTGCAGTCGTATAAAAGTAAAACCAAGCAAAGTAGGCTGATGTTCTTACTATCTTCAGAAAGCTTTGCTCAAGCCTATAAAAGGTTGCAGTATTTAAAACAGATCAGTTCTTATCGAAAATTACAAGGGGAAGAAATTAAACACAAACAGGTTGAGTTGGCTGCTCTTACTGATTCTTTAATTTTAAGACAAGATGAAAAAGTATTGTTGATCGCCTTACACAGTAGAGAGCAAGACAGTATTAAAAAGGAAAAAAACTCACAGGTTCAACTTGTTAAAAAAGTAAAAGATAAAGAGCAAAAATATACGGCTCAAATAAAAAGTAAACAGCGTCAAGAGGCCAGAATCGATAAACAAATTCAACGATTAATTAGGGAGGCTATTGCTAAATCTAATAAAAAGAAGAATAAAAAATCTTCTTCTTTTACCATGTCTCCAGAAGAAAAATTAGTCGCTTCTAATTTTGTTGCCAATAAAGGTAAGTTGCCTTGGCCTATCGAAAGATATGTAGTTGTTAGAAGGTATGGTAAACAAAAACATCCTACCATGCCTGGCATTACAATCCAAAGTCATGGTATTCATTTAGCGACCGAAGAACAGGCTCAGGCACGTTCAATTTTTAAAGGTAAAGTACTAGCCATTCAGCTACAGCCAGGTCGTAAAAAAATGGTGTTAATCCAACATGGTAATTACATTTCAGTCTATAAAAACTTAAAAACAGTTACTGTAAAGTCAGGACAATCTGTTAATACTAAACAAAAAATAGGTACTATTCACACTGATGCCATTACTGGTAAAACTATTTTAGAATTTAGTTTGTTTAAAAACACATTAGTTCAAAATCCTGAAACTTGGATTACTAACGGCAATAATATAGTTGCTTTAGCTGGTAAATAAAGCTCTTAGTTCATTAGCTTCACTAGGCTTCATCCTTCCTGAAAGTACTAAACTCAGTTGTTTTCTACGTAAAGCCCCGTCATAACGTTCTTTTTCAAGGTCTGTTTCAGGTTTGATCTCTGGTACTTTTACAGGTGTACCTGTTCTATCTACAGCAACAAAAGTATAAATTGCCTCATTAGCTTTTGTTTTTTCACCACTTTCTCGATCTTCTATCCAAACGTCAGCATACACTTCCATAGACGATCTAAAAGCGCGAGATACTTTAGCTTCTATCATCAAAACACTACCAACAGGTACGGCCTTATTAAAAGCCACATGATTAACCGAAGCAGTGACCACTATTCTACTTGAATGACGTCTTGCAGCTATACTACATGCTCTATCCATTCTTGCTAATAATTCACCTCCAAAAAGGTTATTTAAAGGATTCGTTTCTCCTGGCAATACCAAATCTGTTACCATGGTTAAAGATTCTTTTGGAGTTTTAGCTTTCATAAACTGAATTTATTTTCGCTTTCGCGGGGAAAAAGTATGTTAGAATTTTTGGCAAAGATAGCCAATTCACTATCTAGAAATAAACAAAAAGTAGTGAAAAATTAAAGGTCTTGAACTAATAACCAAGCATCATTATCAATGGTGTGCCTTACCGTTACTAGGCTTTGCAATGCTTCGTTTCTAGAATCATAACTGTCAAAAGAAACTTGTGTTAACCCCCATTGATTAACGCCTAAAATTCGAGCATTCTCAAATCCTTGTGCTTTTAATTGTCTAACCTTTTTATCTGCATTATCAGGAAAACGAAAAGCGCCAGCAACCACATGGTAAGGATAAGTAGTTCTAGTAGCATTTAATAAAATAGATGGTAATTCATCAGAGACAATAAAAGTTGCTTCTTGAATTTTTCCTTCTATTTCTTTTTGCTGCTCTTTAGCAACTGCTATTTGCTGGTTATTCTTATAATTCTTGTAAAGTGCATTTCCTCCAAACCCTAAAATAGACAACCCTAAAAGAAAAATAGCAGCATATTTTAAATAGTTTGGAGACTCTTTTGCTTGCTCGGTAATTAAGATCGGAGCTTTTTCTTCAATCTTTTCTACCTGCTCTTTATAAACTTCACGTTTAATTTCTGGAGAAACTACTGAACTCAATCCAAATGATTCTGTTAAATAATTTGTATTCTTTTGAGGTTCAAAAATAATTGCGTTGTCTTTTAAACTAAGCTTGCCTATCTTATCTAAAACCAAATCTGTATCTCTTAATTCTTCTCTCCATTGTTTCACCTCGAACTTAATGAAGTTCATAGCGCATTTAAATGGCATTTTATCTACAGATGCAATATAATTTGCCAATAAACCATCATTATTTTTTAAATGGTTATTAAATGTGATTTGTTTGTGAGGAGGATAAAATGTGTTCGAATAAGAACTAATTCCTGCCGATTTGGTATTTGTGACAAACCCGCCAAAATCTGGTATTATAACGCATTCGTAGCGGTAGAGGAGGTCACTAATATATTCGGCTAGTTTCATTGAAAAACAAAAGTAAAAAAAAATGCAGGTGAGTCAATGGTATGAGTTAATTTTTATTAACAAAACTTTGTATCTTGAAAATCAAAAAATTCGCTTGAAAACAAGTACAAACTACTTTTTAATGGCGCTTTCGCGGATTGATGGCATTGGAGATGTAATTGCTAAGAAACTAATAATGCATTGTGGTAGCCCAGAAAGTGTATTTAAAGAAAAAAAGCAATCGTTGCTTAAGATTCCCGGAATTGGAAATTCTATTATAAAAGGGTTAAATGATAAATCAATTTTTGAAAGAACTGAAGCTGAGCTAAACTTTATAGAGAAAAATAACATTGATGTTATATCATTTTACGACAAAAATTATCCTGCGCGTTTAAAGCATTGCTATGATGCTCCTCTTATCTTATTTCAACAAGGTAAAGTTAATTTTGATCAACAGAATATTATTAGCATTGTTGGTACTCGTCAAATCACTAACTATGGTCGAGACTTTATCAAAAAGCTAGTAGAAGATCTAAAAGAGTACAATCCAATTATTGTTAGTGGCTTAGCCTATGGAGTAGATATTTTTGCGCATCAACAGGCAATAAAAAACAATTTACAAACCATTGCTGTTTTAGCTCATGGTTTAGATCGAGTATATCCTACAATTCATAAAAAGGATGCTCAAAAAATGCAAGAAAATGGTGGTCTATTAACTGATTTTTGGTCGGATTCAAAACCAGATAGAGAAAATTTTGTGAAACGAAATCGTATCGTTGCTGGTTTATCACAGGCCACAATAGTGATTGAATCTGCCGAAAAAGGAGGTTCTTTAATTACTGCAGATATTGCAAATTCTTACAATCGAGATGTGTTTGCGGTACCTGGTAGAGTAACAGATGCTTATAGTGCAGGCTGCAATAACTTAATTAAAACAAATAGAGCATCTGTTTTAGCATCAGCAAAAGATATTGCCTATATTTTAAATTGGAAAAAGGTTGAAGATTCTCAACAA
Organism: Maritimimonas rapanae; assembly: GCF_057837205.1. Lineage (NCBI taxonomy): Bacteria > Pseudomonadati > Bacteroidota > Flavobacteriia > Flavobacteriales > Flavobacteriaceae > Maritimimonas > Maritimimonas rapanae. Next base: position 477,554 of record NZ_JBYQFI010000002.1, on the reverse strand, counting down.
AAAATACTTCAAAAGAAATTATTTATTGACCTAAAAGATGAAGAAAAACAAATCTATAATTATCTACTAAAGGAAGGTAAACAGCAATTAGATATTATTGCTTTACATTGTAATTATCCTATTCATAAAACAGCATCTTTGCTGCTAAAACTTGAACTAAAATCTGTTGTGAGGCCTTTACCAGGAAAATATTTTGAAGCTATATAACTTCTTTTTCTACAAAGTAATTTACAATTGCTTCTTTCATCATTATACTTTGTTCACCAGGTTTTAAAAAAGGAAGTTCTTCTTTTACTTTGTAATGTGGCCAACCGTCTTTATCAAAAAAGTCAAATTCATAATATCCAAGTGGTTCGAGTAATCTACAAATAGCGATATGCATTAGATTTACCTTTTCGTCTTTTTTAAATTTACGATACCCTTGCCCTAATTCTTGAACACCAATCATGTAAATAATACCATCAATATCTAAGTCTTCTCCGTCAGAAAACTTATCTGATAAAATTGTTTTTAATTCTTCCCAACATTCTTTTAATGCTTCGTCTCTTGCCATCTTCAAAGTTTCTTATCGACAAAGTTAGTTTTTCCTAACAAATTAATTTCAGAATTCGATTACCTTTGTGTCAATAAATTTAAATAGAGCATGTACGGTAGTATTAAAGAACACTTACAAAATGAAATACAAAGCATTAAAGATGCTGGTCTATATAAATCTGAACGAATTATTACTTCACCTCAAGAAGCGGTAATAAAAATATCGACAGGTGAAGAAGTAATTAATTTTTGTGCCAATAATTATTTAGGTTTATCAAATCATCCTCAGGTTATTCAAGCAGCAAAAGATACCATGGATACACATGGATTCGGGATGTCTTCTGTCCGTTTTATATGTGGTACACAAGACATTCATAAAGAACTAGAACAAAAAATAGCCGATTTCTATGGTTTTGAAGATACTATTCTTTATGCTGCAGCCTTCGATGCCAATGGTGGTGTTTTTGAACCTTTACTTACAAAAGAAGATGCCATTATTTCTGATTCATTGAATCATGCTTCTATTATAGACGGTGTGCGTTTGTGTAAAGCTGCACGTTATCGTTATGAAAATAATAATATGGAAGAACTTGAAGCTCGACTAAAAGAAGCAAATGAAGCTGGTGCCCGTTTCAAGATAATTGTAACAGATGGTGTATTTTCTATGGATGGTATCGTTGCCGATCTTGATAAGATTTGTGATCTAGCAGACAAGTATGATGCCATGGTGATGGTAGACGAATGTCATGCGGCTGGGTTTATCGGTAAAACCGGAAGAGGAACACTCGAATTAAAAGATGTATTAAAACGTGTAGATATTGTTACCGGAACTTTAGGAAAAGCACTAGGTGGTGCTATGGGAGGTTATACTACAGCTAAAAAAGAAATTATAGAAATTTTACGCCAGCGTTCACGTCCATATTTATTTTCAAACTCATTGGCTCCTGCTATTGTTGGAGCTTCGATAAAAGTATTTGATTTACTCGCAAATGATACTTCCTTACGTGATAAACTAGAAAGGAATACCAATTATTTCCGTAAAGGAATGGAAGAAGCTGGTTTTGATCTTGTTGGTGCAGATGCTGCCATTGTACCGGTAATGTTGTATGATGCCAAGCTATCTCAAACTATGGCAAATGAATTACTAAAAGAAGGTATTTATGTTATAGGTTTCTTTTTCCCGGTAGTACCAAGAGAAAAAGCCAGAATTAGAGTTCAGTTATCTGCTGCACACGAAAAAGAACACTTAGATAAAGCGATTGCAGCGTTTACTAAAGTGGGTAAAGCATTAAATGTAATTTAGGATGAGTATTATAAGAATCACCAAACATTTTGATTTTGAAACTGCACATGCTTTGTATGGTTATGATGGTAAATGTAAAAATGTGCATGGTCATAGTTATCAATTATATGTTACTGTAATTGGTTCGCCAATTAATGATGCTGAACATGTAAAAAACGGAATGGTACTCGATTTTGGTGATCTTAAAAAAATTGTAAAATCGCAAATAGTAGATGTTTTTGATCATGCAACTATTCTAAATAAAAATTCACCACATGCTGAATTAGCTGAAAAAATTAAAGAACATTCTCCAAAGGTAATCTTAGTAGATTATCAACCAACTAGCGAAAATATGATCGCTGATTTCGCGTCTATTATTCAGCAACATTTACCGCAAAGTGTTAAATTGCATTCGTTGAAATTGTATGAAACGCAAAATTCGTATGCCGAGTGGTTTGCTTCTGATCAACATTTAGACGAATATCAAAAAGCCTTAAACGTCTTTAATAAAGGATGACCATAAATCTACCTGCTAACAAAAAAGTTTATATCGCTTCAGACCAACATTTGGGCATTCCGAACCATAAAGACAGTTTGGTACGCGAAAAGAAATTTGTGGCTTGGTTAGACGATGTCAAGCAGGATGCTCATAGCATTTTTTTATTGGGTGATCTTTTTGATTTTTGGTTCGAATATAAAACTGTTGTTCCAAAAGGGTTTGTCCGTGTATTAGGAAAGCTTGCAGAACTAAAGGATAATGGTATTGATATTCATTTTTTTGTAGGAAATCACGATCTCTGGATGCGAGACTATTTTGAAACAGAATTGAATATTCCAGCATATCATGAACCTAAAGAATTTGTTATAAATGATAAAATATTCCTTATCGGACATGGTGATGGATTAGGTCCAGGAGATAAAGGATATAAACGTATGAAAAAGGTGTTTACAAATCCATTGTCTAAATGGTTATATCGCTGGATGCACCCAGATTGGGGAATTAAACTAGGCGTTTATCTTTCTACTAAAAATAAATTGATTTCGGGTGATGAAGATGCTAAATTTTTAGGTGAAGAAAACGAATGGCTAGTACAATACTGTAAGAAAAAATTAGAAACTAAGCACTTTGATTATTTTTTGTTTGGACATCGACATTTACCTATGACGATTCAGCTTAATGAAAAATCTACTTATATAAATACTGGTGATTGGATATCTCATTTTACCTATGCTGTTTTTAACGGAAAAACTACTGAACTAAAAAATGCCTAAAACCAAAACCTCTTTTTTTTGCCAGAATTGCGGTACACAATACGCAAAGTGGGTAGGTAAGTGTACTGCCTGTAATGAATGGAATACCATCGTTGAAGGGGTTATTCAAAAAGAAGAAAAAAGAGCTTGGAAGCAAAGTTCATCCGCTAAGAAAATTTCTAAACCAGTTAAAATTGATGAGGTTTCTATCACTAAAGAAGATAGAATCTATACTCAAAATAATGAGTTAAATCGTGTTTTAGGTGGCGGTTTGGTAAAAGGCTCAGTAACGCTTTTAGGTGGTGAACCTGGTATCGGTAAATCAACATTATTGCTGCAAGTTGCACTAACAATTACAAAGAAAGTATTGTATGTATCTGGTGAAGAAAGTCAATCACAAATTAAAATGCGTGCTGATCGATTGAATAATAGAAATTCAAATTGCCTCGTTTTAACTGAAACCAAGACACAAAATATTTTTAAATCCATTGAGAAAGAGCGGCCAGAAGTTGTAGTAATAGATTCTATTCAAACATTACATACCGACTACATCGAAGCTTCGCCAGGTAGTATTTCACAAATACGAGAAACTACAGCAGAATTGATAAAGTTTGCAAAAGAAACTGATACACCTATTGTTTTAATTGGTCATATTACCAAAGAAGGTACAATTGCTGGTCCTAAAATTTTAGAACATATGGTAGATGTGGTGTTGCAATTTGAAGGAGATAGAAACCATACCTATAGAATTCTTAGAGCTCAAAAAAATCGTTTTGGGTCTACCGCTGAGCTTGGTATTTATGAAATGCAAAGTACTGGTTTACGTGAGGTAGAGAACCCATCGGAAATATTAATTTCAGAAAAAGATGAATCACTTAGTGGTGTTGCCATTGGAGCAACCTTAGAAGGGATGCGTCCTTTAATGATAGAGGTACAAGCTTTGGTAAGTACTGCAGTATATGGAACACCTCAACGATCAGCTACTGGTTATAATATCAAACGTTTACACATGGTATTAGCTGTGTTAGAAAAACGTGCTGGTTTTAGATTGGGCGCTAAAGATGTATTCTTAAATATTGCCGGTGGTATAAAAGTAGATGATCCGGCAATAGACCTAGCAGTTATTGCTGCTATCCTATCTTCTAATGAAGACGTTGCCATACCTCAGTATATATGTTTTGCTGCTGAGGTTGGCCTTGCTGGTGAAATTAGGCCCATAAACAGGATTGATCAGCGTATTTTAGAAGCTGAAAAACTGGGTTTTTCAACCATTATTGTATCTAAATTCAATAAAATAGCCAAAACCAACTATAAGATTAAGGTGATTTTGGCTTCTAAAGTTGAAGAAGTATTTCAGCAGTTATTTTAAGCTCTTTTTGCTTTTTTTCTGGTCTTTTCTACTTTCTCTTTTAGTTTTTCTATTTTTTCTAACCATTCCGTTTCTTCATTTGGTGAAAGCTCACCTTTTTCTTTCAACTTCTTATACTTCTTCTCTGCTTTTCTCAATTTCTTTTGAGCATCCTCATGCCTGTCTATAGCCTTCTCTTTCTGTTTGAGTTCTTTTTCTTTTTTCTTTTTCTTTTTTTCGGATTTTTTCTCCTTTTTATCTTCCTTGCGTTCTTGCTTTTCTACTTTTTTTTGTTCTTTGTATTCTTTTGCTTTTACTGCCTTCTCCTTTTCTTCTCTTTCTTGTTCTATCCGTTCGTTTTCATTATCTGATTCTTTTATTGAGGGCGTTTTGTCTTCAGCATCTTTTACAATAATTGTTTGTTCTTTTTCTTCTTGAACAACATTAAGATTCTCATTATTTGCAGCTTGTACTTTTGCTTCCCAATAACCTTCTGGTAATTTATATCTATCTCGTTTACGTCTATTTTTATATTGAGGTTTTAGTTTTCCTTTGTCGTTATATAGTTCTCTCGCAATCATATAAATAGTGTCTCGCTCACCAGCGGTAAGGCTATTGTATACATTATATCCTAAATGAAATATCTTGCTATTAACAATTGTATAATAATTATCTTTATAATGTACTCTTTGAGCAAATGAGTTGAGTATAACAAACAAAAGAAAAAATGTAGCTGCTAGTTTTAAAGTTTTCATAGACATTAATTTTTTATAGTAGCGAAGTTAAATTATTTTATTGTGAAAGTCAATTTATAAGTTATGTCGCTAATTTTAAAAAAATGCTCGTTAAATGACTTGGAAGTATTAATAAGCATTTCAAGGATAACTTTTATTGATACCTTTAAAAAAGATAATAACCCTGATGATTTTAAAGAGTATATGGAAGTTGCTTTTAGTGAAGATGTCATAAAAAGTCAGCTGAACAACCCTAACTCATTCTTCTACTTTATTTATAACGATGATGATTTGCTGGGCTATGTTAAATTGAATGAGGAAGAAGCTCAAAATGAACAATTTGAATCTGCTTCAATAGAACTAGAGCGGATTTATATTTTGCAGAAGTTTCAAGGAAAAAACTATGGCGCAAAAGCATTACTTAAGATTTTAGAAATTGCCAAAAAAAGAAAAGTTAATTTTCTCTGGTTAGGTGTTTGGGAACACAATCATGCTGCCATTAGATTTTATGAACGGCATCGTTTTAAAAAGTTTGGTGAACATCCTTATATGCTCGGTAATGATGAGCAAACAGACTGGCTTATGAAATATGATTTTTCTTAATCTTCTTTTATTGGGTCTGTGCCCCAACCATCGTAAATACCGTAAAAGAGTGTTGAAATCTTAGCAAGTTCTTCTGTTAATTTCGAAATTGATGTGGGGTTAATAGAGTCTTTGCGAGATATTTTAACTTGGTATTTGTAATCTCGCGTTTTTAAGATTTTTACAGAATCAATTGCAAAGTCAAGTGGTTTTATCTTGGCAATAAATCTTGCTCTACGCCTTTCATTTCTAAAGTTTATCCAATGGTCAACTTTTCTTGGTTTAGAAAGATTATCTCCTTCAAGCACAAGCTGATTTAAAAAATCGTGATTCATAAAAAAACCATCCGACAAGTCTTTCGGAATCAATTCATCTTTATAATACTGCCATTTTTTATCATACTTTAACAATAAATAATTCTTAGAAAAAGCATAATTATAGTCTAAATACTTCTGTATAGTAGATCGTACATTTGTAGTGTCTTTTACATAATAAACATCAAAACCCGAACATTGGTAAGTTAAAACACCAACAAGTCTACTCTTTGTTAAATCATTTAACTTTACTGAGATCGTGTCTGAAAGCATGTAGAATTTAGATAATCCAAACTCGTCGGGGTATCCATTTTTTAAACAGTTTCTGGTACTAGTACCTACAACCAATAAGTTTTTATAGTTTGGTTTGCCCATAAAGCTGTAGTACAAGTTGACAGACTTTGTCATTGGGCCTTTCTCTTTTTGGTCGATATATGTAACCCAATCTTCGTTAGAGTTTTGACCAAATGCAGTAAAAGCTAAAAAAGTAAATAGTAAAAAAAGTGAATTCGTTTTCATCAACGATCAATCTACAAAAATTATGCCTTAACTATTTTTGTTTTATTAAATATATATAGACTGGGAAATGATCGCTGTAGCCACCTTGATAATTATTAAAGCTATAGCTTCTATAAGGATATCCTTTATAACGCCCTTTTGCATTTGTTAAATAGCGTTTATTATAAATTCCTGCTTTATAAAAACGATAAGAATCATATTCTTTTTCGAGCATTGGCTGTGTAAATATTATTTGGTCAAATAAATTTAAACCATCTCTATATGCAAGCGTGTTCATACCTCTTCGATGCATATCTGCCATAGGGTTATAAAGCCCTACATCTTTTTGAACCTTAGCCTTTTTTGCCTTAGCTTCTATAATTTCTTTAATACTTTTATCAATTGGATCATCGTTTAAATCACCCATAGTTATAATCTTTGCTTTCGGGTCAATTTGTTGTAATGAGTCTATAATTTTTTTATTTAAAGTAGCCGCAGCAATTCTTTTATGCTGACTTCTAGCTTGGCCTCCACTTCTTGATGGCCAATGGTTAACAATAACATGAATTAACTCTCCGTCTAATAAACCAGATACTAATAACTGATCTCTCGTATAATCTCTTTTATTATTATCATTATTCGTTATATAAAGCGTATGCGAAGATTGACTTATTGGTTTAAAATATCTCTTTTGGTATAGTAAAGCAACGTCAATTCCTCTTTCGTCTGGCGAGTCATAATGTATAATACCATAATGCTTCTTTTTCATGTGTTCAGATGCTACTAAATCTTCTAAAACATCTCTATTTTCAACTTCACAAACCCCAATTAATGCCGGACTTGTCTTCGTATCTTCACTCCCAATTTCGGTTAGTACTCTGCTAAGTTTCGAGATCTTATCCCAATAAATTTTTGATGTATATCTGTCTTTTCCTGTTGGTGTTCTATCATCATCAAACTTTCTCGGGTCATTAATCGTGTCAAACAGGTTCTCAACATTATAAAACGCTACTGTTCTAATGTTGTATTGTTTTCCTTTCTCTTGGCAAAATCCTAAAAAAGTGAATAAAAAAACAATAGAAAAAAGTGTAATTCGCATGTGTAAAATAATTTGAACAAAAGTAAAACAATTTTTAAGCCAAAACTGATTCGTTTACTTAAATTCTCTATTAAAAAGTGAAGAAAAATTGTACTTTTGCTTCCGCCGATAGCAAAAGCTATGCGTGCCTAATTAATTCAAATAATCTATGAAAAAAACTGTATTAATGCTGTTATTAAGTGTTTTTTTCTTTGCAGGAACCTTAGCGCAATCGCTCAGTTCTGTTAAAGGAAAAGTTGTCGATTCTGAGTCACAACAACCACTCACAAATGTAACAGTTACTGTAAACGGTACTTCATTATCTGCTCTAACAGATGCGGATGGAAATTTCGTTTTAACAAATGTCCCAATTGGGGATCAAGTGGTAGAAGTTAGCCTTGATGGCTATGAAACTCAGAGTTTTCCTATTAAAGTTGAAGATGGTAAAGAAATTAATTTAGAAATGATTTTTTTATTCGTTGATATTTCAACAATAGAAGAAGATAGTGGATTGATCTCATTAACGGAAGATGATCTTAATGATGATGATGGTAGAGCAGAAAATACTGCTGGTCTTCTACAAGCATCTAGAGATGTTTTTCAAAACAGAGCTGCTTTCGATTTTGGCCAAGCCTTTTTTAGAATTAGAGGATACGATTCGCAAAATGCATTGGTGTTAATGAATGGTGTTTCTATGAATAAGTTATTTAATGGAAGGCCACAGTGGAACAACTGGGGCGGGTTAAATGATGTTACTAGAAATCAAGAATTAACAACCGGTTTAACGCCTTCTAATTACAGCTTTGGAGATCTTTTAGGAACAACAAATATCACTACTAGAGCTTCCAAATATCGTCCTGGTCTAAGAATTTCGGGTTCATACTCTAACCGAACATATTCTGGTAGAGGTATGGTAACTTATAGTTCTGGTTTGCAAAAAAATGGTCTGGCTTATACAATTTCTGCATCAAGAAGATGGGGAAATGAAGGTTTCATAGATGGTACTATCTATGATGCATTTGGCTTTTTTGGCGCATTAGAATACAAACTAAATGATAACCATAGTTTAAATGCAACGGCTATGTATGCGCCTAATAGAAGGGGTGGTATTTCTGCAATTACTGAGCGTGTTTTTAATCAATTGGGTAGAGAATACAATCCATATTGGGGCGAGCAAGATGGTAAAATAAGAAACTCAAGAATTAGAGAGATTGAAGAGCCTATTTTTATGCTAAGCCATTTTTACGAAAATGAAAAAACGACTTTAACAACGAGTGTTGCTTATCAGTTTGGTAAACAAGGAAGAAGTAGAATTGACAATGCAAATGCTCCAAATCCAAATCCAAATTACTGGAGATATTTACCTACAATTGCTGAAAATCCTCAAGTGGATTGGAATAGTTTTTATGCCGCCAACTTAAATACATCAAACGTTCTTAACGGTGGTGCTGCAAGATATATGCTTTATGAGGACAGGTCTGATGATGACTTACTAACTATAACCTCTGTATTAAACCAAAAATTAAATGATAATTTAACTTTAGATGTTGGGGCAACTTATAAAAATTTAACTTCAGAAAATTTTGGAAACCCATTAGATTTATTAGGTGCTCAATATTATGCTGATGTAAATGCTTTTAGTTCTTTAGGTGGCGAACCATTAAGAAACGATGCCCTTGGAGAAATAAATAAAGGAATAGGAGATCGAGTTAAGTATAATTATGATATTAATTCTTCACAACTAAACTCATTTGCACAGTTACAATTTAATTACGATAAGGCAGATTTCTTTATAAGCGGATCTTATACAAGTACCTCTCATCAAAGAGAAGGTCTTTTTCTTAATGAAACTTTTGAAGACAATTCTTTAGGGAAAAGTGAAAAGTTAACATTCAACGATTTTGGTGTTAAAGGTGGTGTAACCTATAAAATAACAGGACGCCATCTATTAATGTTAAATGGAGGTTATATGACAAAAGCTCCTTCTATTCGCAATTCTTTTGTAAACTCAAGAGAAAATAATCTTACCGTTGCAGGTTTAGAGAGTGAAAAAATTACTTCTGCAGAGGCTAGTTATATTTTAAGAACTTCTAATTTAAAAGCACGTTTAACAGGTTATGTAACTGATTTTAAAGAGGGGACAGAAATTAATTTCTTTTTTGCAGATTTTGGCGGCGATGGTGCTGATAGTGAACAAGACTTTTTACAAGAAGTTGTTACTAATGTAGATAAAAGACACATTGGCGGCGAGTTTGGTTTAGAATATCAAATTACACCCACTATAAAGGCTTCAGCTGTAGCTGCCATTGGGCAACATAATTATACAGATAATGCCAATGTTGGTATTAATTTTGACACCGCAGGAGATAATCAAACTTCAATTAATGAAGTTGGTTTTAGAGATCTAGGTGAAGCAACCATTAAAGATTATAAAGTAGCAAATGGTCCACAAAGAGCTTATTCTTTAGGGTTAGAGTATAGAGACCCTAAATTTTGGTGGATTAGCGCGACAGGAAATTACTTATCGAACGCTTATGTAGATTTCTCTTTAATCAATAAAACTGAGCGCTTTTTTCAAGATAGTGATGGGCATCCTTTACCAAATATTGATTTAGACCTTGCACGTCAATTATTAAAGCAACAAGAGTTTGATGGTTATTATCTGGTAAACCTTACCGGAGGGAAATCTTGGCGTGTAAAAGGTACTTATATAAGTGCTTTTGTAAGTGTAAATAATCTATTTGATAAAACGTATAGAACTGGAGGTTATGAACAATCTCGTTCTGCAAACTACAATGAGCTTGTGACTGATACAGAAAATGGAGAAAACCAAAGAGATTTTGGCCCAAAACATTGGTATGGTTTCGGCAGAACCTATTTTATAAACTTCGCTGTTAGCTTTTAATTAAAACATAATAAAAAATATATAATGAAAACAATGTATAAATTCAAATATCTAATCTTAGCTTTTTTAGCTATCGGTATTTTAAACTCTTGTGTTGATGATGATGATTTCGAAATCCCAGCTGTAGTATGTGATGCGGCTGATCTTACGGTTACTAAAACTGTTCAAGATATTTTTGATGCTTCTTCTGGTGATGCTACGCAGTATCTTGCAGATGACGTAATTGAGGCCTATGTAACTTCTAGTGATCAAGGTGGTAACTTTTTCAAAACTATTTCTTTTCAAACATTAGATGGTTCTTTAGGTTTTAGTGTTCCTGTAGATCAAACCGACTTATATACGATCTACAATCCAGGTAGAAAAGTATATGTTAGGCTAAAAGATCAATATACAATTATAGATTTTGACGCTCTTGAGATAGGTGCATTATTCGAAGATACTGTCGGTAGAATTTCTGTAAATAATTTTTCTGATGTTTTAATAAAATCTTGTGACGAGGTTGCTGAAGATGAATTAGTAAATAAGATTTCTATTAGTGACGTTTCCGATGCATATTTAAACACATTGGTAGAGTTTACTAGTGTGCAATTTGAAGAGTCTGCCAGAGGAAAAACCTTATATGATACTAATAATGTTTTAGGCGGTGCAACGAACTGGAATATTCAAGATGTATCTGGTGAATCTTTAGTATTTAGAACAAGTTCTTTTGCTGACTTTGCTAATGTTGCTGTGCCTGATGGAAACGGAACAATCCGTGGTGTATTAACCAAATTTGCAAGTACTTATCAATTATTAGCTAGAACTGTAGAAGACTTAACATTAGATGGTGAGAGAAAGCGCATTGGTTTTGCAGAAAATATTACAGGCACAAAAGTTTCAATTGCTGATGTAAGAGCTAAATATACAGGTTCTGATACAGTTGTTGCTGAAGATGAATATTTTGAAGGGGTTATTACCATGTCTGGTATAGACGAGGATAATATGTCTAATAGAAATGCTTTTATTCAAGATGAAACTGGGGGGATTGCTTTACGTCTTTCAGCTCCTTCAACCTTATTAAGAGGTTATCAGGTAAAAGTAAGTGTAAAAGACGTGCTATTAAGTGAATTTAATGGTCTATTACAGGCAAACGTAACTCAAAATCAACAAGTAGAGTTTGTTGCAGAAGGTGCTACATTGCCAGATGCTAAAACGGTGACTATACCTGAATTAATGACTGGTGATTTTGAATCTCAAATTGTTCAAATAGAAGCAGTTCAATTCGAAAATGAAAACGGCACTTATAGTGGCGGTCAAAACATTACTGATTGTACAAACATAGTATCAATATTTACAAGTAGTAATGCTTCATTTGCAGATACCAACTATCCTAATGGAAATGGAACTATTGTTGGTATAGCATCAGAATTTAATTCTCCTCAGTTAATCCTAAGAGACACTAATGATACTTCTGGATTAACTGGAGATCGTTGCGCTCCTCCTTCGACAGAGACAATAGGCTTGTTCTTCTCTGAATATGCTGAAGGAAGTAGTAATAACAAATATTTAGAAATTTATAATGGTACTGGTGCTGTTGTAAACTTAGATGAATATGCGTATCCTAATGTTTCAAATGCACCAACTACTCCAGGGCAATATGAATTCTGGAATAATTTTGCCTCAGGTGCAACCATTGCTCCTGGAGAAGTCTATATTATAGCACACGGAAGTGCAGATCCTGCTATTTTAGCTGAAGCTGATGAAACTTTTAATTTCTTGAGCAATGGAGATGATGGTTTTGCTTTAGTTAAAGGAACAGAAGCTAGTTTTGAAATTATAGATTGGTTAGGTGATTGGAATGGCGACCCTGGTTCTGGTTGGGAAGTAGCTGGTGTAGCAAATGGAACTCAAAACCATACGTTGGTTAGAAAAGCTTCGATAACGCTTGGTAATTCTGATTGGGATGTTTCTAGAGGAACAAATGCTGATAATTCTCAATGGGAAGTAAAAGATCAGGATGATTGGACAAGCTTAGGTTCTAGATAAAATCAATGAAATAATTAAGCAATTAAAAACCTCAAGAATTTCTTGAGGTTTTTTTATTACTCTAAAGTTATATATACTGGAAAGTGGTCGCTATAACCGCCTTGATGCCACTTACCAATATAAGTTCTAAAAGGGCTACCCTTGCGCTTACCCTTCCAAGATTTTAAGAAATGTTTATCAAAAATATCAGCTCTTCTATAAGTAAGTCTGTTGTCCTCTTCGAAAAAATTTCGGCTAAATATAATCTGATCAAATAAATGCCATTCTTTATCATGCGTGGCTGTGCCTCTACCTCTATCAAATATAGATTCAAAAGGGTTGTATAAGTCGTCAGTAACCAAATGTTGTTTTACACTAGGGCTGGTTGGGTTATCATTAAAATCACCCATTACAATAATTTTTGCATCTTTAGTTTCTGCTCTAATCCCTTCTATTATTTGATGTATTTTTTCAGCGGCTTTAACACGTTTGTATTTTGTTTCTTCTGTGCCTTTTCTTCTAGATGGCCAATGATTTACAAGAATATAAACTAACTCTCCTTTTATTTTGCCTTTTACAAATAATATATCTCTTGTAAAATCCCTTTCACCCTCATCGTTAAATATTAATAAAGGAAAGGCCTGAGAGTCTAACAACTCAAAATGTTCTTTTTGATATAGCAGACCAACTTCTATACCCCTTTCATCTGAAGAATCATAATGAACAATACCGTAATTATAATCTCTTAAGCTCTTTGTACTGATCATATCATTTACCACTTGGTAATTTTCAACTTCTGCTATTCCAACAATTATAGGCGCATTATTGGTTTCTTTTAATCCTATCTGTGAAATTGCTGATCCTAATTTTTTTAGCTTTTGGTTGTATCTCTTTTCATTCCATTTCTGTCTTCCTTTTGGCGTAAAATCTCTATCTAAAGTATCAGGGTCATCTATTATGTCAAATAAGTTTTCAAGATTATAAAAAGCAATTGTGTAGAGATTCTTTGAGGCGTTATCCAAAATTATGATTTAAGCTCCGAAAAGTACGAAAAATCACTAAACTTACTACCTTTGTTGCATGATCGAAAAAAAGACTCTAGATTTTGAAAAAACGGTATTAATAGGTGTTATAACACAACATCAAGATGAAACAAAATCTAAAGAATATTTAGATGAGCTAGAGTTTTTAACCTATACCGCTGGCGGTGAGGTTGTAAAACGATTTACTCAAAAAATTGACACTCCCAACCCTAAAACATTTATCGGCTCTGGTAAAATGGAGGAGGTTGAAGAGTTTGTCGACCAAAACAAAATTGGTTCCGTTATTTTCGATGACGAACTTTCTCCTGCCCAACAAAAGAATATAGAGCGTATATTGCGTTGTAAGATCTTAGATAGAACTAGTTTAATTTTAGACATTTTTGCACAACGAGCGCAAACGCATTATGCTCGTACACAAGTAGAATTAGCACAATATCAATATTTACTTCCTCGCCTTGCTGGATTATGGACGCACCTTGAAAGACAACGTGGTGGTATCGGTATGCGAGGTCCTGGTGAAACAGAAATAGAAACAGATAGACGTATTGTTCGTGATAAGATTGCTTTACTGAAAAAGAAGCTTGTTACAATAGATAGACAAATGGCCGTTCAGCGTGGAAATCGCGGTAAATTGGTGCGTGTTGCATTAGTTGGCTACACCAATGTTGGCAAGTCTACTTTAATGAATGTGGTTAGCAAAAGTGATGTTTTTGCTGAAAATAAGCTCTTTGCTACGCTTGATACTACAGTAAGGAAAGTAGTAATTAAGAATATTCCGTTTTTGTTATCTGACACTGTGGGATTCATTCGAAAATTACCTACGCAACTAGTAGAATCTTTTAAGTCTACACTTGATGAAGTTAGAGAAGCAGATTTGTTGTTACATGTTGTAGATATTTCACATCCTAATTTTGAAGAACATATAGATTCAGTAAGTAAAATTTTAGATGAAATAAAAAGCTTAGATAAACCTACGTTGATGGTTTTTAATAAGATTGATAACTACAAACATGAAATAATTGAAGAGGATGACTTAGTGACTGAAAAAACCAAGGCACATTTTACCTTAAGTGAATGGAAGAAAACCTGGATGGCTGAATTAGATGAAAATTGCATCTTTATTTCTGCACTAAATAAAGAAAATCTAGAGGAGTTCAGGTCTAAAGTTTTTGAAGCAGTAAAACAAATTCATATTACGCGTTTCCCGTATAATGATTTTCTATATCAGGAATATGAATAATTCTTAATCTTGAGGATTATCTTCAATAATCCCTAAGCGTTTAGCGCGTTTTTCCCAATTCTTTCGTGCAAGTTGTTGCATGTCAGAGTCTGTATCACTTTCGTCCATAATTTCAAGACCAAGTAATGTTTCTATAACATCTTCCATGGTTACCAAACCACTTATTGAGCCATATTCATCAACCACTAAAGCTATATGTTCTTTAGCTTTTATAAGTTTTTCAAATAAACTTGGTATTGGAACATTTCGTTCTACCACAAAAATTTCCCGCTTTATTTCTGATAATAATTTTTTGTCATGATCTTCGGCCACCTCTTTAAAAACTTCATCTTTTAATACGTAACCTGTAACATGATCTCTGTTTTCTTGAAAGACTGGTATTCTAGAAAATCTTAGTTCTTTATTCTTATCAAAAAATTCTTTAACCGATTCATCTTCTGGAGCCATTTGTAAAACGGTTCGAGGTGTCATCACGTCTTTGGCTAAAATAGATTTAAAGTTTAATAAATTCTTTATCACCATCGACTCTGATTCTTCAAAAACACCTTCTTCATGAGCAATATCTGCCATAGCGTGAAAATCTTCTCGGCTCAATACACTTCCATGATGTCCTTTTCCACCAATCAACTTTGTGGTGAGTTGTAATAGCCATAAAATTCCTGTCCACTTTAGTGGAAAAATCAACACGTTTAAAGCTTTACTAGTAAAATTGGCTAATTGTTTCCAATAGGTTGCGCCAATGGTTTTAGGAATGATTTCTGAAGCAACTAAGATCAAGATTGTCATAACAGTAGAAACAATACCTACCATAATATCTTCGGTGATATTTATGCCAAAAATTGTTCTTGTTTTTGACCCATATAGTTCTGCATAAGCAACTTTTGCTTGTACTCCAACCAAAATTGCACCAACTGTGTGTGCAATAGTATTTAAAGTAAGAATTGCAATTAATGGTTTGTCTACGTCCTTTTTTAAAGCTTCTAAATTTTCAGCATAAGCTTTACCCTCTTTCTTTTTTACATTAATAAATGTTGGTGTAACGCTCAGCAATACTGCCTCTAAAATTGAACATAAAAAAGAAAAGAAAATAGAAATGCAAGCGTAGAAAATTAGTAAACCCATTAAAGTTTTATTAGGAAGCTAAGTTAACAATTTGATTGTATAAAAAAGAGCTCTCAAAAATGAGAGCTCTTTTTTATATTTTGTAAAACCAATTAGAATGAATAATTCAATCCTAATAACCAATAAGACTGTAAGTCGTTATCTGTATTACTTAAAGTTGGCATTATCTGAGCAGGTACAGCATTGGCGTCAAAATTAGCTAGCGCATTATTAAATGCTTCTTGTTTGTTTCCTCTTAGGCCAAATTCAAACCCTAAACCGATTCCTTTCCAAAAAGTATAGCCAAAAGAGTTGATCCATGTCCAATTAGAATAATCTCCATCTTCATAGCTCATAAATGCAGATAGGTTTGATTTAAAGTTAATGCCTGCTGGTAATTGTCTTGTGTAGTCTGCTAATATCTTAGCGCCTAAAGAAGACTCATACATAGCAGTACCACTACTAAACACAAAATTATAGTTTAATGGGTGAATAGTTACAACTAAATCTTTTGCGGGTGTCCAAGTTGCACCAACACCTAAGTCTAAATATCCAGGATCATTAAAATTATCGATGATTGTACTTCTATATTCAGCCATACCAGAAATAGCCCATTTATCACTTAGTTTACGTCCATATAAAGAGGTTAATGTAAATACATCTGAAGCAGCATCAAAGCTATCACTATCTGCTGGGTTATCTTTATTATCATTCTTTACCCAAGCAATATTAATATTAGTTGAATTTCTCCAGAAATATTTTTCCTGAAGTAAGTTAGCGAACCCATTTACAGTAATACCAATATTACCCGTTGAAGTATTTGGAGTTCCTTTAGAGTACCATTTATCAAAGCTAGCAATGTTTCCACCAATAGTACCAAAAGCACCTAGTTTCCAGCCTGGTAGCGCATCTATTTGAGCTTGAATAGCATCTGCTTTACCTTGTAATTTAGCTATAGAATCTTTTTTAGAAGCTAACTCCATTTTTAATTCTTCTTCTGTTTGCGCAAATGCCGATGTTACCCCAAACATCAATGCAAGTGCAAATACATATTTTTTCATTTTAAAGTTTTAGTTTAATTTTCTGTTGTTAAGCGCAAAAATACATTTTTTTCGTTTTTGACACTTCCAGTTCAAAAAGTCACAAAAAAGTATTATTTCTTATTCTTAAAAAGAGGAACGGTAGAACACGCCTCACCAAACATAATAGACTTTGCAATAGGCTGTAGTTTTGCAATTAATTGAGTAGAAGCTGTAGCTGGAATCGGTTTGTTTGCACAGCCTTTAATAACGATAAATTTATCTTGATATTCTGATACATCTAAGTCATTGATAATATCTTGAAAAATTGTTGTTTCTAATAACTCCAAGTTTCCAACAACTGTTCTTTTTGCAAAAGGTGAAACATAAGTGGTAATTAAAAGATAAGCCCAAGATGGTATGATTGCATCGTTAGAACAAGTTAAAGCAACATAAGAATCTTGGTATTGGCTCCAATTATGATTTTTAACATTTTCACGAAAGTCTTTTTCTCGTAAGATCAATCCTTCATAAAGCCATTGTGAAATATCTA
This sequence comes from Maritimimonas rapanae, assembly GCF_057837205.1. Lineage (NCBI taxonomy): Bacteria > Pseudomonadati > Bacteroidota > Flavobacteriia > Flavobacteriales > Flavobacteriaceae > Maritimimonas > Maritimimonas rapanae. Next base: position 460,068 of record NZ_JBYQFI010000002.1, on the reverse strand, counting down.
AAAGTACTCGCCTACCTTCAGGATAATAATCCTCAAGGTCTATAGTGATTAATTTACTATTAGCGACTCTATTGATTATTTCTTCAGACACTTATAAAAAACCTAATTCTAATTTTGCTTCTTCACTCATCATATCTTGTGTCCAAGTTGGGTCAAAAGTAATCTCTACTTCCGCATTATCTATTTCAGGCAATACCTTTACTTTCTCTTCAACTTCCACTGGTAATGTTTCTGCAACAGGGCAATTTGGCGAAGTTAAAGTCATTAAAATTTTAGCTTCTTTATTTTCGTTAACAAAAACGTCATAGATTAACCCAAGTTCATATATATCCACAGGAATTTCAGGATCGTAAATCGTCTTTAAAACTCCTACTATTTTATCTCCAACTTCTTGAATTTCTACTTCAGTCATAATCTTTTTTTATTAGTACAAAGATACTACTATTGAGCCAATTTGGTTTGAAAAGCAATAGCATATAACTTCAGCTGCTTTAACATAGAAACCAATCCATTTGCTCGTGTAGGACTTAAATGTTCCTTTAAACCAATCTCATCTATAAAACTAGTATCAGCATCAATAATTTCTTGAGGCTTGTGTTCAGAAAAGACGCGTAATAATAAACCCACTAAGCCTCTTGTTAAAATCGCATCACTATCTGCAGTAAAAACGACTTTATTATCTATCAATTCTCCATGCACCCAAACCTTAGATTGGCATCCTTTTATAATATTATCCTCTGTTTTATATTGCTCATCAATTAACGGAAGAGATTTCCCTAATTCAATCAAATATTCATAGCGACCCATCCAGTCATCAAACATCGAAAACTCATCTACAATTTCTTCCTGTATTTCTTTGATAGTCATTTTTTAAACTTATTTTTGCATCGGTCTATGACCGCATTTTTATAAGAACGGCAAAATTACGTTAAAAAAACAAGAATGGGTAAATTATTAGCTGTAGGTACAGTTGCTTTTGATGCTATTGAAACACCTTTTGGTAAAACAGATAAAATTTTAGGTGGTTCTGCCACTTTCGTGGGATTGGCAGCTTCTCAATTCGGAATTAGAACCGGTATTGTTTCTATTGTTGGTGACGATATGCCTCAAGTATATTTAGATATGCTGAACGAAAGAAATATAGATACATCAGGTATCGAAATTGTTAAAGGTGGTAAAACTTTTTTTTGGAGTGGTCGCTATCATAATGATATGAATTCTCGAGACACCCTAGTTACTGAACTAAATACTTTAGAAGATTTTAATCCTGTTGTGCCTGATGAATTTAAAGATGCACCTGTGGTTATGTTGGGTAATTTACACCCGTTAACACAAAATTCTGTATTAGATCAAATGATCGAGAAACCAAAAATGGTTATTCTTGATACCATGAACTTCTGGATGAATTCTGCTTTAGATGATCTATTAGATGTTATTAAAAGAATTGATGTTATTACTATAAATGATGAAGAGGCTCGTCAGTTAAGTGGTGAATATTCATTGGTAAATGCTGCTAAGAAAATACATAAAATGGGACCTCAATATGTGGTTATAAAAAAAGGAGAACATGGTGCTTTATTGTTTAATGATGGCAATATGTTTTACGCACCTGCCCTGCCATTAGCTGAAGTTTTCGATCCAACTGGGGCTGGAGATACATTTGCTGGTGGGTTTGCAGGTTATATTGCTAAAACAGAAGATATTTCATTTGAAAATATGAAAAACGCCGTTATTTACGGATCTAATCTCGCATCGTTTTGCGTAGAGAAATTCGGAACTGAGCGAATGGTAGATCTATCAAACGAAGAAGTCAAAAAACGCTTGTATGCATTTAAGCAACTAACTCAATTTGAAATTGAATTAAATTAATAACGATCCGCGTCTATAAACGCGGATTTTTTTATACTAAATGAGCGACGCTATTAAGCATGAATGTGGTATTGCACTAGTAAGATTACTAAAACCACTAGATTACTACCAAAAAAAATATGGTACATCTTTCTACGGAATCAATAAGATGTACTTAATGATGGAAAAACAGCATAACCGTGGCCAAGATGGTGCTGGTTTTGCAAGTATAAAATTCGATGTAAGTCCTGGTACTCGATATATTAGTCGGGTACGTTCAAATCAACAGTCTCCTATTCAAGATATTTTTGCACAAATTAATGAACGATTAAATGGTGTTTTAGAAAAACATCCTGATAAAGTAAATGATGTTGATTGGCAATTAGAAAACATGCCATATGTTGGTAATTTATTTTTAGGGCATGTTCGTTATGGTACCTTTGGTAAAAATAGTATAGAAAGTGTTCATCCTTTTCTTCGCCAAAATAACTGGAAACATAAAAATCTTATAGTTGCTGGTAATTTTAATATGACCAATTCGAATGATTTGTTAGACGAATTGATCGAGTTAGGTATGCACCCTAAAGAAAATACCGATACTGTTACTGTAATGGAAAAAATAGGTCATTTTCTTGATGACGAGGTAGCAAATATTTACCAGTCTTGTAAAGAAAAAGGGCTTAACAAAAAAGAAGCTTCTGCTGTTATTGAAGAAGAGTTAGATATTAAAACAATTCTTCAACGCGCATCAAAAAACTGGGACGGTGGTTATGCAATGGTTGGTTTATTTGGACATGGAGATGCTTTTGTGTATCGAGATCCTGCAGGTATTCGCCCGGCCTATTATTATAAAGATGAAGAAGTGGCTGTAGTAGCTTCAGAAAGACCAGTAATACAAACTGTTTTTAATGTTGATTATGAGTCTGTTAAAGAATTAGAACGTGCTCACGCAATTATTGTTAAGAAAAATGGTGCCATTTCTATAGAACAAATCAAAGAGCAATTACCTAAAAAAGCTTGTTCGTTTGAGCGCATTTATTTTTCTCGAGGTAGTGATGCAGAAATTTATGAAGAACGTAAAAATCTAGGTAAATATATTTTCCCTAAAGTTCTAGAGGCTATAGGAAATGATGTCAATAACACGGTATTTTCGTATATACCAAATACCGCAGAAACTTCGTTTTTTGGTATGGCTCAAGCGGCTGATGATTATCTAATTCAGAATAAACTACAGACTATTCTTAAAGGGCAACGCTCTATTTCTGCAGAAAAAGTAACAGAAGTTCTAACTGAGCGTGCACGTATTGAAAAAATTGCCATTAAAGACGCTAAACTAAGAACATTTATTGCCGACGATAACAGTCGCGATGATCTTGTAGCACATGTGTACGATGTTACCTATGGTGTTGTAAAACCTACGGATAATCTCGTAATTATAGATGATAGCATCGTTAGAGGCACAACTCTTAAGAAGAGTATTATTAAAATTCTAGATCGGTTGAATCCTAAAAAGATTGTGGTAGTTTCTTCTGCGCCTCAAATTCGTTATCCCGATTGTTATGGGATAGATATGGCAAGAATAGATAAATTTATTGCTTTTAAAGCTACTCTCGATTTATTAAAAGAAACCGATCAATACCATATTGTTGATGAAGTTTACAAAAAATGTAAAAATCAAGACAATGTGCCAGAAGAAGAGCTAGAAAATTATGTGCGGGCCATTTACAAACCATTTACTGCCGAACAAATTTCTGATAAAATTGCTCAATTATTAAAAACTGAAGAAATAAATGCAGAGATAAAAGTTATTTTTCAATCTATAGAAGGGTTGCATAAGGCCTGCCCTAAAAATTTAGGTGATTGGTATTTTACAGGAAAATATCCTACTATAGGTGGAACAAAGGTTGTAAATAGAGCTTTTATTAATTTTTATGAAGGCAACGAAAAAAGGGCTTATTAATTTTGGCATCTAAATTGATTTATATCTCGTAAATTTTGATTATCATGAAAAAAATTAAGTTACTTTTTATACTTCCAATAGTTGCAATAATGATGAGTTTTTCTCAATGTGATCGCAAAAGTTTCGATAAAAAACCGCCTATAAGTTTTAGTAAATCTTATTTTCAAGACTGGGTAGGTGGTAGACCAGGTTCGAGTGGTACGTTAGTTACTTTAATTACAAATAGTGCTGACAATGCTATGGTTTTCGACTCTATTTACTTTAACAAAAAAGTAGTTAAATTAGAATCTCAAATTAGTGGAGATGAACTTATTCTAACTGGTAACTTTATTCAAAGAAGCCCAAAAGATAGAGATCTTATTTTATCTGGAGATCCTAAGGAAGAATTTGGTAATAAACCTCCTAAAATTGAATCTAAAATCCCTTTTGAACTCAATGATAATGAGGCTATTATAAGTTATTTTTTAAAAGACAAAAAACGTTATTTTAAGCTTTCAGATATCAGTAAAGAAAAGACTTTATATTACCAGTAAAAAATTTGGCACAGCGTTTGATTTCTAGCTAATAGAAACATTAAAACCCTGTGCTTATGAAAGCTTTTAAATTACTATCAGTACTTTTTCTAACCGTTACCTTTTTAAGTTCTTGTGTTGTTGCAATTGAGGATGATTTTATCGATGATAGTTTAACACTTGGGCAATTAGTTACATCTTATGATCTATGGTATGTAGATTTTAATAAAACTACAGGAAACGGTGAAGTGCCTTTTTTATCTAAAGCTTTCACAATTTCATTCGATAACGGACGTCTGTATGCAAACAATAATCTTGTCGGTATTGGCTCTGTTGGTGGAGGTTTAGGTATGCAAATAGGATATTACGATGCTTTTAATGGAGTATTAGAAATCGATCATAGCTTAGATGGATTTGTAGATTTAGAAGTCTCACAATTATCTAGAGATGAAATTAGAATAACAGATACTTTTACTAATACATCTTATTATTTAATAGGATACAACAGAAGCAATTTCGATTTTGATCTTGTGTTCTACGACAACATAGAATATTTCTTGCAAGAGTATGTCGCCTGGGAAAAAACATTTGTTAGTGAAGAAGGTGCTTTAAATGAATTTGATGATGAGAATTTCTTAGAATTTACACCTGGTGCAACAAATACTTTTAGATCATCTAAAGATGAGTTTGGCACGAATATTGAAATAATTAATTGGGATTATGTAGGTGATTATGTAGTGTATGATGTAGAAGGAAGAGACGATCTAAAAATTTTAACATTAGATTATGATTTTTTAGACAATGAAGAGTTCGAATTGAGCGTTATAAACGACGGATTAGTCAGTTTATTTCACCGAGCATCTGGAACGACGTATGAATTTGAAGGTAGAGAAAACATCCTGTTTAAGAAAGGTGGAAAGGCTCAAAAGCCAAGAAACACTAAACGATTTAAAACAAATCGTAAGACAAAGAAAATAGCTGTAAAAGCATAAAGATAAGGTTTGGTTAGTTGATTTTGGTTGATTTATTTCAACCAATGCCGCCTCAGGTTTCTGAGGCGGTTTTTTTGTACATTTATCGAAATTACATCTACTTCTTAAGAATGATTAACAAACGGCTTTTAATTAAAAACTTACTCGCTTTTAATGATGAAAATAGTTTTTATGATAAAAAGCTAAGACTAAATTTTGGTACTAAAGAGGGCAAAGGTAAGTTCTTAAAACATGTCTGTGCACTCTCTAATTCTAACCCAGATAATAACTCATATATTATTGTTGGTGTAGAAGATAAAGGCAGTAAGATTATCGGTGTTGATTTTTTTGATGACAGCAAAATTCAAAATCTTGTAGATGCTTATTTTATAAATCCTCCAAGAATTACTTACGAAAACATTGCTTTCCCTAGATTGTCTAGGCATAAAGTTGTTGGGTTGGTCACCATTTATCCTATTAACAAAATAACTTCTCTTAAAAAAACTGTTTGGAAATATAGTAGAGACACTGTTTTCTTCCGTCAAGGAAGTAATTCTATGCCTGCAGATTCATTTTTTAAACTAAAGAACACAAATAAATCTATAGTTAATGCCATTGAAAAAAATGCTGCTAATAATATTGAACACACCTTGAATGGCGTTTTTGATTTTTTAAATTCACATAGTGATGATCTAAAACCTACTTACAAAGTTTTTAAAGATCAGTTTGTGTTATGTTGGGCGGGGCATCAAAAAAAGATTGATGGCGAAATTTATTATTCGCGTGTAGACATAGAATTGATCAATGAACAGGTACGTTTATTTTACTCGGCTTTAGATGAGGTAAAAATAAAATTTAACAAACAGTCATTTATTATTACAGAGTTTATTCAGCTGGGTATTCAACCAGATTTTAAATATTATCCTCTAGAAAAAACGATTATTAATTTTAAGGATAATGGTATACACGATATTGCAACAGAGTTATTGTTTGAACCGCCAAAGTTTGATCATGTAGTATTAAAACACCTCTACAACAGTAATAATTCAATTGTAGAAAAGTTAAGAAAAGGCTTATCTCTGTCTAAGAATGAAAAGTTAGACCTTCAATATTTACCTACTACCTATCTTATTTGTTCTTTAAATGGCTTTTTAAATGCAAAAAATAAGTTGCTCGAAGCTAAGCCTTACCTTAAAAAACTAAAGGATGAGACGGCTTATATTAAGTTTAAGGAAGTTTTACGTGTATTGCGTAAATTAAAATACAACTAATTATCTAGAGTGCGTACATAGTTTACAACATCCCAGCGTTCGCTTTCTGATAAAATAGGTCCCCATTTAATCATAGCATTACGACCATTAGATATTTTCCAAAAAATTTCTCCATCTGTCTGCTTTTGAACCATCGGTGATGTTAAGTTTTGAGGTTTAGGGCTTAAAGCCTTACCTCCTGCTCCATTTCCTATACCGGTAGGGCCATGACAGATCATACAACGTGTCTTAAATATTCGTTTACCGCGTTTTGCAGACAAATCTTTATCTATACCTATTATGGGGTTTTTAATTGTTTTTGCCTTATCTGGAGCCAACCAACGATCTTGTTGTAGGTTTACACCAATAAACCCAAAAAGCAATAATGAAAGTAATATAATGAGTAATTGTTTCTTCATACTGTTTATTTTATATTAAATATTTGATATTTAACATATTATCGTTCTCTAAAAAACAATTTTCATACCAATTTAGCTGTTAAATATAAAAAACCGCTTCTAAAAAAACGGTTTTTAATTCCTTTTATTCTATTTGTTCTTTAGAACTATCAATAAGTAAAACCTAAATTTTAGGAAAATTCCTATAGAAAATACAGGGTTTTTCCTGTTGACAAGGCGCAACCTTTTCTAGATCTTTGTATCCTAAAATTAGTTGAAAATCATTCAGCTTAAAACATAACCTTGTTTCTCCCATATAGTTTGGCATTGAAATAAGGTTTTTTTCTTTTGGTTTAACATCATTTTCATATAAAAAATAGCCTCAATTGAGGCTATTTTTTAGAATTTTCTATTTGATATCAGATTTTACTTACCTCCATCTAATTCTTCTTGCCAATCAAATAGCTTTTGCCATTTACCTTCGTAAGCTAATCTAGCTTGTTCTGGCCAAGTTCCTGGGTCGTGAATTTTATAATTGTCACCACCGTTATCAAGAACACGTTGGCATGTTTCAACAGCTGCTTCAGATAATTCTTTCCAGGTATTTATTCCGTGGTCATTGAATAATCCTTGAATTTTTGGACCAATACCTTCTACAATTGTAAGATCATTTTCTTTAATTCTTCTACCAAAAACTGCTTTAGCAGCATCCGCATCAAAAGCAATACCTGTAGCAGCAAAAGATGCTAAATTCGACTTACTTGATCTACAAGCTTCTAAATCTGCTTCTAAACTAGCTACTCGTGATCTCCACTCGCTATCATCACCACCTCCTAATAATTTTCCTAATAGATATCCTAATAAAGCTGAAATTAAACCTACTAGCAATGGAATTAATATACACCAATTCATAATTTTATATTTTAAGTTTTATTTTTAGTTAATTGTTATAACAGTTCTTCTGTTTTTAGCTTTGCCTTCTTCTGTATTATTATCAGCAATAGGCTGCGTTTGACCTCTTGATACTGCTTTGATCTTACCTTCTGGAATCGCATTACGGATCAAATAATCTCTTGCAAAATTAGCTCTCTCTTGACCTAACAGCATGTTATTAGATGCGTCTCCTGTATTATCGGTATGCCCAACTACGTTACACGTAGCACCGTCAACTTTGTCTAAGTATCTAGAGATATTTGCAAATTTTTGACGTTGTTCTGTCGATAAAGGTATAGACGCCTCTCCTGTATCGAAATACAATACCAATGGGTTAGCTCTAATTTCATCTCCTAATGCTTTAATTGCATCGTCATCGGTCTTATCACCATCAGCTAAGGTTCTAACATCGTAAGCTAAAGGACCGTAGTAAATATTATTCTCATCTGGTACCAAGCCATCTTTTAAAGCTCCATAAGTATCAATTACTCTTGAAGAAATTCCTTTAGAAACTAAATAATTCTTTACAGCATTTGCTCTTGCTAATCCTAAATTAGGGTAGGCTGAATTATTATCTTCGTTACTGGTGTAATATCCAGTAATTTTTAATCTCTTAAGAGGATTCTCATCTAAATAATCTTTAATTCTTAAAACAGCATTATCAACATCTGCTGAAATCGGTTCTAAAATTTTAAATCTAGAACTATTAAAGTTAAAATTGTCATTAATGTTAAACGATAAGTCACCATTCGCATCCTTAATAAGAAAAGGATTATAAGTGGCTGGTTTAACATCGGTTACTACATTAGTATCTTCATCAATAGTGTTTTTGGTATCGTCTGATGGAAAGCAATGACAGTCGTTACAGAGATAACAATACAATAAAGTTCCAATAATAATGGTAAGCAAAATACCTAATAGGTAGGAAGTTTTTTTACTCATATGATTGATTGTTTTTAGTTTGTTGCCCTTAAGTTACTAAAATTTTAACACTTTATATGTTGTGATGGGTTTTGATAACTAAGGGTCAACTGATTAGACACCTTAAACTAAAAAAGTCACATCGGTTGATGTGACTTTTATCTAAGTTGAGTATAATCTAATCTTATAAATCGAACTTTATACCTTGTGCTAAAGGTAAATCAGCTGTGTAATTAATAGTATTAGTCTGACGCCTCATGTATATTTTCCATGCATCTGACCCCGATTCACGTCCGCCACCAGTTTCTTTTTCACCCCCAAAAGCACCGCCAATTTCTGCGCCTGAAGTACCAATGTTTACATTTGCTATACCACAATCTGAACCAGCATGTGATAAAAATCTTTCTGCTTCACGTAAATTATTAGTCATAATTGCAGAAGATAATCCTTGAGCTACACCATTTTGAACATCAATAGCATTCTCAACATTTCCTGAATATTTTAATAAATATAAAACTGGCGCAAATGTTTCGTGTTGTACAATTTCAAAAGAATTATCTGCCTCAGCTATAGCTGGTTTTACGTAGCAGCCACTTTCATAGCCTTCTCCTTCTAGCACACCGCCTTCAACTACAACATTTCCTCCTTCTTCAACTACTTTATCCAACGCATATTCGTACATTTTTACTGCATCTTTATCAATTAATGGTCCAACATGATTGTTTTCGTCTAGCGGATTACCGATTCTTAATTGTTTATAAGCATCAACAACAGCTTCTTTTACTTTATCGTAAATAGAATCGTGAATTATTAAACGACGCGTAGAAGTACAACGCTGACCGCAAGTTCCTACTGCGCCAAATACAGCTCCAATTACTGTCATTTTTATATCTGCATCTGGTGTTACTATAATTGCATTATTACCGCCTAATTCTAATAAGGATTTTCCTAAACGTTCACCAACAGTTTTTGCAACAATTTTACCCATTCTAGTAGAGCCTGTTGCAGATATTAAAGGAATGCGCTTATCTGTAGTCATATATTCACCAACTTTATAGTCACCGTTTATTAAACAGGAAATACCTTCTGGTAAATTATTGTCTTTAAAAACTGTAGCAGCAATATTCTGACATGCCACACCACATAATGGTGCTTTTTCAGACGGTTTCCAGATACAAACGTCGCCACAGATCCAAGCGAGAGCAGTATTCCAAGCCCAAACCGCTACTGGAAAATTAAAAGCAGAAATTATACCTACAACACCAAGTGGATGATACTGTTCATACATTCTGTGTCCTGGTCTTTCTGAATGCATTGTTAAACCATGTAGTTGACGCGATAATCCAACAGCGAAATCGCAGATATCTATCATTTCTTGAACTTCACCTAAACCTTCTTGGTAGCTCTTACCCATTTCATAAGAAACTAGTTTGCCCAATGGCTCTTTTAGTTCACGAAGTTTATCGCCAAACTGACGCACTATTTCTCCTCGTTGTGGTGCAGGCATCGTTCTCCAGGTTTTAAAAGCTGTTGTAGCTGCTTCCATAACTTTGTCATAATCCTCTCTAGTCGTTGATGTTACTTTTCCTATTAATTGTCCATCTACTGGTGAGTAAGATTCAATCAATTCGCCATTTGAAAACCAATTCGATCCTGTCGAAGTACCTTCATTAACATCAGAAACACCTAATTGTTTTAATGCTTCTTTTATTCCGAAATCAGTTGCAACTGCTTCCATATATTTATATTTATAAGGTTATTAATTTTTATGAAGCGAAAGTACAAATATTAATACCCTTTTTAAAACAAAATAGCCGAACTTTAAAAAGTTCGGCTATTTGTATATTTGGTAACCAACCAAATATAATTAACCAACTAAAACCTAAAATTCAATCCGGTGTAAACTCCTAAGTAATAAGGCTTAAATCCACCGTCATCTTTTGAAAATGTATTCACTTGATATTTAAACATCGGTGATACATTTATAAATAATTTTTTATTGATCTTATAATCTAGGTCTAAGCCTAAATTTCCACTAAAATTGACATCGTTAATATTTGAAGCTTCGCCTAGCGTAGTTTTACCGTTTTGATTGAATAACGAAACTTGATTTTTATATAAAATATAGGTACTAACACCACCTACAACATGAACCCCTAATTTTTTATCAGAGAGAGCATACTTAACCTCTGTAGGTATCTCTATATAACTCAATGATTGATTTAGATCTCCTCTTAAGTTTAAAAAACCTCTTTGATTATCTAGCTCAGCACTTTGAGAAGCTAATTGATTGTTAGAAAGCGTTATCAAATTAACTCCATCTATGTTAGTGTTGATATTTGAATTTGATAATTGTAATTCACTAGAAGATATTAATGCAGTAACTCCTTTTGTTTTATAAGCTAATTCAACCGAATTAATACCTGTTTGAAGGGTTAACTTTTTATTTAATGCATAATTAAGTTTTACTCCGTAAGATAAAGATGTGTTTGCAACCTTATCGCTATTGATTAATGATGCATCAATCGGAGACCCATCATTTAAAGAATTAAAATACACCGGAGCAACAGTGGTACCTACTGACCATTTTTGATTTGTGCCTAAATCTGCAATAGCTTCTTCTTTAAGGTTTTCTTCTATGGCGTCTGTAATATCTTTTTTAGTTAGCTGTAAGTCTTCTTTTTGGATATCATTATTTTGAGCAATAGCAGATTTTTCGTCAGAATTAATTGCTTTTTTATCTTCTGGTTTTTTTATAATATTTTTCTCAAGGTTTATTTTATCAGTTGATTGTGCAATTTTAGTTTCCTTTTCAACAATATTAGCATTCTGTTCTTCTTCCTTTTCTATAACAGCAATTGTTCTTAATTGTTTGTTGGAGTTTATATTGTTTCCTTTATTTATAGTTGGCTTAGTGTAGTTATTTTCTTGAGCAGATTCAGATTCAACTGTTATTTCGGGTGGTTCTTTCTGATTATTAGTACCATCTTCTATTTGATTTTTTGAGTTTACATCCTCTAAAACTGGTGTGTTTTCTTCTAAGGTTGGTCGTGTTTCACTTCCTTGATCAAAATACCAAATACCTCCATTTACAAGCAATAATAGAATTGCCGCTGCGCCACTTAAGCGTAGCCACAGCGGAACAATTCTTCTCCTTTTCTTTTTCGTTAATTGTTGCTCTATATTTTCCCAAATATGTGGTTCAGGAAAAACCTCATAATCCTTCAGTTTTTCTTGAAATAATCTATCTATATGTTTCTTCTCTCCCATTATTCCGAAACTTTACTTTTTTTTAATTTATGTTCTTCGAGCTTATTTTTTAATATAAATCGAGCTCGAGATAGGTTTGATTTTGATGTGCCTTCAGATATTTTTAAAATCTCCGCAACTTCTTTATGCGAATATCCGTCTAGCACATATAAATTAAACACCAATCGGTAACGATTAGGTAATTGCTGTATTAGATCTAATAAAAAATCTAATGACACATTTTCTTCGTCTAAATCTACTGTTACATCTTCTGGTATTTCTTCTGTAACTAGATTTAATACGTTTTTCTCTCTATATTTTTGTAAAGCTGTATTAATAATAATACGCTTTAACCATCCTTCAAAAGAACCTTTTGATTTGTATTGTTCAATCTTTTTAAAAATTGTTATAAAGCCATCTTGTAAATTATCTTGCGCTTCTTGATAATTTTTAGAGTATTTTAAACACAGCGCAAAGAGTTTACCTGCATATAGCTGATAAACCTGAGATTGAGCACTTATGTCGCTCTCTTTACATTTTTTAATGAGTTCTTCTAAACTCATGGTTATAGTTGGCTTTTATTTATTGATTCACTGGCACCACAATTTCTTCAAAAATATTATCTCCACTATTATCCACGCCTATCCAGAATTTAAAGACGTAATCTTCATTTTGTAACGCGGTTAAGTCAAATGTATGACTTTCTTCAATTACTGCTTCTGTACAAGTGGCCTCAAGTGCTACTATGGCATTTGCAGCTATAATTCTTTCGTTATTATCTTGCTGAAAAAATAAGCTATGGAATGAGTGACATCCGTTTGGTAAATCAAATGTAATTGTTATTTGGTGTGTCTCTCCAAAAGTGAATTCTGATGGTACTACTGCCTCTTTTATAGGAAGTGTTACAATATCAAAACTATCAGCGTCGTCTGATATACTACAAGATGACAAGGTAAATACTGTTAAAAACAGTAAAAAAAAAGTCTTCATTTCTTTTTATTATTTATTGTGTTTTTAAGATGCAACTATTATGATTGGTTGCGTTAAATAATTCTATTTTTGTGATCTGAAATATGAATTTTAACCCTTTTAACATACAATCTGATGCAAATTTTAAGGATTTAGCCTTAAAAATATTTAAGCATCAATTTGAAAACAACTTTGTTTATCGTTCTTTTTGCGATTTACTATATATTCACCCATCTGATGTTAAGAAAATTGAACAAATTCCATTTTTGCCAATTCAGTTTTTTAAAACACACAGAATATTATCTTCAAAAGAAGATATAAAAACTGTCTTTACTAGTTCTGGTACTACTAGAGCAATAACAAGTAAGCATTATGTAACCGATATCTCTATTTACAAGGAGAGCTATTTAAAAGGATTCGAGTATTTTTATGGGAACATTGAAGATTATGCTGTACTTGCTTTATTGCCAAATTACCTTGAAAGAGAGGGATCTTCTCTGATCTATATGATTGATGACCTAATTAAACTTTCAAAAAACTCAAAAAGTGGGTTTTTTCTTAAAGACCATCAAAAATTAGCCGAAAACTTGTCTTTTTTGAACGAAAATGGTCAAAAAGTGCTATTAATTGGTGTTTCCTTTGCTTTACTAGATTTGATTGAAACCTATCAATTCAACTTAAAAAATACCATTGTGATGGAAACAGGCGGTATGAAAGGGCAACGCAAAGAAATTGTTAGACATGAATTGCATAATCAACTTAAGAGTGGGTTTGGTGTACAGCATATTCATTCAGAATACGGAATGACAGAATTGTTAAGCCAAGCCTATTCTAAAGAAAATGGTGTTTTTAAGTGCCCAAATTGGATGAAAGTATTGGCTAGAGATACCGAAGATGCCTTGAGTGTCTTACCTTATGGAAAAACCGGAGGTTTAAACATAATTGATCTTGCCAATTACAATTCATGCTCATTTATTGCTACACAAGATCTGGGCAAGGTCTACAGTGATAGTTCTTTTGAGGTTTTAGGTCGTTTTGATAATTCTGATATACGTGGTTGTAATTTAATGATATCATAAGCGACAAAGACCTCAAATCGCAAACAAATGAAATCTTCTTTATTCTTACTTTTTATAGGAATTTCTTTAAACACCTACGCTCAACAAATAGATTATAATGAGCAAAAGAACTTTATAGCCAGCGGATATGATGTTGTATCCTATTTTTCTAATAAAGCTGTTAAAGGCAGTTCAAAGTATCAATATAGCCATGATGGTGCTAATTATCGCTTTTCCTCGAAAGAGAATTTAGAATTATTTAAAACGAATCCTACTAAATATACACCTCAATATGGTGGGTGGTGTGCTTATGCTATGGCAGATAAAGGCGAAAAAGTAAGTGTCAATCCGAAAACATTCGAAATTAGAAATGGTAAATTATACTTGTTTTACAATGCATATTTTACCAATACTTTTGAAAGTTGGAAAGAAGAAATGCCTAATAAACTTATAAAAAAGGCAGACGCCAGTTGGTTAAAGATTAAATATAAATCTTAAGACGCCTCTAGGTAAGATTTTCTCTCTTCTTTTACCGGTTTTAACGTGTCTAAATATGCTTTAAACTGTTCCATATAGTTATAAAACAATGCTTTATTGTTTGTAGTTCTTTTAAGTGTTCTTACCCCTTCTATAGAATTAATAATAAACTCTGCAACAGGTTCTGTGTTTATATGTCTTGCTAAATAACCATCTTCTATACCTCTGTATAATAAATTGATAATAGCTATTTTCCATTGGTCTAAAACATCGTGTAATTGACTTTTTAAATTATAATCGTTATGTTCATAACTTAATGCAACTATCATATTGGTTATAGGACTACCAAGGTTTTGATCTAGAGAATCATCGTTTATTAGTTTATCTTGTAGTAAATCACCTAAAATAAAGATAGGGTTTCCTCTTTTATTGATAGGCTCTATAAATTCACTATGAATTTCTTTTTCTACACGTTCTTGAATAATAGCTTCAACAAAATGATGTTTATTTTCGAAGTGGTAATAAAAAGCACCTTTAGTTAAACCAACTTCTTTTATAATTAAATCGATACTTACTGCGTGATAACCATACATGTTGATTAGTTCGTAACCTTTATCGATTAGTTTTTGTCTTGTTAATTTTCTTTTTATTTCTTGTGTCATTGTCTTTTACTTTAGGATTTACACTGATATAACACCTTAAACACAAAAAGTCCTAAGTGGTTTGTTTTATTTATGTAATAAAGCGTCTTTTTTATCTTAAATACATACCGGCTAGTATGTTATTTCTAGTAGAAAAATAGTGCTTTGAGGGTTAATTTATCTTGAATCTTAGTTTATTTTAGGGTAACTTCGCTTGTAGTCGGATATAATTAACCTGTACTAAGCGTAGTCGAAGTATTAAAACGAATTCATATCCTTAGAGTTGTGCTTCATTATCAGAAACCGCTAACCAATGATAAAATTCTTTAGAAAAATTAGACAGAATTTACTTTCCGAAGGAAAAGCTGGAAAGTACCTAAAATATGCGATTGGAGAGATTATTCTTGTGGTAATTGGAATTTTGATTGCGCTTCAAATAAATAATTGGAATGACCAAAGAATTGAAAAAGATGAGTTAAATGTTTTATTACAAAGTATATCAAGTAGTGTAAGATCTGATATTAGAGATCTAAATCTATTGATAACAGCACGTACTAGCATGACTAAAAGAGCTGACTCCATTTTTAGCACTTATGTGCCAGAAAACAAAAATTCCATTAATATTCAGGAAGCAACATACATAAATATTACATTTATAAATGCTTTAAAATCTATAAGTTTCAATCCTAATCTTAGTGCTCTTGATGCATTAAATAACTCCAGCTTTTTGAAAAATTTACAAGGTTCAGATTTATCTTTATTATTAAGTGCTTACTTATCAACGGCCAGTCAAATTAAAAAAAAAGAAGATCAATACCATGAAACTATGCAAAATAGAAATAAAGAATGGGTGTCCAAATTTAAAAATTCTGGACTAGAACTTTTTATGAATCCTTGGAATTTTAATGATGAAAACGGGATTGTTCCAAACCATTTTTTAGAAGTTTTAAGAGATAACTCAAGTAAAATTATTTTAATAGGTGCCATATATGAATCCTCTATTAATTCATTATATGAAGAGCAAATCTTGATGGGCAACAAACTCATAGAAATGATAGAAAATTCTCAAACAAACTTTGACGAACAAACGAAACTTGAATTTAGTGGTATTTTATATTCATTCGCAGATGCAGATTATTTAAGTATTTTAATTAACGGAAAAGTGCCAACAGGATTTGTTTTAAAGTATTCGGCTTCTGGAGTAGGAGAAAGTTTTTTTTCGAATGAAAAAGACTATTTAGTAATAAAATACCCAGAGGACAAATTTATTTGGGGTGCACCATATTTTGGAGTAAATGCATTGAATGGAAGAGTCAATGAGATGGACTTTTCAAGTTATTCTAAAATATTCATTGAAATGAAAGGAAACAAAGGCGGTGAAGTTTTCGATATAGCAATGAAAGACACTAAAGATCCTCCTGATGGTTCAGAATCAAGAGTTAGAATAGAACTAACGAAGACATGGGAAACATTTGAAATTAAAACTTCTAAATTCGAAACAGCAGATATGAAAACTATAAATGCGCCAATTAATTTCATATTCTTAGGATCGGAGGGAAAAGAGATTCATATCAAATCGATACAATTTAGAAAAGAATAGTTTAAAAAATAATTAATGAAAGCACAACAACGTGTATAATTAATTACTTAGGTCCGTGCTACTCGGAAAATCCTACGGATTTCCCTTTGGGTTTGTTCCATTTTAGCAAGTTCGTTGCTTAAACACGCAACTTACCATACACAAAACCGATAAGCGAAACACCTATTTTGCTAGTTTTCTATCGAATTACTTGTCAGTCTGTTTTTAATCTAAAAAAACACTTTTTTGTTCTTAAAAAATACCAAGTAGTTTGTATTTTAAAGTTGAAAAATAGCTTTTAATCTATGGTTTTAAGTAAAAAATAGCTCTTTTTACCACGCTGTAACAGCACATATTTATCTGCAATAAGATCTTTAGAAGTAATGTTATAATCTTCTTTTACCTTTTCTTTATTTACAGATATAGCATTCTCTTTTAATGCTCTACGCGCGTCTCCGTTAGAGTTTAAAAAGTTTGTTTTTGCAGATAAAGCGCCTATCATATCCAGACCGTTTTTGATGTCGGCTTTATTAACTGTAGCTTGTGGTACGCCGTCGAACACATCTAAAAATGTTTGTTCATCTAATTGTTTTAAATCTTCAGATGTTGATCTACCAAATAAAATATTAGAAGCAGCGATTGCTTTATTGAGTTCTTCTTTACTGTGCACTAATATTGTTACCTCTTCAGCCAATTTCTTTTGTAGTAAACGCATATGAGGAGCTTCTTTATGCCCTATTACAAGAGCATCAATTGTTGCTTTATCTAAAAAAGTGAAAATCTTAATGTATTTTTCGGCATCTTCATCAGAAGTATTTAACCAAAACTGATAAAATTTATATACAGAGGTTTTATCAGCATCTAGCCATACATTACCACCTTCAGATTTGCCGAATTTAGAACCGTCTGCTTTAGTGATAAGCGGACAGGTCATCGCAAATGCTTTAGCTTCTTCTGGCGCATTCATTCTGCGTACTAATTCTGTACCAGTGGTAATATTTCCCCATTGGTCTGAACCACCCATCTGCAATAAGCAATTGTATTCCTTATGTAAATGATAAAAATCGTATCCTTGAATTAATTGATAAGTAAATTCTGTAAAACTCATGCCACTACCTGCCTCTCCTCCTACACGTTTTTTTACAGAATCTTTAGCCATCATATAATTAACGGTGATTCTTTTACCCACATCTCGAGCAAAATCAATGAATGAAAAGCCTTTCATCCAATCGTAATTGTTGACTAAAATCGGTGCATTTTTCGTTGTAGCATCAAAATCTAAAAATCGATCAAGTGTGTTCTTTATTCCATTAACATTATGACTTAATTGCTCTTCGGTTAATAGATTGCGCTCGTCTGATTTTCCTGAAGGGTCACCAATCATGCCTGTAGCACCTCCCACTAACGCAATTGGTTTATGACCACAATTATAAATGTGCTTTAATAGAATAATAGGCACTAAACTACCTATATGTAAAGAATCTGAAGTAGGATCGAAACCAATATATGCAGTAGTCATTTCTCTTTGCAATTGATCTTCTGTGCCAGGCATAATATCGTGTATCATTCCGCGCCAGCGTAACTCTTCTACTAAATTCTTAGTCATTTTTTAAAAATTTAGGCAAAGATATATTTATAAGTAGTAAGATAAAAGGCAAATAGAAAAAAGACTAAATTCGTTGCATGATTTTAGTTACCGGAGGCACGGGTTTGGTTGGTTCGCATCTATTATATCATCTTTCGTTAGAATTTGATTCTATTGTTGCCATTCATAGAAAAACTAGTGACTTATCGGCTGTAAAAAGAGTTTTTAGATATTATGCTGATAATTCTGATGCGCTTTTTGATAAGATTATTTGGAAAGATGCTAACTTAAATGATGTTTCTTCTTTAAACGATATTTTTCAAAGTAATTTCTCTCATGTCTATCATTGCGCTGCGTTGGTGTCTTTTAACCCGAAAGATTATCGCTCAATGAGATCAATAAATATTGATGGTACAGCCAATTTAGTTAATCTTTGTGTTGAAAATCAGGTTCAAAAATTCTGTTTTGTGAGTTCCATTGCGGTTATTGGTAAGTCACTAAATGGAAATCTAATCACTGAAGAAAATGAGTGGAACTCTGAAGAAAAGCACCATGGTTATGCCATAACCAAATACGGAGCAGAAATGGAGGTTTGGCGTGCAAGTCAAGAGGGATTAGATGTCGTAATTGTAAATCCTGGAGTAATTCTAGGACCTGGATATTGGAATAGCGGAACTGGCAAACTTTTTACAACTATTTACAAAGGATTTAAATATTATACCGAAGGTATTACCGGTTTTGTAGATGTAAATGATGTTACAAAATCTATGCTTTTATTAATGAATAATAATATTGTTAATGAACGTTATATTTTGGTGAGTGAAAATGTTTCTTTTAAAACAGTTTTATCTACAATTGCAGAAAACTTAGGTGTAAAAAAGCCGTCTATTAAAGTTTCAAAATTTATGAGTGAAGTAGCGTGGAGGCTCGATTGGGTAAAAACTACTTTTACAAGAAGTGAGCCCTTATTAACAAAGCATTCTTCAAGAGCTGGGCATCATATAAACCATTATAGTTCAGATAAAATAAAAAACGATATTAGTTTTAAATTTGAATCGATAGTTAAAACGATAGAAAACGTAGCTAATTACTATAAAAAAGATCTTAATTAAAAACTATTCTATATATCTATTTTCTAGTCTTTCCTTGGTTTTTATATTTTTTAATCTAATTAAAGAATCTCTTTTTAAAATTGGTAAATCTGGGTCTAAATCATCCTTTTTAAGATCGTATTTCTCCTTAAGTTTATGAATATTATCTTGAACTTGTTTTAGCATTTTCTCGTACTCTTCTATTCGAGATGTGTAGTATATATTACTTCGCATAAAACGTGTGCTATCGATCTTAAACTTATCATAAACCAGAGGCATATAGTTTAACCTGCGTTCAAGTTTTATATTCTTAACTGTACGTGCGCTATGAGCAATGTAAATATCGGTCCATAAATCTACCATTTGATCTTTTGGTATTAAATCATCCGGTTTTTTATAAATCGTTCTACTAGTACAGGATGTTACTATTAGAATGCACACTATGATTATCGTATTCTTCAAATAACTATCGATTAAAAGTTAAGTGCTTTCCTTTTTGATCATCATTAAATTTACCTTGATCGTAAATCAAATGCCCATTTACAAAAGTATGAGAAACAGTTGATTTAAAAGTAGTTCCTTCAAATGGAGACCAGCCACATTTATACAAAATATTTTCTTTTGAAACAGTTTGAGGTTCGTTCAAATCTACCAATACTAAATCTGCGTAATAGCCTTCTCTTATAAATCCACGCTTTTCTATTTGGAATAATTTTGCTGGATTATGGCACATTTTCTCTACCATCTTTTCTAAAGAAATTTTACCCTGATTATATGCCTCTAGCATCGCTAAAAGAGCATGTTGCACTAAAGGTCCTCCGCTAGGTGCTTTCGTATAAACTTGTGCCTTTTCTTCTAAAGTATGCGGTGCATGATCGGTTGCTAAAACATCAATTCTATCATCTAATAAAGCCTTCCATAGACCTTCTTTGTCTTCTTTTGTTTTTACTGCAGGATTCCACTTAATATGAGTTCCTTTTTCCTTATAATAAGAATCATCAAACCATAAATGATGTGTACAAACTTCAGCTGTAATTTGTTTTTCTTCAAGAGGTATATCGTTTCTAAATAATTCCGTTTCTTTTGCTGTTGAAAGATGAAAAACATGTAAGCGTGCTCCTGTTTCTTTAGCTAGAGCAATGGCTTTTGACGATGATAAATAACACGCTTCTTCGCTGCGAATCTTAGGGTGCAATTCTATAGGAATATCATCTCCGTATTTATTCTTGGCTTTATCAATGTTTTTTCGGATTGTAGCTTCATCTTCGCAATGCACAGCTATAATCATTTTAGTTGAAGAAAATATTTTACGCAAAACTTCTTTATTATCTACCAACATATTTCCTGTTGAAGAACCTAAAAATAATTTTATTGCGGCTACTTTTTGAGGGTCAGTTTTTAGTAGCTCTTCTAAATTATCATTTGTGCCGCCAAACATAAAAGAAAAATTAGCATAAGAAGTCTTAGAAGCTATTTCAAATTTATCTTCCAACAATTTTTGCGTTGTTGCTTGCGGTACTGTATTGGGCATTTCAATAAAACTGGTAATACCGCCAGCTACTGCAGCCCTACTTTCAGTTTCTATGGTTGCTTTATGGGTAAGCCCTGGTTCTCTAAAATGTACTTGATCATCTATTACACCTGGTATTAATAATTTACCATCTGCATAAATAACCTCTGCGTCTACATTCTTAATTGAAGTACTTATCTTTTTAATGAAATTACCATCAATTAAAACATCACCAATAAAGTTTTTCCCTTCATTAATGATCGTTGCATTTTTTATAAGTGTCTGTTTCATTATTTAGCAGGTAATCCTTTTAATCTCATTTTTAACACCCCAAACACTGCTTCGTTAATAATTTTACTATCCATTTTTGATTCGCCGTATTTTCTATCTGTAAAAATTACAGGAATCTCTTTTATTTTAAATCCATGTTTCCAGGCTTTAAATTTCATCTCTATTTGGAAAGCATAACCAATAAATTTTATCTTATCTAGTCGAATAGTTTCAAGAACTTTTCGCTTATAACAAACAAAACCCGCAGTGGTATCATTTATAGGAATTCTCGTTATTAATCGAACATATCTCGAAGCAAAGTATGATAATAACAAGCGTTTAATATCCCAATTTACTACGTTCACTTGATTATTTACATATCGTGAGCCAACCGAAACATCAAACCCATCGATTCTACATGTGTTATGAAGTTTTATTAAATCATGTGGGTCGTGAGAAAAATCAGCATCCATTTCTATGATATACTCATAATTTCTTTCTAGAGCCCATTTAAAACCATGAATATAAGCTGCTCCTAATCCTTTTTTTTCATTTCTTATTTCTAAGTATAGTCTATCTGGGTAGAGCCCTTGTAATTTTTGTACTATTTTATATGTTTCATCAGGTGAAGAGTCATCAACCACTAAAATATGTAAGTAATTGTCTTGTAAGAACACTGCTTTGATAATATTTTCTATATTATCTTTTTCGTTGTAAGTAGGAATGATTACAAGCGTGTCTTGCATTATCTAAATTTAGTTGCCAAAGATAAAACTTTTAATTGCTAATTTTGTGTTAACATTGTTGCGCTAAAAGAACCTTTTTTAATGATCGAAGCTACAGAACGAATTTTTATAAGTAAAGATTGGATTACTATTCTTTTTGTTCTCTTGTTTGGTTTATTTGTAGCATCTAAATATGTAAATAATCAGCGTTTCTCAAAACTATTTTCTTTGCTTTATTCAAAGAATTATTTAGTAATATATCAGAAGCAATCGCCTTTATTGATTAATAATTTTCATATAATTTTCGGAATAATACAGATATTAACCTTTTCAATAACCATTTTTATATCAAATAAAGCTTTTAATTCTGTTGCTCATGAATTAGAGTTTTCATTCTTCTTAACTATACTTGCAGGTGTTTTTACTTTTTTTGTTGTTCGCTTTTTTATAGGAAAATTACTTGCTGTTCTCTTTGAGAAAGAGAAAGAATTTGAATATGTTACTTATCTTAAAGTGAGTTATTTAAGTAATTTTTGCTTGTTAATTTTTCCTTTTTTATTGCTTGCGACCTACCTTAAATATAACTCAATTGGCTTTTCTTTTTTGGTATTTATTGTGGCTCTTGTTTTGCTATTATTTTATTATGTTCTGATTATAAAAAATAATCAAAAGATGATTTTGAGCAAGATATTCTATTTTATTTTGTACCTTTGCGCCCTTGAAATAGCACCTATAATCCTATTATACAGGCTATTCATATTGTAAAAACTAAAATAATAAGAAGAGTATGAAAGTTAAAACCATTTTAGTTTCCCAACCAGCGCCTAGCAACGATAAGCCATCGCCTTATTTTAATTTATCAGAAAAGCAAAAAGTTAAGATTGACTTTAGATCTTTTATTCATGTAGAAGGTGAAAGTGCTAGAGAAGTAAGGAATCAAAAAATTGATTTTTCAAATTTTACTGCTGTTATTTTTACTAGTAGAAATGCAGTAGATAACTATTTTAGGTTAGCTGAAGAGATGCGTTTTAAAGTGCCAGATGATATGAAATATTTCTGTCAGTCTGAAGCCGTTGCCTACTATTTACAAAAATATGTTGTTTATAGAAAGCGTAAGATTTATGTTGGTGAGCGTACTTTTCAAGATCTAACAAAGCAAATTAAAAAGCATAAAGACGAAAAATTCTTATTGCCATCTGCAGATAAGTTAAAGCCTGTGGTTCCTCAGATTTTAGATGAATTAGGTGTTAATTGGCAAAGAGCTATTTTATATAGAACCGTAGTTAGTGATCTATCTGATCTTCAAAATGTTTACTACGATATTTTAGTATTCTTTAGTCCTTCTGGTATTCAGTCTTTATTTGAGAATTTCCCAGATTTTGAACAAAATAAAACACGTATTGCTGTCTTTGGTAATACAACAGTTAAAGCTGCAGAAGAAAATGGATTAAGAGTAGATATAGCTGCTCCAACACCAGAAACACCTTCTATGACTATGGCTTTAGAAAACTATATAAAACAAGTAAATAAATAGTTTTAGTATAATTTCAAACAAAAACCCGAACACGTTTGTTCGGGTTTTTGTTTACTATATAAATATAAATTTTATCCTATCTCTTCTAAAATCTTAGATTCTAGTTCTTCTGCTAAATCTGGATTATCCTTAATTAGTAATTTAACAGCGTCTCTACCTTGACCTAATTTTGTCTCTCCGTAACTAAACCAAGAACCGCTTTTCTTAATAATTCCATATTCAACACCTAAATCTAAAACCTCTCCAACTTTAGAAATCCCCTCTCCATACATAATGTCAAATTCGGCTGTTTGAAAAGGTGGTGCTACTTTATTTTTTACCACTTTTACCTTAGTGCTATTACCAATAACTTTATCGCCATCTTTAATCTGAGTTCTACGTCTAATATCTAAACGCACAGAAGCATAAAATTTTAAGGCATTACCACCAGTAGTTGTTTCTGGATTACCAAACATTACTCCTATCTTTTCGCGAAGCTGATTAATAAAAATTACTGTACAATTTGTTTTACTAATTGTACCTGTAAGTTTACGAAGTGCTTGTGACATTAAACGAGCATGTAAACCCATTTTAGAATCGCCCATTTCGCCCTCTATTTCACTTTTAGGTGTTAATGCAGCAACTGAATCAATTACAACTATATCTACAGCCCCAGAACGAATAAGATTGTCTGTAATCTCTAAAGCTTGTTCACCATGATCTGGTTGAGAAATAATTAAATCACCTATTTCTATTCCTAATTTCTCAGCATAAAAACGATCAAAAGCATGCTCCGCGTCTATAAAAGCAGCTATTCCGCCTGCTTTTTGTGCTTCTGCAATAGCATGTAATGTTAATGTTGTTTTACCTGAAGATTCTGGTCCATAAATTTCTATAACTCTACCTCTAGGATATCCACCAACACCTAAAGCTAAATCCAATCCTAAAGAACCTGATGAAATCGCATCTACTTCTTCTGTTACATCATCACCAAGGCGCATTACAGAGCCTTTTCCGTATGTTTTATCTAATTTATCTAATGTAAGCTGTAGTGCTTTTAATTTTGCTGTTTTTTCTTTGTCTTCTGCCATAAATCGTACTTAAAATATTTGTAAAATGAGAAGTGCTAATGTACAAAAAAGGAATCTAAAAAATTAGTTTCGTATCATATCAATATGAGGAATTCCATCATCTAAATATTCTTCACCTACTTTACTGAAATTAAAAGATGTATAGAATTTTTTTAGATAGGTTTGAGCACTTATTCTTATCGAAGCATCTTTAAATTCTTTAAAAATAAAATCAATTGTTTTTTCAACTAATAGATATCCTAGTTTTTCTTTTCTATGATTTGGATGCACTACTACTCTACCAAAAGCTGCTTCTTTATAATAATCACCTGGTTTAAAAATTCTTGTATAAGCAATTATTTGATTAGGATTCTCTTCTTCGAAAGCGAATAAATGAAATGCTTTTTGGTCTTTATCATCTAATTCGTGATATGCACATTCTTGCTCTACTACAAAAATATCTATTCGTAATTTTAGAATATTATGAAATTCTTTTAAGGTAAGTTCATTAAATTTTTTACAAACCCATAACATAAATTAGCAGGTTGTTGCAATTTTATTCACCCTATTTTGATGACGACCACCTTCAAATTCGGTTGATATAAAAATTTCTACAAAGGTCTTTGCTTGATGTATAGAAACAAAGCGTGCAGGTATGCTAAGTATATTAGCATTATTGTGTTGGCGTGCTAGAGCTACTAATTCATTATTCCAACAAAGTGCAGCTCTTATATTTTGATGTTTATTAGCTGTCATCTGAGCGCCATTGCCACTACCGCAAATTATAATTCCTAAATCTGCTTCTTTATTTTCAACAGCATTAGCTACCGGATGAATGAAATCTGGATAATCTACACTATTAGAATCATCAGTACCAAAATTTTGAACTGTAAATCCTTTAGATTCTAACTCTTTTACTATCTCAAATTTATACTCTGTACCTGCATGATCATTACCAATAGCTATATTCATAATATATTTAAAAGTTATCATACAAATTTACTATAAAACATGGTTATAAACATAAATTATAGTAATTGTTAATCAAAAACTATAAGAGTATAATAATCAAATGAATACAATTATTTTTATAATGTTAATAAAATAGCTATTAATTCTAATAATAAAATTTTGTTGTTTATCTATAATTTTTAATACAATACTAAAGCTACATCAACCAAATTATTTTGTGATTTTTTTAGATATAGTTATACATAAAAAAATGACCTTTTTTTAACAAATAACAATATTATAAATATTAAAAAAATAAGTTCATAATCATTATTAACTGAATGTTTATAACATCTATAATTCTATTGAAAATTAATACTTTAAAGACTTATTGTTTTGTTAACTAATGTTCATTCTTTTTTAAAAGTGAATTATCAAAATGAAAAGCTAAATTTTTATTTAACAAATTAACAAACTATAATAGAAACTAAATCTTTTTTAAAATTTTAAATAAACTAATAGTAATAATATATAATGTTGAAAAGTCTACTTATCCTACCTGAACAGTTTTATGAAAACTGATAGGTGGAAGTTTAGTAATAAGGTGATCTGAAGATGTTTTTTTAAGAGTTGTATTTATAGAAAGAAAACTAATAAATAAACCTATAGAAAAACAAAGGATAAAAGCAAAAAGTATTTTATAGAAATTCTTCATTTTTAAGTACTTTCTTTATTACATAGACGAATCTTTAACATTTCTGTTACACTTTTTTTTAAGAAAATTTTAAGAAAACTCATTTAGAATATTGTATTTTAGCTAACTATTAATTGCTATAGAAAAAATTAAACCCCTTTAGTTATGAAAAAAAATTACTTAATTGTAGTTTTCATGTTATGCTCTACTTTAATTTTTGCACAGCAGATTACTACTATTGCAGGAAATGGAAAAACTGGCTTTTCTGGTGACGGTGAGAAAGCAACTTCAGCAAGATTAAATTTACCTTTTAACTTAACATTAGATAAGAATCAGAACTTATATATAGCTGATACATATAACAATAGTATTCGTAAAGTGAATGCTGAAACTGGCATTATTAGTACAGTGGTAAGAAATGAAGATAAATTTGCTATTGATGCTCTAAGAACTCCAACAGGTGTTACTTTTGATGAATTCGATAATCTTTATATAGCAGAATTATCTAACTTAAGAATTAGAAAAGTAAATGTAAATTCAGGCAAAGCAATTACCTTGGTTGGTGCTAAATCCGAAAAGGAACAACCTAATATTAATGCAAATCTTGCAGGACCTTTTAATGTTGTTTTTGACAAATCAGGAAACTTATATGTTTCTGTAAATGGTGATAGCAGTGTGCGTAGAGTAGATTTTGCAACAGGAGAAATTTCTGATGTTGCAGGGACAGGAGAAGCAGGTTTTTCAGGTGATGGAAAACTTGCAAAAAATGCACAACTATCAAATCCTACGGGATTGGCTTTAGATAACTTTGGAAATCTTTTTATTGCAGATACAGGTAACGAAAGAATACGTAAAATAGACTTAAATTCTGGTATTATAACAACAATAGCAGGTACTGGAGATATTGGTTTTTCAGGCGATGGAAAACTTGCAAAAGATGCACAATTATCGAATCCTTTAGGTTTAGCAATAGACATAAATAATGATCTATATGTAGTTGATCGTGGTAATAACCGTATACGTAAAATAGAAATATCTACAAGAATTATTTCTACTGTTGCTGGTACAGGTACAGCTGGATTTTCTGGAGATGGAGGTTTAGCTATAGATGCAGAATTACAAAATCCTACAGGATTAGCATTTGATAAAGAAGATAATTTATACGTTGTTGATCGAGGTAATAATAGAATTAGAAAAATTACAGGACTTGTAGAAAAAGTTGATAGTAACACTAGTGATTTAACTGCAAATGTATTAGTGTACCCAAATCCAAGTACAGATAAAATTAGTATTCAATTAAAGAATGGAGTAGAGTTAAAACAAGCTTTACTATTTGATGTTACCGGTAAACAAGTACAAGTTCAGTTAAATGAAAATGCTTTAAATGTATCTAGATTACCAAGAGGTATTTATGTGTTACGATTAAATACAAGTAATGGTACAATAGAGCAAAAAATTGTTTTAGAATAAGAATTTTTCAAATATTTCATACCCTTTTTAGCCTTTAGAGTTTTCTTTAAAGGCTTTTTTATGCAATTACAAATTGTATACTTTTAGGAATAATAGTTGCTACAAACCCACCTTGACCTATCATTTCTCCATCAGCTTGAATATAAGTTTGATTATTATCACTTTCTATTTTTATTTGAGATGTTTTATAATTTTCAACTTGTTTATGATTGGTAATTTTTCCATTAAAAAATTTAGCAATATTTATTAGCATCGAAAGAATAGTAAAGTTTTTAGCTATAGAAATATCAAATAACCCATCGTTAACATTAACATCTTTAGTTAATTGCATACCACCCCCAGAGAATCGACAAATTCCAACCAATGTTAATAAAGATTTAGTAATAATTTTTTGGTTATTTACTTCAATAGTTAATTCGCTTTTTTTATAGTTAATAAAGCTAAAAATAGTTCCAAAAAGATAGCTTAAAGCACCAAATTTTTTAAACTTTTCTATATTTTTCACTACAAATCCATCAAAGCCCATACCGGCGAGATTATTAAAATAAACAGATTTTTTATTCTTTAATAATTCTATAAGACCAATGTCTTGAAAAGCGGTTTTTTCATTTTCTATAATAGCAATAGCTTTGGATATGTTTTTTGGGATTTTATAGGTTTTTACCCAATCATTACCAGTACCAAATGGAATGACACCAACCTTAAACTCTAATGGATTATTCTTTTCTTGAGACATAATTCCATTAATGATATTGTGTAATGTTCCATCACCACCGATGCTTATAAATTTTTTAAATCCTAGTTTAATAGCATTATGAACGAGTTCTATTTCATGTAACTGATATTCAGAAAATATATATTCAAAATGCAATAAACTATTATCTAAAGCTGATAATATTTTATTCCATTTCTTTTTTACTGATCCATTACCAGAAGCAGGGTTAGCAATTATATACCAGGTATTTTCGATAGCTCAAAAAATTAATTATAGCAAAGTACAAAACTTGATGATAACGATTAATTATTTGTACATTTATTTAAATTAAATAGAATAAAATATATGTCAAAAAAAAAGAAAGGTTTTTATAAAAAAAAGGGAAGTGTAATTAAAGACCTTGCTTCTAAAATTTTAAAATTCTTAAACAAAAATTCAACTAAATCTTTTAATTACAAACAAATAGCTGCGCATATTGATGTTAAGGATGGTAATGGGAAGCAGCAAATTATAAAAAAACTAGAAGAACTTAAACAGAAAGAGCGCATACAAGAAACAGAAAGAGGTAGGTACCAAATTATTCAAAACGAACATTATCATACAGGTATTTTAGACGTTACTTCTAATGGAAATGCCTATTTTATTTCAGAAGATCTAGAACATGATGTATTTATACCATCAATAAATTTAAACTCTGGTTTAGATAATGATACAGTTAAAGTCTATGTATACAGAAGACGTAATAACAATCGTTTTGAAGGGGAGGTTATAGAAGTTATAGAACGAGCAAAAACAGAATTTGTTGGCGTGTTACAAATGAGTAAGAATTTTGGTTTTGTATTACCAGATAATCCGAAGATGTATGCCGATATATTTATTGCTAAAAGTAAATTAGGCGAAGCACAGCATGGAGATAAAGTAGCTGCAAAAATTACTGATTGGCCAGAGAACTCAAAGAATCCTTTTGGAAAAATTACACAAGTTTTAGGTAAACCAGGAGAGCATGATACAGAGATTCACTCAATTTTATTAGAATATGATCTACCATATGAGTTTCCTAAGAATGTCGAGGAAGATGCAGCAAAATTACCAATAGAAATTACAAAAGAAGAAATAGCTAAACGTAGAGATATGCGAGATGATCTTACGTTTACTATTGATCCTAAAGACGCAAAAGATTTTGATGATGCCTTATCATTTAACAAGTTAGAAAATGGTAATTACGAGATCGGTATTCATATAGCAGATGTTTCACATTATGTACAGGAAGGAACAATCTTAGAAAAAGAAGCATATCATAGAGCAACTTCGGTTTATTTAGTCGATAGAGTAGTACCTATGTTACCCGAAATATTGTCAAATGGTGTTTGCTCACTACGACCAGAAGAAGAGAAACTAACGTTTTCTGCTGTTTTTGAAATGAATGAAAATGCAGAACTTAAGAATCAATGGTTTGGTAGAACGGTAACGTATTCAGATAAACGGTTTGCCTACGAAGAAGCTCAAGCCATCATCGAGAATAAGAACAATATTATACCAGCAAATGTTTCTTTAACAGGAAGTGAATATACAGTTGATGATACTATTGTAGAAGCAACATTAAAATTTGATGAGCTAGCTAAAAAACTTCGTAAAAATCGTCTTAAAGAAGGCGCAATAACGTTCGATAGAGTAGAAGTGAAGTTCAATCTAAATGAGCATGCAGAACCAGTAGGCGTTTATTTTAAAGAATCTAAAGATGCTAATAAGTTAATTGAAGAATTTATGTTATTAGCGAACAGAAAAGTAGCTGAGTTTATTGGTAGAAATAAGAATGGGTCACCAACCAATAAAACATTTGTATATCGTGTGCATGATGAACCAGATCCTGAAAAATTAGCAGGACTACAATCGATTATAAGCAAATTTGGCTATAAGATAGATACGCGAACTAAAGAATCCACATCAGACTCATTAAATAAGCTTTTAAGCGATGTACATGGTAAGGGAGAAGCTAATATGGTAGAAACGTTAGCTATTCGTTCTATGAGCAAAGCAGTGTATACAACAGATAATATTGGGCACTATGGATTAGCTTTTGATTATTATAGTCATTTTACATCACCTATACGACGTTATCCTGATGTAATGACGCATCGTTTACTACAACACTATCTAGATGGAGGAAAAACACCAAAAGCTGACCCTTACGAAGAAAAATGTAAACATTCATCCGATAGAGAGATATTAGCATCAAAAGCAGAAAGAGACTCTATCAAGTATATGCAAGTGAAGTATATGCAAGATCATCAAGATCAAGAATTTAAAGGTGTAATTTCTGGAGTAACCGAATGGGGAATTTATGTAGAAATTATAGAAAATAAATGTGAGGGAATGGTGCGTATTCGTGATATAAAAGAAGATTATTATATCTACGATGAAAAACAATATGCTTTGGTGGGTCAAGCAACACAAAATTTACTACAGTTAGGTGATGAGGTAACCGTAAAGGTTAAAAAAACAGACCTAGAACGTAAACATTTAGATTTTGATCTAATCAGCTATTAAGTTTTAACATAAATTTTAACAGAATAGATATACTATAAAACTATTCCTAAAGTTGCTATCTTTGAATTCAAACTCCTCTTAAAAATGAAACAGAAAACGATTTTAACTAACACATTATTTATACTATTATTTTTAGTATCATCGCTAAGCTTTGCTCAAGAACGCGTTATTAATTTAGGTGACTTTAATATTCTTAAAGTGTTTAGTGGAGTAACTTTAGAGCTGGTAAGATCAGACGAACAGAAGATTGTAATTATTGGCGAAAAAAAGGAAAACCTAACAGTTAAAAACACCAATGGTAAACTAAAGGTTTTTTTAAGATTTCCAGAAATTTATAATGATAAAGAAGTTAATATTAAGCTTTATTACAAAGAAGATCTTGATATTTTAGATGCCAACGAAGGTGCAGCAATTTTTTCAGACCAGACGTTTAACCAGCAAAATGTAACTATTCGTTCTCAAGAAGGTGCTTATGTGCATTTAGTCTTAGATGTTAAATATGCAACCGTAAAAGCTGTTTCAGGAGGAAATATACGCTTACGTGGAAAAGTATTCGATCAAGAAATAGAAGTAACAACTGGCGGTGTTTATGAAGGTTACGAACTTGACTCTAATAGTGCCGAAGTGACGTCTGCATCTGGAGGCAAAGTAGAAGTTAAGGTTTCTGATATGTTAGACGCTAAAGTTCGTTTCGGAGGAAATATTCACTTTAAAGGTAATCCTGGTAGAGTAACAGAAAAGAAAATAATGGGCGGTAACATTATTAACAAGGGTTAATAGCTCCATTTTGAATTAATTACTACCTTTGCTAAGTAAATTTTTGAAAAGATGATAACAGCAACAATATTTTTAGGATTTGTAGGACCATGGCAATGGATAATTATTGGCTTAGCTATTTTATTGCTTTTTGGAGGAAGAAAACTACCCGAGTTAATGAAAGGATTAGGTACAGGTATCAAAGAATTTAAAGATGCTACCAAGTCAGATGAGGATGAAGATAAAAAAGAAGAATAAATATCACATAGTATGTAAAAAAGGCGCTTTTAAGCGCCTTTTTTAGTTTAAATACATACTAATGAGTATGTTTTATTTCTTTTGAGATTTCTTCATAGCCTCACCTATTTGATTACTAGCAGTAAAACTCGCTACCATATCGTTCAACATCTGACTACCAGCCTGTGGCGAATTAGGCAATAGAATAAGGTTACTATTTGTTTCTTGCCCTATTGATTGCAATGTATCGTAATGTTGTGTTACAACAATCAGAGCAGATGCTTCTTGCGAGTTAATACCCACTTTATTTAAAACTTCTACAGATTCCTCTAAACCACGCGCAATCTCTCTACGTTGATCTGCAATACCTTGTCCTTGTAAACGTTTACTTTCAGCTTCAGCTTTTGCTTTTTCTACAATTAAAATACGAGCAGCATCACCTTCAAATTGAGCAGCAATTTTTTCACGCTCAGAAGCATTAATTCTATTCATAGCCTCTTTTACTTGTGAATCAGGGTCTATATCGGTTACTAAAGTTTTAATAATATCATAACCATAGGTCATCATAGCGTCATTCAATTCAGTTTTAACCGCTATAGCAATATCATCTTTTTTAACAAATACATCATCTAACTTCATTTTAGGTACTTCTGCACGAACGACATCAAATACATAACTTGTTATTTGATCATGAGGGTAATCTAACTTATAAAATGCTTCATAAACCTTATCTTTAATTACTTTGTATTGCACAGAAACTTTTAGTTTAACAAACACATCATCTAGTGTTTTTGTTTCTACAATTACATCTAATTGTTGAATTTTTAAGCTTAACCTTCCCGCTATTCTATCTACTAAAGGAATTTTTAAGTGTAACCCAGATTGACGAATACTTTGGAATTTACCAAAACGCTCAACAATAACTGCAGTTTGCTGTTTAACAATAAAAAAGATCAACGGAAGTAAAAATAATCCGATAAAAATAAAGGGTATTAACCCGAAATATGACTCCATAATTTTAGATTTTTAACAATTTTGATTAATGATTCCTTGTAAAGATACAACTTAAAGCATCTACTTACAAGACGCAAATTTTGTAAAAAGTTACAGGTTTTAACTACTCAACGATAAGCTTTTTAACAAGATTTCCTTTGTCTGAAAATATTTTTAAAAAATAGAGCCCGCTATCTAATGAAGAAAAAGATAAACTTTTCTGATTGTTTATATTTAGATAAGATTTTAGCTTTTTACCATTAACAGAGAATAATTCAGCCTTTTCTAATAATAAGCTTCCTTTGTTTAGAATATTAATTTTTCCTTTTGCAGGGTTTGGATACAAAGAAATACTTTGCTCGATACCTTCTTCTGAAGTAGATAAAACTTGTTCTAAGGTAAAAACAAAAGTTCCAATAATTTCATTAGAAAAAGGAGGCACATTTTGTAAACTATTGATATTAATATGTGGTGTTATATCAGCATTTGGCGAATTATAAGTTGTGCCACTATCGGTTCCCATATCAATAGGATAAACATCTACAGATATACTTTGCACCCAATCTCCATTAGTATCTGTTAATTTCTGATTACCAATCATGGCTACCCAATCTGGACTCGGAGCTATCATAGTAATTAAACTTATGTAAGGAAAGTCGCTATCTATATTTACATTATTAATTGTTATGGTGCCTGGGCCGGTACCAAGACCAGAACCATTAATAACTTGATCGGCAATTCCTGCACTAATAAGTAAATTTATTTCATTGGTAATTATTGAAGTACCGCCAGATTCTGCTACTTGCTCCATACCATCAGAAGCCGTAACACCTAATTGAAACACAATTGCAGCATCTTTATGTGTTGTACCGACTAAGGGTGACCAATGAGCGTTTGAGGGATAATCAGTAGGATGAGTAGAATTACTCCAATTACTAATAAACTCAATTTTATAAATTGCATCTTGTGCTATAATACCAGCACTAGAAAAAAGAAGGATAAAGAAAAGTAATAATCGAGACATGTTAATTGATTTAAGCTAGTTAAATCAATAGTCGTATAAATTATATAATTACTTACATAGAAATTGTTGAAATAGCTCTTTTTATACTAGACACAGTTTCTTCTTTACCAATTAACCCCATTATATCGAAAATATGAGGCCCACTCATTTTTCCTACCAAGCTTAAGCGTAAAGGCTGCATTACTTTTCCAAAACCTATTTCTTTTGAAGTTATCCATTCTTTAACCTCGTTTTCTAGATTCTGAGACGAAAAATCCTCTATAGATTCTAGTTTATCTACCAAATCGCTCATTAACTGTGAAGTTCCATTTTTCCAAGCTTTTTTAACAGCTTTTTCATCGTAGGTTGTTGGGGTAACAAAAAAGAACTGCGCTAAATCCCAAATATCTGAAACAAATGTTGCTCTTTCTTTTACCAAACCAACCACTTTTGTAACATAATCGTTATTGTTTTTGATGAATAGCGCAATTTGCTCTTTGGCTTCTTCACTAGCCTCTTGATACGCTATTAATTCTTTTTTAAGGATTGGTAAAAATAACTCCGTTATTTCAGCATCTGATTTTTCTTGTAGATATTGCTGATTGAACCATCTGGTTTTATCAGGATTAAACTTTGCTCCAGATTTACTTACATTTTCTAAAGAAAAAACTTGTATCAATTCTTTTAATGAATAAATTTCTTTTTCAGAGCCATCACCCTCATTCCAACCCAATAAAGCTAGCATATTTATTACTGCTTCGGCAAAATAACCATCCTCTTTATATCCACGTGAAACTGCACTATCTGTTTTCCATTCTAATGGAAATACAGGAAAGCCCATTTTATCACCATCTCGTTTACTTAATTTTCCTTTACCAACAGGTTTTAAGATTAAAGGTAAATGCGCAAACTCAGGAGCATTCCAACCAAAAGCTCTGTATAGCAAAACATGTAACGCTAAAGAGGGTAACCATTCTTCACCACGAATAACATGCGATATTTGCATTAAATGATCATCTACAATGTTGGCAAGATGATACGTTGGCATTCCATCTGATTTAAAAAGAATCTTATCATCTAGAATATTCGTATCTATTTTGATTTCTCCACGAATAATATCGTTTAGAACTAAAGTTTCGTCTTGAGGAGATTTAAAACGAATCACATATTTTTCACAGTCTTGAATTCTTTTATTGGTTTCTTCCACACTAAGCGATAAAGAATTATCTAACTTTAAACGGTTGTGCCAATTATAGATAAAGGTTTTGCCTTTTGATTCGTGATCTTTTCTATGAAAATCTAATTTTTCAGCCGTATCAAAAGCATAATAGGCATTACCAGAATCTAGTAACTCTTGAATATATCTTTTATAAACATCTTTTCTCTCAGATTGTCTATAAGGTCCATAATCACCACCTATTTTAGGTCCTTCATCAAAAGGAATGTTTAACCAATTTAGGGCATCAATAATGTATTGTTCGGCACTATAAACATAACGAGTTTGGTCTGTATCTTCTATTCTTAGAATAAATGACCCTTTATGTTTTTTAGCAAATAAATAGTTAAATAGCGCAGTTCTAACACCACCAATATGTAATGGACCTGTTGGACTAGGCGCAAAGCGAACCCTAACTTTGTTAATCATTCTGTTAAAATTTGGCAGCAAAGATACAGTATGGCAATGAAAATAGTACTTTTAGAGTTTATAAAATAGTGACACACTTTAGCAACATACAATCTAAATTAGAACAGTTCATTAAGAAATACTATACTAATGAGCTTATAAAAGGCATTATACTATTTACAGCCTTTGGTTTGTTGTATCTCTTTTTTACATTGTTTGTTGAGTATTTTCTGTGGTTAACACCAGGTTGGCGAAGCGTTTTGTTTTTTGCATTTATTGTGGTTGAATTATTATTACTTATCCGCTTTATTGCCTTGCCGTTGTTTAAATTATTTGGATTTCAAAAAGGCATAACTTTAAAGGATGCTTCAAAAATTATAGGCAATCATTTTCCTGAAGTTGATGATCGGTTGTTAAATATTCTTCAATTGAATGAGTCTGATGATAAGTCTGAACTCTTTCTAGCTAGTATTGAACAAAAATCAGCACAAATAAACCCGATTCCTTTCAGATCAGCTATCAATTTTACTGAGAATAAAAAGTACTTAAAATATCTAGCAATTCCCATTCTTATATGGGTTTTTACTCTAATTTCTGGTAATAATTCGATTTTTAAAGATAGTTTAGATCGTGTTGTACACTACAAAACCCCTTACGAACCGCCAGCTCTATTTACCTTTAAAATCTTAAATAAAAGTTTAAACTCAATTGAAGGAAAGCAATTTGAGCTACAAATTGAAACTATAGGCAGTTTGATCCCTGAAAATGCTCAGATCTATTTTAATGAAGAAAACTATTTTTTAAGGGATATAGGATTAGGAAAGTTCAGTTATAATTTCGATAACCTTAAAGAATCACTCACGTTTTATGTTGAGGCCAATGATATTAAGTCGAGAGAATATAAAATTAATGTGATTAAAACACCATCTGTTACAGGTTTCGAGATGAAACTTAATTACCCTAATTATACACAAAAACGAAACGAAAATATTCTAAACACGGGAAACGTTACAGTACCCGAAGGAACACGTATTACATGGAATATAAGCGCACAGCAGACAGATTCAATTCATTTTATAGCTAATTCGACAGAAAGTTTTGTTAAAGATGGGTCTGAGCTATTTTCATTGAGTAAACGAGTTAAAAACAACTTGAATTATCAAATATCTACATCTAACAAAGACTTAAAAAATTATGAAAACCTAAATTATACTATTCAAGTAGTTAAGGATGAATCCCCAAAGATTACTGTAAAATCAGATATAGACTCTATTTCTCGAGGGCCAATTCAGTTCGCAGGTCAGTTAAGTGATGACTACAGCGTGTCTAAACTTAACCTTGTTTATTATGATGTGAATGAAAAAGAGAACCTTAAAAAGCATCCTATTGAAGTTAACAAATCATCTTTCGAGGAATTTTATTATCTCTTTATTCCTAATGGTGAGC
Source organism: Maritimimonas rapanae (assembly GCF_057837205.1). Lineage (NCBI taxonomy): Bacteria > Pseudomonadati > Bacteroidota > Flavobacteriia > Flavobacteriales > Flavobacteriaceae > Maritimimonas > Maritimimonas rapanae. The sequence continues at coordinate 423,102 of NZ_JBYQFI010000002.1, read as the reverse complement.
TAGAATTAGAATTAGGAAAAGACTATGAGCTCTATTTCGAAGTATTTGATAATGATGCTGTTAATGGTAATAAATCATCAAAAAGTCAATTATTTACTTTTCATAATAAGACAAGGCAAGAGCTAACAGATGATTTGCTAAAAGAACAAAAAGAAAGCCTGAATAATTTAGATAAGAATGCTAAAGATGCCGAAAAACTAAATAAGGATTTTGAAGAATTTACAGATAAGTTAAAGAAGAAATCAGAATTAGAATGGAACGATAAAAAAGAGTTTGAGCAATTTATTAAGCGCCAAGAACAATACCAAGAAATGTTCGATAAGCAAACAGATAAGTTAAAAGACAATCTTGAAGAGCTCAATGAAAATGATGAAACTATTAAGTCTAAAAAAGAAGAACTCCAAAAAAGAATAGAAGAAACAAAAGAACTTCAAAAAAAGGAGAAACTACTTGAAGAGTTGAAAAAAATGGCTGAAAAATTAGATAAAGAAGGCCTAATAGAAAAGCTTGATAAGTTTACAGAACAAAAAAAGCAAGAAAAAAGATCTTTAGAACGCTTATTAGAACTTACAAAGCGTTTTTATACAGAAAAAAAAGCAGCAGATATTGCTAAGAAATTAGATACATTGTCTAATAAGCAAGAAAAGCTTGCAGATAGTAAACAGAATGATGCAGGAAATCAGAAAAAGCTGAATAATGAGTTTGAAAAAATTCAAAAAGACTTTGAGGAGCTAAGAAAACAAAATCAACAACTTCGACAGCCTATGGATTTTCCTGACACAAAACAAGATGAAAAATCTGTAAAGGAAAAAATGAATGAAGCTACTGAAGAATTAGAAAAACAAGATAATAATAATCAGAAAAATAGCGAAAAACAAAATCAAACGAAAAAATCTGCTTCAAAAAAACAAAAATCTGCAGCTAAGAAGATGAAACAAATGAGTCAATCTATGCAACAATCTATGTCGGCTATGGAAGGAGAAATGATGCAAGAGAATATTGAAGAATTGCGAGCTATTTTAGAGAACCTGGTAACTTTTTCTATAGACCAAGAACAATTGATGCTCTCTCTAGACAATGTAGATGCTTCACATCCAGCTTTTTCTAAAAAACTAAAAAAGCAACAAATATTAAAAGAGCATTTTGAACATATAGACGATAGCTTATATGCACTTTCTTTACGCCAAAGAAGAATTACATCTAAAATTCAAAAAGATATTACAGACGCTCATTATAATATTGATAAATCGCTAGAAAATATTGCTGAAAACAGAATGCGACAAGGCATTTCAAACCAACAATATACGATGACTGCTGCCAATAACTTAGCAGATATGCTTAGTGATATGCTGAATAGTCTGCAAAATCCTAGTTTCGGACAAGGAAAGGGTAAAGGAAATCAGAATGATATTAGCCTGCCAGATATCATCAAGAAACAAGGAGAACTTAATCAGCAAATGAAAGAAGGTATGAAGGAAGGAGATAAAGAGGGGCAGAAAGAGGGCAAACAAGGTAAGAATAGGAAGAGTAAAGAGCAAATGAGTGGTGAGCAATATCAGATTTATCAAGAACAGCAGGCTTTACGAGAGGCTTTAGAGCAAATGATGGAGAAAGAAGGTAAAGGAGGATCTAATGGAAAGAAGGCTCTAGAAAAAATGAAAGAGTTAGAGCAGCAATTACTTGATAAAGGTTTCACGAATGAAGTTTTACAAAATATGCTTCAATTAGAGCATGAGTTATTAAAATTAGAAGATGCAACCTTAAAACAAGGTAAAGACAATAAAAGAGAAGCTAATACAAATAAAGAAACTTTTCAACGACGAAAAATACAAGAACTTTTACAAAGAAAACAATTCTTTAACCTTAATGAAATTTTAAATCGCGAACCACTACCTTTGCGAAATAATTACAAAAAGAAAGTTCAAGAGTACTTTAAAAACCAAAATTAATCTATGAAAAAAACCATGTTAACACTTGTGTTATTTTTAGCACAAGTAGCATTCTTATATGCTTATGTAGAGAATAATGAAATTAAATTACCAGAAAATTATAAAGTTAAAGGTAGTTTTTCAGGTGAATTAAAAGGAGATAATTCATTTCATATTGTAGTAGCACAAGATAAAAAGAAGAAGGATTTTGAGTTATTTATCTATGAATTTTCTGACAATAAATTATCTTTTTTAAATAAAGCATTATATACAGAACAACCATCAATCCTTTCTTTTCACAGTTCATATAACATATTAACTCTAATTGTATCATACGAAAATGACAGAAAAGATTACTTTAATGTTGTTGATTTAGATTTAGCCACTAAAGAAATTGCGCAATCAGACAGCTTTTTAAATGAAGATAATATTGCAACCTTTAGAGAGGTAGAAAAGACAATTTTATTAAACGGAACTAAGAAATATCTAAAGGCTACGAAAATAACTAATAGCAAAGATATCGAGAGTATTGAGGCAGATAGGAATCAGTTCAATAGAGATTTATTTATAAAATATTTAGACAATGGCTTAGACGCTATCAATCAGAATGAATTTGTCACTAATGGTTCGGTAAGGGACTATAAGGCATATTATCAAGACAATAAACTGGTTTTTTCTTTTGATAAGATTGTCTCAGGAAGACATGGAGAGATTCAAAAAACATCCTTATTTAGTTTTGATTTAGACGAGAAAACTAGTAATATCAATGATCAAGAAATGACAGGAACAAAAATTACTAAAGTTTCAGAATACAATTCTTATTTATTAGATAATCTATTGGTGCAATTATTAACAAATAAAAACGAAGGCGCATTAGTTGTTTTTGACACCGAAGAAAATAAGATTTTAAGTAAAATAAACCTTTTAGATTTAGATCATAATAAAACCGTTAAAGGAAAAGATTTTACAAGTTTACAAGATTTTTTAAAAGAGACAAATAGAAGGAGATATATAGCTACAATAACATTAAATAAAACTAAAGATAATAATTATTTAGTTAAAGTAGACTATGTTGAGCAAACGTATAACTATAATTATAATTGGTGGTGGTGGCACCATCACATGTTTATGATGCAACATCACCAAATGATGATTCAAAATAGCATTCCAAAAGGTTTTGGACCCTCGCCTTTAAACGTATATCTACCGTTAGAAGGCACACAAGATTTTTCATTCGAGTTTGTGATTTCACCAAAAGGAGAAGTATTGGAACCAAATAATAAAGCTACGATATATACAGAGATTAATAAAAAACGCTATGTAGATGATTTAAATGAAGATAAGACATTAAAACATAGTTCTAGTTGCTTTGTGGAAAGTAAGTTTAGATATATCGGATATAATAAGAAAAGCAAGTCTTTTACAATCTTTAATAAAACAATTTAGTGATAAGTTTTTTTAGTGAAACGGTTTTTGAGTTAGATAATCAAGAATCAATTCAAAATTGGATTTCTAGTACAATACATGAAGAATCTTTTAGCGAAGGGGATATCTCTTATATCTTTTGCGATGATGAATACTTATTAGAAAAAAATATTAAATATCTGAAACACAATACTTTAACTGATATTATTAGTTTTGATTATACTATGGGTAAGCTTATATCTGGCGATATTTTTATTTCGATCGAACGTGTTAAAGGAAACACAAAAGAGTTTAATGTTTCTTTTAATGATGAGCTACATAGAGTTATAATTCATGGCATCCTTCATTTTTGTAAGTACAAAGATAAAACTCAAGAAGAGAAGAAGTTAATGCGCTCTAAAGAAGATTATTACTTATCTTTGCGCACTTTTTAAACGTGAAATTATGTTCCACGTGAAACATTAAGGAATGAGCTTATTTGAATCTACATACGATGTCATTGTTGTTGGCGGAGGTCATGCTGGTAGTGAGGCAGCAGCAGCTAGCGCTAACTTAGGTGCTAAAACCTTATTGATTACAATGAGTTTACAAAACATTGCTCAAATGAGTTGTAATCCTGCTATGGGCGGAATTGCTAAGGGTCAAATAGTTCGTGAAATTGATGCACTTGGCGGTTACAGCGGAATAGTAACTGACAAGACGGCTATTCAGTTTAAAATGCTTAATAAATCAAAAGGACCAGCTATGTGGAGTCCTAGAGCACAATCTGATCGCATGCGTTTTGCTGAAGAATGGAGAATGATGCTTGAACAAACACCTAATCTTGATTTTTATCAAGACATGGTTAATAGTTTGGTTATTGAAAGTGACCAGATAGTTGGTGTAAAAACTTCTCTAGGTATTACTATTAAAGCCAAAACAGTAGTTTTAACAGCAGGTACTTTTTTAAATGGGTTGATTCATATTGGAGATAAAAATTTTGGTGGAGGAAGAGCAGGAGAAAGAGCGTCTTTTGGAATCACTGAAGATTTAGTTAAGCTAGGGTTTGAATCTGGTAGAATGAAAACCGGGACTCCGCCTCGTGTAGATGGTAGATCACTTGATTTTTCTAAAATGATTGAACAACCTGGTGATACGATTCCTGAAAAGTTCTCGTACAGTTCTATTACAAAGCCCTTGGAACAGCAAAGGTCATGTCACATGACTTACACTAGTTTAGAAGTACATGATTTATTAAGAGACGGCTTTGATAGATCCCCTATGTTTAATGGTAGAATTCAAAGCACAGGACCACGCTATTGCCCTTCAATCGAAGATAAAATTGATCGCTTTTCCACTAAAGAAAGACATCAGTTATTTATTGAGCCAGAAGGCTGGAATACTGTCGAAATTTATGTGAATGGCTTTTCCACTTCTTTACCTGAAGATGTTCAATCTAAAGCGCTACGAAAAGTAGCTGGTTTTGAAAATGTAAAATTCTTTAGATTCGGGTATGCAATAGAGTATGATTATTTTCCACCAACGCAACTAACACACACGTTAGAAACAAAATTGGTGAAAAATTTATTTTTTGCGGGCCAGATTAATGGAACTACTGGTTATGAAGAAGCAGCGGCTCAAGGGATGATGGCAGGTATAAATGCAGCTTTAAAGACACAAGAAAAAGAATCGTTTATTCTTAAGCGTAATGAAGCTTATATAGGAGTATTAATTGATGATTTGATAACCAAAGGTACCGAAGAACCATATAGAATGTTTACCTCTAGGGCAGAATATAGAACACTATTACGTCAAGATAATGCCGATTTGAGACTAACACCAAGGTCTTTTGAGATTGGTTTAGCATCTAAAGAGCGTATGATACGTGTTCTTGAAAAACAAGAAAAGACAGACCAGTTTGTAAGTTATTTAAAAGAAAGTAGCATTAAGCCAAATGAAGCTAATGCTATTTTAAAAGAGAAAAATTCTGCTGAGATCTCTCAATCTATGAAAATGTTTAAGATTGCTGCTAGGCCTCAATTAGACTTTAATGATGTACGCCAATTCCCAGGTGTAAATGATTTTATTATTGATAATAATATAGATAATGAGATTATAGAGCAAACAGAAATTCATGTAAAATATGCTGGTTATATAGAGAAAGAAAAGAATAATGCAGATAAATTAAATAGACTCGAAAACATATCTATTCCTGCTAATTTCGATTATCATAAGGTAAAATCTTTGTCTTACGAAGCTCGTGAAAAATTAACTACAATACAACCCATTTCTATAAGCCAAGCAAGTAGAATTTCTGGAGTTTCACCTAGTGACGTTTCAGTTTTGTTAGTATATATGGGAAGATAAATCCTACTTAAAACTATTTGTTCCACGTGAAACATATTGATAAATCTCCTATAGATAATTCTGAATTAAGCTCTTATTTAGACTGCAAAGATTATACGGTTTCTAAAGAATTATTCTCAATATTAAAGGATATTAATAATGATTTATTAATCACTTCACCTAGACCTCTAGACAAAGACTTAAGTAATTATTACGAGAGTACTGATTATATTTCTCACACAGATTCTAATAAATCTCTATTCGATAAAATATATCAGTTAGTTAGAAACTATACATTAAAGAAGAAGTTAAAACTAATAAACTCTTTTAATTATAAAAACAAAACTATATTAGATTTTGGAACTGGTACAGGAGATTTTCTAACTGTTTGTAAAAAGAATGGATGGCAAATTACAGGAATTGAACCTAGTAAAAAAGCAAGGAAAATAGCAGAAGATAAATTAGGAGTTCAACTCAAAGAAAAGATATCTGAGATTGAATCACTAAAGTTTGAAGTAATTACTTTATGGCATGTACTAGAGCATGTACCTAATCTTAATGAAATTATTCCGCAATTAAAATCATTACTACAACCTAATGGAGTTTTAATTGTAGCTGTACCAAATCATAATAGTTTTGATGCTAAACATTACAATAAATTTTGGGCAGCTTATGATGTTCCTAGACATCTTTGGCACTTTTCTCGTTCTTCTATGGAGAATTTATTCAGTAAAGTAGACATGAAAGTTGTTGAGGTGTTGCCAATGAAGTTTGACGCTTACTATGTAAGCTTATTGTCAGAAAAATACAAGACAAGCAAAATGAATCCGATAAAATCATTTTTAATAGGATTTAGATCAAACCTAAGAGCGAGACACACAAAAGAGTACTCTTCGTTAATTTATTTAATTAAAAACAGCTGACACGCATTTTAAGCCGTTTTAAGCCGCTTTTTATACTACAAATATAAATTCCCCTTGCGCCAAGACTAATGCTAAATGAAACATGCGTTAAAAAGGGATCAATCTAATAATTAAAAGTTATTTACTCTAAGCTTTACATAAATTATAATTATAGTATAATTTTAGACGATCATCGAGCTCTATTTTTATATATTTGCGCAAATTTTTAAAACAGATAAAATGAAAAGAATAATAGCGGTTGTATTTTTTGCTTTGATGATGATTTCATGTAATCAAACCAAAATAGCTTATGTAGATGTTGAGGATATATTAAAAGAATATAAAGGCATGAAAGATGCACAAAAAGAAATGGACGCTAAATCTGCCGAACTTAAGCAACAATTAGATCAGTTTGCAGTAGACTATCAGAATAAAGTAAGAGACTATTATGCAAAGGCTCAAAAAATGTCTAATAAAGCAAGACAAGAAGCGGAGCAGTCTTTACAGCAACAGCAACAATCTTTAAATCAACGTCAGCAATTGGCTCAACAAGAAGTTCAAAAGGACGGACAAGAAAAAATGGATGAGATCAATGAAAACATACAAGACTTTGTATCAGATTATGCTAAGAAAAATGGCTACACATACATCTTAGGAACCTCAGAACAAACAAAATCTGTATTGTATGGAGATTTAAAATCTGATCTAACAGACGAAATTATAGAAGCTTTAAATGATGCTTATAAGAAAGGTGGTTCTTCTTCAGTAAAAACCGAAAAAGATTCAATTGAATAGATAAATTATTGAAAATCAAATATAAAGCTCAGTTTTAACTGAGCTTTTTTTATATGTATAAACTAAGTAAAACACATTATTATCTTGTAATTATTTTATTTTTCAACAGGTAATTAACAGTTTATTATACTTAAACTGAAAATTATTCGTTATAACAAAACAATTAATGTAAGCTAAATTTATCATGAAGAAAAAGTACACATTATTAGCAATTTTAATGTGTTTTGGCCTGTTGGCTAAAGCCCAAACCTCCTCTGGCAAACATCATATTAAATTTTTAGAAATCAATTCTGGTAATCCAGATATTGGTGTTTCATTTATAGACCACAACAAAGTTGTTTTTGCTACAACTACATCAGAAAAAGTAATCAACACCGAAAAATACAACCCTCATTTAGATTTGTTTACTGGTGAAATGGATGATGACGGTGCTATTTTAAACAAGCAACGCATGAAAGGAATCAACAGTAAGCGTGTTAGTACTACTGGTGCCACGTTTACTAAAGATGGTAGAACTGTTTATTTTTCAGCTAATAAATATGCCAAGAAAAAGACTAAAAAAGTACATTACGAGATTTTTAAAGCATCAATCGACTCAGTAGGTAATTGGTACGATATTAAGAAATTGCCTTTTAATGAAAAGCGATTTTCATCTAATTACCCTACACTTAATAAAGATAATACAAAGCTCTATTTTGTTTCTGATAGAGCTCCATCTTATGGAGGAACAGATCTTTTTTCTGTAGATATTAAAGAAAATGGAAGTTTTGGAGAACCAACAAACCTTGGTTCAAAGATCAACACTCGGGGTAACGAAACCACACCGTTTATAGCAGAGAATAACTTTTTATATTTTTCTTCTGATGGACGCGAAGACAGCTTAGGAAATATGGATGTGTATGCAAGTGAGGCTTTTGAAAATACTGTTTCTGAACCATTACACTTAGATTCCCCTATTAATAGCATTAATGATGATATAGGCTATATTGTAAATAAAGACAACAAGGGATACTTTTCATCTAATCGTCTGCAAGGACGAGGTAATGATGATATGTATTCTTTTTATATAGAGCCAGATAAACCAGTAGAATGCTTACAAGAAATTGTTGGTACAGTAAGAGATTTAGAAACAGAAAGTTTACTTACAAATGCCGCGATAACAGTAATAGACGATCAAGGAAATGAGATTCGTAATTTAACTACAGATGAAAATGGAAATTATCGTTTTACTTTAGGCTGTAGAAATACTTATACGGTTGTAGCTTCTAAGTTACGCTATACAAAAGAAGAGCATATCGTAAATACGGCAAATTATTTTAACGCGCCAACATTAGAAATTAATCAATCTTTAATAAAAGAGGTTAAAGAAATAGCTAATAACAAAGTTGTTATTAATGCAAACCCAATTTATTTCGGATTTGATAAATCTAACATAAATAGATCTGCGGCTCAAGAACTAGATAAGATTGTTAAGATTATGAAAGACAATCCAGATTTAATAATTGAATCAGCATCACACACAGACTCGAGAGGTAGTAAAGCTTATAACCAGAAATTATCTGAACGTAGAGCTAAGGCAACGGTTAATTATATTGTTTCACGTGGAGTTTCTAAAGAACGAATTTCTGCTAAAGGATATGGAGAAAGTCAGTTGTTGAATAACTGTAAAGACGGTGTTCGCTGCGGCATTGAAAAGCACAAATTGAATAGAAGAACGGAGTTTGTAATTATGAACAAACAAGTGCTAAACTTACCAAAAAAGGATAAAATTATAGCACCAGAAAGTAAAGTAGTTCAAAAGATATCTACCCCAAAAGTAACTACTGCTCCACCAAAAGGAAGCGTTAAAGAAGGAGTAAGTAATGATTCTAGTAAAGGAGAAATCATATTTTTAAACGATGAGAATAATAGTAAGGAAAACACAAACCCAAAAACAGAATCTTTGCAGGATGAAGGAGCTATTGAAATAGAAGTTAGAAAAAGCAATAATGATTCGGTAGAACATTCTACTTTTAAAAACAATGATAAAACACTAATTAACACTGAAAAAGAAGAAATTAAATTAGTAATTGAGAAAAAAGAAGATCAAGATGTAGTAATTACAAACGTAGATAATAAAGTCAGTCCAGACTTAGAACAAGATAAAGCCATAATTGATGCAGTAGAAGCTAAAGATGAAAGCTTAAAAGATGATGAAATCGAAAAGGTTGAAAATGCTGATTTTTATGGTAAAGAGTTAACATCAAATCCGGAAAAAGTAAATAAAAACGAAATCAATAAACTTAAGGCTAGTAATATCAAAGCTGCGGAGATAACTAATAATGACACAAAACTTAAAAAGGAACAAGAAATTTTAATAAAAAAACCTGATAGTTTACTTTCAATGAATGATCTCGAAGAAAAAGGGACAAATGAAGAAGATAAAACAGATAGCCCGACTTTTAATCGTGATTTTGTTGGAGACACAGATAATATTAAAAAAGCATCAAATTCTTTATTTGCCGATACTGATGATTTTGAATCTTATGATGACAAAGTTATTACGAGTACAAGGTTAACAACAAAAGTTACATCTGATAAACAAAAAATTTCAACACAGTCAGTAGCAAACCAAGCAGCTAAACTAAAGCGACAATTTATAGAGAGTACTTCAAACTTAAAAGAAGAAGAAATTTTAGCTATAAATGCTATTGGTATTACACCAATGAACATAAGAAAAAATGGGAAGCATATAGCTACAGACTTTGCAAATAAAGTAGACGTTATGCGTATAAATTTTCAGGTCGATAATAACACATATATAAGCTCTGGTTATAAAGAGATATTTATACAAATTCAAAACCCTAAGGGCGTTATTTTAAATAGAAAAGGCATGTTTAAAGTAAATAATGGAGATAAATTGATGTACACTGAAAAAACACACGCTTACTACAATAACAATCATTTAAATTTATCAATGATAACTGATAGATTTATTCAAAAGATTATCAAGGGTAATTATACTGTTACCATATATATAGAAGGCTATCCTGTTGGCCTTGAAATGGTCGAATTGATTTAAAATTACTCAATTTTAATATCTTTTTCCGCACAAGTTTCTACACAAAACGGATAATTGATTTCTAAAGTATTATCTATTAACTTGTAGCTTAAAGATTACTCTTTGTTGATTTTCACAATTGTAGTATCTTGCTTTCGATTAAATAACTCTCTAGCTATGTTAAAAACTATCCTCATTGATGATGAGATCAATGCCCTAGAAGCCTTAGAATGGAAGCTAAACCGATATGCGGCAGATGATGTAGAAATTATTAAATGTGACTCTCCCTTACAGGGCATAGACATCATAAATAAAGAAAAACCAGATTTGGTTTTTTTAGATATCGAAATGCCAGAAATGAATGGCTTTGCACTACTTCAAGAGTTAGATTATAAAGATTTTAGTTTAATTTTTACTACAGCGCATGACGAATTTGCTCTAAAAGCTATTAAGGTATCTGCTATTGATTATTTATTGAAGCCAGTTGATAAGGATGAATTAATTTCAGCTCTAGAAAAAGTAAAAACCTCACGAAAAGATTCTAATTTAGAAGACAAGCTGCAATCTTTATTTTCTAATTTAAGTCCTGCTTCTGATAAGATCAACATTTCCGCTGATGGAAAGATATACCTTTTAGACAAAGAAGAAGTTATCATGTTAAAGTCAGATAAAAGCTATACAACTATTCATCTCACAGAAGACAGAAATATTTTGGTATCTAAGACACTTAAAGAAGTAGAGAAGAGGTTCAATTTTCCTCAATTTTTTAGAGTTCATAATTCTTATTTAATTAACATGAACCATATAAAAGAGTATATAAAAAACCTTGGAGGAGAATTAATGATGAGTAACGGAATGACAGCGAGTATAAGTAGAAATAAAAAAGCAGAATTATTACAGAGACTTTCTTTAGATAAGTGATATGCTTTTAGACCTTACATCAGAATTTTATTCCTGGGTTAGAGGAGGTTTTTTAGTGCTTGCGATATACCATCTAATGATATATCTTCAAAATAAAAAGGATGTTTATCTTTTTTATAGTCTATATCTTCTAACTCTTTTTATTTACTTTTTTAGTCATGTATGCCCAGAAGAACATTTATGGATCTATAAGTATATAAATTTTGCTATACAATTTGTGGCTTTTGGCTTTTATGTAGTTTTTGGTAGGTCGCTTCTACAAACAAGAAAAAATATCCCCGATTGGGATGTATTACTGAGAGCAGAGTATAAAATCTTCTTTTTATTATCAATAGCATTTGTAGCTACACAGATTTTTTTTAGTTATAAACACCAAGAAAAATTATTTTTATTAGTAACACCTATTTTTACCGTTTTTGCTTTATTAACTTATATAGTTTTAACAAAAATAAAAGGACGTTATGTAACTTTTTTTATAATTGGATCGCTTACTTATGTTGTATTGGCAAATTGCAGTTTATTATTGCCATATGCATTGGGGAATGAGTTTTTTGAGAATATTAAAGTTGAACCTATGTTTTTTACATATATAGGTGCTATAATAGAAGTAACCATGTTTGCCTTAATTGTTGGAGAACGAGCTGATTATATTGAAAGATTAAAAAATCAAGCAGAGGTTGAAGCAGCGCTGAGAACAAAAGAAATTGCTGATTTAAAAATGACAGCTTTACAAAGTAAAATGGATCCCCACTTTTTATATAACTCTTTAAATTCTATCAATAATTTCGTTTTACAGAATGAAAAAGAAAAAGCATCAGATTATATCACGAAGTTCTCGAGATTGATAAGAGAAGTTTTACAAAAATCTTCCAGTTTAACAATACCATTAAGTGAAGAGTTAGGTATTTTAGGTTTATACGTTCGTCTTGAACAAATGCGTATGGAAGGAGGTTTTGATTATGTTGTTACAGTAGATGATGACATAGATTTAGACAGCATTCATGTACCACCATTATTTATTCAACCTTTTGTAGAGAATGCTATTTGGCACGGGTTTGTAAATAAAGCAGATTATAAAAAAATAAGCTTAACACTTTATAATGAAGATAATAATGTACGTTGCGAAATAATAGATAACGGTATTGGTATAAAAAAATCAAAACGCTTAAAAAAATCATCTAGCAGAGCTAGAAAGTCATTTGGATTACAGACATCAGAAGATAGAATCAAACTGTTACATGAAAATCAAAATGTATATGTTATTATCGAAGATATTACAGATTCAGAAATCTCAGGAACTAAGGTTACGTTAAAATTCCCAAAAGGAGTGTAGTTTCCATTTATTAGAAAAACTTTACCATTTATTAGTATTAATTCTTCAATTATTTTTTTTGGTGAATGCAAATTAGTTAATAATGTATATTTGAGTTAACTAATACAAGCTCCTTTTATACAATGTCATTAACCTCCTTTTCAATTCCTTCAGATAAAGAAGTTTTAAAGAAAGTCGAAAAGAAAAAGAATAACATCTCTTTTGTGGGCGAAGGGATGATTCGGCAAAAAGTTAATGAGACTCTTTATGTTAGAACAGTAAAAGTTAAAAGGAAAAAAATAGAAATCTTAAAGAATGTTGTGTATGTTAAAAAAGGGATTACATGGTTCTTTAAAACAATAGAAAATGTATCATCAGCTTAAATATAAAAATTTATCCGTACGGGAAAATTACTATGCCAAAAGAAATATTACTCTATTAAGTCTAACCTCAAATTTTAATTTGAGGTTTATTTTCCCCATTGTTTGTAAGGATGTTTGCTTAAATTAGAATTATAATATTTTGTAATCCCTGTAACTTCAGTAGATAACCAAATAGGTTTCTTAAAGGTTTCATTTTCTTTTTTAAGTTCAACTTCAGCAACAATTAACCCTTTATTTTCACCCATAAATTGATCAACTTCAAATAAATGATTATTGTAATTAATATAATACCTAAGTTTTTCTATAATTACTTCTTCACAGAGAGCTAGTAAAGTTTCTGCTTCAGATATTGGAATTTCTTTTTCCCATTCAAATCGACTTGTTCCAGATTTATTTGATTTTCCTTTTACAGTTAAATAACCTTTAGTATCTAGTATTCGAACACGAACAGTACGGTCTTTATGCGAGTTTAAAAAACCTTGTTTTATGTGACTCTTCTTAAAACTTTCTTTTTTAAAAACGTTAGATTTCACTAAAAATTTATGTTCAATTTCAAGGTTCATAGTTTGTAACATAAGCGCTAAAATTACACTTTTAACGTTAAACTATTATTAAATATCTTTGATCAATATTTTAAGACTGCATGAACAAGTTTTTTTTCACTTTTTGTTTATTTTTTTCTTTAGCAGGATGGTCACAAACTGACTTTTCAAATAGTTGGGAAGATTTCTACTCATATAATAATGTGAAAGATTTTATTAAAGTAGAGAGTAAAATCTACGCGGTTGTTGATAATGCAGTTTTTATCTACGATACTCTTACACAAGAAACAGAAAAACTATCTTCGGTTCACGGCCTTTCAGGAGAAACCTCTACTAGCATTTATTATAGTAACGCATTACAAAAGTTAGTGATCGGATATCAAACAGGGTTGATAGAAGTTGTCGATAATCAAGGAAAAATAACCATTTCTAACGATATTGAAAGGTTAAGTATTACAGGTGAAAAACAAATAAACGATATTACAGAATTTAATAATAAATTGTATTTATCTACCCCTTTTGCAGTAGTAGTTTATGATTTAGAAAATTTACAATTTGGTGACACTTATTTTATAGGATCTGGTTCTTCCGAAGTAAAGATTAATCAAATAGAGGTTTTTAGTAATACTATTTATGCGGCAACCGAACAAGGTATCTTTATAGCTGATGTTACCAGCAATAACCTTATAGATTTTAATAATTGGTCTCAACCACAAGGAAATTTTTTAGGAAATTTTAGTGCTTTAGAAATTTTTAATGATCGATTGTTTACTTCTAGAGCTAATAATTTTTACGAAGTTACCTCAGTATCTAACTTACAGCTTATTGCAAATCAACCAACCGAGATTATAGATTTAAAATCTTCGTCAGAATTTATTACTGTAGCTACAAATAAGCAAGCTCAAATTTTTAATACAGCCCTATCCCAAATTGTTGTTGCAAATGCCACTCAAGATTATGATTATAATTTAAACACTGCTTACGCCGAAAATTCATTTATTTATTTAGGCACTAAAGAATTTGGTATTCTACAGCGCACTTTTTCGAATTCTGTAGAACATACAGAAATTCATCCACAAGGCCCAATCTCAAACGACGCTTTTTCTATAACAGCAGAAAATAACAATATTTGGGTTGTATATGGAGGATACAATGGGGCATTTACACCCCTTCAATTAGAAAGAGGATTTAGTCATTTTAATGGAGAAAATTGGATAAATACTCAATACAATCAAGCCTTTCCAGTTAGGGATTTAGTACATGTTACTATCGACCCCGATAACGAAAATAAAGTTTATATAAGTTCATGGGGCCAAGGATCAAATTCAAATAATGATGTTGGAGGAATGTTAGTTGTAGAAAATAATGAAATTATTTCGCATTTAAAACATGATAATAGCGGCTTAGAATCTATTTTTCTAAATAACATTCCAGACTATAGGAGTGTAAGGGTAAACGGAACAGCTTTTGACAATCAAGGAAATCTATGGGTAGCTAATGCGTGGGTTGCCAATAGATTAAAGAAAATGACTCCTAATGGCACATGGAGCAGCTTTGATCTAAGTAGTATAATGACAAATGAAGCACTAGGATTAACGGAATTAGTTATTGATAGAACTGGGAGCGTTTGGATAGGATCTCGCCGTAATGGTTTACTAGCTTTTAATGAGACTGGTAATAGAAAAAGAGCACTTATTACAGAAGCTACAAAAGGCTCGTTGCCAGATCCAAATGTTAAAAGTGTTGCTGTAGATAGAAATAATAGAATATGGATTGGCACTGGTAAAGGTTTAGTAGTGTTTTCAAATGCTGGAGGTGTATTTGATAGTGACATTTATGACGCTAATCCTATAATTATTGATGATGATGGTATACCAAAGCGTCTATTAGGAGAGCAACCAGTTAACTCTGTGGCTATTGATGGGGCAGATAATAAATGGTTTGGTACAGACACCGGAGGCGCTTTAGCAACAAACCCCTCAGGACAAGAAACACTTTTTAATTTCAACAAAGACAATTCTCCATTACCATCAAACAAAATTGTAAAAGTTAAGATTGATAACAGTAATGGTAAAGTTTTTTTTGCAACAGATAAAGGCATTGTTGCTTTTAATAATAATGTAGCTCCTTTTGGAAATGAATTAGGTGAAGTATATGCATACCCAAATCCAGTAAGAAAAGAGCATAATACTGTAACCATAGATGGTAGAAATGGTACACATTTACCCAGAAGAACAAATGTAAAAATACTTGATTCTGCTGGACACCTAGTACATGAAACTAATGTTATCGAAGGGCAAGAATTAAAAGGAGGTAAAGTTGTTTGGAATAAAACAAATCTTGCTGGACAAAAAGTAGCTTCTGGTATATATATAGTTTTGCTAACCTTACCCGATAAATCAGAAACTTCTTCGACCAAAATAGCAATTATCAATTAATATGATTGTTAATACTAAAGCAGTTGTAATTAGTTCAATTAAATACGGAGATGCAGACCTTATAGTAAAATGTTATACAGAAGAGGGATTAAAATCATATCTCTTAAAACGAATTTTAAAAGCTAAAAGAGGTAAATTAAAGATAGCTTACTTTCAACCACTAACTCAATTAGAATTAGTAGTTTCTCACAACAAAAAAGGTAAGTTGAATTATATTAAAGAGGCTAAAATTTTATATCCCTACACTACTGTTCATAGTAATATAATTAAACAAACTATAATTATATTTTTATCAGAAATTCTAAATAAAGCATTAAGAGAAGAAGAAGCAAACACTAATTTATTTGAGTTTTTAAAATTGTCTTTGAGATGGTTAGATTCTCATGAAGAAATTTCTAATTTCCATTTACTTTTCATGCTAAATCTAACAAAACATTTAGGCTTTTATCCCGACAAGGAAAGGAACTATTCAGACTTTTTTAATCTAGAGCACGGTATTTTTTCAGCAATTAAACCAAAAAATCAATTCATTTCGGGAGAAAATTTAACTAATTTTAAAAAGCTACTCGGCACAAATTTTGATAGTATAAAAACATTGAAATTCAATGGTAGAGAAAGACAGGAACTACTAGAAGTATTAGTAAGTTATTTTGAATTACATTTGCCAGGGTTTCAAAAACCCAAGTCACTAACCATATTAAAAACTGTATTCGTGTGAATATGAAGAAGACTTTACTTTGTATTGTTTTACTTATAGGATGCCTTACTTCAGCTCAACAAATTACAATATTAGATAAAGAGTCAGAATTTCCAATTCCTAATGTTACTGTAGTAAACGAAGATAATTCTAAAAGAGTTGTTTCTGACGCTAAAGGAATGGTTGACCTTTCTATTTTTAATGTTACTGACATTTTAACATTTTCTCATGTTTCATATGTAGAATTTGAAGCTTTAAAAAGAAGGATTACACTTGGTAAAATAGTATATTTACAAAGTAAATCTGAACAGCTAGATGAGGTTTTTTTATCAGCTTCTAAAGGTAAAGAGTCTACAAAACGGATAGCCGAACAAGTAGCTATTTTTTCAATTAAAGATATACAGCGAACCGCACCACAAACATCAGCAGACATGTTAGCTGAGATACCTGGTATTAAAGTTCAGAAATCACAATTTGGAGGAGGAAGCCCAGTATTAAGGGGTATGGAAGCTAATAGGGTTCTTTTGGTTGTGGATGGCGTTCGTATGAATAATGCTATTTATAGAAAAGGACACCTGCAAAATTCGATTACAGTATCACCAAATATGTTAGATAGAACTGAAGTGATCTTTGGACCATCTTCTGTAATTTATGGTTCTGATGCATTAGGTGGTATTATTCATTACTACACTAGGAAGCCAATGACAAGTGAAAAGACTCAAGTTAACACTTCTCTTTTATCTAGATACAGCACAGCTAATGAAGAAAAAACTATACAAGCAGGAGTTGAGCTACAGTTTAAAAAATTTGCTTCATTTACAAGTGTATCTTATAGTGATTTTGGTGATTTACGTATGGGTAAAGAAAGATCGCATGGTTTTGATAATTGGGGCTTAGTAACGGAATATTCAAACAATACTGATTCATTCTTCAATGCTAATCCAATAATAAATTCTGACCCAAATATTCAAAGGAATACTGGTTATAATCAAACAGATGTTTTACAAAAACTCTTTATTCCTCTCTCCGAAAAAGTAGATATTACATTTAATTTTCAGTATGGAACATCATCAAATATTCCAAGATTTGACCGTTTAACAGAACGTAGAGATGGCGAATTACGTTTTGCAGAATGGTATTATGGACCCCAGAAAAGATTTTTAGCTTCTTCTCAATTACAGTTAAACCTAGATTCAAAATGGATAAAAAATGGAACAATCACCACGGCATATCAAAATATTAAAGAATCTAGAATAAATAGAAAGTTTGGTAGTTTAGATCGAACTAGTAGAAATGAAGAAGTAGATGTTTTTAGTTTAAACGCTGATTTTTCTGTGCCTTTAAACAAGGATAATGATCGTATTTTATCCTATGGAGTAGAAGTAACACATAATGACGTCAGCTCAATTCCTAAAGGAGAAACACTAGAGATAAGCGGAAATCAGATAATAGGAGTATCAGATAACTTCCCTGTTCAAGCACGTTATGCAGACGGAGGAAGCTCTTATACAAGCGCCGCTTTATACGTTAACTATCGACAAGACATCAACAAAAAATCTACACTTAATACAGGTGTTCGCTTTACAGACACCTATTTAAGAGCTAAATGGATAGATGATACATTTATCACATTACCCGACAACGATATTTATTTAGCTAACTCAGCGTTTACTGCAACTATTGGTTATATATATAAGCCAACTTCAAATTGGCAAATTAATAGCGTATTATCTTCAGGTTTTCGTTCACCAAATATAGACGATGTTGGTAAAGTGAGAGAAAAAGGCCGAGAGGTAACAGTTCCAAATATAGACTTAAGACCAGAGTACGCTTACAATGCTGAGTTGGGTATTTTAAAATACTTTAATGACAAAAGTTCATTTATAGGAATTACAGGATATTATACCTTACTGAATAATTATATTATTAGAGAAGGTTTTATACTTAATGGAAATAATACTATTTTGTTTGATGGTGAAGAAGGGAATATTGTTGCCAATGTTAATAAAGGAAATGCTTATGTGGTTGGTGGAACATTTAATTTTAAAACACGTTTAGGTAATTATTTTACAACAAAGGCATCGCTTACATATACAAAAGGTGAAACTTATGACACAAACGAAAAACTATCTTCAATTCCCCCACTATTTGGTCAAGCGGATTTAAATTATACTAAGAATAAATTCGAAGCAGGTTTTAATATCCGTTTTAACGGGAAGAAAAAAATAACAGACTATAACTTATCTGAAGGGATTGATAATATTGAACAAACTCCAATAATAAATCTGAATGCAATAGAAGATATTAATAAGTTTTATGGAACTCCTTCTTGGATTACACTTAATGCAACTACAAGCTATAGATTAACCAAAAATATCGATTTACAACTTGCTATTGACAATATTTTAGACCAACATTATAAAGAATTTGCATCAGGGATCAGTGCTCCAGGACGAAATTTTTCATTTTCAATGTTAGCTAATTTTTAAACTCAATTATCTAAATAATCATTCCAAAATTGTTTAATAGAATTTAAATGAACTATTGACAGCTTTAACAACAAAATTTATTTTTATTAAATCTAAATAAATGTATATTTGCATCGTTTTTTAGGAAAGAAAATGCTAATAATATCAGAAAATAGCCTTGTGACTTCAATTGTATCCTCTACAATAAAGGTTAAAACTGCTAAAAAAATAAAAACAAAGTGTTGTAAAAAATACAAAAAGGATAATCGTTGTAAACGATGCCCTTGTTTCGATTTGATACAAAAAGCTTCTTAGTTTTTCTGAAGTATTATTCAGAGTTTATAGTTACTAACTCTAGATTTAAATTATTCTCAAAAGCTGCAGAAATATTGGGAGTTTCTTTAGGCTTTCTTTTTTTTAATGGTATAACAATACTAGCCCCAACTGCACCACCAAGAGAAGTATATAAGGCATCGGTTGTACTTCTCACACCACTTAAAAGATCTGGGTCTACAGCTTCTTTTAAAAACCCGACAGCCGATGCTGCTAAAGTACCAAATGCCCAAGCTTTGAATTTATTATCAGTTTTTTTAAAAACGAAATAAGAAGTAGCTCCTCCAATTAATGCCCCGGCAATAAAATGCTCAGGGTAACCTCTTTCAGAAAAAATAGGTTGAGAATAAGAACTGCAATAAACTCCAATAAATAATAATATTATAATCTTTTTCATTTGCTAAAAATAGTAAAATCTATTTAAAAGCATTTAAGCCCGTAATGTCTAAACCTGTAATTAATAAATGAATATCGTGGGTGCCTTCATAAGTAATAACACTTTCGAGATTCATAGAATGACGCATAATACTGTATTCACCAGTAATACCCATACCCCCTAACATTTGTCTTGCTTCACGAGCAATATTAATAGCCATATCAACATTATTTCGCTTAGCCATAGATATTTGAGCTGAAGTGGCTTTTCCTTCATTACGCAACACACCTAAACGCCAAGTTAATATTTGAGCTTTGGTAATTTCTGTTATCATTTCTGCCAATTTCTTTTGTTGTAACTGAAAAGCACCAATAGGTTTACCAAACTGAATACGTTCCTTGCTATATCTTAAAGCTGTATCGTAGCAATCCATGGCTGCTCCAATAGCACCCCAAGCAATACCATAACGAGCAGAATCTAAACACCCAAGAGGAGCTCCTAATCCAGATTTATTTGGTAATAAATTTTCTTTTGGAACTTTAACATTATCAAAAATCAATTCGCCAGTTGCACTTGCACGTAACGACCATTTATTATGCGTTTCAGGCGTTGTAAAGCCTTCCATACCGCGCTCAACTATCAATCCGTGAATTCTACCTTCTTCATTTTTAGCCCAAACTACAGCTACCTGGGCGAAAGGGGCATTAGATATCCACATTTTAGCTCCGTTAAGCAAATAATAATCACCCATATCTTTAAAATTGGTAATCATTCCAGAAGGATTGGAACCATGATCTGGTTCTGTTAAACCAAAACAACCCATCCATTCCCCACTAGCAAGTTTTGGTAAGTATTTATTTCTTTGCTCTTCATTACCATATTTCCAAATAGGATACATTACTAAAGAAGATTGAACAGAAGCTGTAGAACGAACACCAGAATCACCACGCTCAATTTCTTGCATTATTAATCCATAAGAAATCTGATCTAACCCCGCGCCCCCATATTGTTCAGGTATATAAGGGCCAAAAGCACCTATTTCTGCTAATCCATTAATGATTTGTGTTGGAAACTCTGCTTTTTGAGCATAATCCTCTATAATCGGAGAAACTTCTCTTTTTACCCACTCGCGCGCTGCATCTCGTACTAGTTTATGCTCTTCTGTAAGTAGTTCGTCTAATTGATAATAATCAGGAGCTTGAAATAAATCTTGACCCATTTTTAGATGTTTAAATTTCTCCAAAAATACTAATAATAGCATACTACAAAAGTTTTTTTGAGAACTATTTTATTGGCTACATTTGCTTTAATGAGATACTCCTTTAACAAACAAGAAAAGCTGAAAAGCAAGAAGCTTATTGAACAATTGTTTTCTAAAGGAAAATCTGTTTCAGAATACCCTTTAAAATTGATATATCTTAAGATTGATCACAGAAGTGATTATACTGTGCAAACAGGTTTTTCTGTCTCTAAACGAAAATTTAAAAAAGCCGTAGAGAGAAATAGAATAAAGCGTTTATTAAGAGAAAGCTATCGTAAGCACAAACATAATGTATACGACCAAGTAGATGAAAAGTATATTTTTATGTTCTTGTATTTAGACGAAAAGGAGCATAAATACGTTGTGTTAGAAGGAAAAATGATAAATTTATTGCAAAAATTTATTGCAAAACTAGGAAATAAGCCAGATTAACGGTTATATAATCAAACAACATCACATGAAAAAGTATAAGAAATTAAGCCTTATTGCGCTGTTGGTTGTTGTTACTACATTATCTCTCTCATATAAGTCAGATTTTTTTGAAGTAGCAAAACAAATAGAAATCTATACTACATTATTCAAAGAATTGAATATGTATTATATAGACGAAACAAACCCTGCAGAGCTAACGGATACGGCTATCGAAAATATGTTAAAAGACTTAGATCCTTATACAGTCTATTATGATGAGCAAGGTGTCGAGAATGCTAAAATAAATGCAGCAGGTGAATATGGAGGAATAGGCGCTATTTCAACTTATATTGATGGAAAACTTATTATTGTTGAACCTCATGAAGGAGCTCCAGCTGATAAAGCAGGATTAAAGGCAGGAGATCAAATTCTTAAAGTGGATAATATCTTAGTAACTAATGATAAAAATGACGCCGCATCTTCTTTACTAAAAGGGCTACCAAACACAAAAGTTAAATTACAAATTAAACGTCAAAATCAAATTTTAGATGTTGAATTAAATAGAGAGAAAATTGTTATTAATCCTGTTCCATATTATAGAATGATTGATGATGAGGTAGGATATATTTCGTTTATAAAGTTCAACCAGAAAGCATCAGCTGAGGTTAAAAATGCTTACGAAGATTTAAAAGAGCAAGGTATGACCAAGCTTATTTTAGATATTCGAGGAAACGGTGGCGGGCTAGTTAATGAAGCCGTAGAGATAGTTAACTTTTTTATACCTAAAAATGAAGTTGTCGTTACTACCAAAGCAAAAGTTAAGAAATGGAGTGATACTTATAAAACCAGAAAAGAGCCTATAGATTTAGAAATACCTATAGCAGTGTTGATTGATGGACGCTCTGCATCAGCATCCGAAATTTTAGCTGGTTCTTTACAAGATCTAGACAGAGCCGTTATTATGGGCGAACGATCTTTCGGAAAAGGATTAGTCCAACGTTATAGAAAATTGACCTATGGAACGCAGTTAAAACTAACAATCTCTAAATATTATACACCGAGCGGAAGAAGTATTCAAGAGCTCGACTATTCCCATAGAGATAACAAAGGCGATATTCCAAAATTTTCTGATGAAAGAAGAAATCCTTTTAAAACAAAAAATGGTAGAACGGTATATGATGGAGGTGGAATTCAGCCAGATATTAAATTTGAAAAACCAGATCGAACCAAAGCAACAGAAGCGCTATTAAAATCAAATGCAATATTTGATTTTGCTACTCAATATTATTATTTAAATTCTTCAATTGACGAATCAAAAGATTTTGTTTTTTCAAATGGAGATTACAATTCATTTATTGAATACTTAAAATCTGATAAAACAACCTTTGATACATCTACCGAAAAGTTCTTTAATGCTGCTTTAGAAAAAGCATCTGAAGAAGATTATAATGGTGTAATTCAACAAGATTATCAATCATTAATAAATAAGTTAAAGTCCAAGAAAATTAACGAACTTACTCTCAACAAAGAAGAAATTAAACAAAACCTGCAAGATGAAATTGTTAAAAGGTATTACTATAAAAAAGGTGAATATATTAATAAAGTAAATAAAGATCTTGCCATCACAAAAGCTGTTGAGTTGCTAAATAATACTACTAAATACGATCGTATTTTAAAATAGCCTCAGTTTCTTTTTTAGCTGAAGTTTTACAAAAGAATATTCGCTAAAGAATTGATATCTTTGGTCAAATTATTTTGAATGAGTAAAGTCGTAAAAACCAAATCTAGAGAATCGTCGAACGCCATTGAACGCCTGTATATTACAATGCGTCACTTATTCAATCGAGGATTCTATAAACCAATGGGTGTTTCAGGCAAAACGCTTAGAGAATCTTTATTACTACTAAGACCAGAAATTTATGGATCTATCGCCGAAGAAAAGATAGAATTAAATGGATTAATTTATGTAATTGATCGCTTACCAGAAGGCATTGAAGAGTGTCAATTTATTAATTTAACAGCTGATGAGGGTTATAAAAATTCACATTTTAAACCGATAATACCACCTAAAAGGCGTCGTAATTGTTATCGTATAGATAAAGATCAAATGAATATTGAGATCACTCGAGGGCGTTCAGAAATCTACGATATTTTAACACACTTAACCTTTCTTTTTATTGAATCTCATAAGATTAAAGACAAGGTAATTATTGACGAAGATGAAAGCACCATAAGAGAGTGGAATCATTTAAAAGATGTTGTTGTAAATAACAAGAAACTCACTAAAGAAGAGCATGAAGTTTTGCTAACTCACGTGGCTACGATTCTTGGCCGTACTTTTGATGAAGTTCATAGTGTTGACAGAGTTTTTTCTACCAATAAGAATAAATATAAGTTCTTCCATACCATTTTCTGGCTAGGCCAATTAGCTTTAAACGAAACACTAGAGAATCAAAAGAGAACGATTACTTTTAGCTCAACATTACGAGAAAGCATTGGGCATCATATCTACGGAGAGGTTTGGGCAAATAATATCAAAAAAGTCCTAGAAAAAGAAGACTTAATTAACAGACCAATACATATTATTAGCGCAAATATGCATAGCGTAATGAATTCAATCTATGCTCCGATGTTTTTAATAAAAGAATCAAAAGATAACAAAGGTCTAAAACTATTTGAATTACTTAGTAATGATGCAAATGAAGCTTTACGAAAAAAGGTAAAAGAAAAGGCATCAAAAGCAGGCCTATACTATGTAAAAGATACTTCAGGCACAAATATTAACGTTCAAGTAATAGATACTTCTAAAATAGATTTAAGTAAATCTAATTATAAGTTATCTAACGCTAATATCAATAATATGCCAGTAATAATTGTTATGGATTATGCTTTTGGTGAGCAAGCTTATGAAACTATGGATGAATTACTAAAACCATATACTTGCGAGAATAATAATTTACATCATATGAATGTAGATTCAGTTTCAATCATGGGTAAGGCTGGTATATTAGAAGGAGGTAAAAGCGATATTATGATTCCTTCAGCTCACATTTTTGAAGGGACAGCAGATAATTATCCTTTCGAGAATGAATTAAAAAAAGAAGATCTAGAAGGTTTTGGTATAGACGTTTATGAAGGATCTATGGTAACAGTATTGGGAACCTCTTTACAGAATAAAGATTTATTAACTTTTTTTCATGATTCAACCTGGAGGGCTATTGGCTTAGAAATGGAAGGAGCTCATTATCAAAAAGCAATACAATCGGCATCAAAGATTCGAGGAAACATATCAGAAAATGTAAAAGTAAGATATGCATATTATGCATCTGATAATCCTTTAGAAACCGGAGCAACTTTAGCATCTGGAGGTCTGGGAACCTCAGGTGTTGGACCAACATATGCAATTACACAAAAAATATTAGAACAAATTTTTTAACAGTTTTAGACTGATTTATTATTATGGCAACAAATCAAGCAAATAACGAAGAAGTAGATTTAGGAAGTTTGTTTAAGGTAATTGGTAAGGGCATTAGCAATCTTTTTAAAGCAATCGGCAACTTTTTTAAAGCAATTTTTCATTACCTAATATTGCTACTGTTATTCCTAAGAAATAATATTATAAAACTTGGATTAGCAACTATTATAGGTGGAGCGTTAGGTTTGTATTTAGATTTAACCAAACCAAAAGTTTATAGTTCTACAATGATTGTTGAACCCAATTTTAAAAGTACACAACAACTGTATAATAATATAAATTTTTATCATGAGTTGGTTAAGCAGAAAGATAGTGTAGTATTAGCTAATGTGCTAGGAATTTCTAGTTCTGAAGCTTCAAAACTAAAAGGTTTTTATATAAGCCCGATTAGAAATAAAAATGAAAAGCTAGAATTGTTTGATGAGTTTATTGAAGAAGTAGATACCACAACGGTTAAGAATATTGATATAAAAGATTTTAAACGAAACTTTACAGATTATGATTATAAATACCATAAAGTAAAAGTTAGGTCTGAAATCAATGATGTTTTTGGTAAGATTAGTAGCCCAATTATTAATTCAGTAGCTAACAATAATTATTTTAAAACCCAAAAGTTTATCAATGATGAGAACCTAATAGAGAATGAAAGGCTCCTAAAAAAATCATTAGTAGAAGTAGACACTCTTCGAAGTGTTTATAATGAAGTTTTATTAGCAGAAGCTAAAAAAATAGAACAAGGAACAAACATTTCTTTAGCAGAGGGATCAAAAAAGCGAGGAGAAATAGAGTTGTTTAACCAAAGACTAAGACTTGGTAAAGAACTTATAGATAACAATAAAGAAAAAGCCAATACTACTGAGATTTTAAATGTAGTTTCTTCATTTAATAGAACTGGAGCTAGAGAGAGAGGTATATTTAAAAAGAACACTCTTCAGCTGGCTGGTATCTTTTTTGGGCTAATGCTCCTATATATTTTAGTAAAGCAAATGAATAACTATTTAGATAATTACAGAGATTAAATAATAACCCAAATCAAACATTTTTTATCAACAAAAAACAGACTCTATACAATCTTGCCTATGTTTTTACAAAAGGATATAAGTTTTCCTAATTTTTTTGAGGACGACTTTTCTTTAGAATGGCATATGAGCCGTAATGAAAGATATGCCTTCATAAAATTACTTGAAAAAATAAAACCAAAAACTGCAATTGAAATAGGCTGTTTTAAAGGAGGAAGCTTAGAGATATTAAGTAGATACTCTAAGAAAGTATATTCTATAGACATAAATCCTAAAGTAAAAGAAAATTTAAATGGAAAGTTTGAAAATGCTGAAATTCATATTGGTAAATCTTCTAATTTAATTCCATATATACTAGATAAGATAGAGCAGAATAATGAAGCATTAGAATTTGTTCTTATAGACGGAGAACATACTTATAAAGCGGTAAAAGATGATATTTCACACTTTCTAAAACTAAAACCAAAATCTAACCTTTTTGTTGTTTTTCATGATAGTTTTAATCCCATTTGTAGAAAAGGCATAAAGGCTGTAAATTATAATGATTCACCTTATGTTCATTATGTTGAAGTAGATTTTATCAGCGGTGTTTTTAACCCAAGAAATTTATATAGACAAATGTGGGGAGGTTTAGCATTAGTGTTGTTAAAACCAGAAAAAAGAAAAGGAAATATTAGTATAAGTGAATGTCAAAAAAAACTATTTAATTCTTTGTATTGGCAGTCTATTCATGTAATTACAGATAGACTTCAATTTTTAAAACCCTATTATAAGCGTTTAATAAACCAGTAGATTTAAATTAATCGAATACCATTGAAACTTCTCAAAGTAAGTAATAAATGCTTAAAGAATTCTATAAACATAAATCGCTAATTAATAATTTCTTTTACTTTTCAGTATTAAGGGCTTTTAATATTGGCACTAAGTTTTTTTTAGTAGCCTATTTAGTACGAATTCTTGGTGAAAAAACATTTGGTTTATTAAGCTGGTCAGAGTCAATTTTACAATATTTTATCATTATTATAAATTTTGGGTTTAATATTTATGGAGCAAAATATATAGTAAAATTTAAAGACGAAAAACATACTCTTAATCATATAATTTCATCCATTTATCTTATAAAAATCTTTTTCTTTATAAGTAGTTTTTTACTACTTTTCTTAGTTTATAGTCTGAATATATTTACCATCAACTTTAGCATTATATTCTTGTTATTAATTTCTGCTTTAGGTGATATATTATTTCCTATCTGGTATTTTCAAGGGGTACAAAAGATAGATTCGTTAACTAAGGTTGTAGCCATTTCAAGATTTTTATTACTATTAAGTGTTTTTGTTTTTGTAAAAACAGAACAAGATCTATATTCATACATTTACCTGTTTAGCTTTTGCCAAATATTAATGGGTTTTTTAGGGTTTTATTTATTAAAAAAACACTCAAATTTTTCGATTGTAATTCCTGAAAAACTTTTTTTTAAATCGATTTTTAACAAAGCAAAACTCTATTTTTTCGGAAACCTTTCAATGCTAATTTTTAATGCATTAACTATTTTTCTTATAGGAGTTTATGTTTCATTTGAAAAAGTAACAGGATTTGATATTTCACTTAAAATAGTAATGTTTACACTATTACCATTTGAAATATTACAGGCAGCATTTCTACCAGAATTAACCAAAAATCAAAACATAAAACAGTTAAAAAACTTAGCTTATATTAGTTTTTTAGTAGGAGTGATAATTTTTGTTGGGTTGAATTTATTTTCAGATCAATTATTAATGTTGTTTGGAGGCGATGAAATTGTAAAATATTCAAACGTATTAAGAAGTTTATCTTTTATAACCCTAACAGTGCCTATCACTTTTCTTCTAGGACAAACAGGATTAATTGCGTTAGGGCATGATAAAGCATACAATTATTCTTTAATTATTGTCGCTGTTTTTTATATTTTGATAGTTTTAGTATTGATTTTCACAAACAAGATTGACTTCATTAAGCTTTTGTATTTAAGAGTTTTTTCAGATTACTTATTGTTATTCATTATCCTTTTTCAGATATTTAGAAATAAGATTTTTAAAATACCTTCATGGGCTAAATGATGATAAAAAAGCTTTTTTATTTATTTATATTTTTTGCTCCATTTACCAGCTTTTTTGCAATATCTGCTTGGTTAAGATTACCAGTAGTTATTAATCAAGTTCTTTTTATAACTCTGGTAATTGCTCTTTTACAGAAAAATAAAGTAAAAATAAAATTGATATTAAAAGAAGACTTGATTCTACTATGTTTTTTAGGTATAGTATGGATAAGCTTTGTATTAGGCTTCTTAGAAAAAAGAAGTTTTAACCATACCTTAGCATATACTAATGCTATTATTTTCTACTTCTTTGTTTCCAAATATATTATTAACCTTTTTAATATCTCATCGATAAAAATCACTAAAGTTATTCATTGGTCTTTTGTTATTACATCTATTCTAATAATCACTGACTTTATAGGCAAGAATTATTTTAATGTAAGCTTACGAGAAATATATACGCAAGTAGACGGTAAAATTAGTAACATGGATTATTATATAAGGTTTGGGACATTTAGAGTTGGCGGTGTTGCCGAAGAACCAGGAACAATGGCTTTATTTTATAATTTATATTTTGGATTGTCACTGTTTTATTTATATCAAGCAAACAAAAAATCACTTATTAAATGGATAATTATTTTATTTATACTTTCTCAATACTCCATGTTATCGAATGCTGGAGTGATTTTGCCATTTGTAGCCATACTAGTAATTTTTATAATAAATAAACTAAATAGAATCACAATAAGTAAAAAACAATTAAACTGGGTCTTTGGCATTACATTGTTTTTTATTTTAACCACTATTGCTATAATCTTTTTAGACGTTGAACACACAAATAGAGCATTAGAAGAGTTTTTTAATAAAGTATTTTTCAATGAGGAAACTCAAAAATATTCCTCTAGTGGTCAAAGGCTGAAACAGTGGTCAAGAGCTCTAAATAATTTTATTAAACACCCTGTTTTTGGTAATGGTCCTGGGTATGGGGTAGATGAAGATGCAGAGGGCTATTTAAGTGTTTATTTAACGATATTATCAGATATTGGCTTAATAGCATTTGCTTTTTTCATTATTTTTCAAATGAGAATGATAGCTAAAATTTTAAAGCTTAGTACACATATTCGCAATTTTATATTGTTTAGCGCAATTACTTCTTTTTTACACTTAATAATTGTATCAGATTTTTATCATGCTCCTTTATGGATTTTATTTGCTTTAATCCAACTTATTTACAAAGAACAAAAAACTGTTGTAGAATGAAGGTGGTTCACATTATAACAGCTTTTGGTATTGGCGGAGCAGAAAAGCTATTGCTTAATATTATAAATAGACAAGTAGAAGAACATACAGTTCATTTGATTTATTTTAAACCAATAGATGACTTAATTATAAATATAGACGAGAGGATTTTTATCAAAAGAATTCCATTATCTTTTTTTACAATCAATAAACTAAAAAAATATTTTATAAATACTAACCCAGATATTATTCATACCCATTTAGGACATGCAGATATTCTTGGCATTTGGAGCGCAAGAAAACTAAATACTAAGATTTTTTGCACGATGCATAACATTTATTTCAAGAAGAACTTATTTGATATCTTTTTTTTTAGAATATATAGATTTTTATTTTATAAAACATCTAAAAAAAGCTTTGTAATTTCAATCTCTAAATCTGTAGAAGAGCACGTTATTGAAAAAATGAAAATTTCTAAAAAAAGATCTTTTCTTTTATATAATGCTATTCCATCAAGAGATTTAGTTAATAAAAAGGAAAAAGGTTTAGTTCGGATATTATTTGTAGGTAGGTTAGTGAAACAAAAGTCTGTTGATACTTTATTAAAAGCTATTCATCATATTTCAAAAAGTAACTCAGTTATTAAATTTGAATTAATTATAGCAGGAGAAGGAAATTTAAGGAAGGATTTAGAGCTACTATCAAAGGAATTAAGCTTAGAGAAACGAGTTAAATTTTTAGGACAACAACAAGATATAAATTCATTACACGAAAAGTCAGATATTCTAATTCTACCCTCAATTTGGGAAGGCTTTGGCATGGTTATTTTAGAGGCTTTTAGAGCTAAAACTGCGGTGATAGCAAGTAATATAGAAGGTCCATCAGAGTTAATCATTCATAAAAAAAATGGATTATTGTTTGAGCCAAAAAACGATATACAATTAGCTGAGCAGATTTATTTACTTATAAATGACACTACCTTAAGGGAAAAAATAGCTCAAAAAGGATATGAAAGTTTTACACAGAAATATCATATAGATAATTACGTTAAAAAATTGAATGAACTATATTTGAATGCTTAGTAACCTAATAGACATAAGAGATAATTATCAAATTGATATTTTCTCATTATTACTTTTTTTATTGGTGTCAATTTCTTTCCCTTTTACCTATAAATTAGTTTTTCCTGTAGTAATTATAATAAGTGTTTACCAGCTCATACGTTTTTTATATGGTAAAGTTTCTAAAGAATATTTTTTTCAAACATATTTTTATTTACTTATTTATTCTATTGTTTTTTTCAGGAGCATTCATACAATAATCTTAATAACACTTTTACTTTTTTTAACACTCCTGTTTTTTAAACACAAGAAGAATATACAACAGAAAAACATCACCACAGAGATTATAATATTGATCTTTTTTTTGCTGATTTTATTTAACCTGGTATTATTTACACCAAGACTTAAAGGAATAGACACATATCTATATCTCTTATTTTACCCGATAATGTTTTTAATGATTAAAAGAACTTCATTAAAAATACCAATAATAAAATCTGTTAAAGTGTTTATTTCATCAGTTTTAGCCACAACTGTTTTTTTGCTTGCAATTAATATCTATAATGGCGAGCTAACATTAAAAGCAAATACTTTTTTTGCTCAATATTTAGATTTAACACATGCTTATTATGGAATGTTTTTAGCAGTCGCTAATTGCTTTTTACTAACATTAAATGCTAAGAAAGAAAAATTCATATCTAGCCCCATAGATGTAACAATATTTATTATTTTTTTGATGTTAATTATTTACATTGGCGCAAGAATGTCATTAATTGCACTACTTCTTGTTTTATTATTAATTCTTTATCAAAAAATTGAGTTAAAAACCTATCTTAAAATTACCTTGTTTATACTATTAATTTCTGGGTTATCATTAGTGATTTATCATGGAATCCCTAGAATAAAAAGTGGAGTTGGTAGTATTGAAAAAGCTTATATCTCATTAAAAAATAATGATAAAAAAGATTTAGTACATCATTCGTGGCAAAATATGTATCAACGTTTTTTAATAACAGAATATACTATTAATGAAATAAAAGAAAATTGGCTACTCGGTATTGGTTTACAAAATGTTAAAAAGAAGGTTAGCGATAAAATTCTTAATGATGGTTATAAATATTTTGAACCAATAAATTCACACAATCAATATTTTAATACTTGGTTAGGTATGGGGTTTGTACCATTCTTATTTTTTATAACAATGATTATATACTTTTTTAAGCATCATTCTAACCCATATTTCTTACTATTCTTTCTAATTATTATGCTTACCGAATCTGTCTTGGTTAGGGTAAAAGGTATATCTTTATTTTTTCTTTTTTCACTAATTTTTTCACTCAAAAAAAATATAGTTTAATGTTAAAAATTGCCCATATTGCGAATCCAGTTGCGGGTGTGGGTGTCTATTTAGACTTGCTTATTTGTTATACTAATAATAACAAATTTGAGCATTTAATTTTATGTAATTCGGAAAACAAATCTTCAGACCTTCAATTTAAAAATGTTTATAATATTCCACTAATTAGGCAAATAAACCTAGTGACCGACATAAAGTGTTTATTGAGTATTATTAAAACTTTAAAAACTATAAAACCAAACATAATACATTGTCATAGTGCTAAAGCGGGGATTTTAGGGAGAATAGCAGGCGCTTACTTAAAAATTCCAACATTTTATACACCACATGCTTACTCGTATTTGAGTGCAGAGTCAAATATTAAGAAGTTTTTTTTTAAGAAATTAGAAATTTTTTTTCGTTTTCTCCCCTCTAAAACTATTGCTTGCTCTCCATCAGAATATAACAGAACTGTAAGTGAACTTAAGTTTGAAGAAAACAAGGTTTTACTATGGAACAATTCTATAGAAGATAGCTTAGAAAAATATCAAGCTGAAATATTCAGCACATTGCCAAAAGACTTTATATGTTCAATTGGAAGGCCTTCATATCAAAAGAATACAGAATTACTTATTAAAGCAATTTTAGAAGCTAAAAAAGAATTAAAAGATATTAAGTTGGTGATTTTAGGAGTTGGATTTTACGCTCCAGATTTAGAAAAGGTAAAATTATTTATAAAAAATAATGGTCTTGAAAATAATATTATACTAATACCGTGGTTGAAAAGATCAGAAGTAATTAACATTTTAAGAAAGAGTAAATTGTATATTTCAACATCAAGATATGAAGGTTTACCTTATGCTGTTATTGAAGCGATGGCACTTTCAAAACCATGTGTAGTTACTAATGTAGATGGTAATAAAGATTTAATTCAGAATAAACTAAACGGATTTTTAGTTAAAGAAGATGCAAAAATAATTGCTCAAAAAATAATACACCTTTTCAAAAATGAAAAGCTTTTAAAATTTATGTCCATCAACGCTCGAGAAAAGTTTGAAAAAAAATATAATATTCGAAATAATATTAGTTCTTTAGAAGACATTTATATGTTATAAATTGAAAAGCCGATATTCATATCTAATTACTCCATTGTTGTTAATGGCAGATTTACTCATAATAAATGGAGTGATTATTTATATAAACGATAAAGAATTTTTCAACGCAGAGTTTATAGCTTACATTAATGTTTTTTGGATAATAATCTCTATTTTTTCTAACTTTTATAAAGTATATAGGTTTACAAAAGTTTTTAGAATTTTTAGCTTGTTATTTGTTCAATTTTTTCTATTTACACTAGCATACTTTACTTATTTCGGAGTTTTTAGAGAAGGTGATGTAGTACACAATCAATTTAAAGTTCTTGTTTCAATTCTAATAGGAATAGGCGTTTTTAAATTTTTATCTTTTTATGCGCTAAAATTATATCGAAAAGGAGGTAAAAATTATAGAAATGTTGTTATTATTGGTGAGGATGACACGTCTAAAAATGTTGCGAAAATATTTAATGAAGAAGAAGCTTTAGGTTATAATTATCATGGTTTTTTTTCGGATAAATCTAAAAGTGAAGAGAAGTGTTTAGGAAAAATCCAAGATAGTTTTGACTATATTATTGAGAATAATGTTGATGAAATTTATTGCTCAGTATCAGTATTAAAGAAAGAGCAAGTAAAAGAATTTACCAAATTTGCCAATACACACTCTAGAGTTATAAAATTAATTCCTAATTCAAACGAGCTTTACAGTAAAAACGTAAGTCCAGAGTATTATAGTAATACACTAGTTTTAAATGTCAATAGATTACCTTTAGATGTTGCGGAAAACAGAGTAATGAAACGAGTTTTTGATATTATTTTATCTGTTTTGATTATTGTTTTTATACTTTCTTGGTTGGTCCCAATATTGGCAATATTGATAAAAATAGAATCTAAAGGTCCAGCTTTCTTTAAACAAGAGCGAGAAGGCTTAGGAGGCTATCATTTTACGTGTTATAAGTTTAGATCAATGAAAATGAATAAACTGTCTGAAAAAGTTCATGCTAAAAAAAATGATGAAAGAGTAACTAGAATAGGGTCGTTTTTAAGAAAAACAAGCATTGACGAATTGCCTCAATTTTTTAATGTATTGATAGGCGATATGAGTGTTGTTGGCCCTCGCCCTCATATTAGCTCATTTTCTGAGGAATATCAAAAAGAAATTGATAATTATATGGAGCGACATGCCGTCAAGCCTGGTATAACAGGTTTAGCCCAAGTGAGCGGTTATAGAGGTGAAGTAACCAATCAATCAGATATTAAAAATAGAATTCGACTAGACATTTTCTATATAGAAAATTGGTCAATATTACTTGATTTAAGAATTGTTTTACAAACTATTGCGAATATATTTAGAGGAGAAGAAAAAGCTTATTAAGCATGAAGAAAAGGGTTGATATAAGTGCATCTATAGTCTTGTATAATGAGAATACAAATGAACTATCAAAAACAGTTAATTGTTTTTTAAACACAAAAACTTCAAAGAAACTTTTTTTAATTGATAATTCATCTAACAATGAACGGAAGAATTTATTTAACAACCCCAAAATCCAATATCATTTTAACAATAAAAATCTAGGGTTTGGCACTTCCCACAATATGGTTTTAAATAAGATTAAAAATGTTTCCAAATATCATTTAATTTTAAATCCAGACATAGAATTTAATTCGAATGTTATCCTCACTTTATTGAATAAATTAGATAGTGAAGAATCCGTTTCGATGATTTCACCTCAAGTTGTTTTTCCAGACGGTGACTTGCAATATACATGCAGAAAGTATCCCTCTTTTTTTGAAATGATGCTTAGAAGATTAGGGTGGTTTAAAAAGTATACGCAACACAAAGAGTATAGAGATCAAGATTTATCTAAACCATTTTATCCAGATTTTATCCATGGCTGTTTTATGCTTTTTAAAACAGAAGATTTTGTTAGAATAGGAGGTTTTGATGAACGTTATTTTCTTTACATGGAAGATGTAGATATTTGTCGAAAAATTGATGAAATAGGCAAAAAGAAGATGTACTACCCACATGTACAAATAACCCATTTACTTAAAAAGGAATCTTCTAAAAAATTGCGTTTGTTTTTTGTGCATTTAAGCTCGAGCATTAAGTATTTTAAAAAGTGGGAATTTTAAACTGAGAACCATGTTAGAGAATGTATATTTGCATACAAAATAAGACAAAATGAAAATCCTTATTTTAGGTTCAGGAGGAAGAGAACACGCCTTTGCTTTAAAATTATCTCAAAGCTTTAAAATTAACAGATTATTTGTTGCACCAGGTAATGCAGGTACAGCCAAAGTTGCTATAAACGTTGATTTAAATCCAACAGATTTCAATGCCATAAAACAAGTTGTTATAAATAATAAAATTGACATGGTTGTTGTTGGTCCAGAAGCGCCCTTGGTAGAGGGTATTCATGATTTTTTCTTAGCAGATAATGAGCTAAAAAAGATTCCAGTTATTGGTCCTAAAAAAGATGGAGCTTTACTAGAAGGAAGCAAAGATTTTTCTAAGCAATTCATGTTTAAACATAGTATTCCTACAGCGCAATATAAATCTTTTACAAGTGAAACTTTAAATGAGGGGTTTTCTTTTCTTGAAACGTTACGTCCGCCTTTTGTATTGAAAGCAGACGGGTTAGCGGCTGGTAAAGGGGTACTCATTATTAATAATATAATTGAAGCTAAGAATGAACTTAAGGAAATGCTTACCAATCAAAAATTTGGAGAAGCATCCTCTACAGTTGTTATTGAAGAATTTTTAGACGGAATAGAACTATCAGTTTTTGTCTTAACAGATGGCAAAAGCTATAAAATCTTACCTTCAGCTAAAGATTATAAACGTATTGGAGAAGGAGATGTAGGTTTAAACACTGGTGGTATGGGGGCAATTTCACCTGTTCCTTTTGCTGACGAAAGCTTTTTGGGTAAAGTTGAAGAACGAGTCGTAAAACCTACTATAAATGGCCTGCAAGAGGACGGAATTGATTATCGCGGATTTATATTTATAGGATTAATGAATGTTAATGGAGCCCCATATGTAATAGAATATAATGTTCGCATGGGCGATCCTGAAACTGAAGTAGTATTACCGAGAATAGAATCAGATTTGCTTGAGCTTTTTGAAGGAGCTGCTAATCAAACATTACATGAAAAATCCTTTGAAGTTACCCCTGAAACAGCTGCCACGGTTATGTTAGTATCAGGAGGATATCCAGAAGCTTATGAAAAGAACAAAGAAGTTATTGGTCTTGATAATGTTGAAGATTCTATTGTATATCATGCAGGCACAAAAAGCGAAAATGATAAGATATTAACAAATGGCGGTCGAGTGATGGCAATTACATCTCTTGGAAATTCTATAGAAGAAGCACTTCAAAAATCGTACAATAATATTAATAAGATTCATTTTGAAAAGATGAATTATCGAAAAGATATAGGACTTGATTTAATTTAAAAATGAATAAGGTTATTGTAGCTCCGTTAAATTGGGGATTAGGCCATGCCACGCGCTCCATTCCTATTATCAATGCACTACTACAAAACGATTTCACTCCTATAATTGCTTCTGATGGGAGCTCACTAGATATTTTAAAAAAAGAGTTTCCTAAACTCGAAACAATAGAATTACCATCATATAATATTAAGTACAAAAGAAGCCTTAAGAGGAACTTATTTTGGCAAGTACCTAGAATTTTAAAAGTAATTAAAGACGAAAAAAAACTCATAGATAATTTTTTAAATGAAAACAACGATGTAGTTGGAATTATTT
This sequence comes from Maritimimonas rapanae, assembly GCF_057837205.1. Taxonomy (NCBI): domain Bacteria; kingdom Pseudomonadati; phylum Bacteroidota; class Flavobacteriia; order Flavobacteriales; family Flavobacteriaceae; genus Maritimimonas; species Maritimimonas rapanae. The sequence continues at coordinate 386,472 of NZ_JBYQFI010000002.1, read as the reverse complement.
CTGATAATCGCTTTGGAGTTAGAAGTGAGAAAATACCTTCAGTTTATATAACACATCAATTAAATGTACTTTCTGGATGGAGTACAGTTTTAACAAGTAGTATTCATCAAAAAATTATTAAAAAATTTGATGAATGTTGGATTCCTGACACTAAAAAATCTGAGCTTTCTGGAAAATTGTCTTTTATTAATAAAAAGAATAATATTAAATATATTGGCATTTTAAGTAGAGCTAAAAAAGAAGAATTACCAAATAAGAATAATATTTTAATTGTTCTTTCGGGTCCAGAACCTAACCGAACAAACCTAGAAATAAAACTCCTAAAACAATTTAGAAACTATAAAGGAAAAGTTGTTTTAACTCAAGGAAAAATAGAGGGTAATAAAAAAGAATATAATCAAGAAAACATCTCTATTTATAATTACCTTTTATCAAATGATTTAGTTCGAGAAATGAATCAATCAGAATTAATCATCTGTAGATCCGGTTATTCTTCAATTATGGATCTGGCAAAACTTGGTAAAAAAGCTTTTTTTATTCCTACCGAAGGCCAAAAAGAACAAGAATATTTAGCAAAACACTTAAAACATAAAAAGATAGCTCCATTTTCATCAGAAAAAGATTTTAAGGGCAGTTTAATTGAAGAAATAGAAAACTACACTGGCTTTGTAAATAATTATACTGAAGAGCTCAAAAGTGATTTATTTGACCTTTTCAAGCGTAAAAGAGAAAGTTGACCCCTTGCCAATTTCGCTCTCAACAAAAACACGTTGATGATGTGTTTCAATAATATGCTTTACAATAGATAGCCCAAGACCAGACCCACCTTGATCACGTGACCTACTTTTATCTACTCTATAAAATCGCTCAAACAGACGAGGTAAATTAACCTCTTCAATTCCTTCACCATCATCCTTTATTTTTATTACAAACTTATTTTCATCGTAATTAGTGACAGACACTATAGTTTTACCATTTACCTTTCCATATTTAATAGAATTTTCAATTAAATTAATCAGCACCTGTTCTATTCTATTAATATCTGCCAAAGCAAATATTGGCGTTGAATATGGTTTATCGAATAACAAAGAAATCTGTCTTTTTTTTGCTTTAATTTCTAGAAGATCGAATACATTTTGAATTAGCTCTATAATGTTTATTCGTTCAAAAGAAGGATTTAGATTACCTGATTCTAATTTTGAAATCATATCTAAATCTTTAACAACATCTATAAGGCGTTCTACACCTTTATTCGCTCGTTTTAAGTATTTGCTTCTTATAGCTTTATCATTAATTGCCCCTTCTATAAGAGTTAAAATATACCCTTGAACTGTAAATAAGGGCGTTTTTAACTCATGAGCAACATTACCCAAGAACTCTCTCCGGTATTCTTCTCGTATCTGTAACATTTCAATTTCTAGACGCTTATCTTCAGCAAATTTTTTCACTTCTTTAGAAAGTGTCTCCATATCTGATGTTATGGATGTTTTATTAAAATCAGTAACATCAAGCAGCTTTACTTCGTCATAGATTTTTTTTACACGCTTATAAATAAAAAGTTCAACTCTAAATTGTATAATTAGAAATGAGAAAATATAAAAGCATAATGAAATTAAAAAAATCAACCATAAGTTGATTTCTTTATAAAAAAAGTAAATAAAAATTGTGACCAAAAGAGCCACTAAAACAGTTAAAAATAAAGAGGATTTAAATGCAAATTTATATGTCCGCTTTAATTTCATTTAGCTATTAAATTTATAGCCAACACCCTTAACGGTTTTAAAATAATCGTCGCCTATTTTCTCGCGAAGTTTACGAATGTGCACATCAATAGTTCTACCTCCTACAACAACATCGTTACCCCATACTGTTTCTAAAATAGTTTCGCGTTTAAAAACTTTACCTGGCTTAGAGGTGAGTAGCACAAGTAATTCAAATTCTTTTCGAGGTAATGAAATACGTTTGTCTTTTTTCTGAACAAAATATTCATCTTTATTAATCACTATATCACCAACAGTGAGAATGTTATCGGTTTCGTTATCAGAATTTTTTAATCTTCTTAAAAGAGATTTTACCTTACTAACCAATACTTTAGGTTTAACAGGTTTTGTAATATAATCATCAGCACCAGCTTCAAATCCTGCAACTTGAGAATAATCCTCTCCTCTAGCTGTAAAGAAGGCAATAATTACATCTTCTAACCCTTTAGTGTTTCGAATTTTTTCGCAAGCCTCCATACCATCCATTTCTGGCATCATAACATCTAATAGAATAAGATGAGGGGTTATTTTTTTTGCAATCTTTACAGCTTCGACACCATTTGCAGCAGTAAAAATTTGGTAACCCTCATTAGTGAGGTTATAACTAACAATTTCTAATATATCTGGCTCATCATCAACTAATAAAACTTTGATGTCTTTTTTCTTCATTGGTATGTTTATTGATAATCAAAAGTAGCTATTATATCTTTAGATTTACAAACTTAACAATTTGATAACACTATAGACAATTGCAAAATTTGCTCACTAATACAATAATCTTAAAAAAATAACGTTTCGTTTCGCTTTTGAAAAGGAATTTTTTATAATTTTACTGCTAATCAGCTATCTGCAAATGAAATAGTAACTATGAAGAAATTTTACTTTCTTATTTTCTTTTTTATATCTAGTGTTTTTGCATTTGCGCAGAGCGCTGAAAAACAGAACACTAACAATGAGAATTCTGTTAAACAGAATGAAATTAAAGGGTTTAAAATGTACCCGAACCCTGTTTCAGATGGCAATTTATTTATTACTACTCTTCAGAATAAGCAAAAGAATATTCAAATTTTTGATGTTTTAGGAAAATTGATTTTTTCTAAAAATTTACAAATCAATAAAAGCCGTATAGACGTCTCAAAACTAAGTTCTGGAGTTTATATTTTAAAAGTTTTAGAGGATAAATATTCAGTCACAAGAAAGCTAGTCATTAGATAATATATACCAAACCTTTTATTATTAGCGAGCTAAAAAAGCTCGCTTTTTTTGATTAAAATTTAATATCTTTAAAATACAATGTTAGAAAAAATAAACATAGAAAACATTTTGTTTTTAGATATAGAAACAGTACCAGAAATTGAATCGTTTTCAGAGTTATCTGAAGAAAAGCAAGAACTATTTGCTTTAAAGACAGAATATCAAAGAAAAGGAGAGGTTTCTGCAGCTGAATTTTATGAAAAAGCGGGAATCTGGGCAGAATTTGGCAAAATAATATGTATTTCTGTTGGCTATTTTACAGATTTAAATGGAAATAGAAATTTTAGAATAAAGTCTTTCATAGGGAGCGAAATTGAGATATTGCAGAACTTTAAAGACCTTTTAGACAATCACTTTGGTAAACCTCAACATTTATTATGTGCTCATAACGGAAAGGAATTTGATTTTCCGTATATAGCAAGAAGAATGATTATTAATCAAATTGAACTACCATCAAAATTAAATTTATTTGGGAAAAAACCATGGGAGGTTGCTCATTTAGACACCATGGATCTTTGGAAGTTCGGAGATTATAAACATTATACTTCTTTGAGGTTGCTAACTAATATTTTAGGAATTCCATCACCTAAAGATGATATTGATGGCAGCGATGTCTCAAGAGTATATTATCAAGAAAACAACCTAGAAAAAATTGTGAATTATTGCGAAAAAGATACAATAGCAGTTGCTCAATTATTATTAAGATTTAATAATCTAGAGTTACTGAAAGATGAAGAAATTATAAATGTTTAGTTTTCTAATTTCATCGAAAGCTCTAACCAGCGCTCTTCTTTCATTTCAATAGTATTAATAATTTCTTGTAACTTGGTTGAAATCTCGGCAATATTTTCGCTGTTGATTCCATCATTTTCAAACTGTTTTTCAATTGAAATTTTTTCTTTTTCAAGGCTTGCAATATCCTTTTCTAAATTCTGAAATTCTTTATTTTCGTTATATGATAATTTATTTTTTGAAGAAGATTTTACACGTGAATCGCTTTTCTTCTCTTTTTGGAAATTTTCTTTTGGTTGAGAGTCTTCATAAGCACGATAATCTGAATAATTTCCAGGAAAATCAGTAACATTTCCGTTTGTATCAAATACAAACAAATGGTCTACTATTTTATCCATAAAGTAACGATCATGAGAAACAACAATAAGATTACCAGGATAATCTAAGAGGAAATTTTCTAATACATTTAGTGTTAAAATATCTAGATCATTAGTAGGCTCATCTAAAATTAAAAAATTTGGATTTTGAATTAAGACGGTACATAAATACAAACGTTTTAATTCTCCTCCAGAAAGTTTTTCTACATAATCGTATTGCTTCTTTCGATCAAATAGAAACCGTTCCAACAAATGACCCGCAGAAATTTTTCGCCCTTTAGTTAAAGGAATATATTCACCGAATTCTTTAATAACTTCAATAACTTTTTGACCTTCTTTAATAGATATCCCCTTCTGAGTGTAATGACCAAATTTTATGGTTTCTCCTGTAATAACTTTTCCTGAATCAACAGGAATTTTTGAAGTAATAATATTTAAAAAGGTTGATTTTCCAGTTCCATTTTTTCCAATAATACCAATGCGCTCTCCACGTTTGAACACATAATCAAATTTATTTAAGACGGTCTTTTCACCAAAAGCCTTTGAAACATTATGAAGCTCTAAAATTTTACTCCCTAAACGTTCCATATTAATTTCTAGCTGAACTTTATGATCTTTTCTACGCTGGTGAGCTTTTTCTTTTATCACATAAAAATCATCAATCCTAGATTTTGACTTAGTAGTTCTCGCTTTCGGTTGACGACGAATCCAGTCTAATTCTTTTTTAAATAGATTCTTTGCCTTTTCTACAGTAGTTTGCTCAATAGCTAATCGTTCTTCCTTTTTTTGCAAATAGTAAGAGTAATTACCCTTATATGTATGCAATTTTCCATGATCTAATTCAACGATCTCATTACAAACACGTTCTAAAAAATAACGATCATGCGTTACCATAAACAAGGTGGTTTTTTCTTTCTTAAAATAGTCTTCTAACCATTCTATCATTTCGAGATCTAAATGATTTGTTGGCTCATCTAAAACGAGTAGATCGAGCTTATTGATAAGCATGATGGCTAATGAAAGGCGTTTTCGTTGCCCACCAGATAATGTATTTATTTTTAAAGAGAGATCATCTAGTTTTAACTTAGAAAGTATTTGCTTGTATTGAGTTTCAAAATCCCAAGCATTGTGTTGTTCCATTAACTCAAATGCTTTCTGATAAGCCTCAGTATCATTAGGGTTTTCTAATGCATTCTCATATAGTTTAATAATTTTTAAAGTTCTATTTTCAGAGTCAAAAATGGCTTCTTCAATGGTTTGTTGCCCATTTAACCTATCATTTTGGGCTAGATAAGCAATATATAATCCTTTTCTGGAAACAATTTGTCCTTTATCAGGAGAATCATTTCCGATAAGAATATTTAGAAGAGTAGTCTTACCGGTACCATTTTTAGCAACAAAGGCTATTTTTTGATCTTTATTAATACCAAAAGAAATATCTTCAAACAAGATACGCTCACCATATGATTTTGAGATATTTTCTACAGAAAGATAGTTCATAAACCCTTAAATTATGGTGCAAAGTAATTAAAACTAGTGTATTTATTTAAGTAATTACGGTATTTAAATTTAGACTAAAAAGTGTACATTTATAACTAATAATTACATCTTTTTAATGTTAGAAGTCAAGAGCCTTTCGATCTCATTTTTAATCGAAGAAGTACCCGCACAAGTTGTCTATAATTCATCTTTTAGTTTAAAAAAGAATGAAATTTTAGGCATTGTAGGCGAGTCTGGCTCAGGTAAATCTGTTTCTTCATTAGCTATTTTAGGATTACTACCAAAGAAAAAGACAGTATTAGAAGGCGAGATACTTTTTAATGATCTAAATCTACTTAAACTTAGCGAGAAAGAATTTCAGAAGATTAGAGGAAATAAGATATCAATGATTTTTCAAGAACCAATGAGTTCATTGAACCCAAGCTTAACATGTGGTTTCCAAGTTCAAGAAATATTACTTCAACATAAATCAATTTCAAAAAAAGAAGCCAAAACGAAGGTTTTAGAACTTTTTGAAAAAGTTAAATTACCAAGAGTTGAAACGATTTATAATCAATACCCTCATCAATTATCTGGTGGGCAAAAGCAACGCGTAATGATTGCAATGGCCATTGCTTGTAAGCCAGACATTTTAATAGCAGACGAACCAACTACAGCTTTAGATGTTACTGTACAAAATGAGATTATTAAGCTGCTAAAAGAGCTGCAACAAGATACACAAATGAGTATTATTTTTATCTCTCATGATCTTTCATTAGTTTCAGAAATAGCAGACAAGGTTATAGTTATGCATAAGGGGCGCATTGTAGAACAAGGTAATGCAAATGAAGTTTTTAAAAAGCCGCAAGATAATTATACTAAGGCATTAATAAACTCTAAACCTAGCTTAGATAAACGATTAAAAGAATTACCGACTGTTGAAAATTTTTTAAATAAATCTGAAAGTAGTGAAGTTATTTCAGCAGAAGAGCGAGAAGAAAATCATAGCAAAATTTATAATAAATCACCGTTATTAGAAATTAAAAACCTAAAAACATATTTTAATACAGGTGCTTCTTGGTTTTCAAAGAATAGAAATGTTGTGAAAGCTGTTGATCAAGTAAGTTTGAAACTTTATGAAGGAGAAACGTTGGGTCTAATTGGCGAATCAGGCTGTGGTAAGACTACATTAGGGAGAACAATTATGCAGCTAGAGAAAGCAATTGAAGGAGAAATACTATATGTTGGAAGAGATGTAACTAAATTATCATCTTTAGAACTAAAAGAATTACGAAAAGAAATTCAAATTATTTTTCAAGATCCTTTTTCGTCTTTAAATCCGCGTATCCCAGTTGGTAAAGCAATTTTAGAACCAATGAAAGTACATGGGTTGTATTCTTCAGACAAAGAAAGAAAAGTAAAAGTTCTAGAAATTCTCGAAAAGGTAGGACTGAATGCAGAACATTATAATCGTTATCCACATGAATTTTCTGGAGGTCAGCGCCAGCGTATTGGCATAGCGCGAACTATTGTTTTGAAACCTAAACTAATTATTTGCGATGAGTCGGTATCTGCATTAGATGTCTCTGTTCAAGCACAAGTTTTAAATTTATTAAATCAACTAAAAAAGGAATTTAATTTTTCCTATATAATCATATCTCATGATATGGCAGTTGTTAAATATATGGCAGATCAATTAGTTGTTATGAACAAAGGGAAGATAGAAGAAATTGGGGATGCTGATGCTATTTATAGTTCACCAAAAACAACATACACAAAAAAACTAATAGATGCTATTCCTAAGGGAATTTGAATAATATTTTTGAGCAAATAAGAATTATTCAAACTCAGGCTTGAACTTTTTTTGATAGTCTATCCATTGTTCTTTAGAAGTAACAGACTTATAATCGTTAGTGGCAAAGATTTTTAAAAAGATTTCTAATTGCTTTGGCTTATGGAAGCCTTTAACAGGAGTTAGTAAATCTGCATTTTCGTCTAAAAACAATATAGTAGGAAATGCATTTACCCCAAAATAACTTGTAAGCTGATGAGTTCCATTACGGCCTCGTCTAGAAGCATCATAATTAGGATTAGTAAAAGTATTACCTTTAAATTTCACCTTATCATCACCTTCCGCATTAAACTTTACAGCATAATAATTTTCGTTGATGTATTTAGCAACAGCTTTATTTTGAAATGTGTATTTATCAAGCATTTTACACGGACCACACCAAGTAGTATACATATCAATAATTAACTTTTTTGGTTCTTTTTCTTGAGCCGCAAGGGCTTCTTCAACTGTCATCCAATTAATCTTATGATCCTGCGCTGTTCCTGCTAAGGAAAATCCAACAATTGCTATTAATACAAATAATTTCTTCATTAAATCTCTTTTATGTTTTCTTAAGACGCAAATAGCATGCCTAAATTACAAAAAGAAAACGCTCCGATTGGAGCGTTTCGTATATTATTTAACGTACACCGTGCATTAATTTTTTAAGCAAAGGGTTCAATAATATTGACACTAACCCTGCACCTATTGGTATTAATGTGAAGATTAAAAAAAAAGTGCCCATAGAATATTGTTCAGAAATTTTATCGATCATACCTCCCATAGTTCCTGCAGCTTTCTGACCAACAGCAATAGCTAAATACCAAACACCAAACATAAATCCTATCATACGTGCAGGCACCAGCTTACTTAAATAAGATAATCCTACCGGTGATAAACATAACTCACCCATAGTATGTAGTAAATAAGCCACAATTAAAAAGATCATACTCACCGAAGCTGTTTTTGCACCTTGAGGAATATCTGAACTTCCATAGGATAAAAAAGCAAAGCCCAAACCGAGTAAAATTAACCCTAAGCCATATTTCATAGCTGCACTAGGGTTATACTTACTTTCCCACCAACGGGAAAAGAAAGGAGCTAATGTTATAATAAAGAATGAATTCAAGATACCAAACCAAGTGGCATCAATTTCAGCAGCATCAGCTGAAAATTTATCATAAACTCGATATAAAACCAATGCCCAAATACCAACAAATGCGAGAGCTAAAACTATATTTGAAAGACCAATTTTTGAATAAGTTTTTGTAAATAGCAAGTATAGCACCCATGTTATAATTGCTAAAGGGCCAATAGTTAAAATAGCATCTACTACTTTAAATATCATACCTGAGGAGCCTACTAATTCTCTATCTGTATAATCTCTGGCAAATAAGGTCATTGAACCTAAAGATTGCTCGAAGAATGCAAAGAAAAATACAGTAAAGACACCAAAAATGGACACGGCAATAATTCGATCACGTACTATAGGCAAGTATCTCGATATCCTTGTGACTAATAAAATTAAAAATAATGCAAGAGCACCAAGTACAATTACATTTGAACCGTTCATACCCCATAATTCAAATGGAGCTAAACTCTTACCTCCTATTTTTTCTAAAGGATCATTAAACAGATATAATAAACCTCCAATAGAAGATAAAGCAATTAATATTTTATCAAATAATGTAAAGGGGTTTAGTTTTTCATCAATTTTTGCATCTTCTTGCTCGGCAGGAGCTTCTTCATTTATATTTTGAGGTAATTCAACTTCATATTTTTTACTTGGTTTAGCACCAATGCTTCCGAAAAGTGGACCAGCTAACCAAAATTGTAGCATACCAATTAACATAAAAATTCCTGCAAGACCAAAACCATACGCCCAACCAAAATTTTCAGCCAAATAGCCACAGAGCATCATCCCGAAAAATGCACCGGCATTTACACCCATATAAAAGATGGTATAAGCGCCATCCTTTTTCTCTTCTTTACCTTTATACATTTCAGAAATAATAGACGCAATATTCGGTTTAAAGAAACCTGTACCAATTACTAAAAGGGCTAAACCTAAATAGAAAGTGAATTGAGTTTCAAAAGCCATTGATGCGTGCCCTAAGGTCATAATCAAACAACCAATAACAACCGCCATTCTATATCCAGTAATTTTATCGGCAATCCACCCTCCAATAATAGGAGTTAGATAAAGCAAGGAAGCATAAGTACCTATTAAAGCAAGAGCATGTTCTCGCGGCCATTCCCAACCTGGATTGTCACTTACAAACGGAGCAGTTAAGAATAGAACTAATAAAATACGCATTCCGTAGAACGAAAAACGTTCCCACATTTCTGTAAAAAAGACAATAAATAATCCAGCAGGATGCCCTAGCACTTTATCTTTAAATAAATTTTCGATATCTGTATTCATAAAAGTTGTTTTGATTATATAAAAAAGAAAGCCTTACACTAAATATAAGGTAAGGCTTTGTGAAAATTTAATTACTTGCTATTTCAGATAATTCTGAGTTATCCATTTCTCTTTCATTATCCTCAGCTCCATGAGTTAGGGCTTTTAATTTTTTAAAGAAAGCCCAAATTAAAAGTCCGAATAAAATACAGAAAACAGCAATTCCTGTAAACACAGAAAACTCACCAAATTTTGAAGCAGATTCTCCTAACAGACCAGCAACTTTATTACCTAGTCCGGTTGTTGCAAAGTATAACCCCATCATAAGAGATGCGTATTTAGCAGGAGCTAATTTTGTTACAAATGATAGTGATACTGGCGATAAACTTAATTCACCAATGGTGTGGAATAAATAAGCTAATACTAACCAATACATAGCTGAAGATCCAGAATTTTGAAATTCTATTGAAGCGGCAGACATAAATAAGAACCCAGCACCCATTATAATTAAACCCATAATCATTTTAAATAATGATGATGCTTGCTTACCTTTTAACTTTCTTCTAGCCCAATATCCAGCTACAGCGGTACCCAATGTAATAATAAAGAAAGCATTTAGGGATTGAAACCAAGAAGCAGGAACTTCCCAACCCATTAACATTCTATTGGTATTATCATTTGCGTAGATATTCATTAAACCACCAGCTTGCTCAAAAGCTCCAAAGAACACAATCACCATTAAAAAAGATAATATTAAAACGATTACTCTGTCTTTTTCAATTTTAGTCAAAGGCTTTTTTAATAAAGCTCTTTCTTCTTCATTTTCAGATTTCCCTAAAAAATCACCTACACCTTTAAGATATTTTTGACCTGCTATAAATTGAATCAACCCAAACAGCATACAGATACCAGCAAGACCAAAACCGTAATGCCATCCATGAACTTCACCCACGTAGCCTACAATTAAACTTGATAGAAAAGCTCCAACATTAATCCCAATATAAAAAATAGTAAAACCTTTATCGCGTCTTATATCGTTCTTTTTATAAAGACCACCGACCATTGTAGAAATATTTGGTTTTAACATGCCTACGCCTGCAATAATAAACCCTAGACCAGTATAAAAGGCCCACATTTCTTCAATTGCTAAAACACTATGACCAATTACTAAAAGAATAGCACCCACTATTACAGATTTTTTTTGACCTAAGATGTTGTCAGCAATCCAACCACCAGGTATAGAAGCAACATAAACCAACATAGTATACCACCCGTATAGAGCTAGCGCTTCAGCGTTTGACCAACCTAAACCAGCATTTTGTTCAGTAGTTTTAGTTACTAAGTACAGCACTAAAATAGCACGCATACCATAGTATGAAAAACGCTCCCACATTTCTGTGAAAAATAATACATATAGACCTACAGGATGCCCAAAAAGTTCTCTTTGATGAGGTTGTTTTACTAGTGCTGACATAAGTTATAAGGGTTTAATTTTTAAATTCTTTATTTTGAGTTAATTGACCTTTAGATGAACCTAAATGTTCATCAATAAAACTAGTCATTTTTTTGTACAAATGTAATCTAGTATTACCGCCATAAATACTATGATTTTTATCAGGATAAATTCCCCAATCAAATTGCTTATCAGCTTGTATTAAGGCTTCAACCATTCGCATAGTGTGTTGTAAATGTACATTATCGTCGCCAGAGCCATGGATTAATAAATAATTACCTTTTAATAATTCAGGATAGTTAAAAGGAGAATTATCATCATAACCACTAGGGTTTTCCTGAGGAGTGCGCATGTAACGTTCGGTATAAATAGTATCATAAAAGCGCCAAGAAGTTACTGGTGCCACCGCAATAGCAGTAGAGAAGACATCAGAACCTTTTAACAACGCATTAGTTGCCATATGGCCGCCATAACTCCACCCCCAAATACCGATTCTATCTTTATCTATATATGGTAATTCACCTAATTTTTTGGCACTATTAATTTGGTCAATGGTTTCCAACTTTACCAAATTCATATAAGTAACCTTTTTAAAATCTCTACCTCTAAAACCTGTACCACGACCATCTACACAAGCAATGATATAGCCTTTTTGGGCAAGCATTTGATACCAATAATCATTACTACCGCCCCATCGATTGGCTACAGACTGTGAACCTGGACCAGAATATTGATACATTAATAAAGGATACTTTTTATTAGGGTCAAAATCTGTAGGTTTTATCGTCCAAGCATTAAAATCTCCGTTTTCAGTTTCTAAAGTGAAGAATTCTTTTTTGGCAATCTTGTAGTCATTTAGTTTTTCAGATAGGCCTTTATTATTTTTTATTTCTTTTAATTGTTTACCCGATTTAGCTTCATTCAAAGTGTAAATATTTGGAGTATTCGCACTAGAAAATGTATTAACAAAGTAGTTGAAACTATTACTAAAAGCAGCACTATTTGTTCCACTAGCAGAACTTAATAATTTCTTATCCTTACCATTTAATTTAATTGAAAAAACAGCGCGATTAATAGAACCACCTTCTGTAGATTGATAAAAAATTCGCTTCGTTTTAGGGTTAAAACCATAGTAATTAGAAACTTCCCAATTACCATTAGTTACCTGATTTTTTAAATTTCCCGATGCATCATAATGATAAATATGATTGAAACCATCTTTTTCGCTTGTCCACAAAAAGCTATTATCTTTTAAAAAAGTAAGATCATCAGTAATATCTACGTATGCATCATCTTTTTCATTTAAGACTAATCTTGATTCTAAAGTATTTCCATCAACAAAAACCAAATTCAAGTTATTCTGGTGTCGATTTAAAGTAGTAACAGCTAAAGTATTTGGCTCGTTAGACCATTTTATTCTTGGTATATAATGTTGAGTTGATTCGCCTAAGTTTACTTGCTTGCTAGATTTTTCATTAAGATTAAACATATGTAACGTTACAACTGCATTTTTTTCTCCTGCTTTAGGATATTTAAATACTTCTTGTGAAGGATACAATGCTTTACCATAAACATCCATTGAAAATTCTGGAACCTCAGACTCATCAAAACGCAAAAAAGCTATTTTATCTGAATTTCCATTCCATTGAAAAGCTCTTACAAACGAAAATTCTTCTTCATAAACCCAATCTGTAATACCATTAATAATAAAATTCTTTTTACCATCAGTAGTAACTTGAATGGTTATATCGTTTGTTAGATTTTTTACATAAATATTATTATCGAATACAAAAGCGACTTTTGTGCCATCTGGTGAGAAAGCAGGCTCCTGTATTTTATGTTTTGAGACTAATTGTAATTTTTTTGAAGCAATATCATATACATAATATGTGCCTCTAGAAGAATGTCTGTAGATTCTTTCTGAATCAGCACCTAGTAAAAGCTTGTTTTCGTTTTTATCAAACTCATAACTATCGAAATAAGTCATTTTATCAAGGTCTTTACTATCAACTATAGTTTCAACCTTATCTAAAGTTTTATAATCATATTTATCTAAGCTTGTATTTTTAGAATTTTTATCAAAATTTAAAATAGTATAGAAATCACCTTTATCCATTGAATGGAAAGAATTCAGAGATTCGCTTCTAAAGGTTCCGTTAGACCAAATATCTTCTAATGTAATGTTCTTTTTTTGTGCAGAAAGAGTTGCTGTAAACGCTAAAAACAGTAGTAAAATTTTTTTCATTATAAAATTGAGAATTTCGAAAAAGTTTGCCAAGTTTACGGAAATTTCATCAAAAATCATCCCAAAATGCTTACAAAATAGGATTTGCAGGCATTTTTTAACTATTTAAACTTTCAATAATTAGTATATTTGATTTGCTTTTTAAAAGACCTCTTTAATGACCAAAACCATTTCAGGATTTTCAAAATTTACCAAGAAAGAAAAGATCAATTGGCTGGCTAAAACTTTTTTTACTGAAGCAGAAGAAGCCAAAAAAACACTTAAAAAATACTGGAATAAAGACGAGCAATTGCAACAATTGCATGATGAGTTTATAGAAAATACCATTTCTAATTTTTACTTACCCTATGGAGTAGCGCCTAATTTCATTATTAATGGAGAAGATTACGTAATACCCATGGCGGTTGAAGAAAGCTCCGTTGTTGCTGCTGCCTCATTAGTTGCAAAGTTTTGGAGCACAAGAGGCGGATTTAAAACGAAAGTACTTTCTACTACTAAGATTGGGCAGGTTCATTTTATGTATAAAGGGGACAAGAATGAACTAAAATCATACTTTTCTTCTATGAAAGCGCAATTATTAAAAGCTACAGAGCCGATTACTAAAAATATGCGGAAACGCGGTGGAGGCATTTTAGATATAGAATTAAAGGACAAAACATCAAAATTAGACAACTATTATCAGCTTCATGTAACTTTTGAAACAAAAGATAGTATGGGGGCTAATTTTATAAACTCATGCTTAGAGGCCATTGCCCGTGAGTTTAGAAAGGAAGACATTGAGATTGTAATGAGTATTTTATCTAATTATATTCCTGAGTGTTTAGTACGTGCTGAGGTTAGTTGTAATATTGATGCATTAGGCGAAGATGCTCAAGAGTTTGCAAAGAAATTCTATCAAGCGGTTCAAATTGCTAAAGTAGAACCATATCGCGCAGTTACCCATAACAAAGGCATTATGAATGGTGTTGACGCTGTAGTTTTAGCAACTGGTAATGATTTTAGAGCAGTAGAAGCTGGGTGTCATGCCTATGCGGCTAAAGATGGTCATTATAAAAGTTTAACAGATTGTTCTATTGATAACGGAATATTTAAGTTTTGGATTGAAATTTCACTTGCTCTAGGTACAGTAGGTGGATTAACAGCTTTACATCCTTTAGCACGATTGTCTTTAGAAATGCTGCAAAAGCCATCCGCAAAAGAATTGATGCAAATAGTAGCTGCTGCTGGATTAGCGCAAAATTTTGCAGCATTGCGTGCTTTAGTAACTACAGGAATTCAAGAAGGACACATGAAAATGCATCTGCAAAATATTTTAAATCAACTAGGTGCTTCTGAAGATGAAAAACAACAGCTTATTGAACATTTTAAGAAACGACCTGTAACACATAATGCAGTTGTTGAAGAGTTTGAAAGAATTAAAGCTCAATAGTTCAAATTAATAATCTAATAACAATAATCTATTTTTATTACACATAGATTCAACTCAAAGTTTCTATCTTTGAGTTGCAAAAATTAAAAGAAGTTTAATCTTAAAATATAAAAATTATGGCTTTTGAATTACCACAATTAGGCTACGCTTACGATGCTTTAGAACCGAATATAGACGCAAGAACTATGGAGATTCATCATTCTAAACATCATGCTGGTTATACCAATAAATTAAATGCAGCCATAGAAGGCACTAATCTAGACGGAAAGTCTATCGAAGATATTTTAGCTAATCTAGATATGAATAATGGAACTGTTAGAAACAACGGAGGTGGTTTTTATAACCATAGCTTGTTTTGGTCAGTGATGAACCCAGAAGATAAAGGATATCTTTCAGGAGAGTTAAAAGACGCTATCGAAGCAGAATATGGTTCAGTTGACGCTTTTAAAGAGGCATTTGCTCAAGCTGCTGCTACTCGCTTTGGCTCTGGGTGGGCTTGGTTATGTGTTCATAAAGGAGGTAAAGTTGAGGTATGTTCTTCTCCAAATCAAGACAATCCATTAATGCCAGGTGTTGGCTGTGGCGGAACACCAATCTTAGGTATAGATGTTTGGGAACACGCTTATTATCTAAACTATCAAAATCGCCGACCAGACTATATTCAAGCATTTTTTAATGTCATTAACTGGAACGAAGTAGAAAGACGTTATGCTGAAGCTAAATAACCTTTAGATAAAATATTTTAAAGCTGCCTGAAGAGTAATTTTCAGGCACTTTTTCTTTTAATCAAACCTATGAAAGGCAAAACTATAGCTATTATTACGGCATTTATTGTAGCCATTATTTATGGAGTAAATTATACAATAGCTAAAGAAGTTATGCCGACCTATGTAAAACCTTATGGCTTTATTTTGTTGCGCGTAGCTGGAGCAGCAATTTTATTTTGGATTCTGAGCTTATTTACTATTAAACAAAAAATTGAAAAATCAGATTATAAAATAATTTTCCTCGCCGCTTTATTTGGTGTTTGTATTAATATGTTAGCGTTTTTTAAGGGATTAAGTCTTACAAGCCCTATAAATGCTTCTGTAATAATGGTTACGAGTCCTATTTTAGTACTTATCCTTTCAGCAATTATATTAAAAGAAAAAATAACCATAATTAAAGTTTTAGGAATACTTATTGGTCTAGCTGGGGCTATACTTATTATTATGTATGGTAAAAGCTTAATTCCAGGCGATAAGCCATTAATAGGTAATTTTCTAATTTTTGTAAATGCCAGTTCTTATGCTTTGTATTTAATTATTATTAAAAAGTTAACCTTAAAGTATAATTCAATAACACTGATTAAATGGTTATATCTTTTTGGGCTTATATTGGTAATTCCTTTTGGGTTTTTTGAATTACAACAAGTTGAGTGGACAATAATTCCTCAAAACATATACTTCAATATCGCCTTCGTTATAGTATTTACTACATTTTTTGCCTATCTATTAAATTTATTTGCCTTATCTAAGTTAAGACCTACTACATTAAGCACCTTTATATATTTACAACCGTTAATTGCTTCTAGTTATGCTTTAATTACAGACACAGATAAATTAAATAGTGTTAAAATTATAGCAGCTATATTAATCTTTTTAGGTGTATATTTAGTTACAAAGAGCAATGCAAATAGCACAACTAAGGTCTAGTTATAAAGTGTTAACTTTGCGTAATTTTTATAGAAATCTATGATTCAATCTATGACAGGCTATGGTAAAACCATAGTACAACTTCCTCAAAAAAAAGTGACTATTGAGGTAAAATCGCTCAATAGTAAAAACCTCGATTTAAACGTTCGTATTCCAGCCATTTATAAAGAAAAAGAGCTAGAAATTCGCAAAATTTTGTCGAAGCACTTGGTTAGGGGTAAGGTGGAGAGCTCTATTTTTATTGAGGTAACAGGTGAAGAGACAACTACTAAGATTAATAGGGAGGTGGTAAACAGTTATATAGATCAACTAAGAAATATAGCAGAAACTTCACCAGAAAGCACACTTGAAATTGCTATGCGGTTACCAGATTCGTTAAAAACTGAACGAGAAGAATTAGATGAGAAAGAGTGGAAAGCTATAGAAAAAGGTATAAGAGAAACTATTCAAAAAATAGTTACTTATAGAAAGGATGAAGGGAAAGCATTAGAACAAGATTTTAAGGATAGAATACAGTCAATTCAACGGTTATCTATTGAAGTAGTAGAATTAGATAAAGAACGTCTAGATTATGTGCGAGAAAAGCTAAAAAAGGCAGTAGATGAACTTAAAGAAGATATAGATCAAAATCGGTTTGAACAAGAATTGATTTATTATTTGGAAAAACTAGACATAACTGAAGAGAAAGTTCGTTTAAAAAATCACTTGGACTATTTTTTAGAAGAATTAAATGGGCAAACCTCTAATGGTAAAAAATTAGGATTTATTTCTCAAGAAATTGGTCGCGAAATTAATACCACTGGGTCAAAATCTAATTATGCACCAATGCAAAAGATAGTTGTACAAATGAAGGATGAGCTAGAAAAGATAAAGGAGCAATTATTAAACGTTTTATAAGATTAAATCAGCTAAATTTTGTTGATTTTATAGGAGTTAAAAACATACTATTTAGTATTTAAGTTAAATTAAAAGGTTGATTATCAGCAACCAACAATCTTTATGCTACTTTTTATAGGATACCATTTAGTATTTTTAGAAAAAAATGAAATCTGATAAGAATTTGGATAAAAATAAAGGAAAATTAATCGTTTTTTCGGCACCTTCAGGCTCAGGAAAGACAACTATTGTACGGCATTTACTAGAACAAAAGCATTTAAATCTTGAGTTTTCAATTTCAGCAACTTCTCGTGAAAAAAGAGACAAAGAAAAGGATGGAAAAGATTATTATTTTATTTCTGTGCGAGAATTTAAAAATAAGATCAAAAACGATGAATTTTTAGAGTGGGAAGAGGTCTATCGTGATAATTTTTACGGTACATTAAAATCTGAAGTAGAGCGCATTTGGACCTTAGGTAAGCATGTAATTTTCGATATTGATGTTGTTGGTGGATTACGTATAAAGAAAAAGTTTCCTGAAGAAACTTTGGCGGTATTTGTAAAACCCCCTAGCGTAGATGAATTAAAAATTCGATTAAAAAAGCGCAGCACAGAAAGCGATGATAAGATCAATATGCGTGTGGCTAAAGCTTCAATAGAGATGGCTACTGCGCCACAGTTTGATGTAGTAATAAAAAATTATGATCTTGATGTGGCTTTAAAAGAGGCAGAGGAGCTTGTTGCTGATTTTGTAGAAGTAAAAAAAAAGGAAAAATGAATATAGGCTTGTATTTCGGTACATTTAACCCAATTCATGTAGGTCATATGGCTATTGCAAACCATATGGTTGAGTTTTCTAATCTCGATGAGGTTTGGTTTGTAGTCACCCCACATAGCCCTTTTAAAAAGAAATCTTCGTTATTAGATGATAATCATCGATATCAATTAGCACAAATTGCAGTAGAAGATTACCCTAAATTAAAGACTTCTAATATTGAATTTAAACTACCCCAACCAAATTATACTGTAAACACATTAGCACATATTACCGAAAAATACCCTGAGTGCAAATTCAATCTAATTATGGGCGAAGACAATCTTAAATCTTTTCATAAATGGAAAAATTATGAGGTTATTTTAAAACATCATAACATTTATGTATACCCTAGAATTTATAAAGATCGCGTGACTCAAACCCAGTTTGACGAAAATCCTAAAGTTCACAAAGTTGATGCTCCAATAATGGAAGTTTCTTCTACATTCATCCGCAAAGCGATTAAAGAAAAGAAGAATATTAGAGCTTTGTTGCCATGCAATGTTTGGCAATATATAGATGAGATGAATTTTTATAAAAATTAACTTTTTTATAGCAATTTTTCCATACTTCTAAACTCAAATATCCGTTGTATATTTGTTTTCCTTCAAAATGGCAAAAAAGAAACAAAATAAGAGCAAATTCAAAGAAAAACTGACCAATAAATACCGTTTGGTGGTATTAAATGAAGATACTTTTGAAGAACGCTTTTCCTTTAAATTAAATCGGTTAAATGTATTTGTATTAACTGGTATTATTGCCATTTTGTTAGTAGGGGTAACGGCAGTTTTAATAGCTTTTACACCTTTACGGGAATATATTCCTGGTTATTCTTCTTCAAAATTAAAAAAACAAGCAACAGACTTAGTTTATAAGGTTGATTCTTTAGAACAGCAACTTGCAGTTAATGATATTTATATAGATAATATTCGTGAAGTTTTAACAGGAAAAATAAAAGATGTAAATATCGATAAAGACTCAATTATTGAACAACTACGTATAGAGGATGCGAATTTACAGCCATCAATTGAAGATTCAATCTTTAGGCAAGAGATAGAGCGAGAAGATCGCTATAGTTTATTCGAAAAAGCTACCAAAAAAGCAGATTTAGTCTTTTTTACCCCGATAAAAGGTCAAATTACAGACATTTATAACCCAAAAGAAAAACATTATGCAGTAGATGTTGCGGTAACAAAAGATGCTCCTGTTAAAGCTGCTGCAGACGGAACAGTTATTTTTACAGGATTTACAGCAGATACAGGTTTTGTGATCATTTTAGAACATGCTAAGAACTTTATTACAGTATACAAGCACAATGCTACTCTACATAAAGAGCAAGGCGATTTGGTAAAGTCTGGTGAAGTAATTGCGAATGCTGGCTCCACAGGCACCTTAACTACTGGTCCACATTTACATTTTGAGCTTTGGAATGATGGTTACCCAGTAAATCCAACTAATTATATAGATTTCGAATAGTCTATGAAGGTAAAATCTATTTTTGCGAAGCCAATAGCTAAGCGTGTTCAAAAGCGCATCTATAAATGGGCAGTTAATCCAGAAAAAACACAAGAAAAAGTTTTTAAAAAGTTAATTAGGCAAGCAAAAGAAACAACTTTTGGTAAAGATCACGATTTTCAAAATATAAAAACCTATCAAGACTATAGAAAAAGAGTTCCCATTCGTGATTATGAAGCTTTGAAACCTTATGTTGAGCAAATTTTAGAAGGAAAAGAAAACATCCTTTGGAAAGGAAAGCCACTTTACTTTGCTAAAACCTCTGGAACTACTTCAGGAGCAAAATATATACCGATTACAAAGGCTTCTATGCCATTTCATGTAAAAGCAGCCCGAAATGCCTTGTTAATGTATATAGCAGAAACAGGTAATGCAGACTTTATAGATGGAAAATTGATCTTTTTACAAGGGAGCCCAATAATTGATGAGACAAAAGGTATTAAAACAGGTCGTTTATCAGGCATTGTAGCACATTACGTTCCTAGTTATTTACAAAATAACCGTATGCCAAGCTGGAAGACCAATTGTATTGAAGATTGGGAAACCAAAGTAGATGCTATAGTAGAGGAAACATTAGCTGAAGATATGACACTTATTAGTGGAATACCATCTTGGGTGCAGATGTATTTTGAAAAATTAATGACTAAAACGGGTAAAAAGATCACAGAGATCTTTCCGAATTTTAATTTGTTCGTTTACGGAGGGGTTAATTATGAACCCTATCGAAATAAATTTGAAAACCTAATAGGTAAAAAGGTAGATTCAATAGAATTTTATCCTGCTTCAGAAGGTTTTTTTGCTTTTCAAGATAAACAAGATGAGAAAGGAATGCTATTGTTACTTAAGAATGGTATTTTCTATGAATTTATTAAAGCAGATGAGTTTTTTGATGATAACCCAACTAGAATTACCGTTTCTGAAGTTGAGTTGGGAGTAAATTATGTAATGATCATTTCTACAAATGCGGGTTTATGGGCATATAATATTGGTGACACTATAGAATTTACTTCATTAAAACCACATAGAATTATTGTAACGGGTCGTATTAAGCACTTCATTTCGGCTTTTGGGGAGCACGTTATAGGTAAAGAAGTAGAGCAAGCCTTAAATGAGTCAATAAAAGGCACAGATATTTCAGTGAATGAATTTACAGTCGCTCCTCAAATTAATCCTGAAAAAGGACTACCTTATCATGAGTGGTTTATAGAATTTGATAAAGCACCAGAAGATTTAGAAAAATTTGCAGATTTTATTGATAAATCTTTGCAAGAGCAGAATTCCTATTATTTTGATCTTATTGAAGGAAATGTATTAAATCCATTACAAATCACTAGAATTCAGAAAGATGGATTTCAAGCTTATATGAAATCTCAAGGAAAATTAGGAGGACAAAATAAGGTGCCAAGACTTTCTAATGATCGAAAAATAGCTGATGTACTAAGTAGGTTTAAGTTATGAAAGTTATTTCTGTAAATGTCGGAGAAAAAAAACAGGTACAGTGGAGAAAGAAAATAATAGAGACAGGGATTTATAAATATTCTGTTGATCATCCTATATTTCTAGATCGAGAAGATGTAAAAGGAGACAATGTTGTAGATAGAGTACATCATGGAGGTATAGATCAAGCTGTTTATGGCTATGGTGAACAGCATTATGAGTATTGGATGGGATTGTATACTAATCAAGACTGGAATTATGGAATGTTTGGCGAAAATATCACCTTTTCTAATTTAGATGAGACAAAAATTCACGTTGGGTCAATTTATCAATTGGGCGAAGCTAAAATTGAAGTAACTAAACCACGCCAACCTTGTTATAAACTCGGAATTAGATTCAATAACCCAAAAATTATCAAAGATTTCTGGAATTCCACGAAAAGTGGTATTTACTTTAAAATTTTAGAAACAGGAAATGTTAAGGTTAACGATGAGCTTATTTTAATTGAAAATAAGCACGATAACCCTACAATATCAGAGGTTTATACTTCTAAAAGAACCCAAAAAGGAATGTAACATTTCATGTTTTAATTAAACCTTTTTTGTTTTTTCCAGTCATAGAATCAAATTAAAAATCTAGAAAAATGAAAAAGTTAATTCTAATTTTATTTGGGTGTGCATTATTATTTTTAGGTAATTCTTGTGTTGTTCATACAAGACCAGTACATACACATGCTCTAGTTATTAAGAAGGCTCCAAGACACCATAAAGTTGTGGTTATAAAAGGCAAAAGATACTATACTTGGAGTGGGAAATATTACAAAAAAACACGAAAAGGATTTGTAGTTGTAAGAGTTTAAATAAAACCCAAACTTTTGTTCGGGTTTTATGTTTCTTATATCCTTAAATACATATTTCCATTAATAGTTTTAAGCTTAAGGGAGTTTTTAATAGTTTTGGTTTTGGCATATACTTTTTGACCAACATGCCTATCTTTAGTAGTTAAGCTTAACTTTTCATCTGCAAAAATATCACCGTGAATGGTTTCTGCCACAAGCTCAGCATCTATAACTTTAAGATCAATTTCGCCGTTTATGGTTTTAAGATTAAAGTCACCCGCATATTTAGAGATATTTATATCTCCGTTTATAAGGTCTGCTGTAAAATTACCTTCAATAAGCTCAGATGATAGATCCCCATTAATACTACTCACTTTAAATTTTGCATTTTTAGGCACATATAGTGTATAATTAAATTCATACCATCGATCTTCACTAGAATTAGACCAATGCTTTTTGTTCGGATATTTCTTTTTATAATCTTCCCATTGTTTTTTAAAAATGGCTTCAGAGTTAGATTCGAAGGTAATAGAGGAAGAATTTTCATTCAAATCTAGTTCATATAATTCTAAATATTTACTATCTTTTATGTAAATATCTGCCTTAAAATAAACAATATTCTTATCCCATGTTTTTACTGTAATATCTGATGCAAACTTTGCGTCTAGTTCTATAAATTGATTTTTATAACTAATATTTTTTTCTATAATCTTTTGTGCTTTAACATAGTTTAACGACACGACTATAAATAAAGAGATAACTATATTTTTCATGATATTTTTATTTTTTTCGTAAGTAAATGTTTCCATTGGTAGTTTTCAATTGAAAGTTTACACCACCATTATTAATTGCTCCTCTTACTTTTTTAGATGCAATCGCACGTAGGCCATTTTTATCTGGTAAGCTTATATCAAAATTGGTATAAATTTCTCCGTTAATTGTGCTTAAAGAAACATCAGCTGGTGTATTTTCAGGCAAACTAATATCTAATGCGCCGTTGGTAGAAAATATAGTAATTGGAGAACTCTGAGCTACTTTATCAAAAATAACTTCAATACCGCCATTCAAGGTATTAGCAGTTAGTGGTCCACTTACATTTTTAATTACAATACCACCGTTAAGTTTAGCACTAGCCTCAATTTCACCTTTAAAATCATGAATCTTAATATCTCCATGCCAAGTTGTAACAACCGAAATATTTTGAGATGCAGGTAGATACACTTCCGCACTTTTCGATTTTCTTAAATTCTTTACAATTAATGAGTTACCTTCCTTAATTACATAAAATCCTACATCAGTGTTAGCTGTACCAACTTCACCAACTAATTTTAACCCTTTTGCCTTTTCGGGAGTTTTGTAAGTATGTTTGCTTTTAATTAACAACTGATTTCCATTGTGAGTTTTTATGGTTAAATCAGCTTTAGATTCAATTTTTACCCATTGTACACCATTTAATGAATGTGTATATTCTTGAGCTTTTACTGCAAAGGCTATGATAAAAGCCAAACAAAAAATTCTTAATTTTTGCATAATTATTCGTTTTATTTATATAATGTTTGTTAATACTGTTCTTATTTCGTCTTTTACAAAAGATTGTGTTTCCTCTTCTTCTAATAATTTTTGCATTGGTTTTAATGCTTTTTTCTCTTGAATTTTCACCAATGAATTGATAATACTAATTTGAATAGCAGGATCCTTTTCAATTTCTAAAGCTTTTATAAACCCATTTTTTACTGATTCAGAAGAAATAAATAATTCTAATGCATTTGCAGCTGTTAAACGCACATTAGTATTTTCATCATAAAGCATTCTTTTTACTAATGCCTCTACAATTTTAGGGTCAGGGTTTTTATACTCTTCAATGTATTGAACTCCTTGGATTCTCTTACTTGCAGATTCATTTTCCATTAGAGCAAGTATCGTTGCTTGTTTATCAAGCTGTTTTGTTTGTATATATCTACCAAACAAAAATGTGCTAACTAATAAAGCAATTCCGGCTGCATATTTTAAAGCCACCTTATAATTAAATTTTGGCTTTAGTGTTACAACTTTTTGTTGATTTTCTTTTTCACTGTCTAAAAACTCTTCAAAATTTAAGCGCAAACTTTCCGAAGGAGTTTCTTGATTATTTTTAGCCAACAATCCTAAAAAGATCCCCATATCATTAACTTCTTTTTGACAAACAGCGCAATTGTCTAGATGTTTAGAAATTAATTTATGTTCATTTTCTGATAACTTATCTTCTAAAAAATCAATTAGTTTATTTTGTACTGTGTTGCATTCCATATTTATGCTTTTATCACGTTATAGTTTTAAAATAGAGTGCTTTTAATTTCTTTATTGCTCTATGTGTTTTTACCTTAACAGCGTTTTCATTACTTCCTAAGATTTCAGCTATCTGTTCGTATTTTATTTCTTGAAACCGATGCATGATAATCAATTCTCTATCTGAATTATTCAGCTTTAACAGAGCTTTCTGTAAGTGATCAATTTCATCTTGATTATCTTCAGTTACTAAATCTGCAGGATTATTTAGAAGGTCTTGATCAGAAAAATTGTTTTGTTCTTTTTTTCGCTTCTGATAATAACTGGAAAAAATATTTCTTGCGATAGTATAAATCCAAGAAGCAAAATTTCCGTTTTTATAGGATACCCTATATTTTAAGACCTTAACAAATACATCCTGAGTCAAATCTTCGCTTACCATTTTATTATGAATCATTTTATTGAAGAAGTTAAAAATGCGAACATTATATCTATCAAATAGAATTCTCATTATATCTAAGTTGCCTTTAGATACTTTTTGCATCAATTCTTCATCTGTTAAATGATTCAAACTATTGGTCATTTTGGCTAGCTTCTGTATTAAATACTTTATATTTTTTAAAAAGTTACATCTAAGAATAAAAAACCTCGCAATTAATTGCGAGGTTTTTTATTCAATCTTATTTTAAAGATTATTTTTTCAAAGAATCTCTTATCTCAGTTAATAAGTCGATTTCCGACGGGCCATCTGGAGCAGCAGCCTCTTCAGGTTTCTTGACTTTATTATAAGCTTTAACAATTAAAAACATTACAAATCCTACGATTAGTAAGTTTACAATGGTATTAATCCATGCACCATAGCGAATTGAATTTTCTGGTGTTGTAACATTACCATCTGCGTCAACTACAGCTGGAGATAGCACTTTTTTCAAGCTTGCAAAATCAACGCCACCTACGGCTTCACCAACCAAAGGCATTACAATATCATTTACAAAACCATTTACAACGAGACCAACGGCACCTGCCATAATAACTGCAACAGCAAAATCAATTACGTTGCCAGTCATAATAAAATCTCTAAACTCTTTTAACATGTTTTTTTATTTACTTGGTTAATAATAAGCGCAATATAGTAAAATTACGTATTACTTAATAACACGTTTTATACGCTGAGAAATGGCGGTAAGAACCTCGTAAGAGATTGTATTTACATTTTTTGCGAGATCATTTATAGTTTGCTGAGAATCAAAAATAATCACTTCATCGCCCTCATTACAATCAATATTGGTAATGTTAACCATAATCATATCCATACAAACATTCCCTAAAATTGATGCTTTTTTCCCACAAACAGTTACATAACCCTTACTATTTCCTAATGCTCTATGAATACCGTCGGCATGACCAATAGGTATTGTTGCAGTTTTCATATAATTCTTAGCTTTAAAAGCACGATTGTAGCCCACACTTTCATTAGGTTCAACCGTATGTATTTGAGAAATAACAGATTTTAAATTAAAAACATTTTTTAATTGAGAAGTATGTAGTAGATTATTACCGAACCCATACAGCCCTATTCCACACCTAACCATGTCTAGCTGAGCATCTTTCGCATAATTGAGAATGCCAGAGGTATTTAATTGGTGTTTCAACGGCTTATAACCTAATTTTTGGTCAAATCCGGAAGCAATTTTTTTAAAAATATTGATTTGATTTAATGTAAACTTTTTTTCATTTAAATCTTCGCTGGCAGCTAAATGAGAAAAGATAGATTTTACTTTAACAGAGGGATCATTCTTGAGTTTATCTATAATATAATCTACATCATTTTCCCAAAACCCTAATCGATTTAAACCTGTATTAAACTTAATATGAATAGGATAATCTTTCTGCCCCTGATCCTTAGTAACATCTAAAAAAACATTTAATACTCTAGCATTATAAAGATTGGGCTCTAGACACCTTTTAATAAGTTCTTTAAAATTAATTGGTTGAGGGTGTAACACTAAAATTGGAGTGGAAATGCCAGCATTTCTAAGCGCAACACCTTCTTTTGTATACGCGACCGCAAAATAATCAACCCCTAATTTTTCTAAATGTTTAGCTATAATTACGGCATCACTCCCATAGCCAAAGGCCTTTACAACAGCTAAAAACTTAGTGGAGGAGTTAATTTTAGACTTAAAAAACTCAAAATTATGCTGTAGTGCATTTAAGTCTATTTCTAAAATAGTTTCTTTAGCTAAAGGCATCGATTATTTTTCTTTCGGAACAATTTCTTCTATATCTTTTACCTCCATTTGCTGTACTTTTTCCTCTAACATGGTTTTGTAATAGGCAGCCCGACTTAAAGGCTCATATTCTTCAGTTTCTCCTAAAAAAACGACATCATCATTTTTAACCTTTCTATGGCTGTAATGTGCTAGATTTCCTGTTTTAGTGCATACCGCATGTACCTTTGTAACATATTCAGCTGTAGCCATTAGTGCTGGCATTGGCCCAAAGGGGTTTCCTTTAAAATCCATATCTAAACCGGCAACAATAACACGAATTCCTCTATTAGCTAGGTCGTTACAAACAGAAACAATTTCGTCATCGAAAAATTGAGCTTCATCAATACCAACTACCTGCACATCATTAGCTAGAATTCGGATATTAGCAGCCGCAGGAACAGGTGTTGAGCGTATTTCATTAGAATCATGAGATACAACCTTTTCTTCATCATATCGAACATCAACAGCTGGCTTAAATATCTCAACTTTCTGCTTAGCAAATTGAGCACGTTTAAGTCTTCTTATGAGTTCTTCGGTTTTACCAGAAAACATTGAACCGCAAATTACCTCAATCCATCCAAATTGTTCTACATGATTTACTGTATTTTCAAGAAACATTTTGTAATTTTCGGCGTTTAAAAGATTAGCTACACTATTTTTCTAAGTATAAGAAACAAAAGTATTAAAAATAGTAGTCCTTTTTTAATTAAATACTTCAATTTATGCACAAAAAACTGGAAGCAGAATTAGTGAGTTTAGCCCACCGCATTTTACAGATGAAGAATAAAGATGAGGCTGCTGCATTGCGCGATAAAGCCAAAGAAGTATACGAGAAGTTAGCAGTATTGGCTTATGTTGATGAATATATAGAAACCACACCAAATTTAACGACATCTAAAGAAGATTTACTTAAAAAAATTGATAAAACGTTAAAAAGTGAACCGTCTAGGAAAATTCAAAAAGAAGTGAGTCAAGAAGTTAAAAAAACAGACGAATCGCAAAAAAAAGAAGATACAGTATTTGAGCCTAAGTTTGAATCGGTTAAAATAGATATTCAAGGGTTAAAATCTAATCAAATTAGTTCTAAAGAAGAATTTAGAGATGCTATATCTGCTGATAAAACGGCTACTCTTTTTGATGATAATGATGATACTAGTTCTGGAAAGAAAACATTAAATGAAAAGCTTATAAATAAAGCTATTACTGTTGGATTAAATGATCGAATAGCATTTGTAAATAACTTGTTTAACTTCAATCAATCAGAATTCAATAGAGTTTTATCGCAATTAAACACATTTAAAACCGAGAAAGAAGCAAAAGAGTTCTTAAATTCTAATGTAAAACCTGATTATGACTGGTCTAATAAGGAAGAATACGAAGAAAGACTTTTGGCATTAATTGAAAGAAAATTTAACTAATAAATGAAATCAACCGATTTTAACAAGCTTTTCGATAAAGTTATAGATAAGTATCATGTGGTAGATGATGTAGATCAAGTATTTAATAACCCTTATAAACCCAATGAACTAGAACATTTATTGTATAGAAAATGTTGGATAGATACAGTTCAATGGCATTATGAAGATATTATTCGCTTACCGGATATTAATCCTACAGAAGCAGTAACGCTTAAAAGAAAAATTGATGCTTCAAATCAAGATAGAACCGATATGGTTGAGTATATTGATAGTTATTATTTAGACAAGTATAAGAATGTATCTGTTAACAATGATGCGAAAATTAACACAGAAAGTCCAGCCTGGGCAATAGATAGACTGTCAATATTAGCTTTGAAAATTTACCATATGAATGAAGAAGCTACGCGTGAAACAGCGTCTAAAGAACATAGAGTACAATGTCAAGAAAAATTGAATGTTCTTTTAGATCAACGTAAAGACTTATCTTCGGCTATAGACGATCTTATAGAGGATATATCTAAGGGCAAGAAGTATATGAAAGTCTATAAGCAGATGAAAATGTATAATGATGACGAGCTAAATCCGATGCTATATAGTAAGAAATAATCTAATTTAGAGCCTTTTTTAAAGCTTCAATATTTTTTTGAGAGTTTCCTATAAATATTTGACCATCAATAATAGCTACAGGCCTTTTTAAGAAAGTATATTCATTTAATATTAGCTGCTTATAATCTATTTCAGCAAGTTCTTGATTCTTTAAATCCATTTCCTTGTATTTTTTCGCTCTTTTACTAAATAATGCTTCATAACTTTTACTTAAGTCATACATTTCTTCAAGCTGACTTATTTTAATAGGATTAGTTTTAATTTCTTGTAACTCAACACCATTCAGGTTTAGTTGATTTAAAATTCGCTTACAAGTATCACAAGTTTTTAGATGATATATTTTTTTCATTTATTTTATATTTTTAGTGAAGTAAAAATAGCTTGTTTTAAGTATAAAAATCAATACTTTTACACAAACATTTAGAGATTAATATAATTGTTGTACATAATTCTGAGTTTTAACGTCTAAGCAACTTCAAACAAAGCAAATTAGGATGAAATTTAATACTAAAACTATACATGGTGGTCAAGAACACGACCCAGCTACTGGTGCAGTAATGCCCCCTATCTATCAAACTTCTACATATGCTCAAAGTAGCCCTGGTAAGCATAAAGGTTATGAATATTCTAGAGCAGCAAATCCAACTAGAACTGCTTTAGAAAACAATTTTGCAGCTATTGAAAACGGTACACGTGGTTTTGCTTTTTCATCTGGCTTAGCGGCTATTGATTGTGTGTTGAAATTATTGAACCCAGGAGATGAGGTTGTGGCAGGTGATGATTTATACGGCGGAACGTATAGAATGTTTACTCGAATGTTCGAAAAATATGGATTGAAATTTCATTTCATTAATATGGAAGAAGCTTCAAGCGTTGAAAGATACATTAATAATAAAACTAAACTAATTTGGTTAGAAACACCAACTAATCCTTTAATGAAAATTGCTGATATAGAAGCAATAAGTAAACTTACAAAGAAGATTAGTAAAGATATTTTAATTGCAGTTGACAATACTTTCGCGACACCTTATTTACAACAACCATTAGATTTAGGAGCGGATATAGTAATGCATTCGGCAACTAAATATTTAGGAGGGCATTCTGATTTAATAATGGGTGCTTTAATGGTAAAAGATGAGAAATTAGCAGAAGATTTACATTTTATTCAATTTGCTGGTGGAGGTGTTGCAGGGCCTCAGGATAGTTTTTTGGCATTACGTGGAATCAAAACATTACATATTCGTATGCAACGTCATTGCGAAAACGGTATTGCTATTGCCAAGTATTTAGAGAAGCATCCTAAAATTGAAGAGGTTTATTATCCAGGATTAGTAAGTGATAAAAACCATGAAATAGCAAAAAAGCAAATGAAAGATTTTGGAGGAATGGTATCTTTTAGATTAAAAGACAAAAGTCAAAAAGTTGCTTTTAAAGTTTTAGAAAATTTTGAAGTGTTTACGCTTGCTGAATCTTTAGGAGGTGTAGAAAGTTTAGTTAATCACCCGGTAACAATGACTCATGCATCAATTCCAGAAAAAGAAAGAGAAAAATTAGGAATTAATGAATCATTAATTCGATTAAGTGTCGGAATAGAAGATATTGAAGATTTAATTAATGACTTAGAACAAGCTCTTAATTATTAATATTTGATAAGTCGAATATCACACCCACACTAAAGAAAATAAGTGTATCGTTAAACTTACTAGACCCATCTACTTGATCTAATCCGTCTACTTTATCAGATAAAAAATATTGCCATCGAGCATCAGCCACAAGATCTACATTATTGAGCTTATACCTAGTACCTGCGCTAAAAGTAAATGAAAAAGTATTATCGGGTTCTATATAGAAGTTGCCTTGCCATTTTTCAGGTAAATTACTCTCATCTAATCCCCCGTTAGGAGTATTAGTAAGTTCAGCGTCAAATCTGCTGTATTGGACTCCAGCGCTTATATAGGGCGCAAATTTATCTGCGGTATTAAATAACAAACCATAATCTTCAAGGTTTTTAAAGTAATACTCTAGTTGGGTACCAATATTATAGATTTTTGTTGCACCAGTCATAGCTCTTAACTTAGGAGCAATTGCCGAATTTTCTTCAATATAGCGACCTTTATGCTTTAGATCGTTGTTAAAATAATAAGAAAATTCAGTTCTTAATTTAAAATGATCAGAAAAATAACTAGCACCATTTCTCCAATTATAGTTGTTTCCATAAAAACTAAGGTAATGAACCACAGCAACGCCAAAAGTAGTGGCATTACTACTAGGAAAGTGATGTCTTTCCCCATAGTCAGTTTGCATACTCAAAGGACCAGTTACTATTCCAATTTCATGACTAATATCTAATTGAGAAAAAGACTTAGAAAATGATAAGATAAAGACTAATAGCAATAATTTTGAACATGTTTTCATGTTGGTCCCTTTTTGTGCGCAATTTATAAAAAAAAAAGCAAAGCCAATCCATTACAGACGCTAAGCGTAAATAAAAACTAAAAATATAAAAAAATATTGTAACAGTGTGTTCATTTAATCAAGATTATCACCAGGATTCCAAAAAAGATTTTCGAAATCTTCAACTTTATTGTCTTTAATTAAAACACCCTCACTTTCAAGTAATTGCTGCATAAGATTTGTTCCTTGAAAATGATGCTTCCCAGATAGCAAACCATTTCTATTTACTACTCTATGAGCTGGTACAGTATCATCTTTACCAGAGGCATTCATGGCCCAACCTACCATTCTAGCAGAACGTGCTGCCCCTAGATATTTAGCAATGGCGCCATAAGAAGTTACTCTTCCGTAAGGAATTTGCTTTGCGACTTCATAAACTTTCTCAAAAAAATTACTTGATTCACTCATATAATTTTAAATAGTGTAATTAATGCAACAGTTCCTGTCAAAGCACTTAAAATATAATTAAGATTTTTGGTTAATATAGTTGCTTTTTGGTTAATTTTTACAGCTGATTGTGCATAAATGTACAATAAAGTAAAAGTTCCTAAGGAAGAGCCTACCACAAAAAACAAGATGTTTGTTACATTAAAATTAATCCATCCAGACATATTTAGTGCACTACTTACACCACAATAAAAAGGAATAGCAAACATATTCAACGAAGAGAGAATAACGCCCGCTAAAAAATTTGATTTTAATTTGAACTTTTTTATTTCTTTTTTTTCTGCTTTAGCTTGAAGAAAGAAGTAAATAGAAAGAGCGGCGAAAATTATAATTCCGAATACTGTAATATACCATTCAATATTTGCATTATTGTGAATATATTTTGCAAAATAAATGGCAATATAGGCTTGAACAAAAACTACTAATGACACCCCTAATGCAAATTTTATAGCTTCGGCTTTTGCTTTTTGTATACTAATTTTAGCCGCTGTCATATTCAGCATACTAGGAGGAATTGTTCCGATAAATGAAGTTGCAAAACCTAGTAAAAAATGAATAGCTAGAGTCACCTTTAATATTTAGTTCTAAATTTGACGTAAGTAATTGCTTTTTCTTTCTCTAGAAATTGTTTTTCGTAAAAGGTTTGTGTAAGAGTAGCTTCTGTGGGTGAGTGATGGTTATTATAAATATTATGATGTGAGTATATAATTTCATGATTACCTTCTTGTAACAACCCTAAAGTATAACCATGCAAAAATTCACTATCGGTCTTTAAATGAATAAAACCTTCATTAGACAGAATATATTGATATTTTTTAAGAAAATCAGGATTTGTCAAGCGATGCTTCATCCTTGTATATTTTATTTGTGGATCAGGAAATGTAATCCAGATTTGAGAGACTTCATTTTCATCAAAACAAAGATTGATCAATTCTATTTGAGCTCTTAAAAAGGCTACGTTTTCTAAGTTTTCTTCTAAAGCAGTTTTAGCACCTCGCCAAAAACGAGCCCCTTTTATATCAATACCAATATAGTTGAATTGAGGGTTTTTTCTAGCAAGAGCTAAGGTATACTCACCCTTACCGCATCCTAATTCTAAAATAATAGGATTATTGTTTTTAAAAAAAGCTGACCATTTTCCTTTTAGATGAAAGTTACCTAAAACGTCGTCACGCGAAGGTTGAATAACGTTAGCAAAAGTTTCATTTTCACGAAATCGCTTCAATTTATTCTTGCTGCCCAAAATGTAGGTTTAAAAAAGAAAAGAATTATTAAGAGTTGCTAGATTTTGCATGACCAGCCATTTGGCCTAACCAATAAAACATAGCTATAAAACCAATTAAGATAATTACTGTATTCACCAAATTTGAAGCCCACCAACCTTTAGTAAAACGAAAAGCATCATAAATAGCAAATGCATACTCTGTACAAAAATTACCTATAGCCCTAAAAATATTGTTAGCAATCATATCTTAATTATATTTACCGAGCAAAAATATAAAATAAAGCAATGATTGCCAATTTTTTTAATAAAACAAAACCTATTAATACTTTGGCTATCGTGGCCTTATTGTTTTTAATCTATGTTTTTTCTACAGTATTAAATTTTATAGGAGATCTTACACTTTCTTTCGCGTTAAGCAGTGCATCTTATTTTGTGTTGTTATTAATTACCTTATTTACCGTAAATTTTATTTTAAGGAAGAACAATTTAACTAAGGATAACTCTTACACACTCTTGTTATTTGTGTTGTTTTTAGGCATGTTTCCTTTGTCAGTGATTAATTTTAAACTAGTAATTGTAAATTTTATTTTATTACTCTCTTACAGGCGAATATATAGTTTAAGAACACAAAAAGATACAAAGGAAAAATTATTTGATAGTGCGTTTTGGATTGGTATCGCCACATTAATATATCCATGGAGTATTTTAGTTTTAATACTTATTTATATT
Organism: Maritimimonas rapanae; assembly: GCF_057837205.1. NCBI lineage: Bacteria > Pseudomonadati > Bacteroidota > Flavobacteriia > Flavobacteriales > Flavobacteriaceae > Maritimimonas > Maritimimonas rapanae. Next base: position 352,917 of record NZ_JBYQFI010000002.1, on the reverse strand, counting down.
GCTACTTTTCTATTTGATAAATGGACTTTGCGTAATGTCATCATCCCTTTAACAGGATTTTTATGCCCAATAATAATTTACTTTGCATATTTATTTTTACTTGATAAGGATGTCGTATTTAGCGATATATTAAACTTTAACTACCAATCGAGTTTTGATAGTTATAATTCATTTAGACTCTTAATCCCTTTAGCGATTATAATAGCCTTAATGTTATGGGCAATATTTCCAACTACATTAAAAATAATTACGGTTAATAACGAATTTAGAAGTTCGTGGCAACTATTGATTACGCATTTTTTTATATTGGTATTAGTAGTATTACCATGGCCTTCTAAAAATGGCTCAGAACTACTTTTTTTATTTTTTCCGATGGCGTTAATACTCGCAAACTATTTACAGATTGTAGAAGAAAGGTGGTTTAAAGAAGTGTTTCTATATAGCTTATTGACTTTAACCGTTGTAGTTTATTTCTTATAATTTTTCACCAAAAGCTAAATCTCCGGCGTCACCCAAACCAGGCACAATATATCCTTTAGAGTTCAAGTCTGGATCGATCGCAGCAATCCATAAATGAGTATTTTTAGGGAAATGTTGTTCAACAAATTCTACTCCTTGCCTAGCCCCGATAACTGATAGAATATGTACCTGTTTCGGTTCGCCATGTTTTTTAATTGCTTCATTAACTGCGACTAAAGATTTACCAGTAGCTAACATTGGATCAATTAAAACCACCGTCTTGTCTTCTATAGATGGGCTTGCAAAATATTCAACAACTATTTCAAAATCATCACTATTCAAATGATGTCTGTAAGCAGAAATAAAAGCATTTTGGGCATTGTCAAAATAATTGAGTACACCATTATGCAATGGTACACCAGCCCTTAAAATTGAACATAAAACAAGATCATTTTTTGGCACAGATGTATTTCTAATACCTAATGGAGTTGTAGTTTTTATAATTTCTTGCTCTAAAAATTTACTAAGTTCATAACCCAAAATCTCACCAATGCGCTCAATATTTCGTCTAAAACGCATTTTATCCTTTTGAATAGAAACATCTCTAAGCTGAGTAACAAAAGTGTTTAAGATCGAATTTTCAGTTTCTAAGTTATGTACAACCACAAGATTTTTGTTTAGACAACAATAATATTAAAATTTGGCATAAAAATTGCCAACTTCAACTCGAATTATAGCCATATCTAAGACTATTTTTCAAAAAATATTGTGAAAATAATTGTATCTTCACATCATTAAAACTATTTATTAATCAATTAAAATAAAAATTAAATTATGGGATTATTTTCTTTCATTAAAAATGCAGGAGCTAAAATTTTCGGAATCGGTAAAACAGACGCTGAAGAAGCTGCAGAGAAAGCAGGAAAATTAGCAGAAGCGGTTAACGTATTAGGTTTAGAAGTAGAAAATTTAAGCATTAACGTAGACGATGATACTGCTACAGTTTATGGTGAAGCTGCTGACCAAGCTACAAGAGAAAAAGTTATACTAGTTGTTGGTAATACAGAAGGTATTGCAAGTGTAGATGATCAAATGACAACAGCTATTCAAGAACCAGAAGCTCAGTTTCACACTGTTGTTAGTGGTGATTCTTTAAGTAAAATTGCTAAAGTATATTATGGTGATGCTATGAAATACCCGGTAATTTTCGAGGCTAATAAGCCAATGCTTTCTGACCCAGATAAGATTTATCCTGGTCAAGTATTACGTATACCTGTATTAGAATCTTAAAAGAATTTCGCTTTCGCGGAAAAAACCTCAGCTAAAAAAGCTGAGGTTTTTTTATTTTCTATTTCCAATAATCTGCTACCCAAGGAGCAGGAGCTACATAGCGATACCATTTACCTCTACCACCTTTTATTGCTTTGTGAGGATTAATCTCTCCGTGAAAAATAAGAACTTTTGAACCTTCAGGAATTTTAGGAGTAACCCAAAAAGCAAAAGGAATTCTAGAGACACAATCATATTTATAACTAGGGCACCATTCTTTAGGCCAATAGCTTAGATTGCCATGGTCTTTTATTGATTGAGTTAAATATTCTTGTTCATTTCTGTGTTGCTTTCTAATAGTGTCAAAATTTTCGACAAAATAATTAAACACATAAGGGTGTTTACCTATTTCAAACCTATACACAGAAGAATTACCCGTTGGTTTTAAATAATCTTTTATAATTAAAAATTCACCCTCTATTTCAAAAAACGGATCTAAACTATCTACAATTACTACATCTAAGTCAAGAAATAAAGCTGTTCCTTTTAATCCGTAAAGATCACCTTTTAAAGTGGTTAGTTTTTTCCACATACGCTCGGGTAAATTACCAGAGATATTGACTTCAGGAATTGGATAACAATCAACTTCATCAATAATGCCCTTTTCATCATCAGTAAAGCAAACCATTTTGAAATCGTATGTTAAATTTCTTTTAACCATAGAATGCAATCTGTTTACATATTCAGCACCATATAAGGTGCCCCATTTCATGCAGAAAATATATTTTTGAGCCATAGGTAGTACCTAAATTTGTGCAAAGGTAATAATAAGCTAACTATTAACTATTTTCTCTTGATGTTGTATAGATTCTTGATGAATTGCTTTAAAAATTTTCTCAACAAAGTCAGAACTTAATCCCTGCTCTGCACCGAGATTTACCATTCCCCTAATTACCTCTTGCCATCTGCTTCGTTGTAAAATAGCTACGTTTCCTTCTTTTTTAACATTACCAATTTTTTCAACGACATCCATTCTGTCTGATAACAATTCAATTAATCGTTTATCTATATTGTTTATTTCTTTTCTAAGATTGGTGAGCTTTTCTAACGGTTCTTTATCTTCAAATCGCGGTTTTCTAACTTTAAGATCAATAGTAATCTGATCTAATACCTCAGGTGTAATCTGTTGCTTAGCGTCACTCCATGCATTGTCTGGGTCATTATGTGTTTCGATCATTAAGCCATCGAATTTTAGATCTAATGCTGTCTGGCAAACATCAAAAATACCATCTCGCTCACCGCAAATATGTGACGGATCACAAATAAGAGGAAGTGTAGGATATTGATTTTTTAGATCAATTGGTATTTGCCATTGCGGATTATTTCTGTATTTAGTTTTCTTATATGATGAGAACCCACGATGTATAGCTCCTAAATTTTTAATACCTGCTTTGTGTAAGCGCTCAATTCCACCTAACCATAAAGCTAAATCTGGATTTACAGGATTTTTTACTAATACAATTTTATCAGTACCCTGTAAGGCATCAGCTAGTTCTTGAACCGCAAAAGGATTTACGGTTGTACGAGCGCCTATCCAAATAATATCGATATCAAATTCTAAAGCGAGTTTTGCATGTTGTGCATTGGCAACCTCAATAGCAGTTAATAAGCCAGTTTCTTCTTTAACTTTAGCAATCCATGGTAATGCTTTAGCCCCATTACCTTCAAAATTACCAGGCCTAGTTCTAGGTTTCCAAACACCAGCTCTAAAAACAGTTGCATCAGTTTTCTTTAATTGATGCGCTATTTTTAGTACTTGCTCCTCTGTTTCTGCACTACATGGCCCAGCAATTACTAATGGGTGAGATAATTCCATTTTGTCTAACCATGTTGAAAAATTCGTTGCTTTCATTAGTTTCATTTATTTTTTATTCCCGCTAAGACATCTTTTATTCTGTTAGTATCTTGCATAACAGCATGTACTTTATTAGCAGACTCTTGTTCGATTAATTGTTTAAATAGTTCTAAATTTTTAATGTATTCGTTTAATGATTTTAGAATACTTTCTTTATTCTGTAAAAAGATTGGAGTCCAAGTATTTGGATTACTCTTTGCTAGCCGAACGGTAGATTGAAAACCACTACCAGCCATATCAAAAATATTTTTTTCATCCTTTTCAATTTCTAAAACGGTTTTTCCTAGCATAAAAGAACTGATGTGTGACAAATGCGACACATAAGCAATATGTTCATCGTGCTGCTTAGCAGAATTCATAAACACATTACGCATATTTAAAGTTTCAAATAACTTTACAGCTTTATCAATCATTTTTTTACTACTTAGATGTTGCTCACAGATGATATTTACTTTGCCTGAAAATAAATCATATATAGCAGCTTCTGGGCCAGAAAATTCAGTACCAGAAATTGGGTGTAGTGCTACAAAATTTTGTCTTTTTTCATGATTCTTTACAGCTTGGCATACAGCATGTTTTGTTGACCCCACATCAAAAACTAATGTGTCTTCTTGAATTAGATCTAAAACTTGTATAGTTATTTTTGGTATTTTATCTACAGGAACAGCGACAATTACTGTATCTACTTTTTTTACAATTTCGATAGTGGCTTTTTCGAATATGATGCCTAGCTCAAGTGCTTTTTGTAAATGATCTAGGTTATTATCAATGCCATAAATTGTAGCCCAAGAAGTTTTTTTCAACTCTAGTGCTAAAGAACCACCAATTAACCCCAAACCTATAACAGCTACTTTTTTCATTTGTTCGATATTCTTTTTAATACTTTTTTTAATTTATCTTCTGGCACACATAATGAAATACGAATGTACCCTTCACCATTACTGCCAAAAATGGTTCCTGGAGCCAAAAAAGCATTGTACTGATATAATAATTTATCAGCCATTTCTTCAGCTTTTATTCCTTCAGAAAGCTTAGCCCACACAAACAAACCGCATGCATTTTTATTATAACTACATTTTAAAATGTCTGCTATTTGCCAAGCAATTTCTCTTCTTTTAGAGTAAATTTCATTTAGATTATTAAACCAGCTTTTATCAGAATTTAAAGCAGCAATTGCTCCTTGTTGAATTCCATAAAACATACCAGAGTCCATATTACTTTTTACCTGAAGTATGCTTTTAATATATTGGGATCCGCCAAGAACCATACCTACTCTCCAGCCAGCCATGTTAAAAGTTTTACTTAAAGAATTCAACTCAACAGCAACTTCTTTAGCTCCTTCAATCGATAAAATACTTAGAGGATGTTCATTTAATATAAAACTATATGGGTTGTCATTTACAATTAAAATTTGATGTTCTTTTGCAAAAGAAATCAACTCTTTAAATTGTTTTTTAGTTGCTTTTGAACCAGTTGGCATATGCGGATAATTAACCCACATCAATTTTACCTTAGATAAATCTTTTTTAGATAATATGTCTAAGTCTGGAAACCAATTTCCATCCTCTTTTAGGTCATAAAAAACAGGTCTAGCCTCAACTAAATTTGTAACTGAAGTATAGGTAGGGTATCCTGGATTTGGAATTAGAACCTCATCACCAGCATTTAAAAAGGCCATAGAAATATGTAGAATACCTTCTTTAGACCCTATTAATGGTAAAACTTCGTTTTCAGAATTTACAGAGACATTATAATATCTTTTATAAAATTCGGCCATAGAAGTTCTTAATTCTGGCAATCCTTGATAACTTTGATAACCATGAATATTTTCTAACTGTGTTGACTTTTTAAGTGCTAGTATAACTTCTTCAGAAGGTTGTAAATCAGGGCTACCTATACCGATATTTATTATAGGCTTTCCTTGAGCAATGAGCTCTCGTACTTCTCTTAATTTTTTAGAAAAGTAGTATTCCTCAACATTCTGTAATCTATTTGCTTTAGAGATCATATTTTCGTTTGCTTTGCTTGTATTCCCCCAAGACCTTTAAACTATGTACTTTTTGTTCAATTTTTTTTAATGCCTCATTGTAAATGATATAATCATCAAAAATTACGTCTACAAAAAAGGCATACTGCCAGGGTTCATCTATAATTGGCATTGACTGAATCTTAGTTAAATTAAGATCATTGTCTGAAAATATATTTAGAATTTCTGCTAAACTGCCCGTTTGATGTTTTGTAATAAACTTTAGTGATGCTTTATTAATTTCTAATGAAGAATTTAGTTTGCCGTTCTTCTTTTTAAGGATGAAAAAACGTGTATAATTATGCTTTCTGGTTTGTATTTTGTCTTCAATAATTGAAAGATTGTAAATACCAGCAGCTTTTTTGCTAGCTATAGCTCCAATTCCCTCTAGTTGCTGTTCATTTATTTGTTTAGCAACTTCGGCAGTATCTACCGCCTCTATTAATTTAATTTGAGGATGTTCTCTAAAAAATTTTCTACACTGTAAAATAGCCATTGGATGCGACCATACTTCTTTAATATCTTTAAGTGTTTGTCCATTTAATCCCATTAAATGATGATGAATTGGTAGATGGACTTCGCCATGAATACTTAAATTAAATTCATCAATTAAAGCATAGTTAGGTAAAATAGCACCTGCCAAAGAGTTTTCTATAGCCATAACAGCGCCATTTACTTTTTCTGTGTTAATAAGCTCAGGAATTTCAACAAAAGACATACACTCATCTAGCTGAATATTATCACCAAAATATTGATTGGCGACTATATGATGAAAAGATCCTTGTATACCTTGTATGGCTATTTTCATTTAAATTTATTGTATAAAAAAAGCCTCGATTATTCGAGGCCTTTGCATTGTACTTATTTTTATAATTAATAAACACCCATAAAGCCTCGCTTCATTTTAAAAAAATAAAAGAAGTAAAAATAAGCTTGCCAAGTATTTAATAAATTCATCTTGCTATATAATCAAGACAAAACTAGAAGTAAAAATTTAAAAAACAAATTTTTTGTAAAATTATTATTTTTTAAACTGCTATAACGATTTCGTTAAGCTGTCAAAAGATTGGTTTTAAGGTTGTGTTCCTGATATTCACCTAGTATTTTTAAATGACTTACCTTTTTTTCTAGTATTAATAAAGCTTTACAATACTGATGGTAATCTTCGAAAATAAGATCTATAAAAAAGGCATAATTCCAAGGCTCATCGGTTATGGGTATCGATTGAATCTTGGATAAATTAAGTTTATGCTTAACACAAACGTTCAATATTTCTGCTAAGTTACCTAGTTGGTGATGTGTTATAAATTTTAATGAAGCTTTGTTATTTAAATAATCTTCTGGATGATGCTCCCTACTCTTTGTTAGAATGAAAAATCGAGTAATATTATATTGATCATTTTGTATTTCTTCTTCGAGAATTTCTAACCCGTAAATCTCTGCAGCTTTTTTACTGGCAATGGCTGCGACATTTTTTAACTTATTTTCCTTTATTATTTTAGCTACAGAGGCGGTGTCTTTTTCTTCAATTATTTTAATACCAGGGTGATTTTTAAAAAAATTTTCGCAATGTTGAATTGCAATAGGATGTGACCAAACCTCTTCAATATCTTCTATAGCTTGCCCCTTTAACGCCATTAAGTTATGAATCATTGGTAGATAAACCTCTCCATGTATATTTAAGTTATTTTGATCGATTAAAGCATAGTTAGAAAGGATAGCACCAACATTCGAATTTTCAATTGCCATTACAGCAGCATCAACAGTATTACTAATAACGAGTTTAGGTATTTCCGCAAATGTATCACATTCAGTAATAGTAATATCATTACCAAAATATTGATTTGCAATAATATCATGAAATGATCCTTTTACACCTTGTAGGGCAATTTTCATAAGAAGGGATAGGTTAAAAAGTTAGTAATGTTTAGCGATGACATAACGCCAAAAGTAATAGATTTATTTTTGTATTTAAAAATTTTAACATTAATCATTTAAAAGAGAAATATTAGTATTTAAAATTTCTTTTCTTTGCTTTATAAATTCTTAAAATGTCGATAGAAGTACAAGAGATCACTAAAACATACGGAGTGCAAGATGCATTAGCTACTGTTAGTTTTAAAATAGAGTCTGGAGAAATTGTAGGGTTTCTTGGCCCTAATGGAGCTGGAAAATCTACTATGATGAAGATTATTACCACTTACATTTCACCAACTAATGGTACAGTTATCGTAAATGGTTATAATGTTATTACAAATCCACAAGAAGTAAAGAAGTCCGTTGGTTATCTACCCGAGCACAATCCTTTATATTTAGACATGTATGTTAAGGAATATATTGGGTTTAATGCTTCGGTTCATAATATTTCAAAAGACAGGGTTAATGAAGTTATTGAAGAGGTTGGTTTAACATCAGAATCACATAAAAAAATAGGACAACTTTCAAAAGGATATCGCCAAAGAGTTGGATTAGCTGTAGCTTTATTGCACGACCCAGAAGTTCTAATTTTAGATGAACCGACTACTGGATTAGACCCAAATCAGTTGGTAGAGATCAGAAGTTTAATAAAAGAAATTGGCAAAACTAAAACTGTACTTTTTTCTACACATATTATGCAAGAAGTTGAAGCGGTTTGTGATCGAGTAATTATCATTAATAAAGGTAAAATAGTAACCGATAAAAAACTCTCAGATCTAAGATCGGGCAAAGAACAATTAATAGAAGCTGAGTTTAATCTAAGGGTTGAAGAACAATTATTAAAGCAAATACCTAAACTAATAAAAGCGATTAATCTACACGATAATACTTGGCAATTAACTTTCGATACAAATAAAGATATGCGATCAGCAATCTTTGATTTTGCACAAGAAAATGGTCTAAAATTGTTGCAATCTCAACTTAAAAGCCAAGATTTAGAAAGCCTCTTTAGAAGTTTAACAAAGTAGTATCTTTGCTAAAATTTTAGCAAGATGAATATTTCTTCAATTCCTAATATAAAATATACTAATAGCGGTAATTTCTTTTTATTGGCTGGTCCATGCGCTATTGAAGGAGAAGATATGGCAATGCGAATTGCAGAACGCGTAATCTCCATCTCAGATAAACTAGAGATACCTTATGTTTTTAAAGGAAGTTTTAAAAAAGCTAATCGCTCACGTGTAGATAGTTTCACAGGAATTGGAGATGAAAAAGCCTTAGAAATTTTACAGAAAGTAGGTGAAAAATTTCAAGTACCAACAGTTACAGATATTCATGAAGTTTCTGATGCTAAGAAAGCAGCAGATTATGTTGATATATTACAGATTCCTGCTTTTTTAGTTCGCCAAACAGATTTGGTTGTTGCTGCAGCTAAAACAGGTAAAGTAGTTAACCTTAAAAAAGGGCAATTTATGAGTGCCGAAAGTATGCAGCACGCTGTAAAAAAAGTAATTGATTCTGGTAACGAAAATGTAATGCTAACCGATAGAGGAACAATGTTCGGCTATCAAGATATGATTGTAGATTTTAGAGGAATCCCTACAATGAAACAATATGCAACTACAGTTTTAGATGTAACACATTCGTTACAACAACCTAATCAAACTTCTGGGGTTACAGGCGGTCGACCAGACATGATAGAAACTATTGCAAGAGCAGGTGTCGCTACTGGAGTAGATGGATTGTTTATAGAAACTCATTTTGATCCTGCCAATGCAAAATCTGATGGCGCGAATATGCTGCATTTAGATCATCTAAAATCACTATTAACCAATTTGGTGGCTATTAGAAGAGTGGTGAATTCGTTGTAAATTAATTTTAACATTTTTCAACAACTTTTTAGCATCATTTTTGTTTTCTTTATATTATGAAGCCTTTTTTAGTTTTTCTGTTTTTCCTTTACAGTTCAATTGGTTTAAGCCAAAACTATAATGAAGTTGATGTTAAAGTTCGTACGTATCCTGCTTTTGCTTCCGCGGAAGCGATAGCTAATCAAATAAATAAAGATTTTAAGTCAGACAAAGAGAAAGTTCGTGCTGTTTATACTTGGTTGACTTTTAATATCTCATATGATGTTCAAGCATTATATAATGGTAATACTCAAATTAATTTCACATATAGCGATCAAGAAGACTTACGCAGAAAATTGGCAGCAGTAAATGAGCATACAGTAAATTCTACACTGGCAAATAAGAAAGCAGTTTGTGAAGGATATGCGCAAACCTTTAAAAAAATTTCAGAGTATTTAGGAATACCGTGTTTATTTATTGATGGATATTCTAAGACAGATATTAATGATATAGGAAGCAACCCGAATCAAGGAAATCATGCTTGGAATGCAGTGAGGATTAATAATAAATGGCACTTATTAGATGCTACGTGGGGAGCAGGCTATATGGATGGAAATAGATGGGTGAAAAAATTTAATGACTACTATTTTTTTACTGATGCTGATGAATTTATATTATCTCATCTACCAACGGAATCAGATTTATCGTTCTCTAGGAAAAATTTTTCGAAGAAAGAGTTTTTTAATACACCTGTTTTTAGTAGAACTTTTTTTAAGCAAAAGTTAGAATTAATTTCTCCATTACAAGGGAAACTTACAGCTAAAGCAAATAGTAAAATAACTTTTGTAATGGGTAAAATACCAAGTACTATAAAATTACATTATGCTTTTAAAGGAGAACGTATACCAAAAGAAATTAAAACTAATTGTTTGGGCTTAACATGTACTTTTTCCATCCCTTTTACTCAAAATAAAAATACTGAATTGTTCATCATAGCTAACCGAAGAACTGCCTTGCAATATAAGGTAGATTTAAAGTAGAAACTACTTCCAAAAACCTTTATGGTTCACTTCATAAGCTTCTTCTAGAACGGCTAATAAAATTTCTTGATCGATATCATCTAAAGACTTATACCTAAATGACTTTACTACTTTTCTGCCATCAGAAATTAAAAACTCATTATATTTTGATAAATGCGCCGAAGCCCAAAAACCAACTTCAACAAAGTTTTTCTTTTTAGGAACATTTAAGTAACAAAAAGGCTTACCATCTAAATAATAAAAAGGTATTTTATATTTATATCTAAGCTCAACATCTTTGAAATTACCTTCAATCAAAACCTGTAAATGCAATAAAATTGATTTATAAGGCCCTAATTGATTTAAAATATAATCTTCAGCAGGATTCATGATATAAAAGTACTGCTTTTCACACTCAAAAAATATTCACTTAATTTGTTGTATATTTTTTATGATTAATGAAAGAACTCAAATCATATTTTTCTTTAAGCGGTTTGTCAGGAATTTTAATAGGAATCTTTTTTCTATTGGGAATTTACCTTGTAGACTTTTTAACCTCAGATTATGGTCAAGGTTTTGATGGTTCTTCAACCTTACCAATTGCTTTCTTAGAAATTGCAGTTATTGTAATTGTAGTAGTAATTATACTTATTTCACTTTTCATTTTATGGATAAGAGGGAAACGAAAAGCAAAAAGAAATAATAGTACTTTATGGAATACAGTATCTAAAAATCAGCGACTGAATTTATTGTTACCAATATTAATACTTGGCGTCATTATTATTTTAATTGCTAACAAAGGTTATTATAGCTTGGTAACTCCTTTACTTTTATCATTTTATGGATTGTTACTAATAAACTTAAGTAGATTTTACTCTAAAACGCTACTATATTTAGGATTGATAGAAATTTTACTAGCAGTAGCTGCTTTTTTTGTTACTGATAACGAAATACTATTTTTAATTTTAGGATTTGGAGTGTTAAATATATTTTATGGTTTATTGACTCTTAGTAAGAACAAAAAAGCAACATCATAACGATATTGCTTTTAATTTTTTTGCCAATAGATTTTTAACTTGGCATCGTATAAAAGAATTGTTCAGATGCAATTTTTCCATCTTTAACACCGTATACACAGACTTCACTAAATTGCTGTCGTCCTCTGTCTTTAAATGTAACATCCATACTCATTGTGCATGAAAAATGATCATCAGCAACAATAGGATCTGAAACCTCACCGCCATGAAATTCTTCTACATTTGCATACCAATTTTCACTTTTTTCGTAAACAGCTTTAATACCTTCTGTTACTTCCCCAGGATATCCAGGCATTTCTTTGCTTACAATATTGTCTGCATATAACTCTTCGAGAGCTTGCATGTTTTGACCGTTCCGGCATAATTCTACCAAACGATCAGCTACTTGTTGTGTACTCATTTTTTAAAATTTAGAACTGTTTGTTGTTCTAAAGTTAAAAAAATCAATGCAGATAACCTTTACAAGAATCCGATTTAACAAAATATTAAAGATTCTCTTTTGTACGAATCTCCCTAATTAAATGTTCGAGACCGTTTAATTTTAATTCATAAACTAAACCTAGCATCATTCCTAATTTACCTTTCGGAAACCCTTTATTATGATACCAAACTATATAATGCTCTGGCAAATCAATAAGATAGTTATTCTTATACTTACCGTAAGGCATTTTTGTTTTTGCAAGGTCTAATAGAAATTGTTTGTCCTGTAACATTTATTCTTTACCATCTACATAATTCTGTAAATAAGCAAAACGTTCTGTTAGCTTACCATTTTGTGTCATTAATGCTCGAGCTAAAACACCATCTTTATCATTATTAAAAAATGCAGGAATTACATATTTAGAAAAGTTTTCTCCAAATCCGTCAGAAGCATCTTTAGGTAATTCGCATGGTAAATTATCTACAGCCATAACAGCTATTGCATCTTTATCCTTAAAATCTACTTCTTGTTCGGTTTGCGGATTATAACCATAATTAGGCTCTGCAATGGTAGAAGCTCTAATAGTAGAAGCTACAGGCCCATCAATATCACAACTAATATCTGCTACTACTTTAATATTAAAGTCAGGTGATTTGGCATCATCTCTTGTAAATAAAAAAGGAGCTCCATCTCCATAAAAATGACATGCAAGGTAAAGATCAGAGACTTTAGCAAAACGCATAAAATCGCTATCATATTCGGTCGGATTATTAAAAAAATCATACATATCGATTATTTTTCCATCCATGCGTTTGTTATAATCTAGTACATCTAGTTGCACATAAACAGGTTGATTAAAAGTTTCATTAAGATAATCATCTACCGAAACTTCAGTTATACCCATACCATCTAGCATTTCTTTAGCACCATTACTCACTCGACCTTTTCCTGTTAAAACAATTTTAATATTTGGCAGCTTTATTTTCTTTAATTCGCCAATCAAAGCTTGTTGATCAGCAAGTGTTTCAGCCTTAGGCAGATTATAAAGATCAAATTTTAAACCATAGGTTCTAATACCATTATACGCACCTACAATACCTGCATATCGACCAAATGCAACTAAACGCACACCGTTTTCTTTAGTAATGGTTTCATGGTCATACAGCTCAATATTTTTATCGAGAATAGCTCTAAGCAGTTTGCGATTATAGGGTTGTTTTTTAATCGTATGGCTAAAAAAGAAATACTTTTTATTAGGGACAAGATGATCAATAGGCACTTCTTTTACACCTAATAAAACATCACAATCGGTTACGTCTGTATCTATGGTTAAACCTAGTTTTGCATAATCATTATCTGTAAAAGCTCTAATATCAGATGATTCTACTTCTATTTTGAGATCACTAAATTTCTCAAGTAAATCTTTACAGGCATTAGGTGTAAGAACAACACGACGATCTGGCGGATTTTTACGCTCTTTTATTAGGACTATCTTCATTAAAATATCTTTTTTAGTAATAAAATGGCACAAAATGCCTTTGGTATAAAATTTGCCGAAAGGTATTATGAATAATAGGATTTCGCAAGTTTAGATTTGATAAAAAATAGCTAGATTTGTAAACTTTTCTTTGAAATTTTGGGGACGACTGGTTTTGACTGCAAGATCAATCGGACTGTAAGCATGTCGAGCAATAAAATAGTACTCGTAAAAATCAATTTTAAAACTTAAACGGCGAGAATAACTACGCTTTAGCTGCTTAATAATCTGAATTATAGTAAGATTTTAGCCTAGTCTCTACAAGGTAGAGAAGCTTTATGTCTCTTGAAAGCCTTGGTTTATGGCGTTCTAATTTGAGGCATCGTAAAAGTAAACCTAGAATTAGTAGTGCTTCGATACTAATTCGAAATTTAAGAAGCTAAGTTAAAAGTGGGCGGTTTTCGGTCAGCTTTTAATCGAAAAATAAACGATAACTAAGCATGTAGAAAGCACTTTGGTTGCTTGTTTGGACGAGGGTTCGAGTCCCTCCGTCTCCACTTATAAATTATAGAGAATTATTCTAAAAATTCTCTATATTGCAGAGCTGGCATGGTTTCAAATAAAATTTTCAGCAATAATTTATGGCAAAAAAGGTAATTAAAGACATTTTAGACGATGCTTTAGATAGTTCCATTGAGCAGATTTCAGCTCAAGATGCCACTTTTTTATATGCAGAATCACCTACCAGCACAATGCATATTGGCTCGTTAACCATTGTTGAAGGATCTCTTAATTTTGAGGACTTTAAAGCTATTCTAGCATCTAAGCTACACTTAATGCCAAAATTTAGAAAACGGCTTCTAAATGTTCCTTTTAATTTAGATTATCCATATTGGGTAGATGATCCTAATTTTGATATTGACCTTCATATAGATCGTATAAAGTTACCCGATCCAGCAAACTGGAAAACATTAAGAGAAATTACAGCGTCTATTTTTAGTGGTTCTTTAGATTTAAGGCGTCCGTTGTGGTCTATAAGTTTTATTGAGGGTTTAGATGAAATTTCGCAGATACCAAAAGGATCAGTCGCTATTGTAACTAAGATACATCATGTAATGATTGATGGTGCATCTGGTGTTGGACTTATGGGAATGCTATTTGATAGTGAAAAAGAGGACAGAAGAAAGACAATTCCATCGCCAAAACCCTTTGAACCAGACCCATTACCAGATGAATTGAGTTTGCTGTTAAAAAGCTCTTCTAAATTTATAAAAGATCCTTTAAAAGCACCAGTAGCTATAGGCGAAACAGCTTTAACTCTCATAAAAGGGCAAGCCAATAAAAAATTAAAAGGAAAAAGAGCATTTAACAAACGATCATTTTCTGTACCTCGTACCATTTTTAATAATAATGTATCTCCAAAAAAAACCTGGGGTACAGCTATTCTATCTTTTAATAGGGTAAATACATTGCGTAAAATAATGGGCGTAAGTGTTAATGATATGATCTTGGCTATATGTTCAGGAGCACTTAGAAGATACCTTCTTGAAAAAGATAAATTACCATCGCAGTCATTAGTTGCTAATGTGCCTATATCAATTCGTATTGAAGGAGAAAAACAAAAGATGGAAAATAAGATTTCTAATATGCTTATACCAATAGCTACGCATATTAAAGATCCTATAGAACGATTAGAATATATACAAGAACAAACTGAAGTTGGTAAAAGCAAACATAAAGCTGTTGGTGCTAAAAGCTTAATGAAAATGGCAGAAAGTGTACCGTTTGGTTTGGCAAATTTGGCAGCAGGTTTATATAGTAGATACGATATTAAAGAGTTGATTCGTCCACCTTTTAACTGTACTATTACAAATGTTCCTGGGCCTAGAGGAATGTTATATTTAAGAGGTCATAAAATTGTTACCACTTTTGGTCTAACGCCGGTTTTAGATGGTTTCGGATTGATTATTGCTGCATTTAGCTACAATGGCCAGGTAACCATTACAACAACTTCTGATGCTAGTACAATGCCAGATGCCGATAAATTTTCACGATATATCCGCGAATCTGCTAATGAGTTAGAAGAAATTATTAAGAAAAAAGGGAAGAAGAAAGAAGAACAAAAAATTATAAAAATAGAAAGTACCACTTTTTTTAATGGATTAAGAAAGCACTTAAAAGTGAACCCTAAAAATAGTAAAAAATACAAAGACACTATTGGTTTTAGAGTGTTATTGAGCGATGAGTCTGAAGCGACATGGCAAATAAAAGATGGAGTATTAAAAAAACAAAAATTATCAAAACCAAAAGCTACTTTAAAGATAAGAGATGAGGTTTTAACAGCGTTATATAATAAAGAATTGTTGTTTGAAGAACTTAAAATACAAGGAAGAATATTAGCAGACGGAACTGTAACCCATCAAAAGAAGTTGATAGGATTACTAGCAGATTTTTTGAAGAATAACTAATGAATTATAGTACAAATACATATATCGCTAAAGATGGCGAGAAAATTTTTTATTACCACTGGAAGAACAAAACACCAAAAGGAATTGTACAAATAGCACATGGTATTGGTGAGCATGCTGGGCGATATATACCTATAGCAACCTTACTACAAGAACATGGTTACGAAGTGTATGCAAACGATCATAGAATCCATGGTAACTCAGTAAAATCTAAAGAACAGCTAGGCTTTTATGATGGTGAGAATTATTTTAACGACGCAGTTGAGGATATGCATGAGCTAACAAATGTAATTAAAGAGCAACATGCAAATCAAAAAATCATTTTATTTGGGCATAGCATGGGATCTTTATTGAGTCGAGAATATGTAACTAAATATGGTGATGATTTACAAGCATTAGTACTATCAGGAACTGCAAGTTTCATGAAAGGCTTAGGTACAGTTGGGCTTGCAGGAGCCAATGTTGTCAAATTTTTTAAAGGGAAAAAACATAGTAGCGAAACGCTTAAATCACTTTTTTTTACAGAATTTAATAAAAAATTCAAACCAAACAGAACAAAAGTTGATTGGATTAGCAGAGACGAAAAGCAAGTAGATTTGTTTGAATCTGATCCTTTACGGATAGAAAATTTTTCAACTAGTGTATTTATCGACATTTTAAAAGGAAGTAAAAAAATAAACGAAAAGCCAACCTTTGAAGCTACACCAAAACATCTACCTATTTATATTTTTTCAGGCGATAAAGATCCCGTTGGCGAAATGGGTAAAGGCATAAAAAAAGTAGCAAAACAATATAAAAAAGCAGGTATTAGTGATCTCACCTTAAAAATCTACGAAGGTGGAAGACACGAAATGCTAAATGAAATCAACAAAGAAGAAGTAGAACGCGATTTTATTAATTGGCTCAATGAACGTATTGATGCTAAAAACTAATTATGGAAAACAACAAAACACTCTACAAATCATTTACTAAATTGGCAATTAAAGTTGCTTTATCTAAGGGTTTTACGCTTAAGCAAGCTAAAGATTTAGTTGCAAGTAAGTTTGAAGATCATCCTTATGAAAAACTGATTTTAAAATCAATTAAGAATGATGAATTTGATAAAGAAACACTGATAACGTTGTTAAATAATTGCATTTCAGTTTGCGAAGATTTTGGACCAGACAGAGATTATATAACATTAGTACAGATTTTAGAGAGCGTAAACAATGAAAAATCTAAAAAAAACCATAAAGATATTTCTACCAAAATAGTAGAACATTTCGGAAAAGAAATAATACAGATTAATGAAAAAATAGACGCACCTCCATTGTTTAATATGGTCTTAGAAGGCCGCTCTATTATAGAATGGAGCACTATGGTTGGTTTGTATCCTTTGATTCCTAAAAGAAAAGAAGGAAAAGGAAAACCCGTGTTATTAATGCCCCCATATTTAGGGAACGATCATTCTACTAAATTCGTCAGAAAATACCTAAAGGCAGTTGGATTCAATACTTACAAATGGGATTTAGGAGTCAATATGATCAATTCAAAATATTTACCTAAACTTATTGAACGTTTAGATGAAATTTACGAAATACACCAAGAGAAAATAAGTCTTGTAGGCTGGAGTGGTGGAGGTATCTTAGCTAAGATCATCGCTAACAGATGCCCTGACAAGGTCGAACAATTAATAACTATTGGTTCCCCAGTATGGGGCGTAAAAAACATGGAAACCCCATTGGTAAAAATGTTAGAGTTTTTACGTGGGAAAACATTACGTGAACGTAATGCTAAATTCTTAAAAGAACTTGAAGAGATTCCGCAAGTACCAATTACCTGTATCTATACAAAGACAGACGGCCTTGTACCTTGGAAACATTGTATGGAGGCAGAAACGCTTCGTGATGATATAAAAAATGTAGAAGTGTACGGCAGTCATATTGGCTTAGGCGCAAATGCATCAGTACTAGTAACTGTGGCAAATACACTTATAAAGAATACTCAAGGTGAAGCACCAAAAGGTTTTATTACTAAGCTCGAAAATCTATTTTTTCCAAAATTTTGGGAGCGTAAAAAAATGGATATTGTAAGAGATTTGTTGTTTGTTAAATACTAGCAGCCACTACCAACTCAGATACAACTTATTTCAAATGTGTAAATTAGTGTACTAAAATAAAGACGAGTGCAAAAAGTCATTGACCAACCCAAATTTCAAAAAGAGCTAAAGCAAATAGCTAAATTGCAAAAGCGTAAGCTTGAAGATGTGCAAAAAGAGGCTGAAGCTTGTGTTGCAGAAATGTATGCCAAACAAGATCCTTTTGCAAACATAGCTACACTTAAAGGGTTTGAGTATATGATGTCTAAAGCTTATGAAGATAAGATAGATGTAGATCCTCAAGAAATTAAGTGGTTGATGAAGCTGATGCGGAAGAATTCTGTTGCTTTTATTCTTACACATAAAACGTATCTTGATACCGTTGTACTTATCAATACCCTTGCAGGTTATGGTATGCCGATTCCATATTTTTTTGGAGGTATAAATTTAGCAATGCCAGGGGTTAAACAACTAGGTAAAAACTCTGGATTAATTTTTCTACGTAGAAGCTTTAAGGATGATGAGGTTTACAAAGCATCATTAAGACACTACATTTCATATCTCATTGAAAAAGGAGATCACCTAACGTGGAATATTGAAGGAACAAGATCTCGTACAGGTAAGATCGTTTATCCTAAGATGGGAATTCTTAAATACATCATGGAAGGTGAACAAGAGAGTTCTAGAGATATTAAATATGTTCCAGTTTCTATTGTATATGATTTGATTCCTGATGTGAAAGAAATGACTGAAGAAGGAAAAGGAGGTAAAGGAAAACGATCGGAAGATTTAGGCGTCTTTGCTAATTATTTAAAAAAATTAGGGCATCAATATGGTCGCGCAGCCATTCGTTTTGGTGAACCAGTAGATGTAACAGCACATCGAAGTGCCATCATTCCAGATGATGAAGAACAGAGCTATGCAGATAAAAATACCTTACCTAGATTTGCATTCGAATTAATACATAAAGCTAATACGATTACACCAGTAACTACGGTTTCTCTGGTTTGTAATGTGCTTCTAAACAATTTTGCATTAACTAAAAAAGAGATAGAGACAAATGTAATTAAGTTAATGAATTACATAGAACAACGCAAAGAAGATGTATTGCTAGACCGAGGGAACAAAATAGGTGTTACTGTTCAAAAAGCACTAAATTTATTATTAAGCGCTCATATTATTCAAAAGAGCAAAGCTGGTCGTAAAACTCAGTATAGCCTAGGGGCGAATGAATATTTATCAGCTACCTATTATGCAAATATGTCATCAGGGCATTTGTACCATAGAGCTTTTATAGAGATGGCTCTAGTAAAAATTAAAGATGATACTTCGTCAGATAGGATTATCCATTTCTGGGAAGAAATTATGCGTTTACGCAATCTTTTTAAATTCGAATTTTTCTATACGAATAAACCTCAATTTAGTAGTGAAATAGAAGAAGAACTAAGCTTATTTGATAAAGATTGGCGTAACATAATTGCAAACCCAGAAGAAGATATATACGGGTTATTAAAAAGGCAAGAATTGTATGTTTCTAAAGGAATTTTACTTATTTATTTAGAAGCCAATAAAGTAGTATGTCACACACTCAATTCTTGGGATCTTGATGATGATTTTGTTGATTCAGAATTTATAGATTTATGCCTTTTTAAAGGAAAGGAACTGCATTGGCAATCTCGCATTACACGATTAGATAGCGTATCTAAACCTTTTTTAATTAGTGCCTTGCGCTATGCAAAAAATGCAGGACTAACACCAACAGACAAACAAATTGATTATGATCTTCTTGATGGTTGGATGCAAGAATTAGACGAACTAACAGAGCGATTTAATGTTTTACAAAGATTAGAAATTAAGGCAATACGCAAAACCAAAGGAGTAGAGGAGGAAGAAGAGGAAAAAGAAAAAGAGATTGTTCCTGGATCTGATATTGAAACTATTTCAGAAAAAGTATTGCGTCAAGAAGAAGGCTCGCATATAGCTGCTTTTTTCGACCTAGATAGGACATTAATTGATGACTTTTCGGCTAAAAAATTTGTGCAAGGTAGGTTACTAAGTGGTAAATCAACAACAAAAGAATTACTATCACAATTCGCTATAGTCTTATTATACTCAGCAGGGAATAGGGATTTTGAAATTTTAACAAAGGTTTCAGCACTAGGCGTAAAAGGAATTAAAGAAAAAGAGTTTGAATTACTAGGTCAAGGAGTATATGAAGAACACTTAGCAGACACTATATATCCAGAATCTAGAACATTAATTGCTTCGCATTTAGAAAAAGGTCATAGAGTTGTAATCGTTTCAGCAGCAACAATATATCAAATTAGACCTATTGCAAATGAATTAGGTATTGATGACGTTTTCTGTACCGAAATGGAGGTGAAAAAAGGTCGTTTTACAGGTAAAATTCAGGAGATGTGTTGGGGAGAAGGAAAAGCCAAGGCAGGAAGAAAATTTGCAAAGGAAAACAATATCGATTTGTCAAAGAGTTTCTTTTATACAGATAGTTTTGATGATTATCCTTTACTAGAAATTGTTGGAAACCCATGTGCTACAAATCCGGATAGTAGATTATCTCAAGTGGCTTTTGAAAGTGGATGGCCAATTTTACGATTTGATGAGAGAAATGATCAGCCAATAGTTAACCGATTTAGAACGGGTTTAGCAGCCGCAAGTATTTATCCTTCAGCAATTAAAGGATTAATCAAAGGAGCAATGACAATGTCTCGACAAGAGGCAGTAAATGCAACGGTTGCAAGTATTGGAGACCTAGGAACTAAGTTTGCTGGTTTAGATATTGCTATAAAAGGAAAACAGAATCTAGAAGATTATCGCCCAGCAGTCTTTTGTTTTAATCATCAAAGTTCAGCAGACTTTTTTATCCTATCAAAGCTACTAAGAAAAGACGTTACAGGTGTTGCTAAAAAGGAGTTAGAAATGAGCCCGATGGGACCCTTATTTAAAGCTTTCGGAGCAATTTTTATCGATAGATCAAATAAAGAGAAAGCAATTAAATCACTAAATCATGCAGCTGATGTGTTAAAAGGCGGAATGTCAGTAGCAATAGCACCAGAAGGTACAAGAAGTGGCAGCAAAGAATTAGGGTCTTTCAAAAAAGGGGCATTTCATTTAGCGATGAAAGCAGGCGTACCAATTATTCCAATTGTAATTAAGAATGCATACATGGCACTACCAAAGGGAAGTTCGGTATTTAAGCCCACACATATAGAAGTTGTAGTATTAGACCCGGTTGACACTTCAGAATGGAAACCAAAACATGTAGAAAAATATGTTGATAAGGTGCGTAATTTATTTTTAAAAGAATTAGAAGACTAACTAAAAAATAACACATGAAACTTAAAGTAGGTATACTTGGTGGTGGATCTTGGGGAACAACTGTAGCTTCAATTGTTGCTAAAAATGCTGAAGCGACTATTTGGGCTAGAAATCCCAAAACTGTAGATGAAATCAACGAACAGCACACAAATAGTAAGTATTTACCAAACGCTAAATTAACTAGATCATTAAAAGCATCAAATTCTATTGAAGAAACAGTTAAAAATGCAGATTTAGTGGTTATGGGCATCCCCTCTCAGAGCTTTAGAAATGTGCTGTTAGAAGCTAAACCACATATTCGTGCTTGGATACCAATTGTAAGTTTGGCAAAAGGACTGGAAATAGGCACTAAAAAACGCATGACTGAAATTATTGAGGAAGAAATGCCCGGGCATCCCGCAGGAGTTTTAACTGGACCAAATTTAGCTAAGGAAATCCATTTTGGTAAAGCAGCGGCAGCAGTAATTGCAATGGTAGATGATACAATCGCTAAAAAATTACAACCTGTTTTCAGTTCAGGATTATTCAGAGTGTATACAAACGATGATGTTATTGGATGTGAACTCGGAGGGGCTTTAAAGAATATTATGGCTATTGCTTCTGGTATGGGAGACGGAGCCAATGCTGGTGACAATACCAGAGCAGCAGTGATTACAAGAGGATTATCTGAATTAACTCGTTTAGGAGTGGCTATGGGTGGTAAACGTAGAACTTTTGCAGGTTTAGCTGGTATGGGTGATTTGGTGGCTACTTGTTCTAGTGCCAAAAGTAGAAATCACCATGTAGGCTTTCAGTTAGGTCAAGGGAAAAGCCTAGCTCAAATTATAGAAGAGATGAATGAAGTTGCCGAAGGTGTAAAAACGGCAAAAGTAGTAATGGAACTAGCAAAAGATTATAATGTACAAATGCCTATTTCGGAAGAAGTGTATAAGGTTTTGTACGATGGGAATAATGTAAATGACGCCTTTAGAGGATTGTTAAAAATTGAAGTTGGTTCAGAAAAAGAACCAGGATAAAAATAAAGTCATGGCAAAAAAAGCAGATCAAACAGCATCTTTTATGGTGCGATTTAATCAGAGAATTTATGAAGAAGAAGGAGAATCTAAGGTTCAATGGAGAGGTAGAATATCGCATGTACAAGATGGAGATGAAAAACGATTTACCGATTTTAATGATGCTTTAAAATTTATGCAAAAAAAGTTATCTGAATTAACAAGTCAAGCTACTAAAGATCAATCTTCTGAAGAACAAGATAATATTCTTCAAAAGAGCTTATCGATGTGGAAGACCATGAAAGAAGTTGCTCCTCAAATTATTAAGGAAACCATTAAAGACCCAAAGAAGCAAATATCCAATATTCAAGACCAATTACAAGATCAAATTAGTACTATTGGTGAAGAAATAAGCGAAAAAGTACAGATAGATCAATGGCGTAACGCTTCACGATCAGATTTCAAAGAAATACAAGACTCCATTAGCAAGTTAGCAAGAGAAATTAAAAGACTTAATAGCAAAGTTGATGCTTTAAGTAAAAAGTAACTGTGTATGTCGCTTTCTACCCAATTACAGGAATTGAAAGACTTTTATAATAAGGCCGAAGTTCGTATTCAGACCTTAGGACAGTTTAATGTTTGGGTTGAGGGTGAAAAGGTAGATACAAAAAGATGGGGCAGAGATAAAACGGTACAACTTTTACAATACCTAATTTCTAATAGACAACGACACGCTCTCCATAAAGAGAAAATTATGGACCATCTTTGGGAAGAAGGAGATGACCGAGATTTTAAAGTAGCATTACATGGTGTAAATAAAACATTAGAGCCAAACAGAGCACCAAGAACGGAACCCAAATATCTAGTAAGACAAGGGTTGAGCTATCAATTAGATATGGATAAAGTTTGGATAGATGCAGAAGCTCTAGAAAAATTTATAATTATTGGCAATGAATTTTATAATTCTGACAACAGCATTGCTAAAGAAGCATATAAAAATGCGATTGATCTATACCAAGGGATTTATTTACCTAACCGAATCTATGAAGATTGGTCATCTGAAGAACGAGAAAAAACTCAATTACTTATACTAGGCGCTTATGTTACGTTAGCAGAGATTTTACTTGATAATAATCCACTTGAAAGTACCAGATTAGCACAAAAAGCATTAGCTATTGACCCTACTTGGGAAGAAGCTTATCGTATACAAATGCAAGCCTATCTTTCTAAAGGTAATCGCCCCCAAGCCATCAAAGCCTATCAAAAATGTGTTGCTATTTTAGATGAAGAATATGGCATCGACCCATTACCAGAAACGAAAAAACTTATTAGAGAAATAGAAGAGATTAGTTAAATTTAACTTCCCTTTCGCTAAAGCGAAATCCCTCAAAAAATTAATCATAGAATTACTTTGCAACTCATTTGTAACTCGCAGATTATATGTTTGCCAAAAATTTAGAACTTTAAACAAATTAAAATATAAAAAGATGGCAACAAAAAATAAAAAAGCAGTTACTAATATGGTTTTTAAAACTGTAGATTCTGTAAAAGAAGTAGCAACAAAAACAAATGAATTTGCTTTAAAATCTACTGAAGAAGTAGTTACAGAAATGATTAATGCTGCTGGTAAATGGCAAAATGTTACTTCTAAAGCTGTTAAAGGCGGATTAAAAGTAGCAGATGCTCAGCAAAATATGGTTTTCGATTCTTTAGAAACTGCTAAAGGACACATTTTAAATGGTGTTAAAAGATCCAAAGCTTTATTTGGTAAAAATTAGATTATAGTTAGTTAGGTTAGTTAAAATTGGTCAGGTTTCTAATTAGATTCTTGACCTTTTTTTATTAAAAGAAAAAGTATGAGAGTTGATTGCAACTCATTTGTAACTACACATAATTACATTTGCACTATAAATAAAAGAATAAACACATAAACAATATATTATGACAGCTAAGAAAAGTAAAAAATCAAAAAAATTAGAGAACGCTAAAAAGATCGTTAAGAAAATAAACAATGACTTAATTGACGCTTCTTTCAATGCCATTGAAACTACAGTTAAAACTGGAGAAAAATGGCAAAAGTTAACTTCTAAATTGATCAAGAAAGCAGAACCATTATCTAAACAACAGATCAATATGGTTGTTGATACAGCAGAGACAATAAAAGGTCAATTAGAGCATGGAACTGATCGATTAAAAAACTTAGTGGGTTACGATCCTAAAATGATCGAGCAAGCTAAAAAAATGGTAACAAGTCATCCTTTAGTTGAGAAAGCTGAAAAAACTGCTGATAAACTAAAGAAAGAAATTTCAAAAAATCCTTATGTTAAAAAAGCTGAAAAAATGGCTGATAAACTAAAAAAGGAATTAAATGAAACAATCGAAGATGTAAAAGACAAAGTAGAGGATGTTACCGAAGATGTGAAAGAAGCTGCTGAAGACGTAAAAGAAAAGGTAGAAGATGTAATAGAAGACGTTCAAGAAAAAGTAGAAAAAGTCATTAAACCAGAAGCTAAGAAAACTCCAACAAAGAAGAAGGTAACTCCTAAAAAAACTGCTACTAAGAAAGTTGAGAAAAAAGTAGCTGAAAAGAATGATCTTAAAGAGATCAAAGGTATTGGACCTAAAATGGAAGCTACTTTAAATGCTGCTGGTATCACTTCTTACAAAGGATTAGCTAGCGCTACTTTAAAGAGTGTTGAAAAAATATTAACCGATGCAGGCATGAACACTAAGATGTATAACGCATCTGAATGGAAAACACAAGCTAAAGAATTATTAAAAAAATAAATCTTTTTAGAGATTTAAATTATAAAAAACGGATAAAATGAGTACAAAAAGAACAAAGAAAGTAGCTATTAAGACTAGAATTAATAATGCTTTTAATGCAACAAAAAAGGCTATAAAAAACTCAAATGAGTTTGCTTTAAATACAACAGATGAGATTGTAACAGAATCGTTAACCATTGCTGATCAATGGCAAAAAGTTGTTAAAAAAGCAATTAACGGAGGTTTCAAATTAGCTTCTAATCAACAAGATTTAGTATTTGATGCATTAGAAACAGTTAAAGGTCAATACAAATACGGAAGAAAAAAGGTTACTAAGCTTTTCGCTTAATTTGATCTTTATTCAAAAATTAAAAGCCAAGCAATTTTGCTTGGCTTTTTTTATAAATTAATCTAAACCATTAGAAGTTTTCTTCACTTTAATTGAACACCCTATGGCTTTTGTATTAGTAATTTTTACTTCTTTATTGCTCAGTAACTTATCTAGCGCATTTTCTACATATTTGGCTTTCACATTAGCTTCATTTCTTGAGCTGTCATCAATAGCACCTATATATTTTACTTTCAATCTTTCATCCTCACGTTTTAAAATATAAACATGTGGAGTTCTCGTTGCTCCATAAGCAGGATATACTTTTTGTCCTTCATCAAATAAATAAGGAAAAGTAAACCCTTTTTCTTTAGCTCGTTGTTTCATTAGTTCAAAACTATCACCTGGTTGTACAGAGGGGTCATTAGGATTTATAGCAATTACAGGATATCCTTTGTTTTTGTATTTTTTATCTAAAGCAATTAAACGATCTTCATTAGCTACAGAATATGGACAGGTATTACAGGTAAAAACAACTATAAATCCTTTGGCATGTTTATAATCTGCCATAGACACCACTTTACCATCAATATTTTTAAGTTTAAAATCTGTTGCTATGTCACCAATTTCGTATCCGTTTCCTAGTTCTATATTTTTTTCTACGAATGTAAAAGCAGACATAATAGCTATTACCGCAATTAGTAAAATAGGTTTTAAGTGTTTCATAATTTTAAGTTTTTGTGAATTTTTCTACTTCTTTAAATAATTCTTCTTTAGTAAAAGATTGCTCGTAAAAAGTTCTTTTATTTTTGTTATAAATTATTGTGGCTGGTATTGCACCAGACCATGTTGAATCAACTTTAGGAATCCATTCATTTTCATTTGGAGCATCTAATAATAATACTTCTGGAGTTAGGTTATGCTTTTCAACAAAAGGAATTAATTTGTCATTTAATTTTTCAGGAAAATCTAAGCTAACTAATAACACCTTTAACTCATCATGTTCATAAGCTTTCTCTAACTCTTGAAAGTAAGGCAATTCTTTTATGCACGGTTTACACCAAGTAGCCCAAAAATTAACCACATAGGTTTTATCATCTTTTTTATTTAGAAATGTTTCTAACCCACTAAAATCAACTGTTTCTATGGTACGATTTGATTCTAAGGTGGTAATTTTTTCGCTTTCTTTTTCTCCTTTACAAGAGCCTAATATGATTACAAAAACTACTAAAAAAAGATTTTTTAACATTATTCAATTTTGATTCTTGCTAAATTAAAAATTTATACTCCTGTAAAAGAATAAAATTTTAAAGTTTAACAGAATTATAACTAATTCATTTTCAATGATTATCAAGTATACTAAAGCACTATAAATTACGTTAACATTTATATAAACAAATTTATCATGAAAAAGCTATTCTTTTTTTTATTCGCTTTCCCAATAATTATGATTGCTCAGACTAATAATTCTGTAGCAGTTAATGAAAGTGATCTAGAAGATTCTCTACCTAAGGTTAAAGAAGTTAAAACGAAAGTTAAAAAACCAACATGTGTAAATGGTGATTGTAAGGAAGGAAAAGGAGTGATGCAATATACTAGTGGAACTTACGAAGGAGATTGGAAAAATGGTTTGCGACATGGTTTTGGAAAATTCACATGGAATAATGGAGATACTTACTCGGGTGTATGGGATAATGACAAACGCCATGGACAAGGAACATACATTTGGAATGATGGCTCAAAATATAAGGGAAACTATAGTCATGGTATTAGAAGTGGTTATGGAATTTATTATTATACCAATGGAACAATTTATGAAGGAACATGGCAAAATAATTTAAAACATGGTATTGCCAATTTTTACTATAAAGAAAGTGTTAATATAGGAGGAAGATATCACAATAACGAATACGTGAGTGGAACTGGAGTTAACCAGGAAACATATAAACACAAACCAGAAAAATAAAAAGTGTAAGTTTTTTTATAACTTTACGACTATAAAAGTTGTAAATCATTCGATTTACAAATCTTTTTCATAGCAATTTCCCGCCTTTTAACGAAGGTGGGTTTTTTATTTTGCCTTAAGGGCGTCTGTAGGTTTTGGAACATAATGCCCTTTACCACCGGCCCTATCATCATCAAAGGTTACAGGAATATCATCATTTTGAGTGCGCTCATCCCAAGTTATATGTTGAGTTCCATCATCTCGTTTAACCATAGTAATACAATCTTCTACAGGGCAAACCAGAGAACATAAGTTACAGCCAACACAGTTCTCTTCTATAATGCTTGGTATCCTATTTAATGGATCTTCTGATAACGCTATTGCTTGATGGGCGCCATCATCACAAGAAATATAGCATAATTCACAACCCACACATTTATCCGAGTTGATTTCAGCTACAACTTTATGTTTCAAGTTGAGGTGTTTCCACTCTGTTACATTTGGTAAAGCTTTTCCGGCAAAATCATAAATAGTATTATAATTTTTTTCTTCCATAAATTGACGTAAACCAGCTTCCATTTCACGAACAATTCCAAAACCGTAGTGCATTACAGCTGTACAGACTTGAACTGAAGTTGCTCCTAACAAAATAAACTCTACCACATCACGCCAAGTTTCTACACCTCCGATGCCAGAAATAGGCACTTTGTTAATTTCAGGATGCTGTGCTAGTTCTCGAATCATATGCATAGCAATTGGTTTTACCGCAGGACCGCAATAACCACCATTAGAACCTTTGCCATCAACAATTGGATAAGGAGCATAAGTATCAAGATCAATACCTACAATACTTTTTATAGTGTTTATTAATGAAATAGAATCTGTACCACCTTTAACGGCTGCTAAACCAGAGTCAGTAATTTCAGATATATTCGGCGTTAATTTTGTAATAACGGGAATATTAGCAGCCTTTGTTACCCAGCCAACTATAGTTTCTAACACTTCTGGTTCTTGGCCAACGGCGGAACCCATACCGCGTTCACACATTCCATGAGGGCAACCGAAATTTAATTCAATTCCATCTGCTCCAGCATTTTCAACATCTTTGATAATCTGCTCCCATTCAGCCTTGCTTTCTACCATTAGTGAAGCAATCACAGCATGATCTGGAAAATATTTTTTAACCTCTTCAATTTCTCTAAGATTATCCGCTAATGGACGATCGGTGATCAACTCGATATTATTGAATCCCATCATACGGGTGTTTCGATAGTTTACTGATCCATAACGACTTGAGACATTTACTACCGGTACACCTAATGTTTTCCAAACAGCACCTCCCCAACCTGCGTCAAAAGCTTTCATGATCTGATACCCTGAATTTGTTGGCGGCGCAGATGCTAACCAAAATGGATTAGGAGCTTTAATTCCTGCAAAATTTATAGATAAATCGATCATAATCTTAATTTTTAATTAGATGTTGAAACATTCCTTGAGCTGCCATTTTACCATCATAGGCTGCATTTACAACCTCTGCACCACCATTAATGGCGTCTCCACCAGCAAAATACATCGCATTTGATGTTTGAAAATGTTCATTCACCTTTATTCTTGTTTTGTTGTCGATATTGAGGTTTTCAATGAGCTCATAAAAATGCCCTTGTTTTGCTTGCCCCGTAGCTTTAATAACTAGATCGCAAGCAATAATAAACTCACTTTCATCAATTTCTTTTAACTGACCATCAATTGATTTAGTTTTTAAGAACTTTACACCTTCAACATGATTGTCGCCAATAATTTCAATCGGTGTAGCATTAAAAAGACTATCAACACCAGAACTAATCGCTAGATCATACTCGAAACCATAGGCACCCATACGTTCTTTATCATTTCTATACACTAAAACAGTTTTTCTGGCGCCCATCCGCGCTGATTCTGAAGCAGCATCCATCGCGGTATTTCCTCCACCTATTACAACCACTTTGTCAGGAACAGAGATATGATGTTGTTTCATACGTAGTTCTTCGATAAATTCTACGGCACCTACAACACCTTGCTTATCTTCACCTTCTAACTGTAATTCACGAGTTTGTCCTAATCCAACACCTAAGAATATAGCGTCGTAATCATTTTCTAGTTGTGCTAACTGCTCTTTTGAGTTGATAGGTGATTCATAACGAATTTGAAAACCCAACTGATTTTGTAAATAGTCAATCTCCTTTAAAACCTCTTCGTTTGTTATTTTATATGGGGCAATTCCATAAACGGTTAAACCAGAAGGTTTTTCTTTGGCTTCATAAATATCAACCTCAAAACCAAAGGTTCTGGCTTCACAAGCACATGCAATACCAGCTGGCCCAGCTCCAATTACAGCAATCTTCTTTCCATTTGACTTACCGACTTTAAAAAGTGTTTTGTCAGCATCAATCGTTTTATTAGTTGCATAATTTTGCAAACGACCAATCTGAATAGGCGGTACATCTTGATGGTTATATACACAGGCACCTTCGCATAAAACACCTGTTGGACAGACTACTCCACAGGCGTTGCCAAGCCAATTAGCATCGAAAATGGTTTTCGCCGCACCCGTTACATTATCTGTATGTATTTGCTTTATAAACAATGGAATATCGATATGAGTAGGGCAAGCCTGTACACAAGGTGCGTCATAACAGAATAAACAGCGAGAACTTTCATAATACGCTTCGGTATCGTTCATTAACTGTTTTTTCTGTTTGAAGTTTTTATCAAACTCCTCTTGTGTAGTAGGTCTTTTATATTCTGCCATATTTTAAAGCTCAGTTAATTTTCCATATGTTTCAGGTCTTCGATCTCTAAAGAATTGCCAAGTAGAACGTACTTCTTCAATTAGATCTAAATCGAATTCAGCAACCAATAATTCATCATCATCACGTGATGCTTCTGCAAATATTTGACCTCTAGGGTCTACAAAATATGATTGCCCATAGAACTTCCCTAAATTCCAAGGTTTTTCTTCACCAACACGATTAATACAACCCATAAAATAACCATTAGCGGCAGCATGTGCAGGTTGTTCGAGTTTCCATAAATATTCACTCAATCCAGCTACTGTTGCTGAAGGATTGTATACAATTTCTGCACCGTTTAAGCCTAATACTCTTGCTCCGTCAGGGAAGTGACGATCATAACAAATATAAACCCCAACTTTAGCATATTTTGTTTGAAAAACAGGATAACCTAAATTACCAGGTTTAAAGAAAAATTTCTCCCAAAACCCTGTAGTATGAGGAATATGATTTTTCCTATACTTTCCGAGATAAGTTCCATCAGCATCTATTACAGCTGCTGTATTGTATAAAATACCCGCTTGCTCCTTTTCATAAATAGGTACTATAATGACCATATCGTACTTTTTAGCGAGTACTTGCATTTTTTCTGTTGTTGGACCAGGGACAGATTCTGCAGACGCATACCATTTTCTATCTTGACCTGGGCAGAAATAGGGTGTGTTAAAAATTTCTTGTAAGCATAAGATCTGAACACCTTGTTTACCAGCTTCTTCTATATACGGTATATGTTTATCATACATAGCATTCATAATTTCTTGAATCGTTCCTTCACCTTCTGTCATTGGAAGACTCATTTGTATCAATCCTGATTTTACTTTTCTTGGCATAATATTCTTTTCTAAATTACTGTTTTTGATGTTTTTCCTCTTGAAATAAATTGACCATGACCGGCTTTTAATTTACACTCTTCATTTTCTATAGCAATTTCTCCTCTAAGGATTACTGTATCTGTTTTACCTACCACTTTTTGCCCTTCATACGCTGAATAATCACAATTCATATGATGTGTTTCTACAGAAATCGTATGCTCTTTTTTAGGATCAAAAATTACAATATCAGCATCACTACCAATAGCAATGGTTCCTTTTCTGGGATACATGCCAAATATTTTTGCTGCATTGGTGCAGGCTACTTCTACATATTTTGTTAATGAGATTTTTCCTTTGTGAACACCTTCAGAATATAGCAATTCCATACGATGTTCTATAGCAGGATGCCCATTTGGTATTTTTGAGAAATCATCTTTACCCATTTTCTTTTGTTCCCACATAAATGGACAGTGATCTGTACCTACAACTTGCACTAAACCTTGATTGATACCAGACCAAAGTGCTTCTTGATCTTTCTTTTCCCGCAAAGGAGGACTCATAACCCATTTAGCACCTTCAAAATCTTTTTCATAAAGTGAAGCATCCAACATTAGATATTGAGTACAGGTTTCTACAAATACTTTTTGATTTCGTTTCGTCGCGGTACGAACAGCGTTTAATGCGCCTTCACATGTCATATGCACAATGTATCCTGGACAATCAGTATAATGTAACATATCTGTAAATCGAGCTGAGGCTTCTGCTTCGGTAACTTCTGGTTGTGATAAATAGTGATATAATGGCGACAAGTTTCCTTCTGCTCTATTCTTAGCAATTAATGAATCTATCATATCACCATTGGTAGCATGCACAGTTACCAGTCCACCATGTTTTTTTACCACTTTCATAAGTTGTACCATCTGCCCATCATCGATCATTAAAGCACCTTTGTAAGCCATAAAAGTCTTAAAGGAAATAATACCTTCTTTTTCAATCATTTGAACAACCTCTTTGGCTACATCATCATTAAAATCTGTTACCGCCATATGGTACGAATAATCACCAATAGCTTTACCTTCTGACTTCTGTTGCCATGTCTTTAAAGCGTTATATAATGTATCGCCTTGGGTTTGCAGAATAAAATCGATAACCATAGTTGTACCACCATGTAAGGCAGCACGAGTTCCGGTTTCATAATCATCGCTAGAACAAGTCCCCATAAAAGGCATATCTAAATGTACATGAGGATCTATCCCTCCAGGGAAAACCAGTTTACCAGATGCATCAATAGTTTTATTCGCTTTATGAGTAAGATTTTGACCGATAGCAATAATCTTTTCACCCTCAATATAAACATCGGCATTATAACTTTCGGAGGCCGTAACAACATGGCCATTTTTTATAAGTATAGACATATTATGCTTTCTTCATTAATAGTAAATACAAAATAAATGATATGATAAATCCTGTAAACCAAGACAATGAATATAAGAAATTTAAAGATGGTACCCAATAACCTACTAAAGCCAAAGAAACCCCCACAAATAGCGAAATCATCGCTGCTCGATTAAAACCAGTTTTTCCATATGAATAAATTCCATCTACTTTAAATAGCTCGGCGAGATCCATGTTCTTTTTACGGATAAAAAAGTAATCGGCGATCATAATTCCTAAAACAGGGCCTAACAAACCACTTACTATTATTAAAAACGTAGTAATGACATCTAATAACCACCATGGCATAATGAGTATACCAATGATACCAGTTATGATTCCACCAGTTCTAAAACTAATTTTTTTAGGCCATAAATTGGAAAATGCATTTGATGGAGCAATTACATTTGCCGCAATATTGGTACTTAAGGTTGCGATAATCATAAATATTTGAGCGATTATAACTACAGTAGGATTCTTAAATCGCGCAATTAAGGATACTGGATCCCATGGCGCGTCATCAGCGATCAAAACATCTTTAAAATTTATCACGGCAGCACAGGTTACAAAAATGCCTACAAACGAATAGAGCATCATGGTTAATGGCAATCCTGTAAATTGACCAGCTACCTGATCTTTTTGAGTGGCAGCATAACGTGTAATATCAGCAATACTAATTGACATGGTTGCCCAAAAGCCAACCATAGCCGTAAGCCATAGCAGATAACTCCATAGTTTACTCCCTGAAGATGAATTAGAATTATTTATAAGGTTTGCCGTTACAACACTTGATAAAACTTCAGAACCACCTTCAGTATTTCTGAATTGCACTTTTACATTTTCAGTATTAGAAATTAGCACTGGATTATTTACAATATTTTCCCAAGAACTATTTTCGTCCGAAACAATTTTATATTCATTTACTTTTAAACTTCCATCCTTGTTGTTTAACACATCTAACGTTAAAAATGAAATGGTTGAATAACCCTCGTCCTCATGAGAAGTAATTGTGGCAGCTGCATTTTCCAACTGTTGACTTTGTTTCAATACAATTCCAAAACCACCAGCTTGACTATAACCCCAATAAATTAAAACCAGACCCATGATAATTAAAATGGGAGCAGAATAGGTTTCAAGCCATTTGATACTTTCGGTTCCTTTCCAGATAAAATACATGTTGATAATCCAGAAAACGGCAAAACCAACGAATTTACCTATGGATAACCCTAATTCTCCTGTTGAACCAGTAATGGCGTTAAAAATAGCATAGATCGCGAGGCCGCCTATCCATGTTTGTACACCAAACCAACCACAGGCGATAATTCCCCTAGCGACAGATGCTAAATGGACTCCCTTGGTACCAAAGGATGCTCGCCCGATTACCGGAAATGGAATGCCGTATTTTACGCCTGCATGGCCATTAAGAACCATAGGCACAGTAATGATTAGATTTGCTAAACCAATAATAATTAAGGCCTCATACCAGTTCAATCCTGTTTTAATCATATAAGAAGCCAATAAATAAGTTGGAATACAAACTGCCATACCCACCCAAATAGCAGCTAAGTGCCATTTACTCCAAGTACGTTCATGTGGAGGTACAGGTGCTAAATCTTCGCTATATAATGGCGAATTAGAAACATCTTCGTGTAATTCTACAATATCTTTACTCATTAGTTACAGTATTGATCAGCTATAGAAATTGTTTGAGAAATAATTTCTAAACCTTTATCAACGTCTTCTTTAGATACATTTAATGGTGGAGCAATGAAAATCCAGTTCCATCGAACAAAGGTGAACATACCCAATTCTCGAATTTTGGCAGCCATTTTTAATGTGGCTTCCATTTCACTTGGCTTGGCATTCCAAGGTGTTGTAGGTTCTTTTGTTTCTCTATTTTTTACAAGTTCTATACAACCTAATAATCCTGTATTTCTGAAATCACCAATAGAAGGATGTTTTGCTTTTAATTTTTCAACTTCAACTTCAATGTATTTACCCATTTCAGCAGCTTTTTCAACTAGATTCTCCTCTTCGATAATTTTTAGATTTTCTAAAGCAGCTGCACAGCAAATAGGGTGTGCTGAATAGGTCAACCCTAATAGCATAGGGTTTTCATTAAAATGATTTGCAATAGTATCAGTTATAGCCATGGCGCCTAAGGGTAAATAACCTGAAGTTAACCCTTTAGCCATTACCATTATATCTGGCACCACATCGTGGTGATTTATGCCAAACATTTTTCCGGTTCTACCAAAACCACTCATGGTTTCGTCATCAATAAAAAGAATACCATACTTATCACATAACCCTCTTACCTTCTTTAAATACATTGGTGGATATTTGATACACCCTGAAGAACCCGATTCTCCTTCAAAGAGAATAGCAGCAATACTATCCGGGTTTTCAAATTTTACCACACGCTCTAAGTGTGCAATGGCACGCTCACCACATTCTTCTTCTGAAGAAGAGTTCCAAGGACAACGATACGCGTATGGATTTTCGACATGGACTACATTTGGCATTGCCTGACTATCTATGGGAAATTTTCTAGGATCACCTCCTGCCGAAGCAGCACCGTAGGTTGCACCATGATATGCTCTATAATGTGTAATTATTTTATGTCTACCAGTATAAATTCTGGCTAATTTGATCGAGTTTTCAATAGCTTCAGCTCCACCTAACGTGAAAAACGTTTTGGTAAGATTACCAGGAGTTATTTCGGCTATTTTTTTACCTAATTGACCACGAATATCAGTTGCCATACCAGGATAGACGTAGCTCACTTCTTGCATTTGTTTGGCAACAGCTTCCGTAATACGTTGGTTGCCATGACCAATATTTACATTCATTAATTGAGAGGAAAAATCCAAATATTTTTTACCATCTCTATCGTAAATATATGATCCTTTAGCATGGGAAGCATTTATAAGGTTTAAACCCCCTTGCTTTGACCAAGAAAAGAGCGTGTAATCAAGATTGTTTTTTATGATTTGTTGGTTATCCATTAAGTTGATTTCATTAAATTATTAGCTCATCCAATTGGTTTGCGCTTCAGGATTCCATTTAGTAGTTGTTTTTTTATTTTGAGTCCAAAATTCAATAGAACTCCTTCCAGTAATATCACCAACACCAAATTTAGATTCGTTCCAGCCTCCAAAAGAAAAGGGTTCACGTGGAACGGGCACACCTATATTTACACCGATCATTCCTGCACTGGCGCGCTCCATCACTTGTTTGGCCAAACCACCACTTTGTGTGAACACAGCTGCTGCATTACCATAATTAGAACCGTTTTCAATTTCAATTGCTTCATCTAAGTTTTTAGCACGAAGTATGGAAATTACAGGGCCAAAAATTTCTTCTCGGGCTACCGACATATCTGTCGTTACATAATCAATTATTGTAGGCCCAACATAGAAACCATCTTCTTTTCCTTTTACGGTTGTATTTCTTCCATCAAGCAAAATCTTAGCTCCATTTTTTTCCGCTTCAGCGATATAACTTTCTATACGTTCTTTAGCTTCAGCACTAATTACAGAACCTAAATTATCACCAGGAACTATTTTTTTAGCCTCGTCGACCATTTTATCAATAATGTGCTGTACATTATCAACACCTACCATAACCGAAGCAGCCATACAACGTTGACCAGCACAACCCGACATAGATGCCACTACGTTGTTGGCAGTCATTTCAGGATTAGCATCTGGCAACACCAATAAATGATTTTTTGCGCCACCAAGCGCTACACATCTTTTTAGGTTTGAAGTAGCACGCTTATATACAATTTTTGCCACTTTTGTGGAGCCAACAAAAGAAACAGCTTCAATTTTTGGGTGATCGCAAATGGCCTCAACGACTTCTTTACCACCATTTACTATATTAAAAACACCATCAGGGAGACCAGCTTCTTTTAGTAATTCAGCCATACGCATAGTACTTAAAGGAACTAGTTCTGAAGGTTTCATCACCATGGTATTTCCTAAAACCAAAGCATTAGGCATTGTCCAATGCGGTACCATATTCGGAAAATTAAATGGTGTAATACACGCAACTACGCCTAAAGGTTTGCGCTCAATTCTACATTCAACACCTTTGCTCACTTCCTGAATTTCATTGACAATGATTTGTGGAATAGAAACAGCAAACTCACACAATTCCATACTCTTTTCTACTTCTGCTTTGGCTTCGCCATAGGTTTTTCCGTTTTCAATATGAACAAGGTTTGTTAATTCATCCATGTGCTTTTCTAATAGCGATCGATACTTAAAAAATATCTGAACCCTTTCTTTAAAAGTCATAGACGACCATTCAGGAAAAGCTTTTGCAGCAGCTTTGACCGCTTCATCAACATCATTATAGGTTGATAAAGGTAAATTTGAAATAACACTCCCGTCTAACGGGCTCATTACATCCATAGAATTATGTCCGTTTCTTTCAAATTTTCCGTTTATAAAATTCTTTACCTCTGGTTGTTTCGCAATTGCCTCCATAACACTAGTAGATTTAATGTGTTGTTATTTTTTTAATAAATAAGATGTGATTGACTTTTGGTCGGAATTAAACATCTGTAAAAAAGCAATTTTTTGCTTCAATGTTTATCAAATATATAAAAATAATAATCTATTTGAAATATATTCATAATAATAACGACAGATATTTAGAGGATTTATGGTGTGATTTTTGATATATTTATTTGAAATAATTTAACGATGAAAAGAACGGCACTCCTTTTAATTATTTTGTTTTTATCTCTTACAAGTTGGTCTCAAGAATTAGTATTTGATAAGAAATTTGATTTTACATTAATTTTAGAACAAAGTAAAAATGAAGATTATAAATTCACGTCAACTAATTTTTATACTAAGGTAAATAAAAGCCCAGTTTTATCCTTTATTTCTTATGTAGAGTTTCCGATAAAAGAAGAAAAAGAAACTTGGAAATTTGGGGAGATAACAAATGAGTATGCTCCAATTATTAATTTAAATCACTTAAACCAATCTATACCAAAATTCACAAACTTTTCACCATATGCTAAGCAGCATTTAGATAACCTACAAGGAGAAATGAAAATTCTAAAAGGTTATGATTTTTGTGGTAGACCTCTTTATTAAACATTTTTCGCTCACATAATTTTTTTTACATTCGCTTAAATCAATTTAACCTGTTTTGCAGCGAATACTAGTTTCTGTTACTAATGATCTTGTTACCGACCAACGAGTAGCTAAAGTCTGTGCCGTTTTAACAGAAATGAATTATGAAGTTTTACTAATTGGAAGAAAATTACCAGAAAGTTTACCAATATCTAGGCCATATAAGACAGTTAGAATGCAATTGCTTTTTAATAAAGGATTTTTATTTTACGCTGAATATAACTTGAGGCTATTTTTAAAACTTCTTTTTATCAAAAAAGGCATTTTATTAGCAAATGACCTTGATACCTTATTGCCCAATTTTTTAGTGAGTAAGATCTCTAGAAAAAAATTAGTTTATGATAGTCATGAATTGTTTACTGAAATACCAGAGCTTGTAAGTAGACCAAGAATAAAGGCGGTATGGGAATTTATAGAAAAGAATATTTTACCAAAACTTAAAAATGTATATACGGTTAACAAAACTATAGCTGAAATATATAAGAATAAGTATAAAGTTGATGTAAAGGTTATCAGAAATATTGCTGCTAAATACAAGTTGAATGAAATTGAAGAAGACTTTTCTAAGATCATAAAAGGTGATAAAAAAATGCTCATTTTACAAGGATCTGGGATTAATATTGATCGTGGTGCAGAAGAAGCTGTAGAAATGATGCAATACCTTGAAAATGTTATTTTATATATTATTGGAGGAGGAGATGTTTTTGATAGGTTAAAGCAAATGGTTAAGAGTCTAAATTTAAGTAATAGCGTTTTTATTAAGGATAAAATGCCCTATGACGAATTGATGAAATATACTCAAATTGCAGATTTTGGACTTTCTTTAGATAAAGGAACAAACCTTAATTATGAATATGCTTTGCCTAATAAAGTGTTTGATTACATACAAGCTCAAACTCCTTTAATAGTTTCTAATAGAAAGGTAGTAGCTAACTTGGTTAAGGAAAACAAGATTGGTTTTGTTGTAAAAAGCCAAGAACCAAAAAAAATGGCAAAAGAAATTTCAGGGATTATAAATAATCAAGCTTTAATAGAAGAATATAAGCTTAATGTAAAAAAAACTTCTGAAAAATATACTTGGGGAAAAGAGTCGATAAAACTAAGGGAGATATTTAATAATTTAAAATGATCATTTTTTAGCGATACTACATAAATATCCCAATCGATAAAAATCAAATAAAAACAAAAATGGTCTGTTAGAAGTTAAATTCTTTTCAAGTGAATTTTTAGTGACTTTAAAGAAAAATGCAAAAGGTCTTGTTAATCTAGTCGATTGTAGCTTAGAATAGAAGTGCAATAATTTCACATTTTGTTTTTTTATTAATCCTTTTCTGTAAAGCTTCAATAAATTTTTAATGCCTTTATTTGTTTTATTAATAAATGTATAGGCGTCTTCAAGACCCAAATGAATAATGGGGTTATTAATATGCTTAATTTCTATCCCTCTATTTTTTAGATCATTAGAGAAAAGAAGGTCTTCATATCCGTAATCAACAATATCTTCGTTAAATTTAACTTGATTATAAGTTATTTTATCGATAAGGAAATTTGAAGAAAAAAAATATCGATATGAATTTGTATTCCTTATATAAGTTTTTATTTCTTCTCGGTTTTTACCATAAACCCATCGTAATAATTTTGATTTTTCAGGTTTTTGATCTACATATAACACGCCTCCACATAAAACTCGTTTATCTTTTTTATTTAAATAATCATTTATAAAAGTTGACTTTTTAGGAATAACATCACCATCCAAAAAAAGTAATTTTTCATATTTAGCATTCTCAGCTAACAAGTTTCTAATCCTACTTCTTCCAATATTTTCATTTAACACCTTGAATTTGCAAAAACTTAATGTATTTATTTGTTCGTTTTTTGTGTTTAATTCACTGTTTGAAGCATCATCAAAGCAAATGATTTCAAACTCTAAATTAGAGTTTATTAATTGGACGTGAATTTTTTTGACTAGGTCAAAGGAATTATAGTTGTATGTTGGTATGAGAACTGAAATCACAAGATTAGATCAAACTACCTCAAAAACCTTTTCTCCCTCACATTTTATAGTCTTGTGAGGATATTTTAGGATCAAAGCATAGTCATGTGTAGCCATTAAAATGGTTTTACCACTTTTACTTATATCTTCTAAAACACTCATAACTTCTAGAGAAGTTTTCGGATCAAGATTCCCAGTAGGTTCGTCAGCTAAAATCAATTCAGGGTCATTTAATAGAGCACGAGCAATTGCAACTCTTTGCTGTTCACCACCAGAAAGCTGAAAAGGCATTTTAAATCCTTTGGTTTTCATGCCTACTTTTTCTAATACCTCATTAATTTTTATTTTCATTTTTCCAAGATCTTTCCAACCAGTAGCTTTTAAAACAAATAATAAATTATCATGTACATTTCTGTCATTCAATAATTTAAAATCTTGAAATACTATACCCAATTTTCTGCGTAAGTAAGGGATGTCCTTTTCCTTCAATTTAGGTAGATCGAACCCGACAATGTTTCCTTCACCTTTTTGCAATGGTAAATCTCCATAAAGAGTTTTCATCAAACTACTCTTTCCACTTCCGGTTTTACCGATTAAATACATAAAGTCACCTTCAAAAACATCTAAACTAATATCAGATAGAACCATATTTTCTTGCTGAAAAATAAAGGCGTTTTTAAGATGTAAAATGGGTTTAGGCATACAATTTTGTAATTTGAAGTTACAAACTTACTGTTAAAATTTTAAATAATAAAAGGCATTTTTAGAATGCTAATAATTCTATATTTGATTTTATGAAAGCATCACAAAGAATAATATTTTTTCTTGTTATGGCACTTGCGCTATGTACTTTAAGCTGTAATAGAGAGCAAGAAGAACTACCAAAAAATTGGAAAGTTCAATTATTAAAGAATATACCAGAAGCGATAACAAACAATGCTGTTTCTGAGGGGTTTATTAATGGTAAACCGTATGTTTATTCTTTTGCAGGATTGGATAGCAGCAAAGAATATACAGGAATACATTTACGATCATATAAATACAATGTCACAAATAAAGTTTGGAAAAGAATAACTAATC
Source organism: Maritimimonas rapanae (assembly GCF_057837205.1). Lineage (NCBI taxonomy): Bacteria > Pseudomonadati > Bacteroidota > Flavobacteriia > Flavobacteriales > Flavobacteriaceae > Maritimimonas > Maritimimonas rapanae. The sequence continues at coordinate 312,312 of NZ_JBYQFI010000002.1, read as the reverse complement.
TACCAGACACGCTCGGTAAAATTGCCAGTGCAGCGAGCAGAGTAAAAGATACCATTTATATTATTGGAGGTTATCATGTATTTAAAGATCATACAGAATTGTCTTCTAATAAAGTTCACCGATATGATATTACAAATAACCGTTTTTTAGAAGATGGTGCTCCAGTTCCGGTTCCAATAGATGATCAAGTACAGGCCGTATGGCGAAACAAATTGATATATGTTGTTACAGGTTGGTCAGATAAAGAAAACATGCCTAATGTGCAGATATATGACCCTAAAAATAACTACTGGACTCAGGGTACACCGACACCAAATAATCACACGTATAAATCTTTTGGAGCTTCAGGAACTATAGTTGGCGATACTATTTTCTATTTTGGCGGAGCCTCTATGGGTAAGTATTATCCTATTCAGAATGTGTTACGAAAAGGAGTAATAAATCCAGAAATTCCATCAGAGATTTCATGGTCGCATCAGGTTTTAGATTCGTCAATAGTTGGTTATCGTATGGCTTCAACTTCAGTTAAAAATTCGCTGCATTGGATCGGCGGTAGCACAATTACCTATAATTATAATCCTATTGCATATAATGGTTCAGGCAAAGTGAGTCCTTCGAATCGAGATTTAATTTATAAGAATGGAAAGTTTAAGCAAGATTTTTCAAATAAATTTCCAATGGATTTGAGAGGAATCGCAGAAATTAACGACTCAACAAAAATCATTGTTGGAGGCATAGAAAAAAACCAACAAGTAAGCAACAAAGTATATTTATTAGAATGGACAGACAAATAATAAAGCCTATAGCTATCATCTTTTTAGCAATATTATCATTTTCATGTAAAAAAGAGATAAAATCAGTTGAATTAAATGAAGGTATTTGGCGAGGTGAAATACACATGCAAGATCAAAAATTACCTTTTAATTTCGAAATTTTAAAAGCTAATGAAGATTATACAATTAATTTAATTAATGCAGAAGAGAATTTTGCTTTAGATGAAGTTAATATAGTTGATGACTCATTATTTATAAGGTTACATATTTTTGATATCGACTTAAAAGCTAAAATAAATGAAGATTCATTAAATGGTTACTATATTAAGAACTATAAAGAGAATTATAAACTACCTTTTACCGCAACCCATAATAAAACTAAGCGATTTGACGATTTAAAAAGCTCCTCAAATTTTGATGGTAAATGGCAGATCATGTTTACAGAAGATGACGGTAAGACGTTTCCTGCTGTAGGGATTTTCAAACAAGAAGGAGATCTCATGAAAGGCACTTTTTTAACGGAAACAGGAGACTATCGTTATTTGGAAGGTAAAGCATCAGATGAGTCTATGAGTCTATATACATTCGATGGGAATCATGCTTTTATATTCAATACCGCTGTAGAAGGAGACTCTATTAAAGGTGAATTCTTATCTGGTAAAGATTATCGAGCTACGTTTACAGGATATAAAGATGAAAATGCAAAACTGACAGATGCAGATAAATTAACCTTTTTAAAAGAAGGTTATAACAAAGTAGAGTTTTCATTCCCTGGGTTAGATGGAAATTCTGTTACTCTAAACGATGAAAAATATCAAAATAAAGTAGTGCTATTACAAATTTTTGGAACCTGGTGCCCTAATTGTATGGACGAAACCATATTCTACTCAGATTGGTATAATAAGAATAAGGATAAAGGCGTAGAAATTATTGGCTTGGCATACGAAGCCAAAGATAATTTCGAGTATGCTAAAGCTCGCGTAGAAAAAATGAAAGAGAAATACAATGTCGATTATGATTATGTAATCGCTGGTGTTTACGATAAAGAAACAGCAGCTAAAACATTACCGATGCTTAATCATGTGTTATCTTTTCCAACCACTATATTTATTGATAAAAAAGGAGAAGTCCGCAGAATCCATACGGGTTTTTCTGGACCTGCAACTGATAAATATTATGAAGATTTTGTAGATGATTTCAATAACTTTATGAATCAATTAATTTCTGAATAAAGACACTTTGGCGCGATATATGTATTTCAGCTATCGTTAATTTTAACATTTTTTTCTTAACAAAATGTTATTTTAATTAACAATTATACAATTTCAAAATAATTAAGCGTTGTTTAATTTAGGTATGATACATTTTATCGTGCTTAAAAAAGATACCCTCAAAATGAAGCATAGTAATCGCCTTTTGGCAATCTTTTTCGCGTTCTCTTTTTTTTTAGTTTTTGCTCAGAAATCTGACATTTATACAAACTCACTTAAAGAATACAATCATGCGGTAGAACTCTATAATAATAGAGATTTTGTAGCTGCTAAACACTTATTTAATAAAGTAAAATCAGATTTTAGTAACGATTCTGAGCACAAAGCGAATTGTGAGTATTATGCTGCTTTTAGCACGATACAATTGGGCGATAGTGATGGTGATAAAATGATGCGTGATTTTGTAGAACGTTATCCAACAAGTACAAAACAGAATACTGCATTTTTAGAAGTAGGTGATTATTATTTTAAAAATGCCAATTATCCTTACGCTCTAAAATGGTATGGTCGTGTAGAAACTCGAAATTTATCGATTGGTCAAGAAGAAGATTATAATTTTAAGTATGCTTATGGTTTATTTGCGGTTCGTAGTTATAAACGATCTAAAGAATATTTTCAGAAACTGTTAAACTCTCACGAATACGGTTCGCAAGCAAAATACTATTATGGATTCATAGCGTATCAAGCTGATGATTTCGATAATGCTAATCGCTATTTGAGTGAAATAGCCGATGATTCAGAGTTAGGTGATGATGTACCTTACTATATGGCAAACATCAAATTCAAGACTGGCGAGTTTAAAGAAGCTATCGAAGTGGCAAAACCTTTTCTAGCTAAGGCAGATAGAAATCAACATTCAGAAATATCAAAAATTATTGGTGAAAGTTATTTCAACTTAGAAAAGTATGAAGAAGCGATTCCTTATTTATTAGATTATAAAGGAAAGCGTCGTAGATTTAAGAATACTGATTATTATTATTTAGGATACGCATATTATAAGCAAAAAGATTACGAGAATGCCATTTCATATTTCAATAAAATTGTTGGAGGTAATGATGCAGTTGCACAAAACGCCTATTATCATTTGGCAGAGTGTTATTTAAAAACAGAACAAAAAACAGAAGCTCTAAATGCATTTAGAAATGCATCTTCAATGGAGTTTAATAATGATATTAAGAAAGATGCATGGCTAAACTATGCTAAGTTGAGTTACGAAGTAGGTAATCCATACAAAAGTGTGCCAGATGTTTTACAAGAATATTTGGATCTATATCCTCAATCTGAAGTAAAAGATGAAATAGAGGCATTACAGATAAGTGCTTATGTCACCTCAAAAGATTTCGCTGGAGCACTCGAAGCATTAAAAGATAAAAAAGATGCTGATTATAGAAAAACATATCAAAAAGTAGCATTGTATAGAGGTATGCAGTTGTTTAATGAAGACGATCTAGATGGGGCAAAAGAACATTTCGACATTGCTATTAATGAACCCCGAGATGTTAAAATAACGGCTAGAAGTACCTATTGGAAAGCCGAAGCCGATTATCAGCAAACAAATTACAATGATGCATTGGTTGGTTTTACTCAGTTTGAAAACATGAACGATGTAGCTGATCTTTCAGAAAGTGGACAACTAGATTATAACTTGGGTTATGTGCATTTTAAATTGAAAGATTACAGTCAAGCTGGAAATAAATTCAGAAATTATATAAGCTCAAGCCCTAGTGATGAAGGGCGATTAAGCGATAGCCAAGTTCGTCTAGGAGACACTTATTTTGTAGATAGCAAATATAGAAGAGCGATAGACGAGTATAACAAGGTTATTAATGCAAAAGGACAAGCAATAGACTACGCACATTTTCAGCGCGCTATGAGTTATGGTTTGATAGGTAAAAACGATGATAAAATAGTTGATCTCACAGAGTTTTTGGCGACACATAGAGGTTCATCTTTACGAGACGATGCTTATTATGAGTTAGGGAATTCATACACAAAAGCTAATAAAACAGATGAAGCAATTGAGGCATACGATAACTTAATGAAATATTACAAACGTAGTTCGTATGTGCCGAAGGCATTATTAAAACAAGGATTGATTTATTATAATGTAGAGCAAGATAATCAGGCACTAGATAAGTACAGACGTGTTGTAAAAGAATACCCCAATACAGATGAAGCTAAGCAGGCAGTAGCAAACGCACGTCAGGTTTATGTCGATTTAGGCCGTGTAGATGAATACGCAGATTGGGTAAAAGATATCGATTTTGTTGAGGTTACAGATAATGATCTTGATAATGATATGTACGAATCTGCCGAAAAACAATATTTACAAAATAATAGAAAAAGAGCAATTTCTGCATTTAGAAAATATATAGAACGTTTTCCTAATGGGGCACATGCTTTAAATGCTAATTTCTACTTAGCAGAATCTTTATTTGCAGAAAAACAACAATCAGAATCTACCAGACATTACCAATATGTAATAGACCAAGAGCGGAATGAATTTACTGAGCAGGCTTTATCAAAACTTGCTCAAGTCTACTTAGAAGGTGATAATTGGAAGCTAGCAATACCAGTACTTGAGCGTTTAGAGGAACAAGCAGATTTTCCTCAAAATATCACTTTTGCTCAAAGTAATTTAATGAAAGGGCATTACGCATTAGAACATTACGAAGATGCTGTTTCTTATGCAGAAAAAGTTCTAAAACGTCCAAAATTAGAAAAGCGTGTGCGTTCAGATGCCAAGATTATTATTGCTAGATCAGCTTTTAAAACAGGTGATGAGGCTAAAGCGCAACAAGCTTATAAAGAAGTAGAAAAAATTGCTAGTGGTGAGTTAAAGGCAGAGTCATTGTATTATGATGCTTATTTTAAAAACAAAGAAGGCAATTACAAAAATTCTAATACAGTTGTACAAAAATTAGTTTCAGATTACGCAGCTTACAAATATTTTGGAGCGAAAGGATTGATCATTATGGCTAAGAATTTTTATGAGTTAGATGATGCATTTCAAGCAACCTATATTTTAGAGAGTGTAATTAAGAATTTTAAAGATTATGATGATGTTGTGCAAGAAGCTAAAGCTGAATTACAACGTATAAAAACTGAAGAATCTAAAACCAATGAGTCTGTAAACCCAGACGGAAACTAAAAATCAACTTGTCATTCTGAGTGTTAACGAAGAATCAAAAAGAAACATGAAACATAAAATTTTAATCATATTCATATTAATTGCATCAATTTCTTTTGCTCAAAAAAGACAAAAAGACACCATTGATACCGAGGTAATTAATGTAGTTAGACCATATTCGCCTACGGTTTCAGATGCATTTAAGATTAAGGCAAATCCAGAAATAAATGATTCAACTATTACGAAGAAAAAAAGTGTGAGTTATTCTATTTTTTCGATTCCAGTGGCCTCAACTTTTACTCCTGCTAAAGGAAAAGCAAAAGTACTTCGTGTAGACCCTAGTGCTCCTGTTTATGATAACTTTATAACTGGAGGATTTGGTAATTTTGGCACACCCCAAGCTGAAGCTTTTTTTAGAACCAGTAACACCCGATATAATAATTTTGGTGGATTTATTAATTATCATTCATCTAAAGGAGGAATTGACGACGTAGTTTTAGATGATGATTTTTCAGATGCCAGAATAGATTTGTTTTATAAGCAAGAGGAGCGTGATTTCGATTGGCAATTAAATGGCGGTTTTAGATTACAAAAATATAATTGGTATGGTTTGTCTGACGAGATAAACTATACGTCAGATGTAATTAATAATATCACAGAAGATTTAAGCTATACCGATGTTTACCTTGGTGGAATGGTTAATTATGAAGATTCTTTCTTTCAAGGAGGAACAGTTGAGGCTTATAGCTTTACAGATGACGAAGCTAGTTCAGAAATTTATTTGTTGGCAAAACCTAAAATCGAATTTCCTATAGTAACAGAATTGATTAATGCAGAAGCACGGATAGAATTTTTAAGAGGTAAATTCTTTCAAAATTATCAAGCTACAGACGATTTAAGCTATACTTATTTTAATGCTGGTTTTAATCCTAATTTTGAAGTGTTAAGAGATAATTTAACGATTAATTTAGGAGCAAATTTAGTTTATAGTGCTGCATCTGGGGTTAGCGAAAGTAAAGGATTTATTTATCCTAAAATAACAGCTTCATATATTTTAATAGACCAGGTATTAACGGCTTATGCAGGCGTTGTTGGTGATTTACATCAAAACTCATTTAGAGGTTTTACTAATGAAAATTCATTTGTTTCACCAACTTTAAATGTGTTAAGAACGGATGAGCAATACAATGCTTATGGAGGCCTAAAAGGTAAGCTAGCTTCAAACGTTGGCTACAATCTTAAAGGAGGTTATAAAAGTGAAAAAGCGAAGCCATTATTTAAATTAAATCCATCAAAAACAGATGGCGATGATATTGTTGTAAAGGGTTATGAAGCAGCCAATTCATTTCAAGTAGTTTATGATGATATAAAGACGATGTATGCTTTCGCGGAAGTAAGTGTAGACTTTTCTAAAACGTTAAAGTTTGGCGGAAATGTAGAGTTTAATAGCTTTTCTACGACTAATCAAGCAGAAGCCTGGAACTTACCAGAATTAAGAGCAACGGCATTTGCTAATTATACCAACGATAAATGGTTTGCTGGAGCAAATCTATTTTTTGTTGGCGAACGAAAAGACGAGGTTACTTTCTTAATTCCGAATGTAATTACGCAACCAGAATCAATTGCTATTACTAACGGAAATTATATGGATTTAAATCTTAACGGAGGTTATAAATTCACAGATAGACTAACAGCTTTTGCAAAAGTTAACAATGTTTTTGGAAGTAATTACCAAAAATACACGAACTTTGAAGTGCAAGGCTTACAGTTCTTTGCGGGGTTGACCTATAAATTCGATTTTTGATAGTATAAAAAAATAGTCATTTTAAGTGGCGTTGTGTGTTTTACTCCTTTTCCCTTTTTACATAACGCTGCTTAAGTGACATTAAGAATACATTTTAGTGTAGTATTCTTTATAAGCTCCAGAAGTTACATTATTAAGCCAATTTTCATTTTCTAAATACCAATCTATAGTTTTCGACAAACCTTCTTCAAAAGTTACAGAAGGCTCCCAACCTAATTCCTTGTTTAGTTTAGATGCATCAATGGCATAACGTCTGTCGTGTCCTGCTCTATCTTTTACGTATGTAATTAATTTGGCTGATGATCCTTTTTCACGACTTAATTTTTCATCCATTTGCTCGCACAATAGGTGAATAAGATTAAGATTCGTCCATTCGTTAAAACCACCAATATTATAAGTTTCTCCATGTTTTGCTTTATGGAAAATTAGATCAATCGCCTTAGCATGATCTTCAACAAATAACCAATCACGCGTATATTGACCATCACCATAAACAGGCAATGATTTATTATTCTTTATATTATTAATGAACAATGGAATTAATTTTTCAGGAAACTGATTAGCCCCGTAATTATTTGAGCAGTTACTAATAATAAATGGCATCTTATAAGTATTACCAAACGCTCTAACTAAATGATCTGAAGACGCTTTAGAAGCTGCATATGGTGATTGAGGGTCGTAAGATGTTGTTTCTGTAAACAGCCCAGTTTTTCCTAAAGAGCCATAAACTTCATCAGTTGAAACATGATAAAATAATTTACCTTCATAACTGTCACCACAACTATCTCTAAAAGCATTCATCAAATTTGCTGTACCTATTACATTAGTTTCTATAAAAGCATTTGGATCAGTAATTGAACGATCTACATGACTCTCAGCAGCAAGATGTATAACTGCATCAAATTGATACTTATTATATAGGTCATTTAAAAAATCACCATCTTTTATATCTCCTTTTACAAAAGTATAATTATCAGCTTGAGCAACATCGTTGATGTTTTCTAAATTTCCTGCGTAGGTTAAGGCATCCAGATTATAAATGTGATAACTAGGGTATTTTTTTACAAATAATCGAACTACATGTGATCCTATAAATCCCGCACCACCAGTAATTAATATCTTCTTCATTCTTATAAGTTTAATTGCCATTTCCATGCTGAGGCAAGAGCCTCACCTAAAGAAAGATTAGCTTCCCAATTTAATTCTTTATTTGCCAATGAAGTATCGGCATATGCAGCAGTTATATCGCCTTCTCTACGGTCGACAATTTTGTAATTGAGCTTACGATTTGATACTTTTTCAAAGGCATTAATCACATCAAGTACAGAGGATCCTTTACCTGTGCCAACATTAAAAACTTCAAAAGAAGCTTTATTCTTGCTTTCTAGCAATCTGTTTAAAGCTGCAATATGTGCTTTTGCTAGATCAACTACGTGAATATAATCACGAATTGCAGTGCCGTCTTCTGTTGGATAATCTCCTCCAAATACAGATAATTCTTCTCTAATTCCTGCAGCGGTTTGTGTAACATATGGAATCAGATTTTGAGGAACTCCAATTGGCAATTCACCAATTTTAGCACTTTCATGTGCTCCAATTGGATTAAAATAGCGTAATGCTATTGAATTTAAGTTAGTAGCTTTAGCTGTATCTTTTAAAATGTCTTCACTAACCTTTTTTGTGTTTCCATAAGGGGATTCAGCCGGTTTGGTCGGGGCATTTTCTGTTATAGGTAATTCATCAGCTTGACCGTAAACAGTACACGATGAGCTGAAAATAAAGTTAGAGATATTATTGGTTAACATTTCCTCTAACAAATACACAAGAGTAGAAATGTTATTGTGATAATACAATAAGGGCTTCTCAACACTTTCTCCCACAGCTTTAGAAGCTGCAAAATGAATAACACCTGATAGACCAGTATGCTTTTTGAAAAATTGTTTTAAAGAATTTTGATCTTTTAGATCTAATTGAACAAATTCTGGTTTTATATTAGTAATTGAAGTAATTCGGTCAAGAACTTCTATAGAAGAATTAGATAAGTCATCAATAATAATAACTTCAAAACCTTCATTTTGTAGTTCAACTACAGTATGAGATCCAATAAAACCTAAACCACCAGTTACTAAAATCTTTTTCACAGAAATTATTTAGTTTACAAAATCAAGCACAGTTTGCGTAATAAATTTTAACTCTTCTTCTTGAAATTCTGTATGCATCGGTAAAGAAATTACTGTTTGCACTAATTCATTTGTTATTTTAAAATCCCCTTCCTTATAGCGACTATCCTTATAAGCTTTTTGAGCATGCAATGGTACAGGATAATAAATAGCATTTGCAATGCCTTGTTCTAATAAATGCTTATGAAGAGCATCTCTATCAATACCTTTTAACTTTAAGGTATACTGATGAAAAACATGTGTTGTAAAATCACTTGTTACAGGAGTTTCAATTTTATCATTTTCCGCGAAAGCATTATTATAATACTCAGCGGCTTTTCTTCTAGCATTGCAATATTCATCTAGATGAGGTAATTTAATATCTAAAACCGCCGCCTGAATTGTATCTAAGCGAGAATTTACACCAATCACGTCATGATAATAACGTTTATACATACCGTGATTTACCATTCCTCTTAGCGTATGAGCTAAGTCATCATCATTAGTAAATATAGCACCACCATCACCATAGCAGCCTAAATTTTTTGATGGGAAGAAAGATGTAGTGCCTACTTCACCCATTGTTCCAGCTTTTTTCTTAGTTCCATCAGAAAAAGTATAATCTGCACCAATTGCTTGGGCTGTGTCTTCAATAACATACAGATTATTCTCTTTTGCAATTGCTAATACAGCTTCCATGTTAGAGCATTGTCCGAATAAATGAACAGGTACAATTGCCTTTGTTTTAGGAGTAATTGCTCTTTTAAGAGCATCAATATCGATATTAAAGGTGTCTCTTTCTACATCAACAAGCACAGGCGTTAACTTTAGCAAACCAATCACTTCTACAGTCGCAGCAAATGTGAAATCAGCGGTAATTACCTCGTCACCTTGTTCTAAACCGAGACCCATCATTGCAATTTGTAAAGCGTCCGTTCCGTTAGCACAAGGTATCACATGTTTAACACCTAAATAGTCTTCTAAATTTTTCTGAAAGCTTTTTACTTGCGGGCCATTGATAAAAGCAGAAGATTCAACGACATCAATTATTGCTTTATCAACCTGATCTTTAATTTTTTCGTACTGACCTTTAAGGTCAACCATAGGTATATTCATAGTTAGTTTTGAATCGTAAACGCACAAAAATACGAATTATTTGAGTGCTCTTAGGCTAAATTTATATTTTAGCAAACGTCAATGTATTTTTTATATAATATAGCTATCTATATCACTTCTTTTTTATTGAAATTCATAGCAGTTTTTAATAAAAAAATTAACCTCTTTGTTAAAGGAAGAAAAGACGTTTTTTCTTATTTAAAAAATGAAATTTCATCTGATGACCATATAATTTGGTTCCATTGCGCGTCATTAGGAGAATTTGAACAAGGGAGACCGATTATTGAAAAACTAAAATCTCTTAAGCCAAACTTTAAAATATTAGTTACTTTTTTCTCGCCTTCAGGGTATGAAGTTCGTAAGGATTACGCTTACGCGGATGTGGTTTGCTATTTACCATTGGATACAACAGCTAATGTGAAAAAGTTTATTGATTTAGTAAAACCAAAAGCTGCAATTTTTGTTAAATATGAATTTTGGCCAAACTTACTAAGAGAGCTCAAAAAAGCAAACATTAAGACTATTTTAGTATCAGGTATTTTTAGAAAAGACCAGCCCTTTTTTAAACCCTATGGTAAATGGATGCTGAAATCTCTGCATACTTTCGATCATTTTTTTGTTCAAAATGAATCCTCGAAAAATTTATTAAATAGTATTGGTTTTAATAATGTCACAATCAGCGGAGATACACGCTTTGATAGAGTTTATGATATTTTAAATCAAGATAATTCAATAAAAGAGATTGAAAATTTTGTAAATAGTAAACATGTATTGGTAGCGGGAAGCACTTGGCCAGAGGACGAATCATTACTTATTGATTATATAAATAATGAGGCTTCAGAAGATGAAAAATTTATAATTGCCCCTCATAATATAAACCCTAAAGACATAGAGAAATTAAAAGCATCCTTTAATAAAGAAACCGCACTTTTTTCAAATAATAAACAGACACAAGAGAATCAGGTGTTGATAATTGATTCAATTGGTATATTAACTAAAGTTTATAGTTACGCCGACGTTGCTTATGTGGGTGGTGGATTTAAAACTGGGTTGCATAATATTTTAGAACCAGCAACTTATGGGATTCCAATTGTAATTGGACCGCAATATGAGAAGTTTAACGAAGCAAAAGAATTGGTGAAGTTAGGGGCTTGTTTAGCCGTTAATAATAAGTCGGAATTTAGTACTACAATAAAGAATCTTTATAAAAACAAAAGCCTTGCAAAAGAGAAAGGAAAAATTGCAGGCAATTATGTAAAAGAAAATACTGGCGCATCAGATAAAGTTCTTACTTATTTGCTAGAAAACTAAGAAGCTTTTAACAATTTTCTTCCTAATTTCTTTTGTAACTTGCATCTTCCATTATGAGTGAGTTAAAAGATAATTTCGGTAGGCAAATCTCGTACCTAAGATTGGCGGTTACAGATCGTTGTAATTTGCGCTGTCAGTATTGTATGCCTGCACATGGAATTGATATTGTTGACCGAAAAGATCTACTTACTTACAAAGAAATGTACAGAATAACACGTACTTTAAGTGAGCTAGGTGTGAATAAAGTCCGTTTAACGGGAGGTGAACCTTTTGTGCGAAAAGATTTCATCAAGTTTTTAGAGATACTTTCTTTTAATGACCAGCTAGATGAAATCAATATCACTACAAATGGAGCGCTTATTTCTAATCATATCGAAAAACTAGAGTCACTCAAGATTAAGTCAATTAATTTAAGCATTGATAGTTTGGATCGAGAAAATTTTGCGAAAATAACACGACGTGATGTTTTTGATGAGGTCTATAAAACATTAGAGCTATTAGAACAAAGTTCACTTAACCTAAAGTTGAATATAGTTGTTCAATCTGGTGTAAATACACATGAAATTAAAGACTTTGTTGAGCTGACAAAAGAAAAAGATATTGCAGTTCGCTTTATTGAAGAAATGCCATTTAACGGAACAGGTCAGCGAGAAATAAAAGAAACTTGGAATTACGATAAGATTTTGACAGAAATTCAATCAAATTTTAAGAATATTGAACCGTTGATTTCAGAAAAATCTTCAACTTCCAAGAATTTTAAAGTTCAAAACTATAGAGGAACATTTGGAATTATTCCTGCTTTTACCAGAACAATTTGTGGTGACTGTAATCGCATTCGTATTACTGCAACTGGCATGTTTAAGAATTGCTTGTTTGATGAAGGTGTTTTTAATGTACGAGACTTTATCCGTAAAGGAGCAAGTAATGAAGGTTTAAAAGAATTGTTTTTGTCGATTGTTAAAGACAAACCCGAAAATGGCTTTGTAGCAGAAGCCAATCGAAAACAAAACAAAAACGTTTCTGAAAGTATGTCTACAATAGGAGGATAACTTTAATTAGATAATTTGAAAATATAATAATGTCATTCCTGCGCAGGCAGGAATCTATTTTTAAAAATGATCTCATCACAGCAAGCATTAGATATTATACTTGACAATACCCAAGACTTTGGTGTTGAAGAAGTTTCTTTTTTAGATGCTCAAAACAGTGTTTTAAAAGAAGCTATTTTGGCAGACAGAGACTTTCCACCATTCGATCGTGTGAGTATGGATGGTATAGCAATTAATTATACTGCTTTCGAGAAAGGAAACAGAAACTTTAAAATTGAAGGAATTCAAGCGGCTGGAGCCGAGAAGCAAACTTTAGAGAATTCAGAGAATTGTCTAGAAGTTATGACAGGCGCTATATTACCTAAGAATACCAATATGGTCATTCGTTACGAAGATATAACTATTAAAGATGGTACTGCAGTACTAAATATAGATGCTGTTTCTAACGGACAGAATGTCCATTTAAGAGGAAAAGATCGAAAACAAAATGATATACTTATTAGGAAAAACACATTAATTTCAGCTTCAGAAATAGGTGTTTTAAGTACAGTGGGTAAATCAAAAGTTAAAGTTGCCCAGCAGCCTAAAGTGATGGTTATTTCTACGGGTGATGAGCTAGTTGATGTTAACGAAAAGCCATTGCAACATCAAATAAGAAGGAGCAATGTTTATACACTTGTTTCTCTACTGCGGAATTTAAATATTAAAGCAGAAACAGATCATATTAAGGATGATAAGGATATCTTAAAGCAAAAAATAGATCAGTATTTAAATGATTATAATGTTTTGTTATTTAGCGGAGCGGTGAGTAAAGGAAAGTTTGATTTTTTACCAGAAGTTTTAAGTGAACTAGGTGTGCAAAAATTATTTCATAAGGTAGCGCAACGCCCAGGAAAGCCTTTTTGGTATGGCAAAAAGGATAGTGTAAGCGTTTTTGCTTTTCCAGGAAACCCTGTATCAACATTTGTAGGATGTTTAAAGTATTTTTATCCATGGTATAAAAAATCTGTTGGTATTCCGTATAACGGAGGTAATCAGGCAATTTTAGGAGAAGATTTTGAATTTAAACCGTCGTTAACTTATTTTTTACAAGTGAAACTTCGGTATAACGATGGGCTTAAAGTCGCAAAACCGGTTATGGGTAATGGTTCAGGAGATTTAGCTAATTTAGTAGACGTAGATGGGTTTTTAGAATTGTCAGCAGATAAAACTAATTTTAAAGCAGGTGAAGTCTACCCGCTAATAACTTTTAGATAATAATGAGTGATTTTTCGCATATAACAGATAAAAATCAACCCAAAATGGTGAATGTTGGTGATAAAAAAGTCACTAAACGCACAGCAGTTGCCAGAGCAGAAATGTTTTTAGGTAACGAAATTATTTCTAGACTTGTAGATGATGAATTAACAACAAAGAAAGGGCCTGTTTTTCAAATAGCTATTGTTGCCGGAATTCAAGCGGTTAAAAAAACATCAGATTTAATACCAATGTGCCATCCATTAATGATTAATGGAGTAGATATTGATATCAATATTTTAGATAACGAGAATATCGAAATCCTTTGTTCGGTTGAAATTGAGGGTAAAACAGGTGTCGAAATGGAAGCCTTAACAGGAGCTTCGATTACAGCACTTACAGTCTACGATATGTGTAAGTCTATTTCACAAAATATGACTATTAAAGAAGTGAAATTAGTTGAAAAAACAGGTGGTAAATCAGATATCAAAAATGGGTGATATAAAACATCATAAGCATACTAAGTTAGAACGCAGAATTAATGATAATTTTGCGCCTAACGAAATTGCTATTTTGGGTGCAAAATGCTCAATTATTACTGATTTTGTTCAAAAAATCAGTAAAAAACTACAAAAAAGAGCTAAAATTGGTTATTTAGATGCTTCGCATTCTGATACAATTGAAGCACCTATTTTAGATGAATTTACTGCGCACCATTCGGGTAATTTATCGGTTACAACACAGCATGAATTAAATGAATATAATGAACGTATTCGCTTTTCGGATTATGACCTGCTTTTTATCAACGGTAATCACTATAAGGGAGCGAAACAAATCCTCATATTAGATAATGAAAAAGAGGCTTCGGTTAAAAAAAGGCTTGAGCAATTAGATCGAATTCAATTTGTTGTAAAATTAAATGATGATGCTACATATTTTGATTTTCTAGTAGAGAAATATCCTTCTATAAAAAACCTTAGATCATATCATATTGATGAGACTGATGCTATTGCGAAACATATTGATAATTTAATTCAAGAAACTATTGCTCCAATTCAAGGATTGGTTTTAGCCGGAGGAAAAAGTCAGCGTATGGGTCAAGATAAAACCAAAATTAAGTATCATGGTAAGCCGCAATTAACACATACGTTTGAATTGTTAGAAAGTAACTTACTTAACACGTATGTTTCATTAGCTGAAGATCAAAATTTAGACGATTACCAAATAATTCAAGACAAATTCATTGGTTTAGGTGTTTTTGGGGCGATCTGTTCAGCTTTTATGAAAGACCCAAATAAAGCTTGGTTAGTACTTGCTACAGATTTACCTTTTGTAAATAATGATTTAATAAAAGAACTTCTTAAAAACCGTAATCCTTCAAAAGTAGCAACAGCAGTAAAAGGAAAATCAAAAGAGTTTGTAGAACCAATCATTACGATCTATGAACCAAAGGCCTATCCTATTTTATTGAGTTATTTGGCGCAGGGCTATTCATGTCCACGTAAAGTATTGATCAATTCAGATGTAGAGGTTGTAGAAGTTGACGATGATTTGATCCGTAATGTAAATACCCCTGAAGAATACGAGGCGGCACTTAAGGAAATTGCTCAAAAAGCATAATCAATGAATTCGACTGTTCATATTTTAAATGGTGATAGTACTTCGTATTTTTTACAGAAAAGTGAACTTGGAGGAGATTCTATAATCTGGCGTGAACTATTATGTGATGGGCCTTTGGTTAGAGATGTTGGCAGCGACGAGTTTTGGATGAAACGATACGAGTTTTTCGAAAAAGAACTAAAAGTAGATAAGCTAGAATATTACGATAAAACGATCAAAGAACTCATAGCAATTGAAGATTTATCCGATTATAAAGAAGTGGTACTTTGGTTTGAATATGATCTTTTTTGCCAAGTCAATTTAATGGCTTTGTGTTCTTATTTGCTAAAACATTATAAAAAAGATATTTCGTATTACTTGATTTGTGTTGGTAAAGAAAAAGGAAGAGAAGGTTGGCAAACTTTGGCAGATTACTCACCTGAAGAATATCAAAATTTGTATGAAAAAAAAGTAAAAATTTCGCAGAATGACCTCTTATTTGTTAATGAATGTTGGAATGTATATGTTGAAGGAAATAAAGATGATTTAGAGAAATTCAATTTTAAGAAAAATTACAAACTCAAATATTTAGATGTAGCTATCAAACAGCATTTAAAGAATTTAGAGAAAACCAATGGATTAGATTCAATTGCCTATAATACATTAAGAATAATTAAAAACGGCAAGTATGATAAGAAAAGTATTATTAGAGAACTCTTACATTGGCAAAGGAATGAAACAGTAAATGGGTTTGGTGACTTACAATATGTAGTACGATTAAATGATTTGAAAGATTATTATGATATAAAGGAGAGTATATATTTTTTAAATAAAAAAGGGAAAGAAGTATTAGCATAAATGAAGAAGGTTACAAAAGAAGAGCTATATCTAAGACAAACTACTTTGCAAGAAATTGGTAAAGAAGGTCAGCAAAAATTATTGCAGACTAAAGTTGTTGTGGTTGGTTGTGGTGGGCTTGGAAATGCGGCGGCGGTTTACTTGGCCGCAAGTGGAATTGGGTATTTACATTTAGTAGATTTTGATGAAGTTTCTGAGTCAAATTTACACCGTCAAGTATTCTACAAAACAGAAGATGTTGGTAGGTCGAAAGCAGAAGTATTGGCAGCTCATATAAACACAATTTCACCTTTTGTAAAAGTAACTACTAGTAAAACCCCTGTTTCTAAAAAGAATGTTTTTAACTTAATTTCTAAAGCGGATTATATAGTAGATTGTACCGATAGCTTACCAATAAAATATTTACTTAATGATGCTTGTGTGTTAAAAGATATACCTTTGATTTATGGTTCTCTCTACAAGTTCGATGGTTATGTTTCCAGCTTTAATATTAAGATTTCCAAAACAACCTATGCCTCCAATTTGAGGGATGCATTTCCTGAAATGTCAAAGCAAAGAGTGCCGAATTGCTCTGAGGTTGGGACATTAAATACCATAGTTGGTATTATAGGTTTAATGCAGGCCAATGAAGTTTTAAAATTAGTCACTGGTATAGGTAAACCACTAGTTAATGAATTATTGATCTACAATAGTTTAGAGAGCTCTCAGTTTAAAATGAAGCTTAAAAAATCCTTTAGTAAAGAGAAAATAGAAGAACTGTTTAAAACAGAAACATATCACGATCCTAATTGTGAACTTCAAGAAGAATCGCTGCTAATTTCCGCGAAAGCATTACGACAAAAATTACTGCATGGCGAGGCATCTAGAAATCTAAATATAATTTCTGTTATAGAAGACAAAAACACCAAATTACCGTTTCAGGTTCGACAAAAAATACCATTATCGGTATTGAATGTTGAGCAACAAGATTTTGTAAAGGATAACGAGTATGTGATCGTTTGCAACAAAGGGATTTCGAGCTATATTGCCACACAACGAATAAAAGCAAAGCATCCTCACCTAAATGTGTTGAGCCTTAAAGGTGGAATTACAAGTTACTAATGCAGCATCCAAAAGAGTTTTACCGTACAGAAAAACAGAAATTTACAAACGAATTAGCTGTGTTAAAAAAGCAATTAACAACTTCGAGCACATTACGATTACTAGTATTTTTACTTACAGGTTTCGGAATCTATTTCTTTTTCGGTAATTATACTATAATGGGCTTCATAGCCTTGCTAGGAATTTCAATTTTTGTGTATTTATTATTACGCCATACAGATTTACAATACAAAAGAGATCTAACAACAGAATTAATTAAAATCAATCAAGTTGAAATTGATGCTTTAGAAGGAAATTATTTAAAGTTAGATGAAGGTAGAGAATTTATTGATCCAACACATTTTTATAGTTACGATATAGACCTTTTTGGTAGAGGATCTTTCTTTCAATATACTAATAGAACCACTATCGATGAAGGCAGAAAGAGATTAGCTTTATTATTAACTTCAAACAATATTTTAGAAATTGAAGAAAAACAAGAAGCGATTAAAGAGTTATCTGCAAAGCCAAAATGGAGGCAGCAATTCTCTGCAATTGCACGTTTAGTAAAAGTGCAGCATTCTGCGAAATCGATAACGTCATGGATGACAAACTACAAAGCTGTTTTTCCATCATTTATTACGTATTTGCCTTTAATTTTCTCTGTTATTTCTATAATCTTAATTACGTTATTAAGCTTTAGTGTACTTCCTTTTTCGACCATATTACTTTGGTTTTTTGTAGGCCTTGGAGTTTCAGGAATCTATTTTAAAAGAGTAAATACTATTTACCAAGAAGCAGATAAGGCAAAAGACACTTTTAAGCAATACCACAAACTATTAAATGAAATAGAATCTGAAACATTTTCAGCAGCACTTTTACAGCAAAAGCAACATGAAATTAAGACCGAAAAGTTAAAAGCTTCAGTAATTTTTGCAAAATTCTCTAAGGTATTGGATGCGTTAGATCAACGAAACAATGTGATTATTGTCATATTGGGTAACGCGTTTTTCTTAAGAGATACACATGAAGCCTTTAAAGTTGAAAAATGGATTTTAAAATATGCATCTAAAGTGGAAAGTTGGTTTGAAGTGATTGCTTTTTTTGATGCACAAAATTCATTAGCTAACTTTGCATTTAATCACCCAGAATATGTTTTTCCGTCAATAAATAGTGATTCAGATGTTATTAATGCAGAACATTTAGGGCATCCGTTATTGAGATCAGAACAAAGAATAAATAATGATTTTAAAATTGAAAATCAGCAGTTTTTTATTATTACAGGCGCGAATATGGCTGGCAAGAGTACTTTTTTACGCACAGTTTCTTTGGGGATTTTAATGGCTAATATCGGTTTACCTGTCTGTGCAAAGTCTTTTGACTATTCGCCAATTAAACTGATAACAAGTATGCGAACTTCAGATTCACTGGCTGATGATGAATCGTATTTCTTTTCTGAGTTAAAACGTTTAAAGTTTATAGTTGAAGAAATTAAAAATGAGGACTATTTTATCATTTTAGATGAAATTTTAAAAGGAACCAATAGTACCGATAAAGCTATTGGTTCAAAGAAATTTGTGCAAAAATTGGTTGATTCTAATTCTACAGGGATTATCGCTACACACGATTTGAGTTTATGCGAAATAGAAAAAGATTTAAACGAAGTTAAAAACTATTATTTTGATGCCGAAATCATCAATAATGAACTTCATTTTGATTATAAGCTCAAAGAGGGTATTTGTAAAAATATGAATGCTTCGTTTTTACTAAAAAAGATGGAGATTGTTTAATTAAGGCGTAGCATTTACCCATACTTCACCATCTATAAAATGCTCTTTTTTCCAAATAGGCACTGTTTCTTTTAACGTATCAATTGCATATTGACAAGCAGCAAAAGCAGCTTTTCTATGTGGCGCAGAAACTGCAATAATAACAGGTATATCACCAATATTGAGCTTTCCTTCTGCGTGATGAATAGCAATCTTTAAAACATCAAAATCTACCAACGCTTTATCAGCTATTTTTTGCATTTCTTTTAAAGCCATAGCTTGATAAGTAGAGAAATCTAATAGTGTTACTTCTTTATTCAGCGTTAAGTTTCTAACCGTACCAACAAACAAAGCAATGCCGCCGCAAGAAGCGTCTTGTACAAACTCATAGCACGCTTGCAAATTAAGTTTATCTGAAGTTATTTTAACAGAACTATTATTACCCATTTTTAACAAATTTCACTACAAAGTTAGCGAATCGGGTTGTACTTTTGCAGTCGAAATAATACAATCATGAAGAATACATTTAGAGTAGTAAGTATTTTAGAAGGACTATCTTATATTTTGTTACTGTTTATTGCAACACCAATTAAATATATTGGTGGTGACGAAACCTATGTAAAACTATTAGGGATGCCGCATGGTTTATTATTTGTTGCTTATATAGCGCTAGCTTTTTTACTAAAAAGTGAATTAAAATGGGATAAAAAAACTTTTTGGACAGTACTAGTGGCGTCAATTATTCCTTTTGGTACTTTTTATATAGATAAAAAGTATTTACGCGCTTAGAAATTTATGTCAGTTTGAGTGTCAAATCTTTGATTTGATGTATCGAAAACAAATAAATTTCATGTTTTTTACTTCTAGATACTAAATATATTGGAATTTCACTAGAAATGAGAACTATCCTCCGCTAACAGGAGGTATCAAAGCAACAATATCATTATCTTTTAAAACCTGACCTTCTTCAGTGTAAGCTTCGTTAACCGCTACAGAAAAATTATAATTATTTAGTTCGTTATGTTGTTGTTTCAATTGCTGTTTTAAATCATAAACCGAAGTACTTTCCGAGACATCGAAATCAACAGCACCTTTACCAATAATATCCCTGGTAATACCAAAAAATAACACTTGTATCTTCATAATTCAAAGTTATTAAAATCTGCTACATTTGTTACATAATAACTAACTGATTGAAAAAATATATACCAATACTCGATTGGCTCCCTAATTATTCTTTTTCTTTTTTAAAAGGTGATTTTATTGCTGGTCTTACGGTTGGTATTATATTAATTCCACAAGGCATAGCCTATGCATTAATTGCAGGTTTGCCACCAATTTATGGATTATATACGGCGTTGATTCCGCAAATATTATACACCATTTTTGGCACATCAAGACAGTTAGCAACGGGTCCAATTGCTATTGATTCGTTAATTATTGCTGCTGGAGTTTCGGCGATTGCATCGGTAAAGCCGGAAAACTATATTGCAGTTGTTTTTGCACTAACCTTAATTACAGGATGTATTCAAGTAATTGTAGGTGTCTTTAAGTTAGGGTTCATAGTAAACTTTTTGTCTAAACCTGTTTTAACAGGATTTGTAACTGCTGCTGCACTTATAATTGGTTTTAACCAATTTAAAGGATTATTGAAGATTGATATAGAGCGCAGTAATAGAATTCAAAACCTGATCTTCGATATTTTTAATAGCTTATCATCTATTCATTTAAAAAGTTTATTGTTAGGAGGAATATCTATTTTAATAGTGTATAGCTTAAGAAGAGTAAATCGAAGAATACCAGGACCTTTGATTGTGGTCATTTTAGGAATTTTACTAGTAAGCTCATTCAAAGATTATTTTGGTGGTATAGAAATAGTAAGAGAGATACCAAAAGGTTTGCCTGCTTTTGAAATTCCTACTTTAAATTATGATCTTTTTTACAAATTGATCCCATTAGCATTAACATTGGCCTTTACAGGATTTCTACAGGCAATTTCAATAGCAAAAGCGATTGATGAAGATTATACAAAACCAAAACTGAATGCCAATCAAGAATTAATAGCTTTAGGCATGAGTAATATTGTTGGATCTACCATGAGTTCGTACACATCTTCAGGTAGTTTTGCCAGGTCAGCTCTTAATAAAGAAATTGGGGCTAAAACCCCTATGGCAAATGCTTTTGCTGCACTATTTGTAGCATTAACACTGTTGTTTTTAACTCCAGTTTTTTATTATTTGCCAAATACAGTTTTGGCGGCAATTATTATTGTTGCAGTGTTTAGTTTGATTAAAATTGATGACATCAAATTCCTTTGGAAAACTAATAGAAAAGATTTTTTAATGATGCTGGTAACCTTTATTGTAACCTTAACTATTGGGGTAAAAGAAGGGATAATTGTTGGGGTTTTAGTTTCCATTTTTTCTGTAATTTTTGAATCATCAATGCCACATATGGCTGTACTTGGTAAAGTACCTGGAACAACACATTTTTATAGAAATATTTCACGATTCGATGATGTAGAAGAACATCCTGAAATCTTGATTGTTCGTTTTGATGCTCGTCTATATTTTGCCAATGCCAATTATTTTAAAGAGAAAATAGATGAATTTGCTAAGGCTAAAGGAGATGATTTAAAAGCAATTGTTATAGATGCTGAGGTTATAAACAGCATCGATAGCACCGGTACATCTACGTTAAGTGAATTAAAAGAAAAGTATTATAAAAAAGGAATTGAGGTTTACATCACTAGTGTTAAAGGTCCCGTAAGAGATGCTCTCGCAAAAAGTAACTTAATTGAGAAAATAGGAGCTAAGAACTTCTTTATGAGCATTCAAGAGGCTGTTGATTACTATCATAAAAAAGAAAAGAAAGAAAGAAAGTATACCAAATATGTGAATCAAGTTAATCTTGATTAACAGTATTTTATGACAAAAATCAGATTCATTAGTAGAAATAGTCATTAAATTTGTAGTATAAAGAAAAGATTATGAAAATTGAACAGATATATACAGGGTGCTTAGCACAAGGAGCTTATTATATAGAAAGTAATGGAGAAGTTGCAATTGTTGATCCTTTACGGGAAGTAGCACCATATATTAAAAGAGCTCAAAAAGACAATGCTAAAATCAAATATATTTTCGAAACGCATTTTCATGCTGATTTTGTTAGTGGTCATGTAACTTTAGCTGAAAAAACAGGAGCAAAGATTGTTTATGGACCAACAGCTCAAACATCTTTCGATTCACATATTGCTAAGGATGGTGAAGTTTTTCAGATTGGTGATATTACCATTACAGCACTACATACTCCTGGACATACCATAGAAAGTACTACTTATTTATTAAAGGATAAAAACGGTAACGATCATGCTATTTTTAGTGGAGACACTTTGTTTTTAGGTGACGTAGGGCGACCTGATTTAGCGCAAAAAGCTGCTAGTATGACTCAAGAAGAATTGGCAGGTATATTGTATGATAGCTTACGAACTAAAATTATGACTTTGGCAGATGATGTAATCGTATACCCAGCTCATGGAGCGGGTTCTGCATGTGGTAAGAATTTGAGTAAAGAAACTGTGGGTACAATAGGTGATCAAAAGCTAACGAATTATGCATTGCGAGATGATATGACCAAAGAAGAATTTGTAAAAGAAGTGACAGATGGTTTGTTACCACCGCCACAATACTTTCCTTTAAACGTTAAGTTAAACAAAGAAGGTTATGAAAGTATTGATAAAGTACTAGATAAAGGAGTCAAACCATTGAGCCCAGATGAATTCGAAAGATTAGCCAACGAAACGGATGCTTTGGTATTAGATGTACGTCATCAATCAGAATTTATAAATGGGTTTATTCCTCGTTCAATTTTTATTGGAATTGATGGTGGATTTGCACCATGGGTCGGTGCTTTAATTATGGATATAGAACAGCCAATTTTGCTAGTAGCACCAGAAGGGAGAGAAGAAGAAACAATTACACGATTGTCTCGTGTTGGTTTCGACAATACCATTGGCTATTTAAATGGAAGCTTTGTTTCATGGAAAAATTCTGGTAAAGAAATAGATTCGTTAGAATCTATTTCTGCTAAAGAATTAGAAGCAAGAATAAATGAACAAAATGCCTTAGTTTTTGATGTTAGAAAACCAGGCGAATATAAAAGCGAACATATAGAAGGTGTATCGAATACTCCATTAGATTTTATCAATCAACATATCTCTGAATTTCCAGCGGATAAAAAATTCCATGTACATTGTGCTGGAGGTTATCGCTCGGTAATTGCAGCTTCTATTTTAAAAGCAAGAGGTTTTCATAATGTAATTGATGTTGCTGGAGGATATGGAGCTATAAAGAGTACAGGGATTAAAAAAACAGAGTATGTTTGTCCAACAACTTTAAAGTAATTCGTCTTTAGTATAAATATATTAGATCATGAAATACTCTATTCTATTTTTCGCAATCACTTTAACTTTTAGTATTAGTGCCCAAACTAAGGTTACGGAACATATTTACAGTTTAGACAGCTTAACAGCTTCACCAAAAGCCAAACTTACAGAAGTTGCCTGGATAGCCGGTAACTGGAAGGGAGAAGCATTTGGAGGTATAACTGAAGAAAACTGGAGCGAACCATCAGGAGATTCTATGATGGCAACTTTTAAGTTAATTAATAACGGAAAAGTGTCCTTTTATGAAATTGAAATTATCAGAGAAATAAAAGAATCTTTGATTTTACAATTGAAACATTTTCATGCAGATTTAAAAGGATGGGAAACCAAAGATGAAACTGTAGATTTTCCATTGGTAAAGATTACAGACAATGCTGTTTATTTCGATGGTATGACCTTTGAAAAGATCGATGAAAATGAAATGAATGTGTATGTGTTGATGAAACAAAAAGATGGAAGTCGCATAGAATTAAAATTCAATTATAAAAAATGAAAAAAATAGTTTTTCTTTTGTTGTTAACAATAACATTTTCGTGTAAAGAGAAAGAGAAAAGTGACACTCCTGTTAAGGTTATAGAAGACCTCTCGGTTACCGATTTTAAAAAATTATTAGACAATAAAGATGTGCAATTAATTGATGTAAGAACCCTTGAGGAGTATGAGCAAGGCTTCATTTCTAATGCCCAACTTATTGATGTGAAACAAGAAAATTTTCTTACTGAGACTTCAAATAAGTTAGATAAATCGAAACCCATTTTGGTGTATTGCAAGTCAGGAGGTAGAAGTGCTAGAGCTGCTAAACTTTTAGAAGAAGAAGGTTTTACAAAAGTGTATAACCTTCTTGGTGGGTTTACTGCATGGCAAAAAGAAGGCCAGATCATCTCTGCATATAAGTAAAATGTCATTTTGAGCGAAGTGAAGAATCTTAGAATAGATTTTCGCTCCGCTCAAAGCAACATAATATTTTAACTAAAATTTCAAAGTTGCACCCACTAAAAAATTTCTGGTAGCCTGTGGATAATATCCTTGAACTTCCACAGAATTAGGTCCGCTCCAAAAATCTAAATAGGTATAACCTCTATCTACATATTCTTTATTAAAAAGGTTATTTACAAGACCAGAGAATACTATAGACTTAAATATTTTATTTGGTTTAATTTCGTAAATAATATTAAAATCACTAATAAAATAGTCATCAATTTTAGATGCTTCGGTATCAGTATTACTTAAGTATTGAGAGCTTACATATTTACCCATTAGAGAAAGTTGTAGATTCTTAACAGGTAAAAAAGTCAAGGAGTTTCCTGAAATAAAATTAGGCGAAAAGGCAATATTTGTTTTGCCAAAATTATTTAATTCGCCATCTCTTTCTATCATTAAATCATTGATCTTATTTTCACTTATTGAAAGATTTGAGTTCAATCTAATGTTATCAGAAATTAGAATGTTGGCATCTAATTCTAAACCTAAGCGATAACTATCTTTTACATTTTCTCTTAAGTAAGCTCCAACATCATCAATAGCGCCAGTCAACACCAACTGATTTTCATAATCCATAAAGAAAATATTGGTGTTTAATTTTATGTTTTTAGTGTTTAATCTCCACCCCAATTCAAAATCATTTAGAGTTTCATGAGTAACATTGTCTTTATTACTTTCAAAATCATTACGGTTAGGCTCTCTATTTCCTCGCGCATAAGAAGCGTACAAACTATTATTTTTGTTAACAGCGTAAGTAAGTCCAATTTTTGGGTTAAAAAAACTAAAATCTGTATCAATATCAATAGGTAGTCTATCTGAAGTTAATCCTTCGGTTTCATAATTTACAAAACGTCCTTGAAAATCAATATAAGCATCAATTTTCTCACTCATGCGGAAAGTCGTCTTAGAAAAGATGCTAAAATCAGTTTTTTTGGTATCACTAAAATAGTAGCGATCACGAATATTAGCATTTGCTGCCAAGTTACTGCCCCAAATCACTTCACCAAAATGATCTCCAATATAATTACTATATGATAAACCCGTAATTATATCAATTTTTTCATTTTTATAATTTACGTTAAAGTTGGTAACATAAAAATCATTGTCTAACCATCTTCTCACAATAACATCGCTATCATCTTCAATTAAATTCACAAAATCAACTGCTGATTCACCTTCTTTAAATTGTTCAAAATAACCTTCACCCTTTGTATAATTTAAACCAAGATTTGTAGACCAATTCTCGTTTAATTTTTGATTCCAGTGTAGCTGATAATGATTTTGATCATAATTGTCAGTTTCATTTTCATAAGTATACGGGTTCTGACGCCTGTCTTCTTCTAACTGTTCTGCAGTTAATCCAAACCAAGCCTGGTAGGTTTTCTCTTTACCACCAAAGGTTAAGGCCTTAATTAAGGTATTATCACCGATATATGAAGCTTGTAAAAAATACGATTTTAGATCTGTAAAGGCACGATCTACATAACCATCAGAATAAATATTTGAAAGGCGCCCAATAATTTCAATATTATCATTTATCAATCCAGAACTCAGCTTTACGGTATGCTTTCTTGTTGCATAAGATCCATAGGAATTTGAGACCTCTCCGTAGGCTTTATCAGAAATAGCATCGGTCAATAAATTTAAACTTGCACCAAAGGCTCCAGAACCATTGGTAGATGTACCTACGCCTCGTTGTAATTGTAAGCTTTGGGTAGATGAAGCAAAATCACCAAGGTTTACCCAAAAAGTTCCTTGGCTTTCAGCATCGTTATAAGGTATACCGTTAATGGTAATGTTCACTCGGGTTGCGTCAGAACCACGAACTCGCAAATAGGTATAACCAACACCAGCACCAGCGTCAGAAGAACTAATTACAGAAGGCAAATAATTAAGTAGAACCGGAATGTCTTGTCCTAAATTACGCTTAGCTATTTCTTTTTTACTTAGGTTTGAGTGTGTTACTGGAGCTGTTGCTTTTACACGCACAGCTTTAACTAGAACCTCGTCTAATTTTTCAACTTTGGTGGTGTCCTGTTTTTTCTCTTGAGCAAAAATACTGACCGAAAGTGTCAGTAATGTCAAGAATAATGATAAATTTTTCATCGATTAAAATTTTTAACCGAATAAAAAGAGGTAATTATTCTTAATTAATAATTTGTTTTGTTGAATGAAGC
This sequence comes from Maritimimonas rapanae, assembly GCF_057837205.1. Lineage (NCBI taxonomy): Bacteria > Pseudomonadati > Bacteroidota > Flavobacteriia > Flavobacteriales > Flavobacteriaceae > Maritimimonas > Maritimimonas rapanae. The sequence continues at coordinate 285,555 of NZ_JBYQFI010000002.1, read as the reverse complement.
TAAGCTTCATTTTTATTCACTTTCCTAAACAGCATTACCTGTTCTAGGTTCAATGGGTATGATCTCAGCCGATAATAGGCACCCCTTTATGAGAACGTTGCAAAATTACTAGCTATTTTTTAATTAGCAATGCCTAGTTTAAATTATTATTTTAGCCTTTCTAATTACAAAATTCTTTATGAGTCGATCATTTAAAGTAAAGGTCAATGAATCTTATAATTTTGATTTTTCTGAAGAAGAAATTAAAAGCCTAGACCTGATTGAAAAAATCAAAAACAATTATCATATTTTGAAAGGGAATCAGTCCTTTGATGCTATTGTTCTTGAATCTGATTTTAATCAAAAAAAATACACTGTTCAGGTAAATGGTAATAGTTACGAAATAGCTATTTCCAATGAATTGGATATGTTGATTACTGAATTAGGATTAGAAGCTTCATCGGTAAAAAAGGCAAATGATGTTAAAGCACCCATGCCAGGATTAATTGTTTCTATCGACGTAAAAAATGGCCAAGAGGTTAAGGAAGGTGATGGTGTTTTGGTGCTAGAAGCAATGAAAATGGAAAATACTTTAGTAGCCCCAAAGGATGGTATTGTAAAATCAATTACAATTAAAGCCGGAGATAAGGTTGAAAAAAATGAACTATTAATTGAAATGGAATAACATGAAGAAGATTTTAGTAGCAAATAGAGGAGAGATTGCATTGCGTGTAATGCGTTCTGCAAAAAAAATGGGTATTAAAACAGTTGCTGTTTTTTCTGAAGCAGATAGAAATGCCCCACATGTGCGTTTTGCAAATGAAGCCGTTTGTATTGGTCCAGCTCCGTCAAATCAATCCTACTTATTAGGTGATAAGATTATTAAAGTGGCCAAGTCGTTAGATGTTGATGGTATACATCCGGGCTATGGATTCTTAAGTGAGAATGCAAATTTTGCTGAAGCGGTTGAAAAAGCTGATATTACCTTTATAGGACCAAAATCAAAAGCCATTAAGGTAATGGGAAGCAAATTAGCAGCTAAAGATGCCGTTAAAGATTATGATATCCCAATGGTGCCAGGAATTGATGAAGCGGTTACAAATGTTGGGTATGCAGAAAAGGTTGCCAAAGAAATAGGCTACCCTATCTTAATAAAAGCTTCTGCTGGTGGTGGTGGAAAAGGAATGCGTATTGTAGAAAAAGAAGAAGACATCACCGAACAAATGCAACGTGCCATTTCTGAGGCAGAATCCGCTTTTGGTGATGGCTCTGTATTTATAGAAAAGTATGTGGGCTCACCTCGCCATATTGAAATTCAAGTATTGGCTGATAATTATGGTAATGTTGTGCATTTATTTGAACGTGAATGTAGCGTACAACGCCGTCATCAAAAAGTGGTAGAGGAAGCACCATCGAGTGTGTTAACACCAGAAATTCGCCAAAAGATGGGTGAAGCTGCCGTAAAAGTTGCTAAAGCTTGTGATTATTTAGGAGCTGGTACTGTTGAATTCTTATTAGATGAGAACAAGAATTTCTATTTTCTCGAAATGAATACTCGCTTGCAGGTAGAGCATCCTGTAACAGAATTGATAACTGGTGTTGATTTAGTTGAACAGCAAATAAAGATTGCTCGTGGTGAGCAATTATCCTTTTCACAACAAGATTTAACAATTAATGGTCACGCTTTAGAACTACGTGTGTACGCAGAAGATCCATTGAATGATTTTCTGCCAAGTATTGGAACTCTAGAAGTATATAATCCACCGAAAGGTGAAAATATTCGTGTTGATGATGGTTTTGAAGAAGGTATGGAGATACCTATTTATTACGACCCAATGATCTCTAAGCTCATAACCTATGGTAAAACACGTACTGAAGCGATTGAATTAATGAAAGATGCTATTGCAAATTATAAAGTAAAAGGAATTCAAACAACATTACCTTTTGGAAAGTTCGTATGTGAACATGAAGCCTTTATTTCAGGAAATTTTGACACACATTTTGTAAAGAAATACTATTCAAAAGAATTATTAGAAGAGACCTATAAAACAGAAGCTGAAATAGCCGCTAAAATAGCTTTGAAAATGTATCTGGAAGAACAACAAACCTTAAAAGTACCAACTCGTGAAATCTAAAATAGATAAACTACAAGATAAAATTGCTAAGGCGAAATTAGGTGGAGGAGAAAAGCGAATCGAGCGTCAACATCAAAAAGGAAAATTAACGGCTCGTGAACGTATCGACTATTTATTAGATGAAGGTTCTTTCGAGGAGGTTGGTATTTTAGTAACGCATCGAACTACCGATTTCGGTATGGATAAACAACAGTTCTATGGTGATGGTGTAGTCACGGGTTATGGAACTATAGGCGGGCGACTGATCTATATTTTTGCTCAAGACTTTACTGTTTTTGGAGGTTCATTATCAGAAACACACGCCGAAAAGATATGTAAGATTATGGACTTGGCCGTAAAAGTGGGTGCTCCATTAATTGGTTTAAATGATTCAGGCGGAGCACGTATTCAAGAAGGTGTTCGCTCTTTAGGAGGCTATGCCGATATTTTTTATAGAAATGTACAAGCATCAGGAGTGATTCCGCAGATTTCAGCTATTATGGGGCCTTGTGCCGGTGGCGCTGTGTATTCTCCAGCGATGACCGACTTTACCGTTATGGTAGAGAATTCTAGTTATATGTTTGTTACTGGGCCGAACGTGGTTAAAACAGTTACGAATGAAGAAGTTACTTCAGAAGAATTAGGTGGTGCTTCTACGCACGCTACTAAATCTGGTGTAACGCATTTAACATCAGAAAACGATGTACAATGTCTTGAGGATGTTAAAACATTATTAAGTTTTATGCCTCAAAACAATCAGGAAACCACTAAACAAATACCTTATAAATTGGGTGATGAGTATCGTGAGGAGTTGTCTGCTGTTGTTCCAGAGAATGCCAATAAGCCTTACGATATGCGTGCGGTAATAAGTGGCATTAGTGATACTGATTCTTTCTTCGAAATTCATAAGGACTACGCCGAAAATATTGTAGTTGGTTTTGCGAGACTGGCGGGAAGAAGTGTTGGTATAGTTGCCAATCAACCAATGAGTTTAGCAGGATGCTTAGATGTGAATAGTTCTAAAAAAGCAGCGCGATTTACCCGTTTTTGCGACTGTTTTAATATTCCATTATTGGTATTAGTAGACGTACCAGGATTTTTACCAGGAACAGATCAAGAATGGAACGCTATCATCACCAATGGAGCTAAATTATTATATGCTTTAAGTGAAGCTACGGTACCTAGAGTGAGTGTAATTACGCGTAAAGCTTATGGTGGTGCTTACGATGTAATGAATTCAAAACATATAGGGTCTGACATGAATTTTGCATGGCCATCAGCTGAAATTGCTGTAATGGGAGCGAAGGGAGCCAGTGAAATTATCTTTAAAAAAGAAATCGCTGAAGCGGAAGATCATGAAGCTAAATTAGCTGAAAAAGAAGCTGAATATGCCAAAAAATTTGCAAATCCATATCGAGCTGCACAACGCGGATTTATCGATGAGGTTATTTTACCAAAAGAAACACGTAGAAAATTGATCAAAGCTTTTGCAATGCTCGAAGGTAAAAAAGTAGATCATCCAAAACGTAAGCATGGGAATATACCACTTTAATAAGAGTTACTGATGAAACGAATCCAACTATTTGAATTTGAAGATTTTTCTTGGTTTCCAAGTTGGATACGTTCTAGCATGACCAACTTGATTGCTGTACTCCATAAAATAATGGGTACTAAAGAAGTATTGGCAGTTTTACTACTTAAAATCAAAGAAAAGTATTCTTTTGATAGGGTAGTAGATATGGGTTCAGGCTCTGGAGGTATTATGCCACAGGTAATTCAGCATTTGAATAAAAATAATGACAGCCCTTTCTCTTTAGTATTGACAGACTTGTATCCTAACAAAGAGTTTATAGATTATATTAACAATCAACAGCTCAATCATATTACATATCAAGAAGAATCACTTGATGCCACTAATTTGAGCCAAGCACAAGCAGGATTAAAAACTATGGTGAATAGTTTTCATCATATGCCTCCCGATAAGGCTAAGCAAATATTAAAATCAGCTCAAGAAAATAGACAACCTTTACTAATCTATGAGATAGCTGAAAACAAGATGCCACTGCTATTATGGTGGTTGTTATTGCCGATTTCACTGGTAATTCTCTTTGTAATGGTGTTGTTTATGACACCATTTTGCAAGCCATTGTCTTTAAAACAAATTATTTTCACCTATTTGATACCGATTATCCCCATTTTTTATGCCTGGGACGGACAAGCGTCTTTACCAAGAATGTATACCTTTAATGATGTGAATGAATTGTTGGAAGGCATACGAGATGATTCTTATTCTTGGACAATGGAAACAGCAACAAAAAAGAATGGTAAAAAGCTAGGATATTATATTTTAGGGCTTCCAAAATAGAAAAATATGAGTCAAACAAAAGGATTAAAAACATGGCATCAGTTTATAGAAAATAGAGATGTATCGTTATTGGACAAGTTTCTAGCAAATGATGCAGTACTTTATTCACCAGTGGTTTTTACGCCTATTGAAGGCAAGTTTTTTGTAAAAATGTACTTACTAGCTGCTGAGCAAATTATAGCAAATAAAACTTTTGAATATGTTAACGAAATCTCAGAAGACAATTATTCAGTCTTAGAATTTAAAACAGAAATTGATGGAGTTACCGTTGAGGGTGTAGATATAATTACATTCAATGATCAAGGGCAGTTAAAATCGTTAAAAGTTATGGTACGTCCTTTAAAAGCTATGAACATTGTCCATCAGAAAATGGGCGAATTTTTAGAAAAGATGAATCAATAATTACCCTTTACCGTTTAATAATTCTAACCCTTGATTAATCCCTTTTTCTATTGCCGGCACACCTCGTTTCATCCATACAGGTTTTGCTGCTCCTTTTAAATAGTAATCAAAAAATTGTGAGAGTCTTATATTAAAATCTTTTCTATTCTGAAATTTTAATGGCCAATGTGGTTCATCATTATAATTTAAAAACCACGAAGGTTTACCTAAACGTCTTAAACTTACAAAGAGCTCTATGCCTTGATACCATGGTACATGACCATCAGCATCATTGTGCATAATTAGTAAGGGAGTATTTACTTTATCAAGATTAAAAATAGGTGAATTCTCTATATAACGAGCAGGATATTCCCATGGTGTACCACCAATTCTACTTTGCGTATGTTCATATTGAAACTGTCTACTTAGACCAGTCCACCATCGAATTCCACCATATGCACTAATCATATTGGGTACTGGTGCACCAGCTTCAGCGGCTTTAAAAATATCTGTTTTGGTAACTAAATAAGCAATTTGATAACCACCCCAGCTATGACCTTGTACTCCGATATTATCCTTATCAATGAATCCTTTTTCAATTAAAGAAGTAACTCCTGGAATCACACAATTATAAGCACTTTCACCAGGATAACCTTCACGATAATAAACATCTGGATTAAAGATTACATATCCGTTACTAGCATAATATGGATAATTAATTGTTGAACGCCCAAAGGTTGGAGCACGATGTCTGTGTAAACCATTAGAACTTTTCTCATAAAAATTAACGATCATGGGATACTTCTTATCGGGGTCAAAATTTTCTGGTTTAACCAACATTCCTGTTAATTCTTTTCCGTCAAGGGATGTCCATTTTATCTGCTCAATAGTGCCCCAATTGTAATCCTTTTGTTGAGGATTAGCATTACTAATCTTAACTTGATTTTTAAAGTTAAGGTCAGCATATCGAATATCTGGAAATTCTTGAAATGATTCTCTGGTAAAAATAAATCCATCATTCAATTTAGCCTTTTTGGTTCTTGAATATCTATGTGGACTTACAACAAGCTGTTTTCCTTTATTATTTTTTGGGTTGAATTCATAAAACCCACCATCTTTAGTGTTTTCATTAAAAGTAGATAGCAACCATTTTTTATTAGCATCTAGAAATCGCTCTTCATCATCAAGTTTAAAATACCTGTAAACTGTTTTGGTTTCTCTACCTTTTGTTAATCTTGAGTTTTCACCAGTAGTAGGATTATACTTAAATAGGTCATAACGATCATAAAGAATTAGGTGTTTATCATCTTTAGTCCAACCAGCACTACCATAAGGATAGGGTGGTGTTGGACTGTCGTGTAATTCGTTATAAAAAACTTTGCCCTTAGTTAAAGGTTGGTATTTAGAATTTTTGATGTTATAGGCAAACCAAGTGCTATCAATGCGATTGTAGCCAAAGGCATACATACCTTTCGGGCTTAAGTTTACATTACCAGCGACTTTAGCAAGTATTTTCTTTCGATTACCATTTTCTATAACTACAATAGCATATTCTCTTGCCCATAAACCATCCCATTGACTTTCGAGTTGATGCGGTTCAGGATTATCAACTAATGCAAAAGACCCATTGCCTTCATTTGCGAGCTTCGTATTTGGATGCTCTTTTGTGCCTAGTTGCACTAGTTTATTATTGCTATTAAGATGAATTGCCGTTTTGTAAGATTTCTTTTTATCATTTTTTACATCTAATTCTTGAACTGTATATAGTCTAGGCTCATTATAAGTCCATACTTCTACATTTACAATTTCATCGTCTATAAGTGTAGTGTCTTTTACTATTGGAGGAGCAGCCAACCCAAAATACAATTTAGATTCATCCTTTGAAAAATGAGTTTCCCCATCGGAAGACACTAAATATCCTTTCGGTGAAGAATTGCTATCAAGTAATTTTTTGGCTGAAGTGTTATTTTCTTTCCAATGATATAATTCGTTTGGACGCACCTGAACTTTTGTAGTATCATTATCAACTACAAATGCGAGATTCTTCCCCGAATCGCTAAAATTTAGTTGATAGAATTTTGCTTTTTCAGTTTGATATATTGGTTTTACCTCTTCATTTTCTAGGTTTAACACATAAACACCAGCATTGATTTTGTCCTTTTCACCAGTAGTTGAATAAGCAAATCGTTTTCCTTCTTTGGCAAATGTAAAATGAGTGACATACTTAAATGTATCTTGCTTTTTTGTTGTGAGGTTTTTGAGCACTAAATGATATCCGTTTTCTTTACCTACTTTTTTAGACTTCTTTTTCTTTTTGTCTTTTGCTTGAGTTGAATCCTTTTTTTCTTTCTTTTTTGATTTCATTTCTTCAAAAGTATAAGCAATATAACCAGACCACTTTTCTGGGATTTTGTAGGATTTCACATTGGCTATTTTAGTCAATGATTTATCGATCAAATTAAAAACACCTATAGAATCTTTCGGTAATTTATCTTTTTTCACCTTTTTTCGTTTCAATTCTGCTATACTATCCTTCCAAGGCTTGATAGTAAAAAAAGCAAATTTAGAATCATATGAAAATTGTCCTTTCAGACCTCTTGCATATTCAAATAAAGTTGAAGCATCCTTATTTTTTATGTTTAGAAAATTATCTCGTTCACCTTTTTCGAGAGAATACATAATATAGTCGCCGTTAGGTGATATGGCTTGATCTTTTATAGCATTCCAAATTTCTTTATCAGAATGATTTAAAACTTTTTTCTGGGAAAATGAAAAAACAGAAAGGCAAATAAATAGGGTAGAAATAGTAGTTTTCATAAGGAGTTAGTTCTGAGGTATAAATATAATACAATTGAAGCTGAAACAGAATTAGTTAAGGTTAGGTTTTTTTCGACCACTTTTCTTTTCTGATTGCTTCTTCTTTTTATCTAATCGGTTTTTTACAGATGCTTTGGTTGGTTTAGTCGCTTTTCTCCGTTTAGGTTTTTTTAATCCTTTCTTAAGAAGTTCGTAAAAGCGTTCAATAGCTAGCTCTTTATTTTTATGCTGACTGCGACTTTCGTCACAAAAAAGAATCAGCAGCTTATCTTTGGTAAGCTTAGTTGAAAGGTTTTTATAAAGTAATTCTTTTTCCTCTTCAGGTAAATGGGAAGTATTTGCAACATCAAACGTTAATTCAATTTTAGAGGATACCTTATTTACATGTTGCCCGCCTGCACCAGAACTTCTAACGGCCTTAAATTGAAGTTCTTTTCTAATACCTTCAAAATCCATCACCCATGTTAAAATTTTGCTGATCGGTGCTTTGATGTAAAAAATGTAGATCGAGATCAATCAATGTTTCAGAGAAATTATCTAAACCTTCACTTTTCTCAAGTAATTTATCAATAGCTTTAGTAGCTATTTTTAATCGTGTTTCTTTATCTCCTTTTAATAAAATATATGGGCGATTGTATTTTTTTAAAGCATTCTCAAAAGCATTAAACATTTCTAAACGTTGTTCAGGTCTATCACGTAGATCATCAGCTTCCCAAGGAGTATCTATATAAGTTAGAAGGTATAAATCGTATTGATTTTGCTTGGCAGCTTCATCTAATTTTGGATCTACAAACCCGCCATAATATTCTTCTGAATAGACTTTAGTTTCTAAGAGGTCAGTATCACAGATTAAGATTTTATCAGCTTTTTTAGCAAGCTCATTTTCTAATTTCATTTGCCCGATGGCAATCGGTAAAAGGTCTGAATTTTCGCAAGTCTTACGTTCATTATTCCACTTATCTTGTAAATATTCACGAGCATATTCTGGCGCCCAAACAGTATTGTAATGGCGTGAAAGTTGGATAGAAAGCGTCGTTTTTCCTGTAGATTCGGGACCAAACAATACAACTTTTATGATGTTTGCAGGTTGCTGTTTAAGCTTTTCTTCCATAAGATGTATCCTTGAATAGCTAAAATTAAGAAAATTGTGTATTGAATTCCGGTAAAACCGTAACCTTTTACAAAATAAAGCGGAATAGAAACAATGTTTCCTGCAATCCAGAATATCCAATGCTCTATTTTTTTATTGGCCATTAACCACATAGCCGCAAAGAAAATTCCCGTGGTAAACGTGTCTAGAAAAGGAGTGATCTTTCTAAAATTTTCTAGACTACCCGAAAACATATTTGTAATAGCATAATTAATACTCTCTGAAAGCCCTAAATTATTAGGCATCACATTGTAATATCGATAAACAGCAATTACAAATAGCGAAGTAAAAATAAAAATACCAGTAGTTTTTAATTTGTCGTTTTTATCCGTTCTTGTAATTGGAATGTGGTGTTTATCGTCATCAATAATTTTACTCCACATATACCAGCCATAAATACTCATAGCAGTGTAGTAAATGTTAATGATTAAATCACCATAGAGGTTCCATTGAGATAATAAATACACATATAAACCTGTACTAATAATGCCAGTAGGGTAGACTAAAATATTTTCTTTTTTAGCATAAAAAACACTAACAACCCCAAAAAAAGCTGCTATAAATTCTAGAACAATATTAATTACTTCGGCATTCTTATAAGGCTCAATAAAAAAATCTATTAATTCATTCATTTACTCAATTCGTTAAAGAAATTTTGATTTTCCTCAAAAGCCGTACCTATTACTACCATATCTGCACCAGCTAAATAAGCGTTTCCTAACTGTTCTTTGTTTCTTATGCCACCACCTATAATTAACGGGATAGTCAGTTCTCCCTTCACTGCTTTTATAATACTTGCCTCAACGGGCACCGTTGCTCCTGAACCGGCTTCGAGGTAGATGAGTTGTTTACCAGAATATTGACCTGCTACGGCTGTATGAACTATTTCTTGCACATTATTTTGTGAAATAGGTATTGTGTTGCTAACTCTCTGCACCGCAGTTTCAATACCTCCATCTATCAATAAATACCCAGTTGGGATTATTTCTAGATCAGACCCCATTAAAGAGGGCACAGATTTAATTTGTTGCTCAATTAAGTATTCAGGATTTCTACCAGACATCAATGATAAAAAAAGAATACCGTCTGCTTTTTGCGTGATTTGAGAATAATCTCCTGGAAACAGTAAAACAGGTAACTGAGTTAATTGTTTAACTTTTTGAACAACAGATTTTGATTTTTGATTTTTATCTGTACTGCCACCTATAAAAATATGTGTGGCTACAGAATTGTGTATTTTATCAAAAAGATCAGGCAGTTTTTCTAAAACTACCTTGTCGGGATCAATTAGAATTGCCAATAGTTTTTTATTGGATAGAGTCGCATCTATAATGCCTTTATAAATTCTATCCATAATTATTGTAGAGCGTAAACGCAGGTAAATCCTTCAAACTCTAAAAATGTGATAGAATAATTTGTGGCTTTACCGTTAAATTTCACTTTTCCTGTTGTTTGTGCATCGTCAAAAGAGAAATCTTCTATATATATATTATTTAAAAAGCTCAATCCTTCAGCAGGATGTATTTTAAATAACGATTCTTTAGCTCCCCAAACAATAGTTAATTTACTAACCAAGGCATCATGATTGGCTATTATTTTATATTCTCTTAAAGGAGTAAATTTATTTGCTATTCGAACGATTTTATCGCGTTGCTTCTCAATATCAATTCCCACTGAAGTGTCTTCACTCACAATAATTGCTGAAAAATGAAACGAATGTGTAATTGAAATATAATTACCGTCTTTTAAATGAGGCTTTCCTAAATTATCATAAAATAGATCAGCATCTACATATCCTGCTTTAGCTAATAAATGACGGACACTCATAAATCCTCGACGATGTAATTCAGATTTCATACCGTCAACTCTTTTTTGACAAGTAGCTGTTAATTCAATTCCTTTCGAAAGTTCGACATAAGATTCTTCGATCTTCCAGATGTAGACTTTAGTTGTATTGTTTACGTCAATTGTCTTGTAAATAGGCATATTAAAAAGTTATTCCGTAACTTTGCAAGCTAATTTAGAGATAAACAAAGATACGAATATGAGTACAAAAACCGCTACGTATGTTCCTTATAAAGTGAAAGATATTTCTTTGGCTGATTGGGGAAGAAAAGAGATTGAATTAGCTGAAGCTGAAATGCCAGGCTTAATGTCTTTACGCGAAGAATATAAAAACGAGCAGCCTTTAAAAGGAGCTCGAATTGCAGGATGTTTGCATATGACAATTCAAACAGCTGTACTAATTGAAACATTACAAGCTCTTGGAGCTGAAGTTACTTGGAGTTCTTGTAATATATTCTCTACACAAGATCAAGCTGCCGCTGCTATTGCAGCTGCTGGATTTCCAGTATATGCTTGGAAAGGCATGAGTGAAGAAGAATTCGATTGGTGTATTGAGCAAACACTATTCTTTGGTGAAGATAAAAAACCATTGAATATGATCTTAGACGATGGAGGAGATCTAACAAATATGGTATTAGATAAGTATCCTGAACTTGTTGACGGTATTAAAGGATTATCAGAAGAAACTACAACAGGTGTTCACAGATTGTACGATAGAGTAAAAGAAGGCACATTGCCAATGCCTGCAATTAATGTGAATGACTCTGTTACTAAGTCGAAATTTGATAACAAATATGGTTGTAGAGAATCTGCCGTAGATGCAATTAAACGCGCTACAGATCTAATGATAGCGGGTAAACGTGTAACAGTGTGTGGTTATGGCGATGTTGGAAAAGGTACTGCAGCTTCATTTAGAGGTGCTGGTGCGATTGTTACCGTTACAGAAATTGACCCAATTTGTGCTCTGCAAGCAGCTATGGATGGTTACGAGGTGAAGAAATTAGATACTGTTGTGGCTAAATCAGATATTGTTATTACTACAACTGGTAATAAAGATATTGTTCAATCTCGTCATTTTGAAGCAATGAAAGACAAGACCATCGTTTGTAATATTGGTCACTTTGATAATGAGATTGATATGGCATGGTTAAATGATAATCATGGTAATACTAAAGTAGAAATTAAGCCTCAAGTTGATAAATATACCCTTAACGGGAAAGATATTATTGTGCTGGCAGAAGGACGCTTAGTAAATTTAGGTTGTGCTACGGGACACCCTAGTTTTGTAATGAGTAATTCATTCACAAATCAGACTTTAGCACAAATTGAACTTTGGAATAATTCTGATAAATACGAAAACAAAGTATATATGTTGCCTAAGCATCTTGATGAGAAAGTAGCGCGTTTACACTTAGAAAAAATAGGTGTAGAGTTAGAGACTTTACGTGAAGATCAAGCTGAATATATTGGTGTTACGGTTGAAGGACCATATAAACCTGAATATTATAGATACTAAAAAGAGTTTCATTATTATAGATACTATATAACCCTTACTTTCGTTAGTAAGGGTTTTTAATTTTAATTGAATTATCTTTGCAAAAATTTTAAGCTAATGAAAAATTTATTAGTTCCAATAGGTTCAAGTGGTAACGCAGTAAACACTTTACAATATGCAATAGACTTTGCTAACGCAATTGGCGCAAAAGTGTATGTTACTCAAATATATGAAAGCACTCGTGTTGCAGGATCTTTAAAAAATATCGATGCTGTTTTAGAAGAAGATAGTAAACAAGAACTTCAAAATATATTAGACCAAGTAGACACAAAAAATGTAGAGATAGCTGCGGCCTCGATTAGAGGAAACGTATTTGATAGTATTGAAGCATTAGCAAAACATTTAGAAATTGATCTAATTGTATCATCAGCTAAAAGTGTTTCGACAGATGAAACCCTATATTTAGGTAAGATACCGGGGAGCCTGGTAAAAGATATTGACGTGCCGGTATTAATTGTTCCTGCTCAATATAGATTTAAACCAGTTTCAAAAATTTTAATGGCTATTAAATCTGGTAAAATAAAACCGGGAACTGTATTAGATCCTTTTATAAAGATTTTAAACAAGTTTAACGCTACCGTAGACCTAATTCAAATTATTACACCTAAAGCAACTGATGATGATAAAGAAGTTAGTGAAGATTTGAAAAATCTAGCTACAACTTTTAAAACGACAGAAAATGCCACTATTTTTCAGGGAGTTTTAGAACACTTACATATAACAGAACCTGATATGCTATGTGTGATGCGACGTAAGCGTGGATTTTTTGCTAAACTTTGGGAAAAAGATACTGTTAAAAAATCTTATTTTGAAAGTAGAATTCCGCTTTTAGTTCTAAAGGGAATTGCATAAATAATTTGGGGATGTAGCTCAGCTGGCTAGAGCGCTTGACTGGCAGTCAAGAGGTCGTGGGTTCGACTCCCATCTTCTCCACACTTAAATTTCAAACCGCACTTGATGCGGTTTTTTTATTGTTTTAACTGTGAAACTCAATTGATCTATCAACAACTTCTATTAATTGAGAAGGCATGCTTTTTTCTTCCCAAGGATGTTTTGCGCCAAATACATGATTTGCATTTTCAATAGATAGTAAGACACTTTTAGCGTTCCATTTATGTAAAGATTCAGCTTCATTAAAAAGAACAGAAGGGTCGTTTTTACCATGAATAATTAAATGTGGTATTTTCAATTTTTCTGTTGCAGATTTAATTTTCAATCTATCTTCATTCGCTTTAAAATCTTTATAAAATTGATAGTTATGAGGCATCATTTGTTTTGTTCTACCATTCAACACATATTTAACTCCATCTTTTTTCCATTGTTCAAGATTACCAACCGTTGCAGTTCGTTTTCCAAAATCACAAATACTTGCCCAAGTAATTAATTTTGTAACTCTACTATCTTCAGAAGCTTTTATCGTTACAATTCCACCACCTCTTGAATGACCAATTAACGTGATGCTGTTCGGATCAATTTGATCTTTAAAATCATCATTAGACAAAATAAAATCTATAACAGATTGTAGATCGTCAAGCTCTTTGGTGTAATTATTTTCTGCAAAAGCTTCTAGATCTGGAAAATCTATAGGTTGGTCTACAGTACCTCCGTTATGTGAAAAATTGAACTTCACAAAGAAAAAATTATTGTTAGCAAATTGTTCTGCAACTAAATTCCAACAACCCCAATCTTTAAAACCCTTATAACCATGAGCAAAAATGACAATGGGTTTTAATTGATGATTGTTACTATATAAAAAGTCAATTAAAATAGGTTTTTGATGTTGCCCGTCGATTATATGATTTTTAATGATTTTCATATTTTAAAAATATTTATTCTCATTTTCAGTAAAAGGAACAGCTTGGTTGAAAATTTCTTCTATGAGCTCTTTTAATTCTACTATAAAATGATCCATGTCTTCTTGAGAAATAGGGGCTTTATTAAATTTTAAAAACCCTGATTTCAGATTCTTAAATGAAACAACACCACTTTCAATTATTTTCGAATTATTTCTGGTGTTCATTCTGTTATAGATAAAAGCATATAGTAGCACCTGAAAACTTTTGCTGAACTTATAATCCGAGGTAATTACAGACCAGTCTTTTACTGTTAAATCTTTTTGTTCAACCTTCCCTGTTTTATAATCTATAATTCTTAACACGCCATCTAGTTCGTCTATTCTATCTGCTTGGCCAATTAATTTTATAGGGAAATTTAAATCTTCAACTAATATTTCTGTTTCTAGATCATATTCAAGTTCTAAAATTTTAAGTTGCTTTCCCTCTTTCAATAATTTTAATTCATAATTCAAAAAATTAGTAATAAACTGTTGTGCAACGTTGTAGATCAATAAGTTTTTTCCTGAAGAAATATCACCATTCCTATATTCTTTAGTAAACCATTTTTTAACCTCGGAGGCAACTTTCTTTTTCATTACGAGGATATCTTCAGATTGAAGTATTGTTCCTTTAAAAGGGAGATAAAATGACTCTAAAGTTTTATGTATAATTGTTCCTAAAGTATTGACAGCTATAGTTTCTTCTGCTTCTTCGATTTCTTTAACTCCTAGTATCTTATGCTCATAAAATTTAATAGGGTTGTTTATATAATTAGTCAAAGATGTTGGTGAAAATCCTTTTTTTGCCAGTTCTTCTAATCGATTAATAATGGATGCCGTTTTATTAATTTGTTTAAGTTCTGATTTGTCAGAATTTACTTTAGGACTAACAACATATTTCTCTATAGCTGAGGGTTTATTAATTTCTAACTCAGTAATAAATCGGCTTTGCTCACCTGAACCATATTGATCATTTTCTGTGTTGTAGAGTAAATAAATATTTTTCGCTCTTTGAATTAAACGATAAAAGTGATACGAAAAGATTGCATCTCGTTCTTGATATGTAGGTAAACCAACTTCTTTTTTTACATCGAATGGAATAAAAGAATTATCTGATTTAGCCGCAGGTAATATTCCTTCGTTAACAGAAGTTAGTATTACATTTTCAAAATCCAGAACACGTGTTTCTAACATGCCCATTAATTGGAGTCCGGATAAAGGTTCGCCTTGAAAGGATAGTTTTTCGTTTTTAATTATTTGTTTAAATAGCTGTGAAAGAGTTTTAATATTTTTTACATACCCTGAATCAATATTTAGTTGCAGTATTTGATTTAATACTGTAAGATTCTTAAATAAGAATTCACGTTCAATTGTATCGCTAGTTTTTTCCTTTAAAATTTCTATTAAGTGAATACAGTTTTTGAGCGCGATATTTGCATCATTATACCAGTTATCAATTAAAAAGTGAATTGAATCAGTTGCGATTGATATTTTTTCCGAAATAACTCTAAAAATGTCCTTATTTATGTAGATATAATTGTTCTTTAATATTTCATCAACTAGCGAAGTACTATTTAATATTTTGTTTATTAAAGGGTGACTCAGTACCAAAATAATGTTTTTATAATAATATGATTTACCCTGGTTTTTAGTATTAATATGTAATTTAAAGATTACCTCTATTAATGATGTAATAGACATGTTTTTTAGATCATAACCCATAGTTATATTTACACGCTCAACACTATTAGGTAAAGAACTTAGAGTTAGAGGAAGTAAAGATTCATCAGCTAATACTAAAGCTGTATTTTGATAATTATTTTCTTTGCTATTTAATTTAGAGAGGATTTCTGCTACATATTTTATTTGAGAATTATTTTTTGGAGCTCCAATTATCTTAATATTTTTTGATTTTTCTAGATTACTCTCTATCCAATTAAAAGAATTGTCTTTAAAGTATTTCCAATCATTCTTATATTTTCTCAAAAAAATAGATGCCGGATGATCTTTATAATAATATGAGTCGACATCCCAATAAATGGTTGCTAATTCATTTTCTAATAATTCTTGAATGATTAGCTCTTCAGATTTATTTAGAGCGTTGAATCCTACAAAAACAAGCTTTTTATGTGAGTTGTTCTCAATATAATTTTGAAGGTTCTCGACAGCTTCTCGATATTGAATTCCTTGATAGCCTTGTTTTTTAGAAATAAGCTCATCATAGAGTTTGTAATAATAGATTTCTAGGCGATCAAAAAAAGTGAGATAATTTTCTATTAATTTGGTTTCAGCACCTTTTTGTGTGCCCCATTTTTCTAATCTATCAATACTTTTTAAATAACTAAAAATATAGTGAGTATCAATTTTATGCCTGTCTATTTCGTTAAAATCTTGTAAAGCCACCAAAGCCCATTTTGAGAAAGAATCAAAAGTTTCGATTATTTCTTTATTGGTATTATTTAAATAAATTGAATAAAACTTAAAAAGAAGAGTCGTTTGATCTATTTGGGCTACAGAAGATAATTCATAAATGAAATCTTCTATGCTTACTATTTCAGGAAAAAGAATAGGCTCATTTACCTTACTTTTTATTTCCTGCTTTAAAAAAGTTCCAGCTCGTTTATTTGGAAGAATAAAAGTAATATTAGAAATAGAAAATGGCTTTTTAAGAACGTCATCTATAACATTTGATAAAAAATTAGGCATAAAACGAATGTACAAATGTTGCGGAAAATAAAAAAGCCGCACATTGTGCGGCTTTCAATTATTTTTAAAACTTTAATTAGTCGTTAAGATTAATTTCAGTTCTTCTGTTTTGAGCTCTACCTCTTCTTGTTCTATTAGAAGCAATTGGGTTGTCTTCACCAAATCCTTTAGAAGATAATCTTAAAGAATTAACACCTTTAGATACTAAATAATCTAATACAGATTTAGCTCTTTCTTCAGAAAGCTTCTGATTTAATTCTTTAGAACCAACGCTATCTGTATGACCTTCAATGCTGAACTTAGAATCTTTGTATTCTTTCATGATATCAGCAATTAAATCTAATTTTTCAGAAACACCTGGTCTGAAAGAAGATTTACCAGTATTGAAATAAATAGCTTTAGCAAACTCATCTAATTTAGCTTTAGCCTCTTCAGTAATGATGATTAATGGACAACCTTGATTAGAAGCAGGACCTACTTCATTAACACAATTATCATCTTTATCTAATACGCCATCACCGTCTGTATCTGGCCATGGGCAACCTTTATTTTCTTTAGGACCAGCAACATCTTTACACTCGTCATCCTTGTCATATACGCCATCACCATCAGCATCAGGACAACCATTATTTGCAGCAGTACCAGCTTCATTTGGACATTGATCATCTTTATCAGCAACACCATCACCATCAGCATCAGGACAGCCATTTAATGCAGCTAAACCAGCTTCATTTGGACACGCATCGTCACCATCTTTAATACCGTCACCATCTGTATCAGGACAACCATTGAATGCTTCTAAACCAAATACTTCTGGACATTCATCATCTTTATCATAAATACCATCTTTGTCAGTATCTTTTCCACCAAACTTAACAATAACACCTAATGCATGTTGGAAGTGAGGTAGAACTCTAGCTTCGTCAAAAGAATGTTTATAAGTTGATTGAATGTTTAAACCTAAATGATCAGTAAACATAATATTAAAACCTGCACCTCCATTAAAAGTACCAACACCTAAATCATTCATAAAAGTATAACCACCACCTACGGCTAAATATGGATCAAACCATTTAGATTTTCCAAAAACATTTTGAAGATTATATCTAATATCTAAATCACCACCATAATATGACCAATCACCAACTCTAGTATCACCTAAATCTTTTATTCTATTAAGCGATAAAGCTACTCCAGCAGAAAACCCATCACCTAAATATCTACCAACTCTTACTCTAGAAATTGAAGGAATAATGTTATAATGGTCAGTTAAATTGAAGAACTCGTCAAACCATTTACCTTGCCCAAAACTTGTTTGATTTGTCGGATATGTATCGACAGCATTAATACCAAAGTCAATAGACCAAGGATTGTTCTCATCTTGTGCATTCATGCTTAAACCAGCAAAAAGAGCCAAAACGAAAATTACTTTTTTCAAATGTTTCATTTTAATTAATTTTTAATTTATAGTTTCTGTTTTAAATTTATTACAAATTCTGTTATTATAAGTGCAAATATATAAAATCTTACTTTATATAATGATACGCTTCTTTTTTTTTAATATGAATGAAATTTTCTATTAATAAAAAACTGCTCTATTATCTTCTATCTCAGAAGAATTTTTTAACACATCATATGCTTTGTTTCCTCTACCTTGTAATTTTCCTTCTATAGAACTAGCAAAACTTTTAAAATTATCTATACTAACAGGATCTTCTTTTTTAAGAATCTTTACAGCATATATAGCATTCTTAGATTCTACACCAAGATAAGTTTTATCGACATCAAGAGAGGCTAGTACATTTATAAGCTCTGGAACTCTGCCAACATTAGGTAAAACTGGGCTCGATACCGAAATAGTTCTACTTGTATTTACCTTAGAATTAAAAGCATTGGCTATATTTAGTAAGTCAGCCCCGGCTGTTTTAATTTTGTCTTTAATTATTTGAGCTTTCTTTTCATTTAAAAGAATATTTCTTATTGAAGCTTTAGAATTACCAATTGCTAATCCTTTTTTATTTTTTTTAATCAGTTTTACAACAGCGTAACCATTATCAGTATCAAACCTTTTACTATCATTTTCACTAGTAGGTTTTTCGAAAAGCCACTTAATAATTTGTCTTTGATCGCCTAAGGTAGAAACTTGCTCATCTAATTCTTTAAGTCCATTTACTGGCTGAACAGTATATGAATTTTCTTTAGCTAATTCAATAATATCTTTTCCACTTGTTAATTCTGAAGCAAAAGTTTCAGCTTTTTCAAAAATTGTATTTTCAGTTTCTTCAGAAGCTTCTATCTTTCTTGAAAAGGTGGATAATTTTAGAGCAGGTTGAAGATTTTTCTGCCCTTCAATTTCGATAATATGAAATCCAAATGCTGTTTTTACAACTCCTAAATCCCCAACTTTTCCTTCAAAAGTAAAATCTCTAAATTCTGGAACCATTTGAGTATATGGATACCAATCGTACTTGCCACCTTTACTAATACTAGCTTTATCGGAAGAGAAATCATTTACAAATGTTTCAAATTTAGATTTATCACTTTTTAAAACGGTCAATAAACTATCAGCTGTTGCTTTAGCTTGATCTTCTGTTTGAGTGATAGTTGCGTCAGCACTTCTCGAACCTAAAAAAGGAATTAAAATATGTCTTGATTTAACAGAATCAGGTAGCTGTTTAATATCAGAAACCTTAGTTAACTTGAAATATTCGCCATCTTTATAAGGGCCATAAACTTCTCCTTTGTTAAAAGAGAAGATAGTATCTTTTATAGAAGGCGAAATTCTCACTTTAGTGTAGAATGCTTCATCTAATGGAGTGTCTGAGTTATTGTCTCTAAAAAATTGAGCATCATCAACAGTATTAATAAACCCAGTAATTTTCACATTAGTTTTTGCTGCTGAACTATATTCTTCCCGATCATTAATTAACTTTTTTAATTCAGCTTCAATTACAGCTTCATCCTCTGGAGTTGCTTTAATATCAAATTTTACGAAACTAATATTTCTAGAAGCTTCAGATTTATAATCTTCTTTATGAGACTTCACATAATCTTTAATTTCATCATCAGTTACAGTAACTAAACTATCAGCAATTGAAGAAAATGGAATATGTACATATTCTATATCTAACTTCGTGTTTTTATCAATATAATCTCTTTCACCTTCTTTTAAAGTAGCTCCTAAACCAACTTTAATTAGATTGGAATAGGTGCTTAATTCTAAGTTAGATTTAATATTACGCTCATATTCTAACCAACCTAACCATTGAGCGTTACTTTGCTCATCTTCGCCAGCATTATCTTTTAATGTAGCGATGTATTCTTTTAGTTTTTCTTCATCAAAAAGTCCTGCTTCGTTTTTAAACAAGGGGCTATTTTGAATAAAAGGCTGTTTTAATATTTCATCCCAAACATCTTTTTCGCCAACAACAATACCAGATTTTTCTAGTTGAGTTTTATATACCTTTTCACGAACTAGGTTATCCCAAGCAGTTTTTACATTTTGTAATTGAGAAGTTCTGTTGCCAGAACGAGCACGTTGTTGATCTACTAATTGAGCAAAATCTTCACGAGATATGGTTTCACCATTAATTTCACCTATATTATTAGTGGTTTTATTAAATAAAGGGCTGTTAGCATCAAACAAGCCAGTTAAAACAAAGGCAAATAGCGCCATTGCAATAATGATAATTAAAAATAAAGAGCGTTCTCTAATCTTTCCTAAAATTGCCATTCTACTGTTATTTTAAATTTAGTGTGCGAAAATACAATTTACCTTTAAATAAAAAAAGGATAAATACAATGAAATTAACTAAGTAATACAAGAGCTATTCCTCTTTAAATAAAACTTTTAAGTAGATGTTTTCAATTTTAGAGGATGAAACTTCTTTAATAGTAAATTGATAACTGTTAATTTCAACAATTTCGTCTTGCAAAGGAATATTTTCAGTGTGATGTACAATTAATCCGCCAAGGGTTTCATAAGCATCATCTTCAGGAAGTTTCAAGCTATATGTTTCGTTTATATAATCAACCTCTAAACGAGCAGAAAACTCAAACTCTCTATCATTTATTTTTTGTTCCAGAAGCTCAACAGTATCATGTTCATCTTCTATTTCACCAAATAATTCTTCAACAATATCTTCAATAGTTATTAAACCTGAAGTACCGCCATATTCATCTAAAACGATAGCGACACTTTTTCGCTTTTTAGTTAGCCCGTTTAAGATATCATTGATCATCATTGTTTCTGGAACTATATTAATGGGAACCAACATAGAGCGAATATTTTTAGGCTTTTTAAACAATTCAAATACATGAGCATAACCGATTATATCATCTAAAGACTCTTTGTAGACCATTATTTTAGAAAGCCCAGTTTCTATAAATAGTTTTTTAAGATTTTCTACAGATTCATGAACTTCAATTGCAACAATTTCAGTTCTTGGAATCATCGCCTCACGAGCTTTTACATTGTGAAAATCGAGCGCATTTTGAAATATTTGTATTTCAGAATCAATGGTTTCATCATCAGTTGTTTCTAATTGTTCTGTGATATAATCACCCAACTCTACTTTACTAAACGCCAATTGTGTTTCATCCTTTTTTGTATTGAAAAAAACACGCAAAACAAAATCAGAAATAGCTATTATAAATTCCGAAATAATATAAAATAATAAGAAGAAAAAATATGCAGGGAAAGCAAATATTCTTAAAGCTTCATTTGCATAAATTCTATAAATTGCTTTAGGGATAAATTCAGCTGCCACTAAAATTACCAAAGTAGAAATAATAGTTTGCACTAGTAAGATTAAAAAACTATTTGGTAAGTATGGCGCAACGTATGGCATTAAAAATTCACCCATAAAATAGCCATAAACAACTAACGCAATGTTATTACCTACTAACATGGTAGTAATAAATCTTGAAGGGTTTTTTGTTAAAATTGCTAGTACTTTAGCAAAAAAACTATCAGCTCTTTTTTCAATTTCAATATGCATTTTATTAGCTGATACGAAAGCGATTTCCATACCTGAAAAGAAAGCAGAAAGTAAAATAGAAACTACAATTATACTAATATGTAGAGCCATTTATTTTGTATTGATTGAAATAATTCGTTCTTGCCTTTTATTGATATATCGAAAGCCGTTTACTCCAAAAAATCCTGGTTCTTCTAGCATAATACGAATATCTCGATTCCATTCTTTAATGTACACAGTAGTATTTAATTCAATAGCATAAGCAGTATTTTTATACAAAGGATAATCTCCGTTTACAGGAACACCTTGTTGAGAATCCCACATACCGATAGTGGAACCAGATGAATGTCCATATAGACCAAGAGGATGCGTATAGATCGAAGGGCGTAAGCCTTCAGCTTTAGCTTCATTCAAAGATTTTAATAATATGTCGTTACCAGTTTTACTTTCTATAAAATTGGAAGTTAAAATATCTTGCAATCTATTGCCTTTTTTAAATGCTTTTTCTAAAAAAGAAGGAATTTCAGTTTCATTATCGTTTAATACATACGCGTGTTGCTGACAATCTGTATTTAATCTTAAATAGGTAATGCCAAAGTCGCAATGGAGTAAATCACCTTTTTGAATGACGTTTTTATCT
Organism: Maritimimonas rapanae; assembly: GCF_057837205.1. Taxonomy (NCBI): domain Bacteria; kingdom Pseudomonadati; phylum Bacteroidota; class Flavobacteriia; order Flavobacteriales; family Flavobacteriaceae; genus Maritimimonas; species Maritimimonas rapanae. The sequence goes on along the minus strand of NZ_JBYQFI010000002.1, from coordinate 263,190 downwards.
GGTCTCTTAGAAAATGATGTAATATGACTACCTAACTTTTCATTATTGCGTTGAATATCTATAGTAGGATGAAACCATGTTTTTAGACCTAGATCATTTAGTTTTTGACGTAAAAACCAAACAACATCTTCTGTAGATGTTTTACTAGGAGTTATTACTTTATTAGAAAATGCTTCTGCGATAATATCATGTGTTAGCTTAGTTAGTTCTTCGAACAATTTCATTTCCTTTTCCGTTCGTGTTTCTATCCAAGCGATTGCCAATTTTTCTGCTGATATAATTTTGTCGTTATATTCTTTTGGAAGGTTATTTGTGAACCAATCATAATCAGTTTTTACTAATCCATCCGCTATGCCGAAAAACTCAGACATGTTTAATCCTATTTTTTTAGGATTACGTTCTTTAATTATATTGAACAAAGCTTTCCATTGATCAGGTTGTTGTTCTTTGTTCCAAGCAGATTTTATATTTTCACCAACATTATATCTTGCAACCGCTAATTTTTCGATAGTATTTGCTTCTTTATTTCTATAAAAAACAAGAATTGTTCGTCTGCGTGCATTTAACCAAGTTGAAGGTAACATGGTTCTTAATACAGGATCTTCGTTATATTCTCGCGAAATTAAAATCCACATATCAATGTTAGTTCTATCCATTAACCGTGGCAATAGATTATCAAATCTATCCTTTAGAATTTCATCTTCTATCTTAGAACGTTCTTTAAGCGATAAGATTTGAGAATAAGAAGTAAGGGTTATTAAGAATAAAACAATGAAAGTTATTTGTTTCATGTAATAATATTTATTCTTTTTTGTCTTCATTTTTTCTGCGTTCTTCATAACGTATTCTAAATCTTCTTTTAAAATATAACATAATTATTAAAAGAACAGAAAAAAACAAAAAGAGATAGGCATTATTTCTATCTATATCCCATCTTTTATAAGACATGTAAAAAGAAAAAAAGATTAATCCTATGTATAAGATTTCGGCAAATTTTAAATATTTTATCATAATGAGTTAGTTGTTTTCGTTTACATAGACAGCACCGCTAATATCCTTCATGGTTACTTTAGAAAGATCTTCGTTAGATTCAAATCCTCGCCCATTAATAGTATCGGTTTTGGTAATTAATGTAAAGGCTTCTTCTGTATAAATATAATGAGTATTTTGATCCCAATACAACTGTTCAGTAAAGAGTTTAGAATTATCGGCATGATTAATTACCACCACATTTCCTTTTACTTCTGAAATAGCTGTTTTACTAAAAGTTCTTGCATAATCTGCAATTAAAGTAGTAGAATCGCCATTCTTTTCAAAGTTAGTAATTTGAATCCCCTCAGGAAATTCTTGATAAGGATGCGCTTCACGATTTGCAAAGTCATGTAGGAGTGGAGTTATTAACCGTGTTTTAATTCTACCAGAATCAGTATGTATTAAATCAATGTTCTTAGCTACACCAATAGGTAAGTTTTTATCTGCTAAAAAATCTTGAACCTCTTTAATGTTGTTTTCACACGAAAAAAAGAATGCTACCATAAAAATGATAGCAATTATTCTAAAAATATGTAAACAGCATTTACGCATGCCACAAAATTAAGGAATCCTTATTGTTTCGCCAATCCAGCACCCTATTTTGTAGTTTTGACCGGATTTGTAATCACTTCCGAACACTAATTTCTTGTCAGGTGATTGCGCTTTGTAACTATTAATATATTTATTAGCAGTTGATGTTAAACTAGGATCTACTTTCTTTGCCATAGCGGCCTTATTCATGGCAGCTACAAATACCATTCTTTTAGAAAGCTCGTCGGTTCCACAACTATTAGCACTAGCCGCGTATGCACTTGCAATTAAAAGATATGCTCTACCCATACTTGGCTGATGAGATAATGCTTGTTTTGCATAAGAGGCGGCAGTAGCAGGACTTCTTCTAGTATAGGTTCTTCCAATTTTATAAAGATATTTTGCTTTTTTATAAGGGTCGGTTTCTAGGTCAACAGCTTTTTTTCTGTATTCATCAGCTTTTGTTTTCTCCCCTCTTTCATCAAGAATTGTAGAAATTAAAACATAGCCTTGAGGTGAAGGCTCAACAGCTACATAGGCTTCTACAAGTTTAGGATAGATAGCATCTTCAGTACATTCTTTAGAATTTAATCTTGAAGCAGCTCTACGCAGCCATTTAGCATCTGCCTTATGCGCTTCAAAGTTTTTAGTATATAAAGGAATCAATCGATCACAGGTAGCCACCTCACCTAAAATTTGATCTAAAATACCTTCAACCTGACCAAGACCTTTTAAATTAATTTCGTCATTTTTTAATTTAAGTGCTTGCTTTTTATTTAAAGCACCACCATCAGCAACTATTTTATCTAATTGATCTTTAGACCTAGCATGGCTTTCAATTTTTTCATTTACAGCATCTAAAGCATCATCATAGGTGTCAAAAACAATTTGTGGATTTGTTTCTTTATTTCTATCAGTAATTTCTTGAAAATATTTTGCTAGGTTTTTTATGCTCATTTGAGTCGGATCAGTTTTAAACGCTATCTCCACTTTCTCAAATACTTGATCTTTTGTTGCACCTCTACCTTCTAAAGACAATGCCCAATCGCTATAAACTTTACCTAAATTATCAGGAAAATGTTTAATACGTTGTTCGTAAATTTTATCGATTAATTGAGCTTCGGCAATTTTTTGGTTACCTGTAGCTTTTTCATAACGATCTTCAGCAATGCTTAAGCCATATTTGTATATATTTTTTGAAGCTTTAGGGCAGTTTTCAAACGTCCATAACCATGGTTGATAAGCATATTCATAATCCTTTGTTTTTGCATATTCGAAGAACTCAGATAGTTTCTCTCTACACATATCAGGGTTATCGCCGTATTTATCTTGCGAAAAAGCATCTCCAAAAAATAGTATAGTGATAATAAGAACGATTTTTTGAAAATGCTTTTTCATAATTTTAAGATAATATATTATTACAATTTATTCTTTACGGAATCCTTACAGTTTCCCCAATCCAACATCCAACTTTATGCGTGGCGCCAGATGTTAACCCTTTGGTAAAGATTAACTTTTTTGATGGGGCGTTTGCCATATAACTTTTAATATACCTATTAGCTCTTGATGTTAAACTTGGGTCAACTTTTTTTGCTTGCCTTGCTTTATTAGCAGCAGCAACAAATACCATTCTCTTACTAACTTCATCAGTACCACAGCTATTTGCACTACTTGCGTATAAGTTTGCTATTAAAATATAGGCTTTACCCATACTAGGTCTTGCTTTTAAAGCTCTATTGGCATAAACTCTAGCTTGCCCTTTACTTCTATTACGCATTGTTAAAGCAATTCTATATAAGTAATCTGCTTTTTTATATGAATCAGTTTCAAGATCAACTGCTTTGTTTCTATATTCTAATGCTTCATTAGTTTTGCCTCTATCTTCTAAAATACCTGCATAGAATATATATGCATCAGCTGATGGTTCAGCATTTACATAAGCTTCAACCATTTTTGGGTATATAGGATCTTCTGTACATTCTTTAGAATTTAATCTTGAAGCAGCTCTACGCAACCAAGTGGCATTTGTTTTATTCGCTTCGAAACCTTTATTATATAGAGGAATTAAACGCTCACATGTTGCAACATCACTTACTATCTTATCTAAAATATCCTCAACCTGACCTAAGCCTCTTAAATTGATTCCGTCATTTTTAAGTTTTGTTGTTTCCCTTTTAGATAATGTTTGTCCTTTTTCTTTTTTAGCATTTAAAACATCAGCAGATTTCGAGTGAACGTCAATCTTTTTATTCACAGCTTCTAATGCATCATCATAAGTATCAAATACTTTTTGCGCATTTGAGTCTTTATTTCTATCAGTCATTTCTTGAAAATACTTAGCTAAGTTTTTAATACTCATCTTAGCAGGATCAGTATTAAATGCTTTTTCTAATTTTTCAAAAACATCACCATTAGATTTACCTCTTTCTTCTAAAGAAGTAGCCCAATCACTATATACTTTACCTAAATTATCTGGGAAATGCTCAACACGCATAGAATATACTTTATCGATTAAAGCACTTTCAGTTTCTTTTTGAGCACCTGACGCATTTTTATATCTATGTTCAGCAATCTGTAATCCTCGGCTATATATATTTTTTGATCCTTTTGGACAGTTTTCTAAAACCCAAGTCCACGGCTCATAAGCAGGGCCAAAGTTTTTAGCTTTTGCGTATTCATAAAAGATAGACAAATTAGTTTTACATTTTTCTGGTTCTGCACCATACTTGTCTTGTGCATAAGCTGTGCTGATTCCTGCTAAAAGGAATAAACTCAACATCAAATTTGTAACATTTCTTCTCATTTCGGTTATATTTATGTTAATCTATATTTCGTTTTCTAAACCACTTATCACTAAGTGATAAACCAACTCTAAAGTTAAGATAATTTTCGCGAACTAACCCGTTGCTTGCTTCACCTCGCTGCCCTAGTTCAAAACCTATATTAATTCTAGATAATTGATTACCCATCGGTAAGCCTACTCCAAAAGATATGCCAAAATTATTAATATCGGTATTATTAATGATTAAACCTGTTTGTTCAAATTTAACCCCCGCTCTATAAGTGGCTCTTTGCCAATAACTTGTAACTGAATTGAATTTTGGGGTATAATAACCTCCAATAGAAACTCTATTAGATTTTTTATAGTCTAATATTACTGTACTTTGAGCAAAAGTATCATCAACAGTTAACGCATCCCGAAAAGCATATTCGATACCAGTATACCATTTGTTTTCTTCTCCTATGCCAGCACTTAATATAGCCTTTGCAGGGATGTTAAACGTTCTATCAAAACGGTTATTTAAAGTAGTATCTCTATATTGTAAAGTAGTTGGGTTAGGAAGGTTTAAAGTTGAAATAAGATATTCTGCTCCTTCATTTGATAAATCATTATTAAATTCAATAACAGCTCCAGTTTTTAAATTTATTTTTTCATTGATCTTAGTTTGATATTGAAAACCACCTTTTGCTGTAAATCCACTAACATCAGAATCAGATTTGTACAAGGTGGCTAATGGAACACCGTCTCTTCTATTAAATAAATTATTTTCTATACTTCCAAAAACATAAGACCCCTCAATACCTAAGCTAAAATTTTTGCCAATTTTATGACCAAATCCTAAGAATACTCTATTTGTACCACCTTCGCCACTAAATTCGTTAACTTCAACAAGATTGTCACCATCAAATGTTTGTTGCAATAAAGAATATCCAACTGAAGTGTTTGGTTTTAACCCAAAAGCTAAACCCGCATTTTCTCCTATGGGAAAGGCTAATGCTAGATAAGATAAAGCAGCATTAGATCCTGAGTCTTTATTAGTGCCATCGTTTAATTGTAACGCTCTATTTTCACCTGCTAACGCGTAGTTAGTAAATCTTAAATGAGCAAGGGAAGCTGGATTCGTAAAACTTAGTTGAAAAGTACTATTAAAGGCACCACCAATTTCACCCATACTTAATTCTTCTACTGTTTTATCACCCGCTTGATCACCAATTCCGAAAAAAGAATACGGTGAGGTATTATTTCTTTGAGCAAAAATATTAAGGGAAATCAGTAGAAAAAGTAACCCGATTATTTGTTTAATCATTCGTCTAAATTATGTATCAAAATACTATTCAATCCTTCCAACAAAAAATTTGGATTGGCAAATATGCTACTTTTTAACTTTTTAGCCAAGAAATTTGCGTTACCTCCTGTTAAAACTACTGTTAAAGTTGAATATTTATGGCGATATTGCTCAATAATCCCTTCAATTTCTTGAACGACACCATTTAAAACTCCAGATTGGATTGACTCATTGGTGGTCTTCCCGATAAGGAAAAATTTATCAATTTTTAGATGAGGAAGATTGGCTGTATAGTCATTAAGAGATTTATATCTAATGTTAATACCTGGCGATATTGCACCGCCTAAATATTCATTTCTTTTATTAAGAATATCATATGTTATACAAGTTCCTGCATCAATAATTAATACATTTTCTTTAGGATATTGAACAGCAGCAGCAGAAACCAACGCAATTCTATCTACACCCAACGTTTTAGGTGATTTGTATTTGTTTTTAAACGGAACCTCGGTATTATGATCTAAAGGAATAATAGTTTTAAAAAGGTCTTCATCTACTATATCAGGATGTCCAACAGAAGAAACAATTACGTTTGATAAACTTTCCTTTTTAAGTAAAAATTTGATCTTCTTATTGGTTTGCTTATGTGTAGAAATAATAAGTTGCACAAGTTTATCTTCTTGATAAAGAGCAAGCTTAGTTCTGGTATTACCAACATCTATAATTAGATTCATAATAAAAACAAAGAGCGTAAATTTACAAAAGCAATTTTTATAAAGTTTCTTTTTGTCAATTTTAAAAATGAATATATATTTGCATCCGCATTTATGCAACTGGTGCCTTAGCTCAGTTGGTAGAGCAAAGGACTGAAAATCCTTGTGTCCCTGGTTCGATTCCTGGAGGCACCACCACTAAAAAGCCGATCAATTTGATCGGCTTTTTTGGTTTATATCATTTTCAAATTATTCACTTCCTGTTGGGTAAGGTGTCGCCAATGGCCGCGAGGCAAATTTTTCTTAGTTAATTCTGCAAATAACACCCTATCTAATTTAGCTACTTTATAACCAAAATGTTCAAATATTTTATGGACAATTCTATTTCTGCCAGAATGTATTTCTAGACCTACTTCTGTTTTAGGTTGGTTTTCTATATATGAAATAGCATCTACAAAGACCATTTTCCCTTCTAACATAAAATTCTCTTCTATTTTCTGAAGATCTTTCATTGCTAATTTTTTGTCTAAAGAAACTTGATATAGTTTTTTAAACGGAACTTTTGGCTGAGTTAATTTTTTAGCAATATCTCCATCGTTAGTGAAAAGTAATAGCCCTGTAGTATTTCTATCTAGACGACCAACAGGATATAAACGTTCTTTAGCAGCTCCAGCAATTAGTTCCATCACGGTTTTTCTACCGCGTTCATCTTCTATTGATGTAAGATAATTTTTAGGCTTATTTAATAAAACATAACGCTTGGTTTCGGGGTTTATTAACGAGCCATCAAAACGAACTTCATCCGTTGGTTGTACTTTGTAGCCCATTTCGGTTACTACTTTTCCGTTTACGGTAGCACTTCCAGCTTTTATATAAACATCTGCTTCTCTACGTGAGCAAATGCCAGCATTGGCAATGTATTTGTTTAAACGAATAGAGCCATCAGACACTTCTTCTTCCTTTTTAGAAGTATTCTTACGCTCATCCTTTTTACGAAAATTACCTTTATAGTTTTGTGATTTCGAATTTCGAGAAGTACCGCTGGCGTGTCGTCCTCTCGACGAGTTTTTTCTAGTTGCCATTATTATTAAATTTTGGCAAAGATACTTCTTTAAACTAGTTGACCATTAATCTTTTAGAAAAATTGTTGATTGGCGTTCTCTGTTTACATTTAACTGGGTAACATCTGGTCTTGAATAATGCCCAACGGGATCAAAATTTTGGCGTTCCTCAAGCACACGATTAAAATCTAATGTTTCGATAATTAAACCTTCTGTATGAAGTTGAGGTTTAACAACCCATTCGCCATTAGGCCCGGCAATACAGCTGCCACCATTAGCTAAAATATCAGGTGCTTTTTTTAGTATCTCATCTAAATGAGGAGTGTCTTTTGGAAAACGCTCTTTAGTCATTAAACTCGAAACCGAAATCACATAAGACCTAGATTCTCTAGCAATAAAACGAGTAATATCTTTTGTGTTATGATCACTACCAGGCCAAACAGCGATATGTAAATTTTCTCCTTGCCCATATAGAGAAGCTCTGGGTAATGGCATCCAATTTTCCCAACAATTGAGTCCACCAACTGTAAATTGTTTTAACGGATGAGTTCGTAAACCATTGCCATCACCAGGAGACCAGGTTAAACGCTCATCGTATGTTGGTTGTAGTTTTCTATGAACTGATTTAATTTCTCCGGCTTCGTTTATATAAACTAATGATGCATAAATACTATGGCCGCCGCGGTCTAGAGGTCTTTCTATAATACCTAAATAAATAGCAATATTATGTGTTTTGGCAAGCTTACAAACAGAATCTAGATCACCTTTTTCTACAGTAATAGCATTTCTAACATAATGTGCATGCAACTCTTTATTTATTTTAGTATCCCATTCTGCACCTCCTGTTAAAGCCAACCAAAAAGGATAGCCAGGCACCAGTCCTTCTCCAAAAACAATTAGTTTGCAATCATTCTCTATAGCTTCTAATATTGAATTTTCAACCTTTTTTAAAGTTTCAATTTTATTTAACCAAACTGGTGAAATCTGAGCCAATGCTACTTTTAAAAGATGATCCATATAACTAAATAATACGTTTTATTAACACCGAAGTATCTATCAAAACTAAGCTAAAAACACCTAAAATGAGAATAAGCTTTATAACGTTATGTAAAAAAACATAGTTTTTCTTAGAAGATCTTGACCATAAAAGAATTGTGAAACCTGTTAAGATAATTCCAGTTAAATAAAAGTAATATTTCATATACCCTATTTCAGGATAATTCCATAAAATGTATGCAGGTAGAATAATCAAAATGGCGCAAAAAGTAATTACTATTTTGGAGAACCGTTCGCCATAAGTAACAGGAACAGTCTTATAGTTTTGTAATAAATCACCTTTTATGTTTTCTAATTCTTTAACAAGTTCTTTAATGAGAAGAATTATTCCAAGAAATAAGGCATGAACAAAAATGATTTTTGAAAAATTTCGATAATACACAAAAATCACAAAAAAGGGTAATAATGATAGAATAGTAGAAGAAATCAATCCTGTTAAAGGATATTTAGTTAGTTTATGGGAATAAAACCAAATCAAAAAAATGTAAACAGCGAAAAACAGAGCGGCTTTCCAAGAGACTAATAGCCCTAGAATACATCCTAAAAAGTTAAGAAAAAAATAGATATTAAGTTTTGTTTTTTGGTTTACAATACTATCTATTTTAGCTTTTACTGGGCGATTTATTTTGTCTTTTTCTGAATCATAAAAATTATTAATAATATATCCTGCAGCTATAACACAAGCCGTTGCAAAAACTATAAAAAACAAATCAAAATTTAGGAGGACTTCTTTTAGAGATTTGTTAGGAGAAAAAATAAAAATAGCAGCTAAATATTGCGCTGCAGCTATAATTAGAATATTATAACCTCTAACTACTGATAGTAAACTAAAAAACTTATAGAATATGGAATGGTTTTTCTTATTGCTGTTAGACTTTTGATCATCCATAAATTTTACGGATTAAAATCTATATACCAGTTCTAATTTGTAATCTTTAAGAAGTTCTTTTGCTTTTTTATAGTCTTGCGTAAATCCTAAAATGTAACCACCTCCACCAGAACCACAAAGTTTGAGATAATAGGCATTGGTATCGATCCCTTGTTGCCATAACTTATGAAACGCTTTCGGAATCATAGGTTTAAAATTAGTTAATACAACTTTAGAAAGCTGCTTAACATTACCTAATAGCGATTTTATATTGCCATGTAGAAAATCGTCGATACAAGCATCGGTGTATTTAGCAAAATCTTCGTTGAGCATTTTTCTAAAACCTTCATTCTTCATTTTATTCATAAAGATGCTTACCATAGGTTCTGTTTCGCCAACTTGTTGAGAATCTAATAAGAAAACAGCTCCTTTCCCTTCTTTTTGTGAGGGAATTCCCGTAGGTTCTAAATTGTCTTTAGAATTAATAAGTATTGGTAGGCTTAAGTAACTATTTAATGGATCTAAACCTGAACTTTTACCATGAAAAAAAGATTCCATAGTAGAGAATATATCCTTAAGTTTAAGCAATTTCTCTCGGGTTAAATTTTCTAAAACAGTGATTTTATCATTTGCATACTTATCATAAATAGCAGCAACCAAAGCTCCAGAACTACCTACACCGTATCCTTGAGGAATACTAGAATCAAAATACATTCCGCTATCAATATCACGTTTCAATTCATCTAGTCTAAATTGAACTAAATCTTGATCTAATTTGTTAAGATAATTATGAAATTTACTTAAATTCTTGTTAGACTTTTTAGCTTGCTCACTAAGATTTTCTTCTTTTTTTAATGCTCCTTGATATGAGTTATACGGAATAGCCAATCCTTTAGAATCTTTAATGATTCCATATTCACCAAACAATAAAATTTTTGCATAAAATAGAGGGCCCTTCATAAATTTGATTAGCGTTTTTTCATAGTATAACGCAAATATAATGGATTCTTTGTAAATCAAACTTTTAATTAATTAAACGAGCTTTCATTCATCTTCATCAATACCGTCGTAATAATACACTTTCCAGACACCTACTTTTTTACCTTCCTTGTATTTTCCTTCTGCTTTAAGTTTGCCATTTTTATGATATTCTTTCCAAACACCAGTACGGACGTCATTTTCATATTGTCCTTCTTCATCAGGCTTAGCATTCTCATAAAAACTTACCCAAGCACCATGTATCTTGCCTTCATTATTGTAAGAGTATTGACTTTTCAATGGCCCAGTTTCGTGATAATTTTTACGCTCTCCGTTTAAAACATTACTTTTATAATTAACGGTCTGCATTATATTACCATTTTCATAAAACCAGGAGACAGTACCATTAAAAAATTCTGAATCGGGAGCATTAGAATATGCCTCCATTTGTTTAGCACCAGACAAATAATAATCGATTAACCAATAACCATTATCTTTTTTCTCTGGAGCGGGGCGATAATAAGCTGCAATTTTCTTTTCAGCAGGGTTCCAATTAGCATCATACCAAATTGTGTCTTGAACAGCCTGAGCATTAAGATTTGTATTTGCGAAAGCAAAAAATCCAACAAGTAAAATTGAAATATATGTTTTCATAGTTTTTGAAGATTTTAAGGTTACTATTAACACAAAAACTCTTCATACGGCAACATGAGCCGTTTTTACATATATAGAGTTTTTGTTCTCTAAATCTTCAAAATTTAATGGTAGGGTACATTAAATTTAGTAGTGGGTTATCTAATTACATTTGCTTCGCTCCTAAGCCCACTCTATCACAAATATAGTGATTATTTTGGCAAAATTGAAGCAATTCGGTAGTTATAAATTTGTTAATGGGTTCTATTTCTTTTTCAGGAAACAGCACATGAACATTGGCTCCAGCGTCTAATGTAAAGCAAATATGCAAATTTGTTTTTTTTCTAAATTCCCAGATCTTATTAATGATAGATAATGTATTTGGTTTCATTAAAATAAAGTATGGATTACTTGTCATCATCATAGCATGTAGTGTTAATGCCTCGCTTTCTACAATTTCTATAAAAGTATTTAAATCACCACTTTGAAGTACTTCACTAAGTTTTTCTATGTTTTCATTAGCCTGAATAAAACGCTGTTCAGCAAAAGGATGATCATGCATTAAATCATGCCCAACTGTACTAGAAACTTGTTTTTTACCTTTATCGACTAATAAGATAGTGTCGTGAAAGTTTTTAAAATTATCATGTATTTTATGTGGAAATTCTACACCAAAAAAATCTGAACTTTTTTCAATTTTAGGGTGTTCACCCCAAACAACCAAGTTACCTTTAACACTTCTTGCTGCACTACCAGAACCTAAACGAGCTAAAAAGGATGCTTTAGCGTAAAATAATTCATCAGACATGTCAGGATTCAATGCTTTTTCCATACTCATGATGCAGAGTGCTAAGGCTGCCATACCGCTAGCTGAAGAAGCGATACCGCTGCTATGAGGAAAAGAATTTCTTGATTTTATAATAAATTTAAAAGCAGGGATGAATGGAACATACTCTTTAATCCTTTTTAAAAAAGTTGCAATTTTAGGTTTAAAGTCATTTTTCTTTTTACCATCAAAATAAATCTCAAAACTTGATACATTACTTTTTTTGAACTCAAGAGTTGTTAGGGTATAACAAGCATCTAGTGTAAAACTTATAGATGTATTTTTTGGTAATTGTTCACCATACTTACCCCAATATTTTACCAGTGCTATATTGCTAGGTGCTTTCCACGTAAAGCTACCATCAGGTAATATTTTTGAATCACCTTTCTTATAAATGAATTCGTTTATGTTCAAGTTATTGGTTTTGTGCAAATATAGAATTATTAGTTTTGCACATCAAAAGAAAAAGATGAACAGAAAAATAAAATTGATCTGGGATTTTAGAGGTCCAGAAGCTCAAAAAACAGCTGAACATCATGTAGTTCATTTAAAAGAGTATGCTCAGGCTGAAAATATTCAGACATATGGTATAGCTACTGAAAATTTTTCAGATTTTATTTCAATAGTATTTATGATTATTGCTGAAAAAGATATGATCACGGTTAGGGATGCGCTTAAACCGCATAGAGCAGAGGTTGCTAATTAAGTGAGTAGTTTTTCTGTATCTACCTCTAGCACATAATCATCCATTATATATCCTTTTCCAATATCGAATTGTTTTTCTTCGATAATTTTAAATTCTCTTTTTCTATACCAATTTATTGTATTTGTGTTATGTCGATTAACAGTCAGCCAAATGGTCTCAATTCCTTTTTTTAAACTCAATTGCTTTGTAAATTCAAGTAGTTTGTAGCCAAATCCTTTACCTCGAATTGTATGATCTACATAAATTTTACTGATCATTAGTTTTCCCTTAGGATGATTTGGACGTAACCCTAAGTATCCAATAGCTTTATTCTCATCATAAAGTAAGTAGTACTCATAATCAGAATTGATCTGGTCGGTTATTGCATTTTCACTCTGTATTTTTTCCAACATATAATCAACTTGATCCTGACCTATAATCGGCACATAATGGTGATTCCAAATCTTATAAGCAAGATCTGCTGTGATTTCTATGTCTTCTGAACTTGTTACCTTTTTTATCATTTATTAAACATTGCTTTGCAAAATAATGAAAATTGATGTTACTTTTTAGAGACTCATTCGTCTTTTCAGCAAATAAATACTTCCGCGAAAGCGTTAAAAATAGTATAAAACTGTCTTAAGAAAAACTAAAAAGTATGGCAATGAGCATAAGAATTCTTTATTTCGCTGCCAACCAAATTTTGATACATGAATAAATTACTACTCAAAAGAACTATCCTCTTTATTTTTTTTCATTCTGTTGCAACACAAGCCCAAGTTGTTAGTTCTAAGATTGTAGATTCTATCTCTAAAGAACCAATACCATATGCGACGATTCTTTTTAAGAAAAAAGGAATGATAAGTAATGAAGAAGGTAGGTTTAGTTTTTTATATAAAAATGGCGCGCAGCCTACAGACACACTAACCATTTCTTGTATTGGTTATAAAACAATTGCAAAACCATTGAATCAATTTAAAGATAGTTTGATTTATATGTCGCCCAAGACCATTGAATTAAAAGAAGTGGTTTTAACGGACAAAAAGTATACTGCCGAAGAGATTCTAGAGAAAGTTAAAGAGAATATTATCAAAAATTACAATTTCGATTATACCAAAAAGCGTTTGTTTTTTAGAGAATCTCAACATCAGAACTTTGTAAAATCGGATTATACACTTAAAAAATCTACCATTAAAGAATTAAATAAATTTTTTTTAGATAGTGTGTTAAATAGTGTGCCCAAGCAGAACTCTTATTACACTGAAATTTTGGCAGATCTATATGGTAATTTTACTAAAGAAAAGCAAAAGATTGATCTTATTAAAGCTTCTGAATTGTATGATAAAAATAATGAAGTAGGTTTAACAGCCTTAGAAGATAAGTTTAATAAAATCTTAGAAAAAAATGTAAAGCCAAACTCTTATTTTAAGATTAAGTCAGGCATTTTTGGAGATAAAGTGGATATGGATGAGTTTAAAGGAGATAAAAAAGTAGATTCTACAGATACTGATGCTTTAAACAAACAATTAGAAGAAGAAAAGAAGAGAAAAGAAGACCGAAAAAAGAATTTTGCTAAGAATAGAAGAAGAAGTTTAGCAAATATGATGAATGGATTATTTTTTAATGAGAAATCGAAACTCAACTTTATCAATAAATCTAACAGATATGAGTTCAACTTACTCGATTTAACTTTTTTAGGAAATGATGCTGTTTATGTACTAGAATTTAAACCGAAACGATCTGAAGATTATAAAGGTAAACTCTACATAAACACCGAAGACTTTGCCATTATACGTACTGATTATGAAAATGTAAAAGCAGTTAAAAATTTTAAATTATTAGGAATCTCTTTTAGAATTTACCAATCTAAAGGAAAAATAATCTTTAATAAAGGAGAAAACAATCGTTATAACTTACAATATCTAGAGAAGGAAAGTGCTAGCAGATTTGGTATTAGACGCCCTTTAAAGATCATAGAAAAAAATAAGCATGTTAGAGGTAGGCGTAAACAAAATGAACTGTATGTAAAATTAGATATGGCGGTAACTAGTTCAGAGAAAAACGAAGTTGTGGTTTTTGATGTTGAAAATGTAAACACTTCAGTATTTGATGCTTTTAAAGAAAATAATAAAATGTTGCCGACCTATATGCCTAAATACAACCCAGAATTTTGGAAAGGCTATAATATTATGGAACCCAACCAAGCAATTAAAGATTTTACAGTGATTGCAGAGTAGAAGTTAAGTTAATTATCAATTGATAATGACATTTCTTCACTATCATTTTTTCTAGCCCTTTCAAATGATTTTATTGGTTTTTCCGTTCTAATTTGTTCTAACCAAAACACTCCATCATAAGGAACACTATTGCCACGAGTTGAGAGAAAATCAACATCTCCATCTTTATCTAGATCTATAGATATAAATTTGTCAAACATACCTCTTTTTCGTCTAGAAATGTCATGCCTTATCCATGGAAGATTTGGGTCTTTGGTTTGTTCAAACCAAGCTAATCGACCCAAAGAATGGTCAACAGTTATATCTTTATCACTTCTTCTATTTCCACGGCTATAACCACCAATCATTATATCACTTCTACCATTATTATTAATATCCGATAAAGTTAAGCCTACTAATCTATCTGGTTTGATAGATCCAATATGGTGAAAAACCCATTTTTCAGACCATTTAGAAGGTTGTTCTAACCAAGAGATATTATGACCTAGCGGAAAATCATCAAAGACTTCAGTCAACACAATGTCAAGTCTATTATCATTATTTATATCTAGAAAATCCATATTAAATCCATTTACATTGGGTAATTTTTTTTCGAATTTTGATGAATCACTTTTCTTAGGGTTTGATCTTACAATATCGATTGCATGTTCTCTAAATTTAATCTCATTGTCACTTATATTTTCCAAAAGAATTATTCTATTTTCACCCCTAGACCCTGCAATTACATCTAAATCTCCATCATTATCAATATCTACAGGTTGTGAGTTGATAGGAATTTTAACCTCAACCAACACATGTTCTATCCACGAATTAGAATCCAGAGGATCACCATTTATTTCAAAATAGGAAATTGCATTGAGTTGATTAACGATATTGTCTTCATTACCGGCGCCAAGTTGCCCACCTTTATTTGCGGCAATGATTTCAGGATTACCATCTTTATTTAAATCTGCAGTAAAAACACGAATAAAAGAACCGCGGTTTAAAGTTACATTAGGAATAATTCTCTTCCATAGAGAAGATCTAATTTTATTACCTGGATTTTGAAAATAGATAAGATGACCTAATTCACAAGCAGCCACAATATCTAAATGTCCGTCGCCATTTATATCATCGATTGCTACATCTTCAGCAGCTGCAGCTTCTTTGCCTTTTGCTAGTGTTATAGATTCCCATTTATTTGGATTCTTCGACCCGAAAGCTATCCTAATTTTACCTTCAAGAGCACCATCGTATTCTGTGTCTGATTCATGTACTGAAACAATATCTGCAAACCCATCATTATCAAGATCACCAATCGACAATCCATCACTCCCGCTAATATCAACTCCACTACTAGTTGTGTCATCTATAATATGTTCTTTCCAAGAGATATACTCTCCATTGGACGATTTTGCAAGAGATAATTGATCGGCTACAGGTATATCCCCTTCGGTTTGCTCTGGTGAGACAGAGCATGAAGCAAGCAAATAAGATATAATGAAGTAATGTCTTAATTTCACGTTTCGATCAAATTACATAGAATATTTTAAGTTAAATTATTAAAAAACGAATCAATTTATTCTTTAATTTTTTTTAGTGTTGGGTAAGTAATACCTAACTGTTCTAAGTACGTATCAAACTCATTTTCGTTATAATAAAACTTTTCCAGCTGTTTTCTGAATAATTTTTGTTTATCTTCATTAAGGTAGATTGGAGGTAAATCGTCTGCGCTAAGCATTGGTTCATATTTTGTTTCTTTACTTTGTACGTTGTTAAAGTAATCCCATGCTTGTTTTATTAAGTCGGGTTTGGTTAAAAAGTCAATAATAGTCATAGCCTCTACTTTGGCACCTGCAGTTACACCTTTATGAGCTATTGGCGTTGCCATAGCTATCGCATTGCTCCAATGATGTCCTTGAAGCCCGGGAATATTTGAAGGATACCTTAGTGTTACCGTAGGTACTTTCCAAGAAATATCACCAATATCATCAGAACCTCCACTTACGGGTATTTTTATTGGAAGACCTAATTTACTGAGCTCTTTGCTTAACCCTTCTATTTTTTTAGAATTGACCTCTTTTTGTACTGCTTTTGCTAATATTTGATCATCTTCAGACCAATTTGGTAGTCCAACAGTTTTTATATTTTCGTACATGGTTTCAGCTATGGTTTTGTTAAAATGTCTTGGCCACGCAGTACCTAAAATTTTAGAACTAACTTTGGTTTTAGTCATTAATGCAGCGCCTTTTGCAATATCATTTGCTTCTTGATACATTTCCATAATTCCCTCATAGGTTATATCTCTAAAATAATACCAAATAGATGCTTTAGACGGTACTACATTAGGCTGATCACCAGCATCAGTAAAAATAGAATGCGATCGTTTTAATGGATGTAAATGCTCACGTTTATAATTCCATGCTACGTTCATTAATTCAGCAGCATCGAGGGCACTTCTTCCTCGCCAAGGAGAGCCAGCAGAATGAGCCGCTTCACCTTCAAAAGTGTACTCTACAGAGATTAATCCGGTGCCTCGAGTTGCTCCGTATGACACTGCAAGATTACTGCTAACATGAGTAAAAATACACATGTCTATATTGTCAAAAAGACCATCTCTTGTATACCATGCTTTTGCAGCCACTAGTTCTTCAGCAATACCAGGCCAAAGAATAAGAGTTCCTCCTATATTCTCGCGCTCCATAATTTTTTTTACTGCTAATACAGCAGTAATGTTTAGTGGAATTCCTGAGTTGTGACCTTCTCCATGTCCTGGCGCTCCTTCAATTATTGGTTTATGATATGCAACACCTGGATATTGTGACGCTTTCGGAATACAATCTACGTCACTGCCTAAAGCAATTACAGGTCCATCACCATTCTTCCAAGTGGCAAACCATGCAGTTGGAATACCAGAAACAGATTTGGTAATTCTAAATCCATTTTCTTCAAGTATTCCGGTCAGATATTTTGATGATTCAAATTCTTGAAACCCCAATTCAGAAAAACTGAATATTTTATCTACCATTACTTGAGATTGTTTATGGTTTGTTTCTACAATTTGAGAAACTTCTTTTTTTAAGGCTTCAATTTTCTTTTTTTTCCATTTTTTTTGAGCGTTTGAAAACGGAATGGTAATTAGAAAAGTAAAACAAAAAAGAAATAAGATTTTTTTGTTAGCGTTTGTAAACATTGGTTATTGATTTATGCTATACAATATCTTATTGAAGATATTTTTAGCGAATTTATGTAAGCAATTTACTAAAATTTTGGTCGTTTAAATATTTATCGTATATTTGCGATGAACTATGAGTAAAACATTGCAACATATAGAATATTCAGAAGAGTCTAAAGAATTAGCTCGCTATGCTAAATCGTTGGGACACCCTGTGCGTTTAGTGATATTAAAGCATTTAAGTAGTCAAAGTTGTTGTTATACCGGTGATCTGGTAGATGTTTTGCCGTTGGCACAGTCAACAATTTCTCAGCACCTCAAAGAATTAAAAGATGCAGGCTTAATAGATGGAGAGGTAAGCCCACCAAAGATTCGTTACTGTATCAATCAAGAGAATTGGCAAAAGGCAAACATGTTATTTGAAACACTATTTAAAGAAGATTTTAAGTCAATACAATGTTGCTAAGCTATTTTTTTGAAGACAACCATCGTAAAATTACGATATGAATATAAAAATACGAAATATGAACACTCAAGATTGGCTGACTGTTTCAAACATATATAAAATGGGTATAGACACAGGTAATGCTACTTTTGAAACCGATGTGCCTACTTGGCAACATTGGGATGCTGCACATGTGCAATCCTGTAGACTAATTGCAACCATAGATAATACTATAGTTGGTTGGGCTGCGCTGTCTCCTGTTTCTAGTCGATGTGTTTATGGTGGTATTGCAGAGGTGAGCGTTTATATAGACATCACTCAAGGCGGGAAAGGAATTGGTTCAAAACTACTAGAAAACTTAATCCATGAAAGTGAAAAAGAAGGCTTTTGGACGCTACAATCTGGTATCTTCCCTGAAAACAAAGCCAGCATAAAAATTCACAAGAAATTAGGATTTAGAGAAATAGGATATAGAGAAAAAATAGGGAAGATGGATGACGTTTGGCGAGACAATATTATACTAGAAAGAAGAAGTAAAACAATAGGAATAAATTAAATTATATAAATATGAAAACGCAAAATTTATTAGATTTATTAAAAGAAAATCAAAGCAAAGAATTGGTTTTTGAATACAAAGAAGGTGAATTTGTTGGCGCAAATTACCACATTACGGAAGTAAAAAATACAGTAATCAAATCAGTTGATTGTGGCGGGAGATCCGATGCTTGGAACGAAACGATCATCCAATTATGGGAGAGCCCTAAAGAAATCGGTAAACGCAATTTTATGGAAGCTGGTAAAGCATTATCGATTATAGAAAAAGTAGATAAAATTCATGCTATTGATAGAGAGTCTCAAGTATTTTTTGAATACAGTAATGATGATTTCCATAAGGCTAATCTCGAAATACATAACGTTGAGTTAACTTCAGATAAATTACTAATTAAGTTATTTGTATCGCAAACAGACTGTAAAGCTAAAAGTACTTGCGAAGCACCTAAAAAAGAATTAGTCGTTGCTGAAGTAGAAGAAGCTGCATGCTGTTCTGATTCAAATTGTTGTTAATTTAATGAGTACATGAAAAATAAACTTTTTAATCAATTAGAGAATGTAATATTAGATTTAAATATTTCTAAAATATCTAAGGAAAGGAAAAAGGTATTGCAATCTCTAATTGATTTTATTCAAGATAAAGCAAATCAAAATTCATCAGTTTTATTAAATTTTATTTGTATACATAATTCTCGTAGAAGTCATTTATCACAGATCTGGGCACAAACTATGTCTGCATATTTTGGTGTTAAAAATGTGACTTGTTATTCAGGAGGAACAGAAGCTACCGCCATGTTTCCTATGGTCGCAGAGACATTAAAAAACAGCGGATTTTATATTTCTAAACTTTCTACTACAGAAAATTCGGTATATAATATAAAGTATAGTGATAATTCGCATCCAATTGTTGGTTTCTCTAAAACGTATGATCACGAATTTAATCCAAAATCGAAATTTGCAGCGGTAATGGTGTGTTCTGAAGCTGAAGAAAATTGCCCATTTATTAGTAGTGCAGAAAAGCGTCTTTCAGTTACTTATGAAGACCCCAAAGCATTTGACAATACATCTCAACAAGTAGAAAAATACAGAGAGCGAAGCTTGCAAATAGCATCTGAAATGTATTATGTATTTTCGATGATTCAATAATGAATGGTTTTAAAGAATATTTTGGCGAGTTCTTAGGGACGCTTTTGCTCGTTTTTTTTGGTTGTGGAGCCGTTGCAGTATCTGTATTATTTGATGCTCTGAACTTATTAGGGGTTGCTATTGTTTTCGGATTAGGGGTGAGTATGGCCATTTTTGCAGTTCGAAATATCTGTCCGGCACATTTAAATCCAGCTGTAAGTATTAGTATGTTTTTTTCAAAAAAACTATCGTTAAATAAACTTCCATTTTATTTAGTTGCTCAGTTTTTAGGAGCTTTAGCGGGAGCTTTTTTATTATTTCTGATTTTTAATAATGCAATTTCCAGTTACGAGGAGGTTAATGGAATTGTGAGAGGTTCTGATGATTCATATCGATCGGCTATGATGTTTGGTGAATATTTTCCAAACCCTAATTTTGAGGATAAATTCTCAGTTTTACATATGCTTGCTTGTATTATGGAAGGTTTAGGAACGTTTATTCTGGTATTTGTTATCTTTAGATTGACTGAAAAACCTGAACAGATTAATAATGCTACACCAATTTTAATAGGATTAACAGTGACTATTTTAATTTGTTTGATAGCGCCTTTTACCCAAGGAGGATTCAATCCAGCTCGTGATTTTTCACCTAGAATTATTGCTTATTTTGGAGGGTGGGAATCTGCTGCTTTTCCAGCAATAAATTTTAGTTTTTTTACAGTGTATATCTTATCTCCTGTTATCGGGGGAGTTCTAGCTTCGTGTCTAAATAAAGTAATTATTGCTAAAAGAGATTAAATGGATTGCTTTTTCTATTAATTTAGAAACAATTAGTAGAAACAGTTTGATAATTATCTTTACTAATTCGAGAGACTAGTGTTATTTTTTGAATTTCAGCAATTTTTATGCATTGTAACTTTGGATTATCTAGAACCCATAATTCACTTAACTTTAAATTATTACTAACATCTAATTGTAAAAGATCATTAGTATTTATATATAGTTCTTTTAAGCTGTTCATATTAATTAAATCAATCGATGATAATTTATTATCACTAAGAATAAGGAGCTCCATACTAGATTTGTCAGCTAAATCTAGGACACTAATATTTGTGCCTTTAACATATAAACTTCTTAGTTTATTATGGTCAGATATGTCTAAACTAGAAATGTCTGAATATTGAACCGAAAGAACTGATAGTAATAGATTATTGGAAATATCAATATCAGTAATCGGATTATGTCTAATTGACAGATACTCTAGGAGATTATTATTTTTCAAGTCAAGACCACTAACTCGAGTATTCCAAATAGCCAGTTCAGTCAAATTGAGGTTTTGTTTAATATTAAGAGAATTTATATTTTGATTGTTTTTAATTATCAATCGCTCTAAACTGCTATTTGAACTAACATCTACTTCTTGAATTAAATTACAGTTCTCAATATGATAGGTTTTTAAGTTAACATTATTCTGTATATCAGGAGTGGTTAAGTTATTTAACCCTTTTAAAACAAGATTATTTAACTTAATCTTGTTGTTAATTTCTAAAGAAGTAATTGGTAATTCATTTAAAGAAATAGACTCTATATTTAGATTGTTACTTATATCTAAACTAGAAATAGAAGGGGAAGTTATTTCTAACTTTTTTAAATCTAAATTTTGTGATATATTAATAGTGTTTGCATTATCAGCTCTAATAAATTCTAATTTAAGATTTTTTGTAAAATCGTAATCCAATGAATTAACACCTTCGAAGCTTGCAAGCTTTAAATCTGAGCATTGACTAAAATCTAACGTGTTAAAATTGGCGTACGATAGATCAAGAGTTTCTAATTTTTTTAATTGAGATAAGTCTACATCAAAGGTGCGACGACCCGGTCCTGCACCACTGTATCCTACGATTCTAAAATATTTAAGTTTTTCATTTTGGCTAAAATCATACTCTTCTATTTTTAGATTTTCAATATAGTTAAAAAAAATCCACTCAAGATTTACTAATTTTTCTAAACCATCTAAAGTCCCTTTATCATCACTATCTCTTGCTCCAAAATATATGTATAAAGATTTTGCATTTTCTAAAGATTTTGTAAGCACCTTACCATTCAATTCGTCTTCAGTATCAATATTTTGATTAATTAAAATTTGTTCAAAAAACTCATTAGGTATTGAGGTATATTCTTTTTCGGGCAAAATGCTACAATTAGTTGTAAATATTGTATGATAACCATACTTGAAATTAGAAATATCTTGATTTTCAAAAATTTTAGTACACTCAAGTTTAGGATTATCAATAATGTCTAGGTTATTTAATTTAGTTAAACTGCTAATGTCTATCGAAGTTATTTCCTCAGATTGCAATTTAACAGATTCTAAGTTTATATTATTACTAATATCTAGTGTCGAAAGATCTTTAAAATTTAAGTCAATAGCTTTTAAATTTACATTATTACTTATATCTAATTCTAAAAAATTATTTGAAAAAGATACATCAAGTTTTAAAGACCTTAACTTTATATTTTTACTAATATTTAAACTTTGTAGGCTAGGACTAATGATTATTAGACTGTCTAATTCTTCATTTTCGCGTAAATCTAAAAAGTCTAATCTAGTGTTTTCTATATTGACATTTCTTAATTTAGATTTCAATGGAAGTATTAGACGATCTTCTATAGAAGTTCTATTTAAACTCAAATCTATAAGTAGAGTATTTAAGCTTAAACCAAGATTATTGATTTTTCCACGCCAAATAGAAAGAGATGTTAAATTGATAAAGTCTTCAATTCCTTTTAAATCAAATTCTTCATCTATTCCAAGGATTAATGTCAAATCAGTAATTTTTTTAGCATCGGTGAATAACATTTGCCCATTTATAATTTGATCACTGTCTAAATTTTGGTCAATTAAAATTTGTTCAAATTTTTCATCGGGTATTAATGTATATTCTTTCCCAAGATTATCAATAGAATCATCTTGACTACAAGAATAAATGATAACTAGTATGAGAAAAAAAAGTGCTTTTTTCATGTTTAGCAATTTAATAATAGTTACTCTGTACTAAGTTAATAAATTTCCTGATAATAATTGTTTGGCTATTGTATTACCAGCAATATAACCGCCAGTCCAAGCGTTTTGAAAGTTAAATCCGCCCGTAACAGCGTCTATATTTAACACTTCTCCAGCAAAGAAGAGGTTTTCATGTAGTTTACTTTCAAAACGTTTAAAATTCACCTCTTTTAAATCTACACCACCAGAAGTAACAAATTCTTCTTTAAACGTTGTTTTTCCGTTAGCGTTAAATAAAGTACCAGTCAATTGTTCGACTAAAGTTTCGAGTTGTTTATTACTAAGTTCGGCCCACTTTTGATTTTGGTTTACATTTGAAGCTAACACCAATTTTTCCCACAAACGCCTTGGGACTTCTTCAAAAATAGATCTTTGTATTACCATTTTTTTTGGTTGTTTCGTCTTGGTAGATTTTAAAATACCTAGAGCTTCGTTTTTCGATTTAGAAACCCAATTGACGAGTACATTGTATTGATATTTTTTCTCGGCAAGAAATAAAGCTCCAAAAGCAGAGAGTTTTAAAACTGCTGGTCCACTAATACCCCAATGAGTGATTAATAAAGGTCCGCTGGCTTCAAAGGAAGAATTTGCTAATTTTACAGTAGCACTAGGTACAGATACACCAGGTATTTCCTTAATACGTGAATCATTAATCTTAAAAGTAAACAAGGATGGCACTGGAGGGATTATTGTATGACCTAGATCTGCTAACAGCTTCCAAAATTTCGGACTGCTGCCAGTTGCGACAAGAAGTTTGTCAGCAATTATTTCTTGCGAATCAGTTTCAATGATAAACTGCTCATCTTTTTTTGAAATACTTTTAACATTTTGGTTAAGTTGAAGTTCAACACCAGCGTTTGTAACACTTTCAGTTAAACAATCTACAATTGTTTGCGACGAGTTAGAAACTGGAAACACACGTTTGTCTTCTTCAATTTTTAGAATAACCCCACGATCTTCAAACCATTGTATCGTATCGCCAGTCATAAACTGATGAAAAGGCCCCAATAATTCTTTTTTCCCTCTTGGGTAAAATTCTACTAATTCTTTTGGATCAAAACATGCATGTGTAACATTGCATCTACCGCCACCCGAAACTTTTACTTTTTGTAAAACTTTATTTCCTTTTTCAAGGATGGTAACCTGCAGCTTAGGGTTAGTTTCGGCAATAGTAACGGCAGCAAAATAGCCAGCTGCACCACCTCCAATTATGATAACTTGTTGGCTCATAATACCATTTGTTGATATGGTATTATAGTATGAAATCCTTTATTTCTAAAGTAATTAGGAGTGCCGTTATTACCTGTTGCTAAAATAAAGTCGCCTCCCCAAGCACCAAGACTTTTTGTTTGTCCAAAATAATCAGAAAACAGTATTTGCTGTATAGGTTTTTGATCAATAATAGAAGAAATGATTCGTTCGTGTTTCCTTAGAATTATTTCAAAATCATTTAAAGAATTTGTTTTTAAAATCTCATTAGTTAAAACTGAAATTTCTTCTATATAAGCACTAATGTTTCCTTTAAAGTTTTGATACTTAGCAATGCCTTCTCTGCTATTTTGTTTTTTGTTTAAGTGAACAAAATATAATTCCTCTTTAAAAGACGGATCGAAATTAATTGATTCTACTATTGGTTTCTCATCTTTCAATTGATAGACTATAGAAGTACTATTTTGAGCACAAGCGATATCATAAGCACTACCACCAAAAGTGCTAAACTGTAATTTAAAAGCATTAATATTTGCCCATTGGGCAATATTATTTACTAGTGTTGATGATGAGCCTAGCCCCCAATTTCTTGGAAAATCAAGCTTTGATTTTATATAAAACCCAGATTCTGAATTTAGAAATTGAGGATTCATTTTTCTTGCTTCTAATAAAACTTCCTGAAGTTTTAAAGCAAGTGAATCACTACCATTTTCTATTGTCGAATCAAATGTTTCTGAAATTATCCTTAGCTTAGGTAAATCAAATTCGACTTGTAACCATTTCTTATTGTTTTCGTCAAAACTTTCCCAAATCAATTTTGATTCTTTAATTGGTTTGACGTTTAATGATTGTCCTTTTTTAGTAGGTAAAGCCAAAGATTTAGCACCATCAAGCACTAAATATTCACCGGTGAGTAGTAATTTACCGTTGCTATAAAAAGTTGACATTAGTTTTTATTTCTATTATAAATAGGTAAAAGAATCATTGATAATCCACCAAAAACGACCACCATAAGGGTTTGAGCTGTCCACATAATCCAACCAAAAGCATTTGCAGGATTTTCTGCAACTCCATACAAAGCTAATGCTCCAGCAACAAAAACAGGATAGGTACCTAAACCGCCATTAGTAAGAGCCATGCTTAATCCACCAACTACAAAACTAACAATAATTGCCTCAAAAGGTAAATGAGTAGTTTCTGGCAAAGCAAAAGTTACTACGTAAAACATAAGCACATACATTATCCAGATAAAAAAAGTATGAAAAATAAAAGCCCATTTATTTTTCATTTTAATGATGCTAATGGCGCCTTCAAATAAACCATTAACAAAAGTTTTTACTTTTAATAAAAAACCACTTTTAGCTTTTTGTATTAGTTTAAAACCAGTTAAGGCCAATATCGCCATTATTAATAAAAGAATAATTCCAACAATGGCGCTTGAAGTTCCATCTTTAAATAAATAACTTTTAATTAGCTCAGCTTGAGAAATAAAAGCTATTCCAATAATGAAAAATAATAAAATTACATCTGCGATACGTTCAGCCACAATGGTTCCAATGGCTTTTTCAAATGGGATATTTTCATATTTAGAAATTGCAGTTCCCCTTGCAATATCACCTGCCCTTGGCATGGCTAAATTCACTAGATAAGCCAATAAAACAGTCATAAAACTATTGGCAAATTTTGGCTTGTACCCTAAAGGTTCAAATAAAAACTGCCAACGATAGGCTCTAGAAAAATGACTCAGAATTCCACAGATTAGTGACAATCCAACCCACCAATAATTCGCAGACTTAAAGGAATTTAGTATATCAGATTTATCATTTGGCGTAAGTTGAGCTAAAAAATACCATATAATTCCCACTCCTAAGGCTATAGGAATTAACGTAAAAAAAGTTTTTTTAAAATTTAGATTCAATACATGCGAATTTCGCCAGCAAAAGTAGTTAATTTAAAGCGATATTATCTATTAAGCGAATCTTTCCTGCATAAGCAGCAACAAAAGCACGATACTTATTTTTCTTCATTTTTCGATGAGCAGATTTTAGATTTTTTGCATTAGCAATTTCGAAGTATTCTAGTTTGAGATGAGGATTATTCTTATACTGATCGTGAATCCATTTTTCTATGGTTGAAATAGAATCTTTATTGAATCTTTTTTTTACTTCATTTAACATCTTGTAAATAAAAGGAGCGGCTTCTCTATGCTTTTTGGTAAGACGTGTATTACGTGAGCTCATAGCTAATCCATCATCTTCTCGATGTATTTTACAGCCTATAACCTTAACGGGGATTTTATGCTTTTCTACCATTTTTTTAATGATCTGTAGTTGCTGAAAATCTTTTTCGCCAAAATAAGCATTGTGTGGTTGCACTATTTCAAAAAGACGTTTTACAATAGTGCCTACACCATCGAAATGACCCTGACGATGTTTGCCTTCCATTTCGTACTCCAATCCATCAAAATAGAATTTTTTTGCTTTTACATTGTTGTGATACATTTCTTTAACTGAAGGAGCAAAAACCACATCACAATTAATAGTTTTTAATAAATCAATATCTACATCAAGTGTACGAGGATATTTTTCGAGGTCTTCACTTTTATCAAATTGAGTTGGATTTACGAAAATACTTACAACGACCAAGTCATTCTCTTTTTGAGCTTCTTTTATCAACGAAAGATGCCCTTCGTGTAGTGCGCCCATGGTTGGAACAAAACCAATAGAATTATTTATTCTTTTTTTGTTTAAAAATGTTTGAATATCATCTACGGAGTGAAAAACGTGTATCAAGGATGTGTTAATTACAAGTTAAAAGAGCCCAAACTTACCACTTTAAGTCTAAATCTACATAAATTTTCGTAATTTTGCATATCCTTAACCATAGATGGATTTATGAAAGATAAGAGAATACTGTATGTTTCATCAGAAGTAATACCCTACTTGCCAGAGAATGAAACAGCAAGCATGTCATTTGAGGTAGCGAGAAAAATGCATAATAATGGTGCGCAAATTAGAATTTTTATGCCAAGATTTGGTGTGATAAATGAGCGTAGACATCAATTGCATGAAGTAATACGATTATCAGGAATGAACCTGATTATCAACGACATGGATATGCCATTGATTATTAAAGTTGCTTCAATTCCCAAAGAAAGAATGCAGGTATACTTTATAGATAATGATGAATATTTTAAGCGAAAAGCATTGTATACTGATGAGGATGGGAATCTATTTCCAGACAATGATGAAAGAGCAATATTCTTTGCTAAAGGTGTTGTTGAAACAGTTAAAAAGTTGAATTGGGCTCCAGACATTATTCATGTGCATGGGTGGATGGCTTCGTTATTGCCTCTATATTTGAGAGAGTATTATAAGAACGACCCTCTTTTTTCTGAAAGTAAAATAGTAACATCTGTTTATAACAATGATTTTAAAGGTTCGCTAGGAGAAGAGATGATAGAAAAGATCAAGTTTGATTCAATTTCAGAAGAAAAGTTACAATCATTAAATAAAGCAAATCATACCAACCTTATAAAAATTGCTATAGAAAATTCTGATGCGGTAATAAAAGGAAGTGAAGAACTTCCTAAAGATGTTTTAGAACATATTCTGACATCTGGAACACCGGCATTAGATTATCAACCTTTTGATGATTTCACAGAAGCCTATTCTAATTTTTACCTAACCAAAGTTTTATAAAAAATTATTAAAGATTAAAATTTGTTTATGACAAGTAAAATTATAAACAGTATTAAGACTGTTTTTATTTTTGGTTTTGCATTGCTTAGTGTTATTGCTTGCGAAAAAGATTTTGAAGATATTGGAGTAAATTTGGTGGATAATAATGTATTCAAGACTGATTTTGAAGACTTTGAAGTTGTTGCATACTCTAGTAATGTAGACTCTTCAAGGGTTGATCGACTCCCACAATACTTAATCGGAGTTCATAAAGATCCAAATTTTGGACTTTTGGAAACTTCTTTTGTTAGTCAATTGAGCTTATCTACAAGCTCAGATTTTGGCAGCAACGCAACAATAGATAGTGTGATACTAGACATTCCATATTATGCAACTAGCCTTGGTAAACAAAGGATAAAGAACCCAGAAAACTCTGATATTAATGACTCAATTACAGTACCTAATTTTAGATTAGATTCAATAATAGGAAATACTAATGTAGAGTTTAATTTAAATGTACATGAACTTAAAGAATTTTTGAATACACTTGACCCAGTTAATCCGGCAAGAAATAAATTATATTTTTCTAATGAAAAATATAATAGTAAAACAAACCTCTTTTCAGGATTATTTAAACCTAATCCGAATGACACGGTGTTATATATAAAGAGATGGTCTTTAGATTCTAATACGAATACAGTTGATGATGTAGATACTATTAAAAAAACAAATCTAGTTCCCTCAATAAAAATTCCTTTAAATGAAGGTTTTTTTAAATCAAATTTTATTGATCAACAAAATTCAGCGGCTTTTACTTCTTTAGATAATTTTAGAGAATATTTTAGAGGCGTCTTAATTGAATCAAGCGGGAATGATGGATCATTAATTACTTTAGCTATGGCTGATGCCTCAATCACGATTTATTATACAAATACGTCAGCTGAAGATGAACGTCAAGCTTTAGAAAAAACGTATTCATTATTTGGTGTAAGAGCAGCTACATATAGTAGAGATTATACTAGAGCATCGACATTAATTAGTGGTAAGAGTATTGTTAATAGAATCAACAATCCTGAAACTATTTTAGGAGAAGATGTTTTATATGTTCAAGGAGCCTCAGGAACAATAGCTGTAGTAGAGTTATTTTCTGATCCTGAAGTTGATATTAATGAAATAAGGGCGAAAAATTGGCTTATAAATGGAGCTTTTTTAGACGTTTATATTGATCGAGAAAATTCTTCTAATAATATTCCAGATAGACTATATTTATATAATTTAGATAATAATAGTATAATTCAAGATGTTATTACAGAGAATCAAGTGATTGGAATAGATGGATTTATTGACAGGGATGATCAAGGAACCCCTACTAAATATAGTTTTTCTATTACTGATTACATATCTGATGTTTTAAAATCAGAAAACCCCAAAGGGTTGAATAAGTTAGCAATAAAAACTTACCACGTTAGTGATGATTTTGAAAATATAGCTAATATTAATGACACTATTGTAAATAATTTTAGTTGGAACCCAAAGGGCGTGGTACTATATGGTAATAAACAATCTGTTCAGAATACAGAAAGTACTCGATTAAAACTAAGAATATTTTATACTGAACAAAATAATAACTAAAACATTGCTATGTGTGGAATTACTTGTTATGTAGGTTATAGAGATGCTTATCCGATTATTATAAATGGGTTACAACGATTAGAATACAGAGGTTATGATAGTGCTGGGGTTGCCTTATACGATGGGAAAGAGGTAAAACTTTCTAAAACCAAAGGAAAAGTTAGTGATCTTTTAGAAAGAGTTGAAAAAGAAATTACTACCGAAGGCAATTTGGGTATAGGACATACACGTTGGGCTACGCATGGAGTGCCTAATGATGTTAATGCCCATCCACATGTGTCTCAATCAGGTGAAATTGTAATTATACATAATGGTATCATAGAAAATTATGATACTATTAAAAAGGAGCTGATAAAAAGAGGTTATACATTTAAAAGTGATACAGATACAGAAGTTTTGGTTAACCTTATAGAGGAGGTTAAAAAACAAAATGATGTTAAGCTAGGCAAGGCTGTTCAAATTGCTCTTAATCAGGTAATAGGAGCTTATGCAATTGCTGTTTTTGATAAAACAAAACCTAATGAAATTGTAGTAGCCCGATTAGGAAGTCCTATAGCTATTGGAATTGGTAAGGATAAAAAAGAATATTTTGTAGCCTCAGATGCTTCACCTTTTATAGAATATACTAAAGATGCTATTTATCTAGAGGATGAAGAAATGGCTGTTATACGTGTAGGGAAAGATGTAAAGATTCGAAAAATAAAGGATGATTCTTTAGTAACTCCAGATATTCAAGAACTACAAATGAATCTTGAACAAATTGAAAAAGGAGGATATGACCATTTCATGTTAAAGGAAATTCATGAACAACCTAGAGCCATTACTGATACTTATAGAGGGCGCTTGTTAAGAAAAGAAGGTTTGATAAAGATGGCTGGTGTTGAAGATAATATGAAAAAATTCCTAAATGCAGATCGAATTATCATTGTTGCATGTGGAACTTCTTGGCATGCTGGATTAGTAGCTGAATATATATTTGAAGAATTTTCTCGTATCCCAGTTGAGGTAGAATATGCTTCAGAATTTAGATATAGAAATCCAATAATTACTGAAAATGATGTTGTAATTGCTATTTCGCAATCTGGTGAGACGGCTGATACATTAGCAGCCATTAAATTGGCAAAATCTAAAGGGGCTTTTGTATTTGGAGTGTGTAATGTGGTTGGATCTTCAATTGCAAGAGAAACAGATGCTGGTGCTTATACGCATGCAGGACCAGAAATAGGTGTAGCTTCTACAAAAGCCTTTACAACTCAAATAACTGTCTTATCATTAATTGCTTTGCGTTTAGCCAGAGCAAAAGGCACAATGTCTAGTTCAGATTATAGAATGTATTTGCAAGAGCTCGAATTAATTCCTAATAAAGTTGAACAATTATTGCAGATAGATGAGCATGTAAAAGAGATTGCTAAAGAGTATCTATTATCAACCAATTGTTTGTATTTAGGGCGAGGGTATAATTTTCCAGTAGCTTTAGAAGGAGCATTAAAGCTGAAGGAAATTTCATACATACATGCTGAAGGCTACCCTGCTGCTGAAATGAAGCATGGACCAATTGCTTTGATAGATGATAGGATGCCTGTAATTGTTATTGCAACGAGTAAAGGATATTATGAAAAAGTAGTAAGTAATATTCAAGAAATCAAATCAAGAAAAGGTAAAATTATCGCGGTTGTAACAGAAGGTGATACTACTGTAAAAGAAATTGCGGATCATGTAATAGAAGTACCCGATACAGAGGAAGCATTTTCACCATTATTGACCACTATACCGTTACAATTATTGTCTTATTATATCGCAGTGATGCGTAATTGTAATGTTGATCAACCTAGAAATTTGGCAAAGTCTGTCACTGTAGAATAAAATTACTTACCGTTAAATTCATTCATGGTATTTTTAATACCTGCAGTGCCAAAAGATTTTATTACCTGAATTGATTTTTCTATTCGTTCAGGTAATTTTTTTTGCTCATCATCATTCCATTTACCAAGTACATAATCGACTTGCCTTCCTTTAGAAAACTCATCACTTATTCCAAAGCGAAAACGGGCATATTGTGAGGTATTTAAAACGTCTTGAATATTTTGAAGGCCATTATGTCCTCCGGCACTTCCTTTAGTTTTTAAACGAATAGTACCAAAAGAAATATTGAGATCATCACAAATTATAAGAAGGTTTTCCAATGGAATTTTTTCTTTTGTTAACCAGTATTTAATTGCTTTGCCACTCAAATTCATATATGTAGAAGGTTTCAATAAGATAAAAGTTCTTCCTTTAAATTTAAAATAAGAAATATCACCTAGTTTTTGAGTTTCAAATGTTACATCTTTAGCCTTAGCCAATTCATCTAAAATTTTAAAACCTATGTTATGGCGCGTTTCATTGTATTTTTCGCCAATATTTCCTAAACCAACAATTAAATATTTTTTCATGTAATCTTCTTGAACAACTTTCTTCCCAAAAAGGGATTTAAAAAAAGAAATAATCCACATTTCGCAAATATACAATTTCCTAAAAATGAAAAAGCTCCGCATTAGCGAAGCTTTTTTAATGTTTTATATGATTTGAATCTATTCTTGAGGAGCGGTAGCTTCTGGGGTAGCTCCTTCAGCAGTAACTTCCGCACTTTCCGTTCCTTCTTCACTTTCACCTTCCTCTTCTTCTTCTTCCTCAACCACAGCAGCACGTGCCATTCTTACTTGACAAACAACCATATTATCTGGATGTAATATAGAAAATTCGTCATTCATAACATCAGACACATATTTCTTATCTCCGATTTTTAAAGTAGAAATATCTACATTAATAAAATCAGGTAAGTTAGCAGGTAATGCACGAACTCTTAAATGTCTGTTTGGGAAACGCAACACACCACCAGCAATAACACCAGGAGCATTACCTTCTAATTTTACAGGTATGCTCATAGTTACTTCTTTATCATCGAATAATTGATAAAAATCTATGTGTAAGATTTTATCTGTAACAGGATGAAATTGAATATCCTGCATAATTGCAGCATATTTTGTACCATCTAGTTCAATTGACGCCGTGTAAACATTAGGAGTGTACACTAAATTTCTAAACGCTAGTTCATCAGCTGAAAAGTGTAGTGGTTTATCTCCTCCGTATAACACGCAAGGCACCTTTCCAGCATTACGTAAGGCCTTAGTCGAAACTTTACCTACGCTTTCTCTTTGAGATCCATTGATCGTAATTGATTTCATTACTTAATTAAATTTATTTTACATTAAAAATTGATCGCTGATCGATTTATTACTTTGCACTTTATGCATGACGTCAGCAAATAAAGGGGCGCAAGATACAACTTTAATTTTAGATAATTGCTTTTTTAAAGGAATTGTATCTGTAATAATTAGCTGTTGTAATTTTGAATTTTCTATACGCTTATAAGCTTCACCAGAAAGTACTGCATGGGTACAAATTGCTCGTACACTTTTAGCGCCTTTTTCCATCATTAAGTCCGCTGCTTTAGTAAGTGTACCTGCAGTATCTATCATATCGTCTACTAAGATTACATTTCGACCTTTTACATCACCTATTAGCTCCATATGCGATATTACATTGGCTTTTTTACGCTGCTTATAACAAATAACAACTTCGCTTTGTAAAAACTTAGAATAAGCATAAGCTCTTTTAGAACCACCCATGTCTGGTGAGGCAATAGTAATATCATTTAAATTCATTGCTTTAATTTCTGGTAAAAAGATTGTAGATGCATATAAATGGTCAACAGGCTTTTCAAAGAATCCTTGAATTTGATCAGCATGTAAGTCCATAGTAATAATTCTTGTAGCACCAGCAGCTTGTAAAAGATTAGCTACCATTTTTGCAGCTATAGGAACACGAGGTTTATCTTTTCTATCTTGACGTGCCCAACCAAAATAAGGAATTACAGCTGTAATATGTCTAGCAGATGCTCTTTTGGCAGCATCGATCATTAAGAGCATTTCCATTAAGTTATCCATTGGTGGAATAGTAGAACCGATTATGAAAATGCGACGACCTCTTATTGATTCTTCGAAAGACACTTGAAATTCACCGTCGCTAAAGACATTTTTTCTAGATTTCCCTAATTCGGCACCATAAGCTTCGGCAATTTTTTCGGCTAATTCTAAAGATTGAGAGCAAGCAAAAAGTTTAGGTTTGGGTACTTTTTGTTTCATGTTGTGTAGTTGTGTTTAGATAGTAAATGTGTTGATTTTCAATTCGTGACAAAAGTAAAAATTATTTAAAAAGATATACTACACTTATCATATATTTTCTACGGTAGAAGAAAAATATTTTTTAGATTTGCATCCCAATATAAAAATGCTCGAGTGGCGGAATTGGTAGACGCGCTGGATTCAAAATCCAGTTCTTTCGGGAGTGTGGGTTCGATTCCCACCTCGAGTACTGTAACCTCAACAGATTTGTTGAGGTTTTTTTGGTCTAAGAGTAAGATTTCTTAACTTTAGTGTCACTAACCAATAGTCATGAATTCAAATACATTAAAGAGTCTAGTTCTAGGCCTTATCTTAATTTTAAGTTTTTCTTGTAAGAGTGTAAGTAAAGTCGACTTCGAAAAACCTGTCGATACTACAACCAAGGCCATTACTTCTCAAATTAAACAAATCTATGCGCTTGACGATCTAGGAGTTTATGCGAGTAATCAGTTTGATGGAGCTCGTCTAAATGGTTTTAGAAAATTAAATGATAGTACAGCAATTGTTCTAATTAATCCAGAGAATCAACCCATTAATCATAGTGCCTATTATGCTTTTAAAACATGGTCGAAGATTCCGAAAACATTCTATTTCAATTTTAAGTATCCAGAAAATCACAAACATCGATATGTTCCTAAGCTCAGAAAAAATAGCGATTGGCAACTTATAGATTCTACAAACATTATTAAAAAAGATAAAGAGGTAACGATAAAAGTTAGTTTAGATCGACAGCCATTAACTATTTCTGCACAAGAGTTACAAACTTCCACAGACGTGAAGAATTGGTATACTCAATTAATAAATGGAAAATCGTATGTTCATTTTAAAAATTTCGGAAAGTCGAAGTTTGGTCGAGACTTACCCGTTTTAGATATTTACAAAGGAAGTAAAGACAAAAAACCAATTGTTGTTTTACTTACTCGGCAGCATCCTCCAGAGGTTACAGGATTTTTAGCTTTTAAAGAATTTTTGCAAACAATTTTAAATGATTCTGAGCTCTCGGATAATTTTTTGAATCAATTTCGCGTTTTGGCATTTCCTATAATGAATCCAGATGGTGTTGATCTAGGTCATTGGCGACATAATGGAGGTGGGGTAGATACAAATAGAGATTGGTCTCAATATCATCAACCTGAAGTACGTCAGACGGTTAAATTTATTACAAAACAACAGAAGAAAGACGACGCCAAAATAATTTTAGGTTTAGATTTTCATTCGACCTATGAAGATGTTTTTTATACAAATAAAATTAGAAAAAATACCGCATTACCCACCTTTATTGAAGATTGGTTTAGAGCATTAGAAGAAAATATTCCAGATTACAAGGTAAATGAGAAGTCAGCAAATAGCACTTCACCAGTCTCTAAAGGATGGTTCTTATATGGGCAAAATGCCGTTGGAATCACCTATGAAATTGGAGATAAGACTCCACGAGATCAAATAAAATTAGTAGGTAAGGTTACTGCCGAACAAATGATGAAAATTTTATTGAAATGAAAAAAATTATAGGTTTTACATTACTACTTCTTTTAATATTAAGTTGTAAAAAAGAACTTGAAACAGAAGTTTTTTTTGATAGTGATTTTGCTGGAGCCCGATTAGATAGCGTTTCCTACGAAGGCAATAATCAATATATCGCTTATGTAAATCCAGCATTTGAGCCTGTCAATAAAAGCCCTTGGTTTGCATTTGGAATTTCTACTGAGGCTGAAAATGAAATAGAGTTAATACTTAATTATGGTAAATATAAACATCGATACATTCCAAAGTTAAGTTTTGATAAAAAATCATGGAATAAAATAGAGTCTTCAAAAATTAAAATAGACGAAAATTTAGGAACTGCTACTTTAAAGTTAAGTATTTCTTCACAAAAACTTTATGTTGCAGCTCAAGAAATTGAATCCAGTGAAGACACCTACAATTGGCTTGAAGAGGTATTGAATAAACATTCTTATCTAAATAAAGAAATAGCAGGACAAACCGTATTAAAGAATAATAACTATGTCGTTACTTCAAACGACGAACTTTCAAAGGCCATCGTTTTAGTTGCTCGACAGCATCCTCCAGAAATACCTGGAGGTACGATCGGTTTTAAAGCTTTCTATGAAGAATTACTAAATGAATCTGAATTATCGAAATCATTTCGAGAAAAATTCAATATTATTACATTTCCATTATTGAACCCTGATGGTGTCGATATGGGAAATTGGCGACACAATGCCAATGGAGCTGATTTAAATCGAGATTGGTTAGATTTTACACAGCCAGAAACACAAATGGTAAAATCTTACGTTGAGAATATAACTAACAAGGGTATTAAAATAGAATTTGCGTTAGATTTTCACACATCTCATTCTGGGCCTTATATGCTAGTGTTAGATTCTATCAATGAAGTTAAATCTAAAGGTATTATACCTAATTGGATTAAGAATATAGAAGAAAATTCTGAGTTTAAAGTTGAAGCAAGGAGAAGAAGTCAAGACTTGCCCTATTGCTATAACTATTTTTTCAATAAGTTTGGATGTGAGGCTGTTACATATGAAGATGGTGACGAAATTGACAGAAAGATTATAAAAGAAAGGGCAAGAATATATGCTCAGAAATTAATGAAAACAATGCTTTTAACTGATGCCAACTAATGAATTTAAAGAGCACCATACATTTAACAATTGTTTTACTGATTTTTATTTCTTGCTCCAATAAGCAAATAATAAAAGCTGACCTTTTAATAGAAAATGGAATAGTTTATAATGGTATAGATTTGGTTTCCAGTAAATCTTCTATTGCAATAAAAGATGATAGAATTGTATATATTGGATCTGATAAAAATGTAGAAATTTTAACTATCAAAAAGATTGATGCTGCAGGGTTAATAGTTTCTCCGGGCTTTATAGATCCTCATACTCATGCAGATAGAGAATTAATAGATCCACTAAAATCGCATAATAAACCTTTTCTTTTACAGGGCATTACAACTGTTGTAACTGGCAATGATGGTGATAGTTTCTACCCTACTTCACAGTATATTAAGCTTTATAATTCACATGGTATTGGTACAAATATTGTGCCTCTTGTTGGTCATGGTACCGTTAGAAAACAAGTAATGGGTAAGAGTGATACAAGAGCTTCAGAAGAAGAAATTAATAAAATGAAAGAATTGATTCAACAAGAAATGGATGCAGGTGCTTTTGGAATTTCTACAGGATTATTTTATGCGCCTGGAAGTTATTCGAATACAGATGAGGTTGTCGCTTTGGCTAAAACGGTTAGTGAAAATAATGGTTTATATGATACACATCTAAGAGACGAAAGCTCATATACCATAGGTCTTATTCCAGCGATTGAAGAAGCTATAGAAATTGGTCGACAAGCAAAACTACCGATTCATATTTCACATATAAAATGCCTAGGAGTAGATGTTTGGAAACAGAGTGATGCGATCATAGAATTGGTTGAAAAAGCTCGAGAAGAGGGTATTGAAGTTACTGCTAATCAATACCCATACGATGCTTCGGCTACCGGATTAAAAGCGGCAGTGGTTCCTCGATGGGCAGAAAGCGGAGGTAAAGATTCGTTATTTATTCGATATAAGGATTCTGAATTGAAGCAGCGAATTTTATTAGAAACTAAAAGGAACATAACGCGCCGTGGCGGATCCAATAAATTATTAATTGTTAAGGCAGCTGATTCTACCTTTGTAAATAAGAATTTACAGGAAATAGCAAACGATATTGAACTAAGTCCAGAGGAGACGGTTTTTAAAGTTTTAGAAACTGGCTATGTTCGCGTGGCTTCTTTTAATATGAACCCTTATGACATTCAAAATTTCATGAAGCAAGAATGGGTTGTTACAGGTTCAGATGGAAATACTGGTCATCCTCGGAAATATGGATCCTTTCCTCGAAAGTATAATAAATATGTTCTTCAAGAAAAAGTGATAGATGTTGCCACATTTATTAACAATAGCACATCCAAAACCGCAGAAATATTTAGAATCCCAAATAGAGGGAAATTAAAGGAAGGCTATTACGCCGATGTTATCATATTTAACCCAAAGATATTTAAAGACAAAGCGGATTATAAAAATGCTTTTCAATTAGCAGAAGGATTGGAATATAGTATAATAAATGGAAAATTATCAGTAGAAAATGGAAAATTTAAGGATCAATTAAATGGCAAAGTTCTAAAAAAATTAATAAGCAATAAATTTTAACAAAAATTAGATTTATTCCATATGTATATTTTTTAATTTAAAAGATTCTAATGCCCTTATACTAAGCCTGTTGAAATTTATTAAAAAAAATTACTATATTTGTCGCCAACCTTAATTTATAAGCTATGAAAAAAATTAAATTAACTATTATTTTATTATGCGTTGTTATGGGCTTTACAGCCTGTAGCGACGAGACTTTAGTATCTTCTGATGAAGTTACTATTTTAGGCAAAGCTGGGAATGACAATCCGCATACAAGCCCATCAAGTGCTAATTATTATGATTCTTCTGGGAAATTATGTGAGCGAAACTATGGTTCACAAGAACTAGGTACTCAACTTGAACTTTGGGCTGGCGTTGGAAATCAAAATGCTGGGACTAAAGTTGGTGAAGTTACCTTTAGTGGTGATTGTGTAATTATCGATATGGATGGGGATTATGATTTAACTGCTATTCATATGGATTTTGTAAATTCTTATAGTGATTTTGTGTTAAACAAGAAAGGAAATCCTCAGATAGGTAAGTTTACTTATAACTATGATAGTGAAAGTAAATTAAGCCCTCTTAGAACCGCAGACGGTGTTTATGAAATCTGCGGAGTTAACCCTTCTAATTATAGTTTAGGAGCAATACATGTAGATGCTATTACTTCTTATGGTTCAAATCTTGATGCTATTGCAGAATTTGAAAATAATTTACCTGAAAAGGTAACTGCTAGTGTATCAAATTATGCAGACAATGAGCAACAGTTGAGTTACTTTAGATTAAGTATAGGTGATGATGGAGGTATTATAGCTGGAGAGTGTGAGGCGTATTGCATAGATCCGGATAAGTCTATTAATAGAGATTATGATTATTCTTCAAATGTTTACTCAAGTTATGAGACATTACCAAGTGAAATTATTGGAGATGGTAAGATTGAGTATCCAGAAAACCTAGATAAGGTTAATTATCTATTAAATAATTTTAATACTGGAGATTTAGTTATACCGCTTACTTCAGATTGTAATCCTTCAGGTACAGATGCAGCCGCACTTACAGCTGGAGACGTACAACGAGCAATATGGACATTAATGGATGATCCAGAAGATTTAATTGATCCAGATGTATTAGGTCCTTGGGATCAGAGTAGAGTAAATGCTATTTTATGTGATGTAAACGCAAAAGGAGATGAGTTTGTTCCTAGTTGTGGAGAATATATTGCTTATATTTTAATTCCTAATGCATGGGA
Organism: Maritimimonas rapanae; assembly: GCF_057837205.1. NCBI lineage: Bacteria > Pseudomonadati > Bacteroidota > Flavobacteriia > Flavobacteriales > Flavobacteriaceae > Maritimimonas > Maritimimonas rapanae. The sequence continues at coordinate 223,976 of NZ_JBYQFI010000002.1, read as the reverse complement.
TGGAGGGTTTGATCAACCTATCATATGTAAATACCCTGTAGAGTGTCCACCTGCTGGATCTGAGACTGCTTGGGCAGATGGTAAATATGGTATCCAATTTAATAAAGAAGGTTCTTCTTGGGCTACTTATTTCGGTATTGGTTGTGATGACTAATTAACCTAACTAGTAAGTAAAAAGAGGCAAATAATTTTGAAATTAAAACTAATCCCTCATCGAAAATTTTCGATGAGGGATTTTACTATAAAATAGAAACATTTTGCTTTAGAATTTATTTTTTAAATCCCTTGTATTTTACTACTTTTGCAATCGCTTAAACAAAAGTCAATTAAATAAATTTATAGAATGGAATCAAACATAATTTTTGTACCAATTGCCTTAGCAGTTTTAGGATTGCTATTTATGCTAGTTAAAATGGCATGGGTTAAAAAGCAACCAGCTGGTAACGATAAAATGCAAGGTATATCTAAAGCGATTAAAGAAGGCGCCTTAGCGTTCTTAAATGCTGAATATCGCTTATTATTAGTTTTTGTAATTATTGCATCTGCTGCACTTTTCGGAATATCTCAAATAGTAGATACTACAAGTTGGATGATAGTTCCTGCATTTATATCAGGTGCTATTTTTTCAGCATTAGCTGGTAATATTGGTATGCGCGTGGCTACAGAAGCAAATGCACGTACAGCCGAAGCTGCAAAAACAAGTTTACCTCAAGCATTAAAAGTATCTTTTGGCGGTGGTACCGTAATGGGCCTAGGTGTTGCTGGTTTAGCCGTATTAGGATTGAGTTTGTTCTTTATGTTCTTTACAGGTCAATTTTTAGGAGGTGAAGGTTCTTTTTACGATAACATGACAGTAGTATTAGAAGCTTTAGCAGGATTTTCTTTAGGCGCTGAATCTATTGCTTTATTTGCTCGTGTGGGCGGTGGTATTTATACAAAAGCTGCAGATGTTGGTGCCGACTTAGTTGGTAAAGTAGAGGCTGGTATTCCAGAGGATGACCCTCGTAATCCAGCTACTATTGCAGATAATGTAGGAGATAATGTAGGGGATGTTGCAGGTATGGGAGCTGACCTTTTTGGTTCTTATGTAGCTACGGTATTAGCAGCAATGGTTCTTGGTAATTATGTTATTAGAGATATGTCTTCTGTTACACAATTTACAGATGCATTTAATAATATGGGACCTATTTTATTACCATTAGTAATTGCCGGTGTTGGTATTTTAGCTTCTATCATAGGAACTTTCTTAGTAAAGATATCAAGTAATGATGCTAAAGAATCTCAAGTTCAAAAAGCATTAGATTTAGGTAACTGGGCATCTATCATTTTAACATTAGTAGCTAGTTATTTCTTAATTAATTGGATGTTGCCAGAAACAATGACTATGAATTTCTTTGGCGAGGGAGCTCGTGAAGTTTCTTCAATGAATGTTTTCTGGTCTGCCTGTATTGGTTTAGCGGTTGGCGCTTTAATTTCTGCGGTTACTGCTTATTATACTAGTTTAGGCAAAAAACCAGTAATGGATATAGTTCAAAACAGTTCTACTGGTGCTGCAACTAATATTATAGCTGGTTTAGCTGTAGGTATGAAATCAACTTTCTTATCAGTTATTTTATTCGCAGCTGCTATATATGGTTCTTATGAATTAGCAGGATTTTATGGTGTTGCTTTAGCAGCATCAGCAATGATGGCTACTACAGCTATGCAATTAGCGATCGACGCTTTCGGCCCGATTGCTGATAATGCAGGAGGTGTAGCTGAAATGAGTGAATTAGAGCCTCACGTTCGTGAGCGTACAGATATATTAGATTCGGTTGGTAATACAACTGCTGCTGTTGGTAAAGGTTTTGCCATTGCTTCTGCAGCGTTAACAGCATTAGCTTTATTTGCTGCTTATGTAACCTTTACAGGAATTGACGGAATAAACATTTTTAAAGCAGATGTATTAGCCATGCTATTTGTTGGAGGGATGATTCCTGTTGTATTTTCTGCTCTAGCAATGAAATCTGTAGGAAAAGCTGCTATGGAAATGGTGCAGGAAGTACGCCGTCAGTTTAAGGAAATTCCTGGTATTATGGAAGGCACTGGAACTCCTGAATATGCAAAGTGTGTAGATATTTCTACAAAAGCTGCTTTAAGAGAAATGATCTTACCTGGTTTAATTACAATTATTACTCCTATTATTATTGGACTATTATTTGGTGCAGAACCATTAGGAGGCTATATGGCTGGTGTTTGTGTATCTGGTGTTATGTGGGCTATTTTCCAAAACAATGCTGGTGGTGCATGGGATAACGCTAAAAAATCTTTTGAAGCTGGTGTGATGATTGATGGTGAAATGACCTACAAAGGTTCTGACGCTCATAAGGCCGCTGTAACTGGTGATACTGTTGGTGATCCGTTTAAAGATACTTCCGGCCCATCAATGAACATATTAATTAAACTTACATGTTTAGTAGGATTAGTAATTGCTCCTATCTTAGGAGGTCATACTTCATCAGATGATCATGCAAATGCAGAAACAATTGTAAATGAAGTAGCAGCAGAAAATACTGAAATGAAAGTTTTAGTAAAAAAAGAAAATGGCGAAAAGAATGCTACGGTAATTACTACTACTGAAGTTGATGGTAAAAAAGAGGTTACTGTTGAGACAGTTGAAGGTGATGAGGTAGATACTCTTATTGCTGAGCACGAAGAATAAAACTTCAAAATATATAATAATAAAAAATGCGAACCAATTGGTTCGCATTTTTTATTATTATATAAGTTTCTATTATTAGAATAACCCATGTATTTGAGCATCAATTCTATCTATAATAGAACCAAGATCTTCAGGTTTATCTACAAAATCTAAATTATCTACATCTATAATTAAAAGTTTACCTTTTGTATAAGTAGATATCCAAGCTTCATAACGTTCGTTTAATCGGCTTAAATAATCGATACTAATCGTATTCTCATACTCTCTACCTCTTTTGTGTATTTGGCCTACTAGAGTCTGAATATTAGCGCGTAGATAGATTAATAAATCTGGTGGCGCAACGAGTTTTTCCATCAGCTCAAACAAAGATGAGTAATTACTAAAATCTCTATTAGTCATTAAACCCATAGCATGTAAATTAGGTGCAAAAATATGTGCATCTTCATAGATGGTTCTGTCTTGAATGATATTCTTCCCGCTTTCGCGAATTTCTAAGATTTGACGAAAACGACTATTTAAAAAGTAGATTTGAAGGTTAAAAGACCAACGCTCCATTTCAGCATAAAAATCATCTAAATAAGGATTTTCTTCAACAGACTCATAATGAGGGCTCCATTTATAATGTTTTGCTAAAAGTTTTGTGAGAGTAGTTTTTCCAGCACCAATGTTTCCGGCAATTGCAACGTGCATTCTTAGAGTTTTTGTTTGATTTTTAAAGAGCTTAAAGGTACTTAATTTTTTAAAAAAGAATACTTGTAAAGAACGTCCGAAGCAAAAAAATAGAGACTATTTTTATTAACAAAATAATTTGTTGATAAGTGGCTGTTATCAACTATTTCTAGTTTAGTAGATGTGTCATTTTTAAAAGCAAAATAATTCTCTTCGTTAAAATATGTAAACCCATTTTCAAATGGACGGATATTTGAAACTTTGAGTAATGAAATATTGTCTAAATAACTTCCGAATTCATTAAACCTAATAATATCTTTTTTTGAATATATCCAGCAATTCTTATAATCACTTATCATAGAAATTGCTTCAAAATTAGAGTCATAAAAAGTTAATGGTTGCGAATCGAAAAAGGTTTGTTTGGTTTCATAATTCCATAAAGAAAGAATATTGTCATCTAAGCTATACAACCAGATATTATTATTAGACGAAATACTAGTAAATGCAACATTTTTAGAATAATCCTCCCTAGAGAAATTAATAGCATCGACGAATTCATTTAAACGATTGTCTAAAATAACAATAGTATTAAAATCACGATAGAATAGTAAGATTTTTAGAGGATTTGTAATATCGACTGATGTAATACTACCCAACTGTGTATTTGCATATGAATAACTCTTATTGACCGTTTTTTTATACAGCGTATTATCTTTTATATAATAATAATTTTCAAAATCATCTACACCAATAAATGTGTCAGCATTTAGAGAAATAGAATCTATAAATTCTAGAGTTAAAGATTCATTTTTTTCTTGCGCATTGGTTTTTGAAAATAGTAGAAGAACAATAATAAAACAAAATAATCGCATAGATTCAAAAATACAAAATTAAGTATCTAGTGTAACCACTTTTAGAAACCTGTCGTCATAGGTAGTGTAAATCAATAATAATTAAAAATCTAATATTATGGGAGAAGAGGTATTAATTCCATTAGCGTTTTTCGCATCTATTTTCGGAATTTTATATGTGTACTTTACAGCGCGCAACAAAGAACGACTATCTATGATAGAAAAAGGGGCCGATGCATCAATGTTCGCTACTAAAAGAAATTATGCTAACCTTACTTTAAAATTTGGGATGCTATTAGTAGGTGTTGCCTTAGGTATTTTAGTAGGTTCATTAATTGATGAGTATACTACATTACCAGAAGAAGTAGGTTATTTTTCTATGATTTTTCTTTTTGGAGGTATAGCACTTATTGCAAATAGTGTTATGGAAAACAAAAAGAATCAAGAATAATTATAAGACAACTAACCAGTTCTTAATCGCAAAGACATCTTTGATAAAAATCAAATGATGTCTTTGTTTATTTTACACTATTTTTTACTTACAGTTTTCTTTAATCTTTTACCAAAGTCAAATAGGCTTTTAACTTCTTTTACACTAGCTAAACGCTCCTTTCCAAATACTAATAAAGAATGACCATTTGACTCTACATGATAATACGGATTACTTTCAAAAAAATGTACTAAATCATCAGTAAAAAACCCTTGAATAGCTTTTCGATCTTCACCTAAGAGATAAAATCTTTTAGAAAAGTCACTATGGTTTTCAATAGGAACATCTTTAAACCCAGCAAAAGCATAAATACGTTCCAAAAAACCTTCACGATCTAAAGTAAATGTAGGTATTTGCTTACTTAGTTCTATATGTAACATAGTCGTTCTAACTATTTCTTTAGCAATAAACTCTCCTTCAGAAAATTCGATATCAAAAAGATTAATAGTTGCCTTTTTATTTGAGAGTTTGTTATAGATATGATCTATTTGCTTAGTTCTAAAGAAAACAAAATCTTCTAAAAATCTTGTTTTTTTATCATTTGTTGCATCATAATTTAATGAAAAGTCATTTGCAAGTTCTTCAATAGTAGTTTGTCTATTTGTTAGATTAGTAAGAATACTAGGTATAGGTAAAATACGACGTAAGGCAAAAGGATGTTTTGAATCTGTTCCATGCATATCTAAACCTATTACTTCGAAATTACCTCCTCTTTTAGAGAATAACTCTTGGTAGTTATTCATATTTTCCATCACAGTGTGATCTACAAATTCACATAGAGAAAAATCTACAATTACCTCATTATCTTCTGGTATTGCGTCTAATTTTTGTTTGAGTTTATAAAAGTTTAAAAAGCTACAGAAATGTTTTACACTAACATAATAGTTTCCATTTTCTTCCTTATACATTAGTACGTTTGGCTTCAATAAATTTCTAGCAAAAAGACCTACACTTTTGTTGATGATTATATGTATTATAAGTGTTGTTAATACACCCATTGCAATACCAGTAATTAGTCCAACTTTTAAAGTTATAAGCAGGGTCACAAAAAAGATAATAAGCTGCTCTTTACCTATAGAAAATATTTTTCTCACTATATCTGGTGATGCTAATTTATAACCGGTAAAAACTAAAATAGCCATTAGAGCAGGTAACGGAATCCGTGTTAACTGTGTACTAAATAAGCCTATAAATAGTATTAGAAAAACGGCATGCGAAAAATTTGCTGATCTGTTAGTGGCGCCATTGTTTACATTTACCGAACTACGAGCAATAACGGTAACTACATTTAGTCCGCCAGCAAAACCACTACCAATAGTTGCTAAACCAAGAGCTTTTAGGTCTCTATTTACATTCGACCTACGTTTTTCAGGATCAAGCTTGTCTACAGCTTTTATACTCAAAAGAGATTCTATACTTGCAATTAGAGTTAAAGCAAAAACACTAGACCAAAAAGCACTCTGATCTATTTTTTCAAAAGTAATACCTGGCAATTGTTCTATGATTTCACCTACGCTTGGAATGCCAGAAAGCATGTATAAAGGATCTATTGGGTTTGGTTGGTGTGCAATTAGCTCAAAATAATAGCTAAACCCTATAGATAAAATAACAATCCACATAGGTGCTGGTACCATCTGCAAATACTTATTCCTAATTTTAGGGTAAAGTATCATGATTAAAAAGCTTAATACACCAATGAGTGCAGCATAAATCAATCCAGATTTATTGTAATGAATGGCATCATTAATGGTATACGGAATTTCAATAAGGTAATCTATTGTTTCTGGGCGATCAATTTTATGAGCCAGCATAATATGGAACTGCTTTCCTAATATTATCAATCCTATTGCCGCAAGCATACCTTGTATTGCTGATGACGGAAAGAAATCTGCTAATTTTCCTAAACGTAAAAATCCGAGAAGAATCAACAAACCACCTGAAACTATAATCGCAGCATAAGCTTCATTTAATCCTAATGTAGTAATAGCAACCAATAAAACACCTACCAATCCATTACCTGGGCCTGTAATGGTAACATTACTGCCACCCAGAATAGCAACAATAACCCCTCCAATAATGGCAGTTACTACACCAGATATTGCTGGGGCATCACTAGCCATTGCTAAACCTAAACCGAGCGGTAAAGCAATTAAACTTACCACAAAACCAGAAAAAATGTTTTTAGGTAAGTCGCTAAAGAAATGTTTTATGTTATTCTTTTTCGCGCTCATTGAATAATTAAAACATCGGTAGGTAATTCGGTTAATATATGTTCAATATCATGAGGAAAAAGGCGATCCCAAAAAGAGGTTTTTTCGGTAGCATTCATTACCAATAAATCTGCCCTGGCAATTTGAGCATAATGCCCAATAGAATAACCACGCTTACCAAAAATAGGTTGGGTTTTTATAGAGACATCATTTTTATAATTATTCGGAATCTTAGCCAAAATGTTCTTTACCCTAGTGTCTTCACGCAATCGTAAACGTTCTTTAAGAACCGTAGCTTTTCGGAGTGATTTATCATCTTCTACCTTAACAGCTACTTCATCTTGGGCAATTTCTTCAACAATCGTTATTCTATTAGAACCTAATTGTTTACCAATATAAAACGCTGTGTTAATAGTCTGTTCGGTTTTAGGGTCTTTTAAACCATTTACAACAATATGTTCACAAGGGATGCGCTCTAAAGAAGGATTAATTAATAATAAAACAGAACAATCGGCTTGTCTAGATATTTTTCTAGCAATAGAACCAATATAATATTTTAGTAAATTTTCTCGCTGTAAAGCTCCAAGAATCAATAAATCAATATTTTTTTCTTTGGTAGTATTTAAAATAACTTCTACAGGATTACCCGTTTGAAAAACCAAATCATAATCTAGACCATCTTTAGCAAATGAACTCAAAATTTTTTCGAACTTCTCTACCTTATCAGAAGACTTTTCACCAACATGAATAAGAACCAATTTAGCATCAAAAAATAAGGATAACCTTGAAGCTTCGTTAATATTAGCTTCTAAGTTAGGAGAAAAAGTAACCCCAATACCTATACGGTTGAATGGTTTTTGCAAAAAAGTATAGTTTCTGTTTAGTTAGGATTGAAAGATACAGTTTTTTTAAAAGATGGAATATGTTTTGGTTTTTAAGAAATTAGTATTTTCACAGAAATTTGAGAAAATGTTAGAACTAGCAGGAATTATAATTTTAGGAATTTTAGCACAATGGGTAGCTTGGAAGTTTAAAATCCCAGCAATATTACCACTAATACTAATTGGCTTATTGGTAGGACCAATTGCAGCAGAATTTTTATCGGAAGATGGTACAAAATGGATCGAGCCGATATGGAATGACAAGAAGGGGCTCTTTCCTGGTGAAGGATTGTATTATTTTGTTTCTCTGGCAATAGGTATTATACTTTTTGAAGGAGGGTTAACACTAAAAATAAGTGAGATAAAAAATGTAGGACCAGTAATAACAAAGCTAATTTCGCTAGGTTCGTTAGTTACATTTTTTTGTGCAGCTATAGCCGTTCATTTTATTTTCAACTTAGATTGGGAACTCTCATTCTTGTTTTCTGCTTTAATTATTGTGACAGGACCTACAGTTATTACACCAATTTTAAGAAATATACCTCTTAAAAATGATGTCTCAGCTGTACTGAAATGGGAAGGTATTTTAATAGATCCAATTGGTGCTTTGGTTGCCGTATTAGTATTTGAATTTATTTTTGTTGGTGGTGGTAGCGGCTTCACAAAAACTGCTTTGATAGAATTTGGTAAAATCGTTCTTTTTGGATTTACATTCGGATTCACTTTTGCTCATGCTTTAGATTTTTTAATAAGAAAAAAATGGATACCTCACTATTTAATGAATGTTTTTGCATTGGCAATGGTTTTAGGAGTTTTTGTCTTGTCCGATAGTTTTGCTCACGAATCTGGTCTACTGTCTGTAGTAGTTATGGGCATGGTGTTAGGAAATAAAAATGCTCCTTATTTAAAAGAACTATTATACTTTAAAGAATCGCTAAGTGTATTATTAATTTCTGTGCTTTTTATTTTGTTGGCTGCTAATATTGATTTTGCAAATTTGATGCTATTGGCAAACTGGAAAACTGCATTGTTATTTTTTATAATTGTTTTAGTAATTAGACCATTAGGAGTGTTTTTAAGCACACTAAATTCATCATTAACTACTAATGAAAAATTGTTTATTAGCTGGGTTGGACCACGTGGTATTGTGGCTGCTGGTATAGCATCTTTATTTGGTAGTAAACTAATGGCCGAAGATGTTGTAAATGCCGAATATATTACACCATTGGTTTTTATGGTGGTGCTAGGTACAGTTTTATTAAACGCAACTACAGCTCGATATTTTGCTAAAGTTATAGGAGTGTTTTTAAATGAATCTAAAGGAGTTTTAATTGTTGGTGCTTCAAAATTTTCAAGACTTATTGGTGACTATTTACAAAAGAATGAACGCCATGTGGTACTTGTAGATAGTAACCAAGATAATATTCAAAAGGCTAAAGAACAAGGTTTACGAGCAATAAATACAAATATATATTCTGATTCAATCTTCGATGATATCGAATTAAGCGATGTAGGTTTTTTATTAGCTTTAACAGGAAACCCAACTATTAATGAATATGCGGTAAATAAATTAGGAAAGCAATTTGGTGAGAATGGATCTTTTAGATTGGCTTCTAAAACAGAAATCTTAAATGATAATATTATTAAGGAAAGATTGTTTAGTGTAACCGATGATTATAATGCGTTGACGGAAACAACTGAAAACTTTCCGATTATAAATGAAATTCTCTTAGGCGATAAATCTAATTATGTAGATTTAATGGAAGAGCTAAAGAAAGATACAGATCGAATACCGTTGTTTATTAAAGATAACGAAGGCGAATTACACATGGTGTCTTCTTTTATTAATGAAAATGGGATAACTAACGAAAGTAAATTGGTTTATTTAGGAAAACCTCTTGAAGCTTAAAACCTAATCATTCAATTTTAATACTGCCATAAATGCTTCTTGAGGTATTTCTACATTACCCACTTGGCGCATACGCTTTTTACCTTTTTTCTGCTTTTCTAAGAGTTTACGTTTACGAGAAATATCACCACCATAACATTTTGCAGTTACATCTTTACGTAATGCTTTTGTGGTTTCTCTAGAAATAATCTTTGCACCAATAGCAGCTTGAATTGGTATATCGAATTGTTGGCGCGGAATCAATTCTTTTAACTTCTCACACATTTTTTTACCAATAGTTTGTGCATTATCGGCATGTATTAAAGCTGAAAGTGCATCAACAGGTTGTGCATTTAATAAAATATCTACACGAACTAATTTAGAAACACGCATTCCGATAGGCGAATAGTCAAAAGAAGCATATCCTTTAGAAACTGTTTTTAATCGATCATAAAAATCAAAAACGATCTCTGCCAAAGGCATGTCAAAATTCAATTCAACACGTTCTGTTGTTAAATATGTTTGATTGGTAATTTGCCCACGCTTTTCAATACATAAAGACATTACATTACCAACAAAGTCAGATTTTGTAATAATAGATGCTTTAATATAAGGTTCTTCAACACGATCTAAACTAGAAGGATCTGGTAAATCTGATGGATTATTTACAATAAGAATTTCATCAGGATTTTTTCGAGTATAAGCATGATACGACACGTTTGGCACCGTGGTAATAACAGTCATATTAAACTCACGTTCTAAACGTTCTTGAATAATTTCCATATGGAGCATCCCTAAGAAACCACAACGGAAACCAAAACCTAGTGCAGCAGAACTTTCTGGCTGAAAAACCAAAGAAGCATCGTTTAACTGCAGTTTTTCCATAGAATTACGTAACTCTTCATAATCTTCTGTATCAACAGGATAAATACCTGCAAAAACCATAGGTTTTACATCTTCAAACCCATCAATTGCGGTATCTGTAGGTTTTATAGCATCTGTAATAGTATCACCAGCTTTTACCTCACTGGCTGTTTTTATACCCGTTATTAAATAACCAACATCACCAGCTCTAACAGATTTTTTAACAACTTGATTTAGCTTTAGCGTACCAACTTCATCTGCAAAATATTCATTATCGGTAGCCATAAATTTAATACGTTGTCCTTTTTTTATCTCACCATTCATCACTCTAAAGTAGGTTTCAACACCACGATAAGAATTGTAAACAGAATCAAAAATTAAGGCTTGTAGCGGCGCATCAGGGTCTCCTTTTGGAGCAGGAACTCTATCGATAATCGCTTCTAAAATTTTATCGACACCTAAGCCCGTTTTTCCACTTGCTGGAATCACTTCCGAAGGATCACACCCTAGTAAATCAACAATATCGTCGGTAACTTCTTCTGGGTTAGCACTCGGTAAGTCAATCTTATTTAAAACAGGAATAATCTCTAAGTCATTTTCTAATGCTAAATATAAATTAGAAATGGTCTGTGCTTGTATACTTTGAGCAGCATCTACAATTAGCAATGCACCCTCGCATGCTGCAATAGAACGAGAAACTTCGTACGAAAAATCTACGTGACCAGGTGTGTCAATTAGGTTTAAAATATACTGCTCACCATTTAACTCATAATCCATCTGTATGGCATGACTTTTAATAGTGATTCCACGCTCGCGTTCCAAATCCATATTATCGAGTAACTGATCTTGCTTTTCACGATCAGTAATAGTGTTGGTGTACTCTAATAATCTATCCGCCAAGGTACTTTTACCGTGATCAATATGAGCAATAATACAGAAGTTTCTAATGTTTTTCATTCGTCGTCTAGCTATCGGCTTTTGAGCCCACAAAGATACTTAAATAAGTCGGTGCACAAAATAAGTTTTGAGCTGCAAAATTGCGTATTTTTGAGTAGTTAAATTGGCTATTATCATGGAATTTGGAAGATTCAAAAAACGAAAAAGACCGAATAATAAAAGATCATTTTATATGATTATTATACTTTTAATAGTAGTCTATTTTTGGTTGAATGCCGAAAAAATTATAGAACGATTTTTTTAGCATGAATATTCTCATTACAGGAGCTACAGGTTTAGTAGGTGTCGAATTGGTTAAACAATGTTTAGCTAAAAAATATACAGTCCATTATTTATCTACCAATAAGTCTAAAATAATTTTGCAAGAAAATTATAAAGGTTTTTATTGGAATCCCGCTTCTGCAGAAATAGATACTGATTGCCTTAATGGGATGGATGCTATTATAAATTTGGCGGGAGCTAGCATTTCTAAGCGATGGACCAAGAGTTATAAAAAAGAAATTCTGCAAAGCAGGATAAATTCTATACAAACATTGCACAAATTACTTTCTAAAAATGAACATCAAGTAAAACATTTTTCCTCTGCTTCTGCTTTAGGGATTTACCCATCATCACTAACAAAAAAGTATGATGAAACTGAAGTTAAAGTCAACCAAGGATTTTTAGGACAAGTGGTTAAGGCTTGGGAAAATGAAGCGGATACAATTAAAGAATTAGGGATTTCTGTTAGTAAAATTCGTATTGGTATTGTTTTGTCTCAACAAGGAGGAGCTTTAGAAGCAATGGCAAAGCCCATTAAACAAGGTATTGGTGCTGCTATTGGTGGAGGGAAGCAATGGCAGTCTTGGGTACATATAAAAGATCTGGCAAGATTATTTTTACATGTTATAGAGAACAAGTTAGAAGGTACTTATAATGCAGTGACTTCAAATCCGGTAAGTAATTCTGAACTTACAAAAGCATTGGCTAAAAGCTTAGGAAAATCTATTTTTCTGCCTAACGTGCCTGAGTTTGCCATTAAATTGGTTTTAGGTGAAATGGCTGTAATTACCTTAGAAAGTCAGTATTTAAAAAATGATAAGATTAAAAATACCGGATTTGAGTATATACGCGATAATCTAACAGAAACTTTAAATGAAATATTTTAAAAAAGGTTTAATTTATTCTCTAATAACATAAACTTGTTTTGAAACGTCAACTTCATGAGTTATCATTCTAGCACCCCCATCTTTATAATAATTTGGGATTAAAACTTGATCTTCAATAAATCCATTCAAAAAATTATTTCCAATTTTATTGAACTTCAATTCAAAAGGAATTCTATGATCATCTAAAGAAACAAATGTATCATGTCTAATTTTTTTTAATTCTTCTAATTCTCGAACAAACTTATTTTCAGAAAGATATAAGAAGATATATCTTTTGTTTTTAGCAGAAAATCTAGCTGTGTCCAAAATTGAATTATAAAAAATATCCCCTCTATATAATTTATTGACAATAACTGTATCGGGAAATGTTAGTTCATATTGACCAATATTATCTCCAATTTCAATTTTGCTATTAGTTTTTTTATTATCACATGACTGAAAAAATATCAAAAATAAAATCAAAAGACACTTATTGTTAATGGGCACCAAAATATTTACATTATTCATTTTATAACAATTATTGCTAATTAGATAGTACAAACAATTTATTAACCGTCCGCCAATTACGAGAAGATGCTCTAACTTTTAGTTTATTTTCAAAAAAATTATTGCTCATTTTGGCATTACCTGCTCCGTTTGCAGCATAATAAAAGATGACTTTGTCATCTAAAATGTACTCTTCTGGGCTGTAATCATAAGTGGCTAAAACATCAATATTTTCTTGCAAAGGGTTTTCCTGTAAAAACACCACATAAAACTTTTTTGGGTCTTTAGTTGCATCTTTTTTGTATGGGTTATTATTAGCAGCAGACTGTATTTTCTCTGGAGTTAATACAATAACAGTTACATCAAAACCAAAATCATCTAACATTAGTTGATGAATGGTGTTTTCAAGTTTTTTAGAATCATTTTCGTTTGACTTAAAAACAATATTGCCACTTTGTATATAGGTAACTACATTTGTAAAACCGAAACCTTCAAAAGAAGCCTTAAGCTCTACCATTTTGATCTTTTTTTGACCACTTACATTAATACCACGCAATAAACAGATGTAAGTTTGCATTAGTTGTTTCTATACTTTTCAAACCAAGCAATTACATGATCTACTTTGGTAATTAATTGACTTGGTCGTCTAGCAATACCATGATAAGCTCCTGGTATTTCTACTAAGGCAGTTGGTATTTTTCTGATTTTTAAGGCACCATACAATTGTTTAGCTTCAGATAATGGCGTACGTAAGTCAGATGTACCTACCATCACCAATGTAGGGGTTTCAATATTACCAACTAATGATAGCGGTGAAAATTTCCAATAGGTTTCAAAGTTTTCCCAAGGTTGACCTGGGTAACGATAATCAGCATAATAGAAATAATTATCAGCCACTAAAGTTTTGCTAATCCAGTTCATTACAGGTTTTACAACAGCCGCGGCTTTAAAACGATTGTTCTTGCCGATCATCCAAGCAGTCATAATTCCACCAGCGCTGCCACCCGTAACATATAATTCATTTGTGTCTATATTACCTTTGGCAATTACCACATCAACACCATCCATTACGTCGTTATAATCTTCACCAGGGTAATTATGATACAGTAAGTTACCAAACTTTTCTCCATAACTAGTACTTCCACGAGGGTTAGGATAAAAAACGATATAACCAGCTGAAGCATACAGTTGAATTTCTGGAGAAAAACGATCGCCATAATTAGAGATCGGGCCACCATGATTTTCTACTAATAGTGGATATTTTTTTGAGGTATCAAAATTAGGAGGATAGACGATCCATCCTTGAATTTTATTGTCATCTACAGAAGAATTATACCAAATTTCTTCGGTCTTACCTAAGTTTCTATAGGCTAAAATATCATCATTTAAATGCGAAATAACCTGAGATTTTTGTCCTTTTGAAACAACGGCTATTTCTGCAGGATGATATGGTGTCGAATACGTATATGCTATTTTACCAGTATTAGAAATAGTATATGACCCTCCACCATATGGTCTACCAATTGCAACGCCACCCAAATTATCAGCCACCTTAGTTGTTTTCCCAGAAAGGGTAGTGTACCCTATTTTAGTATTTCCTTTATCATCATATTGAAAATAGATTCCTTTACCATCTGAACTCCATTTCAAATTAGATTTACCTCTGTCTAGATTAGTATTGATTATCCTCTTATTAGAACCATCAATATTCATTAAGTAAATTTTATTTACTTGATAAGTTTGTATTTTATCATCATAACCCAAGTAGGCCAGTTGTTTGCCATCTGGTGAAAGAGCAAGGCCAAAATCAGGACCATTTCTATCGGTTAAAGCTGTAACTTTTCCGGAAGCTTTATTAATGGAATATACTTCAGAATTTCTGGTCTCATATTCCCAGTTGTCATTATGATTGCCACTAAAGAATAAATCTTTACCATCTTTAGACCATTGTGGGGCACCGAAATTTTTATCTCCACTTGAAATTTGTCTAGCTGAACCACCTTCAGCATTAATAATAAATAGATGTCTAAATCCTGGTTTTGTGTAGCCAGAACCATCGGCTTCGTATTTTAATCTAGTAGTTACTCTAGGATGATCTGCCCACTTAGCACCTTTAGGCTTTTTAGGTGGTTTCACCAAAGAAGGTTGTTTACTGTCTATTTTCATGGTAAAAGCAATCTGTTTACCATCAGGAGACCAAGTTAAGGCACTCGGTGATTTTTCGAGTTGTGTTAAACGAGCAACTTTGTTGGTGTTAATCCAATACACAAATATTTCTGAGCCATTTTCAGTACTACTTGTAAATGCAATTCTTGTTCCGTCTGGAGACCATTTTGCATTTGATTCATTTGTATCATTGCTTGTTAGTTTTGTGTGATTAGATCCATTTACATCCATTAACCATAAACGAGATGTACGATTGTCATTCATAATATCAAATCCACTACGTTGATAGACTATTTTAGTTCCGTTTGGTGAAATTTCAGGATTGTTTGCCCATTCCAATTCAAAGACATCTAAATTTTTAAAAGATGTTTTTTGTTGAGCTTGAAAGGAAAAACTAGTAATAACAAATAAGAGAAAAAGTAAATTGCGCATAGTTTAAAATTTATGGAGTCTAAAGTTAGGGAAAGAAAATAATTTTAAAGCACTTTAGATTTAGAATCTAAATCTGCTGATTTTTTCACCTTTTGTTGTTATATAATGGTTATATAGGTTGGCGGCTGTGCATATATGTACAGGTATAATTTTCACAATATCACCGATAGAAACAGAATCTATAAATGAAGAGGGCGCATGTAGAATACCATGTTCTTGCGAGAGTTTTTTTAGATAAACATTTTCGATAGTTTCTCCCCAACTATTAGCTTTGTCTTTAACGGCATACCCAAATACTTTTTCTCCATTCATATCAATTAAAATGTCGGATGCAAAATGAACACTACCACCATAGATTACAATTTCATTTTTCTCTTTATGGATGGCAACGACAGGACATGCAATAACAGAGGCTATTTCATCAATGGTACAACATCCTATTTGTAGCATTTTACAATCATAAAAAACAAAAACTCCAGGACGAATTTCATCTACTTCTGAAAAATCTTCTATAGTAGAACATGTTGGTGTGTCACCAACAGATACAATCAAGTTTGAGAATTGCTTATTGAAGAGCTCCTTTAGTTTTATAATTTTAGAAACACTTTTTGTATGAGTTTTTTCAATTTCTTGTTGTGATCTACAATTGTAACTATGTCCAGCATGACCTAAGAATCCTTTAAAAGTAATATTCTTACTTGAGGCTAGTTCTTCAACAACCATTGAAATTTGGTTTGTATTTTCTGGTTCTATACCAGCACGATTATTGCCAATGTTTACTTTAATAAAAGCGTTGATTTTTGCCTTCAATTTTGAGTCTAATTGTTGAACGACTTCTACAGACTCAACCAAAATATTTAAAACAATTGAAGATGCTAATTCATTGATAGTTTCAATCTCTAAGACATTTATTGGAAAAGCCACCGTGATATCTTTCCAACCACTTTTAACAAAATAGCGGGCCATTTCTAAAGAGGAAACGGTAATTTTAGTTACACCACACTCTTTGAACCATTCACCTATTTGTTGAGATTGGTGAGTTTTAAAATGTGGTCTAAATTCAATATTATTTCTTCTGGCTTTGTCAGCCATTTTTTTAATATTGGCTCTACATTTTTTCTCATCAAGTAGTAGGGTAGGTTTGGTAATCATTAAAGTAATTTAAATGAATGACTAATCTTTAAAATGCCAAAATGGGATTGTTATAAAACTTCTAACAATTGTGTCTTTTTTTCTGTAAACATCTCGTTTGATTTTCAAGATATGTTTTCCTTCTGTGATATTTTTTATATTAAGATAAGTTTCGAAACCAAACTCTTTGGTGTTGCTTTCACCTAGGATAAAATCAGATTTATATTGAATAGTATCTATAAAAACTTTATAGGTATTATTAAATGTTTTTAAGTACTCTCTCTTTAAACTATCTCTTTTGTTAAAATTAATTGTAGTGTTTGTAAAGGTTACATCGGTATATAGCCCTCGCTTGTCTTTTTCAGGTTTCAATCCTTTATTTCTTGCAAACATGCGATCTTCTATAGCATCAGAAAAGACAACAAACACTTTAAGGTAAGAATCCTTAATTGTTTTTGAAGGAATAGCAGCAGTTTTAATAAATTCTCCTTTTTCGGTAAGCATATCTTCATAGTTTCTTTTATTGGCCATATACTCGCTCGAATTATGAGTTCTTTTAAAGTAATTAGATTGTTTATCTTCAATAGATGTAATCATTAATAAAAGAATATAAATAGGCACCAATGCTAAACTTATTCGCCTGCCAAACTTATTATCTAAAAAATTATAGAGTAACGGACGATAAAGAAATGAAAGTGTTATAAAACTAAATATCCAATAAATTGGGAAGTAGATCTTCGAGATCCATTTTTTACGTTTTAAAAAACCTTGTGTTAAGAAGTCAATAAATGTTAATGTCATTCCAAATAGGATAAATAAAACTAGCGGAATACCTATAGCTTTCCCTAACCATTCGGGAATGTTTTCATTATCCATCAAATATTTAATCGAAACTATTAAAACAATTATGGTAAATGCAAAAGCTAAAACATAGAAAATGAGCAAAAAAGAAATAGCAAAAATTACACTACAGTAATTTTCTAGAGTACCAATATATTTATCAAACGAACCAATTTTTTTCCTTAAATAATTTGTGAATTTTTGGCTGTATTTTAATTCATCGTAATCTATATCTCCAGAAACATAACGTAAACCTAAAGCACCAATCCAAAGCCCTCTTAAAATAACATGTAATAGTAGGTTTAATAATAAAATAGCAATTGACAATTTTAAAAACATAAATATTAAACCACGATATACCAGATCATGATGTTGCGCTTCTTTTATTGCAATTTCAACAGGCTCGTATGCAGAAAATAAACCGAAAATGGCAAAACCAGATATTAATAGTTCTAATTGCCAGCTTTCTTCTTGAAGTTTTTGTAATAGTTTTTTAAAGGCAGGGTTGTTAAAATCCTTACTCATGTTTAGTTAATTGATGGTGTAAGATACTAACTTTTAAAAATAAAAAAGCCTGTCAAATTAATGACAGGCTTACTTCTTGTAAAACGGTAATAAATATATTATACTACTTTTACGTTTACTGCGTTCATTCCTTTTCTGCCTTCTTGTAAATCGAATTCTACTGTATCACCTTCACGAACTTCGTCGATTAAGCCAGAAACATGTACGAAATGCTCTTTACCAGATTCTTCTTCGGTAATGAATCCAAATCCTTTAGAGTCATTAAAAAATTTTACGGTACCTCTACCCATGATAATAAAATAATAAATTAATAAAGTGCAAAGGTAGTATATTGAAATCCAATAAAACGGATTTTTAAAAAAAATTTAATTTGTTAATGATGGTGAGCCTTGACTTAACAGTTTAAACATTAAGCATTTGCCATAGTTTATCTTTTAATTCGGTCAAGCCGGATTGAGCAATTGAAGAGATAAATATATGATCAATTCCTTTAGGTAATTCTTTTTCGATTTCTTCTTTAAGCTCTTCATCGAGCATGTCAGATTTAGAAATTGCTAATAGCCGATCTTTATCTAATAGTTCTGGATTGTGTTTTTTTAGCTCATTTAAAAGAATATCGTATTCTTTAGAAATATCTGCGGAATCTGCCGGAATAAGAAATAGTAAAGTAGAATTACGTTCTATGTGGCGTAAGAAACGATGACCTAATCCTTTACCTTCTGCAGCACCCTCAATAATTCCAGGAATATCAGCAACTACAAAGCTTTGAAAATTGCGATATTCGACGATACCTAAATTAGGTTTTAAAGTTGTAAAAGCATAGTCAGCAATCTTTGGCTTGGCTGCTGTAATTACTGAAAGTAATGTTGATTTACCAGCATTCGGAAAACCTACTAAACCTACATCTGCCAAAATTTTCAACTCCATTTGAAACCAACCTTCTTGACCAGGTATACCAGGTTGAGCATAACGAGGAGTTTGGTTGGTTGAAGATTTAAAGTGCCAATTACCACGACCACCCATACCACCTTCTACCAATATTTTTTCTTGACCATCTTCAGTGATTTCGAAGAGCTGCTCTTGCGTTTCGCCATTTCGTATAATGGTACCTAACGGTACATCAACATAGATATCTTCACCATCTTTGCCGGTGCTACGTTGTTTACTACCATCACCGCCATGTTCTGCTTTAAAGTGTTTTTTGAATTTTAAGTGGTATAACGTCCACATATTTTTATTACCACGAATGATTACATGGCCGCCACGACCTCCATCACCACCATCAGGCCCGCCTTTTTGAATATATTTTTCGCGATGTAAATGCACAGAGCCTTTACCTCCTTTTCCGGAAGTTGCAAAAATTTTAATATAATCTACAAAGTTGCCTTCAGTCATGTTGTTTTTGTCATTCCCGCTAAAGCGGGAATCTTTTTAATTGGAACTCCATTTTCTAATGGATTCCGCATCAAGTGCGGAATGACAAGTTAACTAAAGCTTATCAATTACTTTGCATAAACGCTCTGTAATATCCTCTATAGTTCCAACACCGTTTACCCCAAAATATTTGTCTTGATCTTGATAGTAGTGCTGCAAGACAGCTGTTTTAGTGTTATATTCGTTAAAGCGATTTCTAATCTTCTCTTCGTCTTGATCATCGGGCCTGCCACTTGTTTTACCTCTTTCTAATAATCGTTCAACTAATAAATCTTCGGGAACCTCAAGAGCGACCATTCCGTTTATGCTTTCTCCTTTTTTAGCTAAAAAAGCATCTAAAGCTTTGGCCTGGTCTTCTGTGCGAGGAAATCCATCAAAGATAAATCCATTGGCATCTGGATTTTTATCTACTTCAGCCTCCAGCATATCAATAGTTACTTTATCAGGAACTAAATCGCCTTTATCCATAAATGACTTGGCTAGCATTCCTAATTCGGTTTCATTTTTTATGTTATATCTAAACACATCTCCAGTAGAAATATGTACAAGATTGTATTTATTCTTTAATAGATCAGCTTGCGTTCCTTTTCCTGCACCTGGAGGGCCAAATAATACTATGTTTGTCATTCGTTGTGTTGTTAATTGGTAAATATCTGCTAGATTTCTTCCTAGACCATTATAATCTAATCCGTAACCAACTATAAATTTATCTGGAATTGAAATTCCGATATAATCTATTGGTAACCCTTTGCGGAAAACATCAGGCTTAAAGAAAAGGGTGGCAATTTTTAGTTGTTTTAATTTTTTGTTTCTAAAGATTTCATAAATCTCTTCAAGTGTGGTGCCTGTATCAATAATATCTTCTAGTATAACCACAGTTCTACCTTCTAGATCTTCATTGATTCCAACCAATTGTTTTACGTTACCTGAAGAATTTTCACCTTGATAAGATGCTAATTTCACAAAAGAAACTTCGCAATCGCCATTATAAGTTCTTATAAAATCTGCAGCGAACATAAAAGAGCCGTTCAATATTCCAACAAAAATTGGAATTTCACCAGCTATATCTTTTTCAATTTGTTTAGCCATTTTATCAACAGCCACATTTATTTTATCTGCTGAAATAAATGGTTTAAAATATTTGTCGTGTAATTTAATTGTATTCATATTTCTAAAAAGATCAAACCGTTTTGAACTACTGTTTTAACAGTAAACACAAAACGGCTCAGTCATATATTTTAGTTTAGATTACTTCTTTTTTGTCAACTTTGTAGTTGTATCGTACATAATTGGAGAAGCAATAAATAATGATGAATAGGTACCTACTATTACACCAATGATCATTGCGAACATAAATCCTTTAATAGAATCACCACCAAAAATAAAGATCGATAATAATACGATTAACGTAGTTAACGAAGTATTGATAGTTCTACCTAACGTAGTACTTAAAGCTTTATTTACAGTATTTGCAAATGGCCAAGAAGGGTGCTTTTCAGCAAACTCTCTAATTCTATCGAAAATAACCACGGTATCATTCAATGAGTAACCAACTACGGTTAAGATTGCAGCAATAAACGATTGACCTATTTCCATATCGAACGGCAACACTTTCCAGAATAGTGAGAATATCGCTAATACAATTAATACATCATGAAAAACCGCCGCTACGGCACCTAAGCTATATTGCCATTTTCTAAATCTTAATAAGATATATAAAAATACTACAATTAGAGACCCTATAATAGCCCAAACAGCTTTTTGCTTAATATCATCGGCAATTGTTGGACCTACTTCAAAGTATTTCATAATACCAATTTTATCATCGGCTTGATCTGGACCTATTTTAAAACCTTCTAAAGAAGATCCATCTGGTAAATATGATTGTAATCCTTGAAATAATAATCCTTGAATTTCATCACTTACAGTAATGGCATTATCATCAACTTTATAATCAGTTGTTATTTTTAATTGATTAGCACCACCATATGTTTTTACTTCTGGAGCGTCACCAAATACTTCTTTTAGAGAAGTTCTTACTTCTTCTGGGCTAACAGCTTGGTCAAAACGTACGGTATAAGTTCTACCACCTTTAAAGTCTACACCTTGGTTAAATCCTTGAGTAAAAATAGACCCTAAACCAATTATAATAAGTGTGGCAGAAATTATATAAGCAAGCTTACGTTTCTTTAAGAATTCAACACTAATATTTTGGAACCATCCTTTAGTAATGTTTGTATTAAAGGTCATTCCGTAATCTTTGTTTGCAGCCCAATCCACTAGTAATCTTGTAATAAATACAGCTGATACTAATGAGGTGGCAATACCGATCATTAATGTAGTAGCAAAACCTTTAATAGGTCCTGAACCAAAAACATATAAGATAACACCAGTTAAAAATGTAGTAACATTAGCATCGATAATTGCTGATAAAGCTCCTTTTAAACTAAACCCTTCAACAATTGCTTCTTTTAATACTTTACCACGAGCTAAAGCTTCTTTAATACGCTCATAAATAATTACATTCGCATCAACTGCCATACCAATTGTGATGATGATTCCGGCTACACCAGGAAGTGTTAATACCGCTCCAAAAGCAGTTAATACACCAAAAATGAATAAGATGTTAAGTATTAGAGCAATGTCTGCAAAAATACCAGCTTTACCATAGTAAAAGATCATCCAAACCAATACTAAAGTTAGAGCAATTAAAAATGCTACAACACTGTTATTAATAGATTCTTGACCTAAAGAAGCACCAACTACAGAAGATTCTATAATACGAGCTGCAGCAGGAAGTTTACCAGACTTTAAAGCATTTGCTAAATCTTGCGCTTCTTCTATAGTAAAGTTACCAGAGATAGAAGTTCTACCATTAGGAATTGGCTCATTAACATTTGGAGCAGAATACACGTAATCATCAAGAACAACAGCAACGAATTTACCAACATTATCTTCTGTCATCTTACCCCATTGCTTAGTACCTTTGCTATTCATGTTCATGCTAACCTGTGGATTTACACCCAACTGGTCAAATACTTGACTAGCATCAGAAATTACGTCTCCATTAATAGGAGCAATATCTTCACGATTTGATTTTATAGCATATAAGTTAATTAGCTCAGAATCTGTTATTGGTTTGGCGTCCCATAAGAATTTAGCATAAGTCATGTTTTGAGGCAATAATGCTCTAACCTGAGGCATTGCTAAATATTTATTTACAGTAGCTGTATCTTTTATACTAGCATACGCAACCGCAGAACTACGTTGATTTTGATTCTGTGGGATATTAGGAATCATTACTGAGAACAAAGGACTAGCAGCCTTTGTATCAACGGAGTCTTGAACTTCACCTAATAATTCGTCTATTTCTGCATCTTTAGAAATAGTAGTATCTCTTTCTTCTTCTGGAGCTTCATCTTTTAATAATTCAGCTAATGTTGTATTTGCTTGAATAAAGAAGTTTGAAGTTTCTGTATTTTCAAAGACTTCCCAGAATTGCAATTCGGCAGTACTTTGTAATAATTTTTTTACACGATCAATATCTTTAGCACCTGGTAATTGAATAGAAATTCTACCAGATTCACCTACTTGTTGAATACTTGGTGAGGTTACACCAAAACGGTCAATTCTACTACGTAATACTTCAAAAGCAGTATTAATAGAACCTTTAACTTCTTCTTTAAGTACTGCTTTAACTTCATTATCAGGCATTTTGAAGTTAATCTTATCTTTTAAAGATTTATTACCAAAAATGCTTGGATCACCCAATTTTACATTTCCATCACTAGCTTTATCAAAAGCTTCGAAAAATAATGTCAAATAATCACTATCACTATTACTTTGAGCAGCAGTTGCATCAGCTAAAGCTTTATTAAAAACAGGATTTTTAGAACCGTTAGATAGCCCAACTAAGATATCTCTAACTGCAATTTCTAAAGTGGCATCGATACCGCCTTTAAGGTCTAAACCAAGATTTATAGCTTTATCTTGTACCTCTTTATAAGTATATTTTGTATATAAATAATTGGCAATTGGCAAATTAGATACCGAATCTAAATATACTTGTTCTTTTTTAGCATCACCATCAGCATATATCTTGGCATCATTTTCAATTGTATTATTTACCCATGTAAATGATAAATAATACACACATATCAATCCAAAAATGATGGCTAATGTTTTAATAAGTCCTTTATTCTGCATTCTCTTTTCTGTTTAAAAATCTTCAATTTGTAATTAACGCGCAAATATAGTATTTCGTTAATGAATAGCCAATTGTTTTGCACTTTTTTCTTTATCAGCTTTTTACGTCAGAAATCTCTGAAAATAATGGACTTAGAGATGCTATTCACAAGGCTTCTCGAGGTAAATTTTATATATTAGCAAACTCAAATTTTTTTACATGTCACACCTTACCGATATTGAAATTGCTCAGCAAAATAAAATGCAACATATTAAAGATGTAGCTGCAAAAATTAATATAGAAGAAGATGATCTAATCCTTTATGGAAAGTATAAAGCGAAGCTTCCATTAGATTTAATTAATGAAGAAAAGGCTAAAAACAACAATTTGATTTTAGTTACAGCTTTAACACCTACGCCAGCTGGAGAAGGAAAGACAACCGTTTCTATTGGATTAACCGAAGGGTTAAATAAAATCGGTAAACAGACGACAGTAGTTTTACGCGAACCTTCTTTAGGGCCAGTTTTTGGTATTAAAGGAGGAGCAGCCGGTGGAGGATATTCTCAAGTAGTACCAATGGAAGATATTAATCTGCATTTTACAGGTGATTTTAATGCAGTTGAAAAGGCTAATAACTTATTATCGGCATTAATTGATAATAATTTACAAAGTAAGGTAAATAATTTAGGGATAGACCCTCGTACCATTGCTTGGAAACGTGTGATTGATATGAACGACAGAGCCTTACGAGAAATCACTATAGGTTTGGGGGGTATTTCTAACGGAATTCCACGTGAAGACGGTTTTAATATCACACCTGCTTCTGAAGTTATGGCTATTCTTTGCATGGCGAAAGATTTTGATGATTTAAAATGGCGTTTGGGTAATATTTTTGTTGGATTTACCTTTAGCCGTAGACCTATTTTTGCGAGTGACTTAAAAGCTGAAAACGCTATGGCAATCTTATTAAAAGATGCTATTAAACCAAATTTAGTGCAAACATTAGAGCATAATCCAGCTATTATTCATGGTGGTCCTTTTGCGAATATCGCACAAGGAACAAACACTATCATTGCTACTAAAATGGGACTTTCATTATCAAATTATGTAGTAACGGAAGCTGGCTTCGGAGCTGACTTAGGAGCAGAGAAATTTCTAAATATTAAATCGGCATATGCGGGATTAAACCCTAAATGTGTTGTGCTGGTTGCTACAATTAGAGCATTACGTCATCACGGTGGTTCACCAAAAGAAGAATATAACACACCAAGTGTTGAGCGTGTAGCAAACGGATTTGCAAATCTTGAAAAACATATTGAAAATATTAGAAAGTTTAATATTGAACCAGTAGTTGCTATCAACAGTTTTATAAGTGATACTCAAGATGAAATAGATTTAGTAATAGATAGATGTAAATCTTTAGGGGTTAATGCCGTTGTTTCTAAAGGATGGGCAGAAGGAGGAAATGGAACACAAGATCTTGCTAGAGCCGTAGTTGATGTGGTTGAAAATAAAGCTACTCAGTTTAAACCACTATACCATTGGAAGACACCTGTAGTTGAAAAGATTGAGAAAATTGCACGAGAAATATATGGAGCAGATGGCGTTGATTTTGACAATAGAGCTAAACTCAATTTAAAACGAATTGATCGTTTAGGGTTTAACGATTTTGCTATTTGTATGGCAAAAACACAAAAATCTTTTTCTGATAATGAAAAATTAATCGGACGCCCGTCTGGGTTTAGAATTACAGTTCGAGAAATAGAGATTGCTGCAGGGGCAAGATTCTTAATTCCAATTTTAGGTAAAATGATGCGTATGCCTGGCTTACCTGGTCAACCGGCTTCAGAAAATATGACCATAGATAATAATGGTGTAATTTCAGGATTATCTTAAAGAATTAGTTAAAAAGTGTAACACAATTTCCTTTTTTAATACTAATTATAAAATTAAAAATTTTATACAATGAGAAATACAATGATGCTTTTACTTGCAGCTATTTTGGTTAGTTGTGGTACTGTAAAAACAGCAACATCAAACGACTTAGCTACACAAGTTCCAATTGAATCATTTATTGATTTAATGAAAGTAACAGATGATAAGGTTCCTGTTACTATCAACCCTGGGCGATTTACTACAGATACAGTTACATATCGCCTACCTAAAGTGGTTCAAGGAACATATGAGGTAAGTGATTTCGGATATTTTATTGATGATTTAAAAGCCATTGATTATGATGGGAATGAAATACCTGTAGAAAAAGTATCGACTAATACATGGACAATTAACAATGCTACTAAATTAGATAAGATCACATACTTAGTAAATGACACATTCGATGTAGAAAAGAATAAAGAAATTAATACACCATATTCAATGGCAGGGACTAATATAGAACCT
Organism: Maritimimonas rapanae; assembly: GCF_057837205.1. Taxonomy (NCBI): domain Bacteria; kingdom Pseudomonadati; phylum Bacteroidota; class Flavobacteriia; order Flavobacteriales; family Flavobacteriaceae; genus Maritimimonas; species Maritimimonas rapanae. The sequence continues at coordinate 197,717 of NZ_JBYQFI010000002.1, read as the reverse complement.
GACAACTATGTTTTAAACCTTCATGGTTTTATTGGGTATTTTGATTCTTTAAAGAACAGCCAATATAAATTAGATGTTGCTGCTCCTAAAGACTTTGTGCGAACTTCAGCTTTACAAGTTACCAATAGTAAAATAAGCGAAGACGGAACTACACTAACCTCTAGCTACTTTGCACCTAGATATTTTGACATCACTGATAATCCGATGATGTATGGAAGCTTAACTGTAGAAGAGTTTAATGTGGGTGATATTAAAATTGTATTAAGTGTATATTCTCCTAACAAGCTTCATTCTGCCAGTACACTTAAGAAGACAATTGAAAAGATGATGCAAGGTCAGAAAGCCTATTTAGGAGATATCAATAGTACACCTCGCTATGATATTTATGTTTATTTAGCTAGAAATGAAGAAGATTCTCCAACAAAATTTGGCGCTTTAGAACATCATACTTCTACCGTTGTGGTAATGCCAGAATCTATGCCAGAAGAAGCATTATCAAAAAGTTTAGTAGATATTGTTTCTCATGAGTTCTTTCACATCGTTACTCCTTTAAGTGTACATTCTGAAGATGTACACTATTTTGATTATAATCAACCGACCTTTTCTAAGCATTTATGGATGTATGAGGGGCTTACAGAATATTTCGCAACGCTGTTTCAAGTAAACCAAGGGCTAGTTTCAGAGGACGAATTTTATACAAAGGTAATGGGTAAGATTAATACATCTTTAGGGTACAATGATGCTATGAGTTTTACGAAGAAGAGTGAGAATATTCTAGAAAAAGAATATGCAGATAACTATGGTAATGTATATCAAAAAGGAGCTTTAATAGGCATGTGTATAGATATTTTGATGCGAGAAGAGAGTGATGGTAATAGAGGTATTTTAAGTTTAATGAAAGAATTATCTTTAAAATACGGAAAGAATAAACCGTTTGAGGATGATAAAATTATTGATGAGATTGTTGCTATGACATATCCATCAATTAGTGAATTTTTTAATACTAATGTAATAGGATCTACTCCAATAAATTATAATACCTATTTTGATAAAGTTGGATTAGAAATTTCTGAAAGCAAAGTAAAAACTAATTACGTTCAAAACGCAGGTGCTTTAATTTTTGGAGCTGATCAAGAAAAAGGAGCTATTATTTTTAATGACTTAGTTGCTGATAATAGTTTTTGGAATGAGCAAGGTGTACAACCTAAAGATGTAGTTAAATCTGTTAATGGTACTGAAGTTACATTGCAAAATGCTAATCAGGTTTTCGGACAAGTTTTTGGGTGGCAACCTGGTCAGGAAGTAGAAGTAAAACTTGAAAGAGCAGGCGAGGAGATTGTTATAAAAACTAAATTAACGCAGTCTTATACAAAAGGAAAAAAACTAGCTCCAAAAGAGAATGCTACAGAAAAGCAAACTAAATTAAGAAACGCTTGGATAAAAGGTTGATTGTTTATCAATTCACAAAAAGATTAATAAAAAAAACCAGCCGATCGGCTGGTTTTTTTTATTTTATTGAAAAGGATTATAATTCTAATAATCCATTTGTTTTAGATACTCCTGTAGCAGATTCTTGCATATGTGCTTTTTCTGCTTCGCTCAAGTCAATTTCAACTACCTTTTCAATTCCATTTCTACCTAATACCACCGGTACACCGATACAAAGATCAGATAAACCATATTCGCCATCTAAATAAGTAGAGCAAGGGAATATTTTTTTCTGGTCACAAGCTATTGCTTGAACTAAACCAGAAACCGCAGCTCCTGGAGCATACCAAGCAGAAGTACCTAATAATTTAGTAAGTGTTGCGCCACCAACTTTAGTATCTTCTTTTACTTGATTTAATCTTTCGTCAGAAATAAATTCTGAAACATGTACAGAATTACGTGTAGCTAAACGTGTTAAAGGCACCATTCCTTTATCAGAATGTCCTCCGATAACCATTCCGTCTACATCAGAAATTGGAGCTCCTAAAGCTTCAGCAAGACGATATTTAAAACGAGCAGAATCTAATGCGCCACCCATACCAATAATTCTATTCTTTGGTAAATCAGTTGTTTTATGTACTAGATAGGTCATTGTATCCATTGGGTTAGATACCACGATTATGATAGTATTAGGCGAATGCTCAATTAAACTTGATGATACAGATTTTACTATACCAGCATTAATACCAATTAATTCTTCACGTGTCATGCCGGGTTTACGAGGAATACCAGAAGTAATTACACAAATATCTGAATCTGCAGTTTTACTATAATCACCTGTTGTACCAGTAATTTTAGTGTCAAATCCGTTTAACGAAGCAGTTTGCATTAGATCCATTGCTTTTCCTTCAGCGTACCCTTCCTTAATATCTAATAAGACTACTTCAGATGCAAAATCTTTAATTGCTATATACTCTGCACAACTAGCGCCAACCGCGCCAGCTCCTACAACTGTTACTTTCATTTTTTAATTATTGTTTTTGTGTTGTTTAGATTTCCATTTTCATGGAAAAGGTTAATTAAATATCAATATTTGCGTAGATCGCATTATTTTCTATAAATTCTCTTCTTGGCGGAACATCATCACCCATTAACATAGAGAAAACTCTATCAGCTTCAACACCACTATCGATCGTTACAAGACGCATCGTTCTAAATTCAGGATTCATAGTAGTTTCCCATAATTGCTCAGCATTCATTTCACCAAGACCTTTATAGCGTTGTATGGAAGCACTACCACCAAATTTTTCTACCAATGCATCACGTTCTTCATCATTCCAAGCATATTCTTTTTTAGCGCCTTTCTTAACTAAGTACAATGGAGGAGCAGCAATATACACGTAGCCTTCTTCGATCAATTCCTTCATGTATCTAAAGAAGAAAGTTAATATAAGCGTTGCAATGTGACTACCATCTACATCGGCATCACACATAATTACAATTTTATGGTAGCGTAATTTTTCGAGATTCAAAGCTTTGCTATCTTCTTCGGTACCTATGGTAACTCCCAGTGCAGTAAACATGTTTTTGATCTCTTCATTTTCAAAAACCTTATGTTGCATAGCTTTTTCAACATTCAAAATCTTACCACGTAAGGGTAAAATTGCTTGAAAGTTACGATCACGTCCCTGCTTTGCCGTACCACCTGCAGAATCACCCTCTACTAAGAAAATTTCACATTTTTCTGGTTCACTCCAAGCGCAATCAGAAAGCTTACCTGGTAGACCACCGCCACTCATTACGGTTTTACGTTGTACCATCTCACGTGCTTTGCGAGCAGCATGGCGTGCTTGAGCAGCTAAAATAACTTTCTGAACTATTATTTTAGCATCGCTAGGGTTTTCCTCTAAATAATTGGTTAACATCTCTGAAACAGCCTGGCTTACAGCAGAAGTAACCTCTCTATTCCCTAATTTGGTTTTGGTTTGTCCTTCAAATTGAGGTTCAGCTACTTTTACAGAAATAATTGCTGTTAATCCTTCACGGAAATCATCACCGGCAATTTCAAACTTTAATTTGTCTAACATACCAGAAGATTCAGCATATTTCTTTAAAGTACCTGTTAATCCTCTTCTAAATCCTGACAAGTGTGTTCCTCCCTCGTGTGTATTAATATTATTCACATAAGAATGTAAATTCTCTGTATACGAAGTATTATAAACCATAGCTACCTCTACAGGAACACCATTTTTTTCTCCCTCCATAGAGATCACATCAGATGTTAATTGCTCTCGTGTAGCATCAAGATATCGAACAAATTCTTTTAGTCCTTCGGTGCTATGAAAATCTTCTCTAATAAAGTTACCTTCTTCGTCTTTTTCACGTTTATCAGTAATAGATATTTTAATTCCTTTATTTAAAAAGGAAAGCTCACGCATGCGGGTCGATAGTGTCTCGTAACTAAAATCTATTTCTGCTTGAAATATGGTGTCATCAGGCGAAAAGGTCACCATGGTTCCATTTTCATTAGAATCACCTACAGTTTTTACAGGATAAAGTGTTTTACCTTTTTCATATTCTTGTTCCCAAATCTTCCCTTCGCGATAAACAGTAGCTTTTAAATGATTTGACAATGCATTTACAACAGATACACCTACACCGTGTAAACCACCAGAAACTTTATAAGAATCTTTATCGAATTTACCACCTGCACCAATTTTGGTCATTACTACCTCTAAAGCAGAAACGCCTTCTTTTTTATGCATACCTACTGGTATACCACGACCATTATCTTTTACGGTAATTGAATTGTCTTCGTTTATCCAAACATCAATTGCATCACAATGGCCAGCCATCGCCTCATCAATTGAATTATCTACTACTTCATAAACCAAATGATGGAGTCCTCTTATACCTACATCACCAATATACATAGACGGACGCATTCTTACATGCTCCATCCCTTCTAATGCCTGAATACTATCAGCTGAATAATTCGGTTTTTTTGCCTCTTCACTCATATTATTTATCTCTCTTTTTTACGTATTTTCAAAAACATACAAATATAAGAAAACACGCTCGGTTGAGTGTGTTTTTTGAGCTGCATAATAACGTAAGTTATTAACAAAAATTAGAAAATTAAGATAGTAATTTGTCTCTGTATTTTACAAAAAGAAATAGCTTAAAATCTTACTAATTATTTTAAGCTATTTCTAACCCTACTATGAGCCATTTTTTAAATGATCTCTCTTACTATTTTGAACTTTTTTCTTTCTTATGCTTTTTGTGAATTTCTTTTTTCTTTAGAACTTTCCCATCTGCGTCGATTCCAACTTTTAACCACTTTCCATCTTTTTCTACTTTAGCATAATACATAACACTACCATTATCGGCTTTTGTTTTGTAAGCTTTTTTAACATTGTAGTCGGCAAATGATTCTTTTAAAGTTGCTTGAACAGCTTCAGGAAGATCAGCTGTTGCTACTTCAGCGTAATCTTTTTTTGCTTTCATTTCTTTTTTAGCAACTTTTTTAACTTCTTCTTTTGCTTCTTGAGCAAATGCGGTGGTTGTTGTAAGGCAAAAGATTGCTAATACAAATAGAATGCTTAATTTTTTCATGATGTGTAGTTTAAATTAAAAATAGTTTTTGTTTGTTGCTCAAAGTTAGGTTTTGAATCTAAAGGAAATCTAAAAAAATGCTCAATTTTATGTTAAAAAAAGCATAAAAAAAACATGTTCTAAAAGAACATGTTTTTAAAATGTATAATAATACAAATAATCAATATGGTTTGAATTTTAGTTTAGTCCAGCAAGAGAGGTTTTGGTTTCACCTTTAATTTCTCTAATAACATGACCATCTTTGTCTACAGCTATAGTAAACCATTCTCTGTTTTTTTGAAGTTCGATAAAGTATATAACATCTTTATTCTTTGTCTTATAAGCCTTTGTTACAAAATGTTTGGCATAAGAATTTTTAAGGGTTTCTAATACCCTAACTGGAATTCTACCTACATCTACCTTGGTTTTTTTAACAACAACTGCTTCTTGTTTCTCTTCTACTACTTCTGCTATTTTATTTTCTTCTTTTTCTTGGGCGTAACTTATTGCGCATAGAAATGAAAAAAAGAATAGAATGCTTAATTTCTTCATAAATTATAAATGTTTTAAGCTAAAATTTAGCTTTTGTTTGCAGAATCAAAAGTACAGTGCGATTCTAAAGAAAATCTGAAACAGAAGGAGCTTTTATGTTAAAGTTTACAAAATAAAAAAACACGCGATTAGCGTGTTTTTTTTGTATTAATAACGCGGAAGTTATTAACTTAATTTAGAGTATATGTTTAGTTTTTAATCTACTTTTTAAAAGAAATAGTCTAAAACTTTGAAGCAATTTTAGACTATTTCACCCTACAAGCCATTAACCGAATTAGCTTTCTATTCTGATTGATTAATTTTTTAATTTTTCCCCTTATGCCATTAATCGAAAAATAAAAAAGTTATTTATTTTGATCTCAATCAGCGAAAGCAATCAATTATATAAACCAAATGTATAATAAGAATCTAAAGAAATTCTAAAGATTTAAAAGCGCACCATAATCTGATGTTGTTTGTCTGCGTATGTATAGTCGATCTTCCATTCATTGATATCACATATCTTCTTAACAATAGCTAAACCTAAGCCAGAAGAATCTGGCGATGAGCTCTCTTTTTTAAAGCGATTAAATAAATTTTTTGGATCAATTTTTAACTCATTACCCGTATTAGAAATAAAAAAATATTGTGGTTTAAGCTCTATATTTATTGAGCCTTTAGAGGTATTGTGTCTTATTGAATTCGACAATAAATTTGTAATAAGCATATCAATTAGTGTGCTGTTAGTAGATAAAAAAGTATTAGGTTCTAATTTTTTTGTTACTGACAGCTCTTTTTGAAAAATAAAATCCTCATAATTTTCAATCTTATTATTAATCAGCTCAGTTAGATTAATGCTCTCTATTTCACTGAATTGGCGATTTTCAACTTTTGCCAAGGTTAATAATGTTTTATTAAGCTTAGAAAGCCGTTTGCCAGCTTGATAAATAGATTGTAGTTGATTGATTTCTTCTTCATTTAGGTTTTCAGATTGTAATAACAACTCTATTTTCGATTGCATAATGGCCAATGGCGTCTGCATTTCATGTGAAGCATTTTCAGTAAATTCTTTTAGATTATTAAAATCTGAACTTACTTTTTTAGTCAAATTTTCTATCGATTTATTCAACTGCTTAAATTCATCGATGCTAGATTCTTGTAATTCGATGGGCTTTTGATCTTGAATAGAAAAATTTGTTAAATTATTCAGGTTATTATGAAAAGGATTCCAAATTTTCTTAGCAATTCGTGTGTTAAAAAACCATAATCCGGTCAAGAGCAAAAGGATAATAATTATTGTAGAGGCAGTAATCAATGTTACATAAACTTGATTTCTTTCTAAAGAGTTTCTTGTAACAATTTTATAACGAATACCTTGAAGGGTTTCGTAGGAAGTTAATTGACGATATTTTTCAAAATCTTCTGCTCCTTCTACATCATCTATGGCATGAAATATTAATGTGTCTTTATAAATTAGTGTGTCATTAGGGTATAATCTATTTTCAGCCTCTGTTAATTCTTCGGGTTCTTCGAAAATGGTTAGAGGATAATCATACTTAATACGTTTAGCAACTACTTCTTTGTTGTACAATAATTTTTCGTCCAGACGCCGATTCATTACTGTTGTTAAAATTATTGCTAAAAGAATACCACCTAGAACAAAAATTGCAATTGATAAAAATAAATAAGCCCTACCTGTTCTTTCAATAAGTTTCATATTCCTCTTCCACGAAAGTGGAGATATTATAGTTATTCGGCAAATTTATAACCTAAGCCATACATGGTTTTTACATAGTCTTTAGAGCCATACTTTTTCATCTTCTTTCTAAGATTACCTAAATGAGTGTAGATAAAATCAAAGCTATCAGCCATCTCAATCTCATCTCCCCAAAGATGTTCAGCTATAGATTCTTTGGTTACAACTTTATTTTTATTAGCTATAAAGTATAGTAAAAGGTTATATTCTTTTTTGGTTAGTTCTATTGGCTTTTTATCTATAGTAACTGTTTTTGAACCCGGATCAATTTCAATTTCATTGAAAACAATAGACTCACTGCCGCCAAAACTTCTACGACGAATTAAAGAATTAATTCTAGAATTTAACTCCGCTAAATGGAATGGTTTTGTGATATAATCATCGGCACCTAGATCTAAACCTTCTAGCTTATCGTCTAAAGAGTCTCTTGCTGAAACTATTAGTACCCCGATACTTGAGTCACGCTCTTTAATAAGTTTTAATAGATCGATACCACTACCATCGGGTAAATTAATATCTAACACAACGACATCGTATTTAAAGCTGATCAGTTTATCTTCAGCATCAAAAAAAGTTGTGGCTTGTTCACAGATAAAATCTTCATTCTTTAGAAAGCTAACCATACTTTCTAATAATTCAATTTCGTCTTCTACAATTAAAATTTTCATCTATTTAATTTTTTAAATGAAAATGGCTTGTTTTTTTAAGGAATGTAAAGTTACGGATAACAATTGAACAAAATTAAATACGGCTCCAAAATAAATTTTGAAACCGTATTTAGAACAAAAACACAACTCTTCCTTTTATATTTTAATTAATAGGAATCTTCATGCACCATCGCTATCGCACGGCCACTAGGCTCGTTAGTATTTTTAAAGCTTTCATCCCATTCTAAAGCTGTTGGTGTACTACAGGCAATAGAGGGTACAGAAGGCACTGTTAATGCAGCAGCTTCACTTGGAAAATGCGCTTCGAAAATACTTCTATAATAATATTCTTCTTTTGTGGTTGGTGTCTGTTTTGGAAAACGAAAAGCTGCATTTTTCATTTGTTCGTCCGTTACTTCTCTTTCAACCAATTCTTTTAGGGTATCAATCCAGTTATAACCTACACCATCACTAAATTGCTCTTTTTGTCTCCACACTACGGATTCTGGCAAATAACTTTCAAAGGCTTTACGTAATACCCATTTTTCCATACGTTCACCATTTATCATTTTATCTTCAGGGTTAATTCGCATAGCAACATCCATAAATTCTTTGTCAAGGAAAGGAACACGACCTTCGATGCCCCATGCCATTAAACTCTTATTTGCTCTTAGACAGTCATATTGATAGAGTTTATCTAGTTTCCTAATAGTCTCTTTGTGGAATTCTTCTGCGTTTGGTGCTTTATGAAAATAGAGATAACCTCCGAAAATCTCATCTGCTCCCTCGCCAGATAACACCATTTTAATACCCATTGATTTAATAACTCTAGCCATTAAATACATAGGCGTAGAAGCCCTAACGGTGGTAATGTCATAAGTTTCTAATTGATAGATAACATCCTTAATGGCATCCAAACCTTCTTGAATTGTAAAGGTTATTTCATGATGAATAGTACCAATATGATCTGCTACTTTCTGAGCAGCTATTAAATCAGGCGACCCTTCTAATCCTATAGAAAATGAATGTAATTGAGGATACCAAGCTTCTTTTGTATCATCAGATTCAATACGCTTTGCAGCATATTTTTTTGCTATTGCCGAGGTAATACTTGAATCTAATCCGCCAGAAAGCAAAACTCCATAAGGAACGTCAGACATTAACTGACGATGCACAGCAGCTTCTAAAGCATCTCGTATTTCATTAATATTAGTTTGATTTTCTTTAACTGCTTCATAATCCATCCAATCACGTTGATACCATTCTTTTATTTCTACATCTTTACTATATAAATAATGACCTGGAGGAAATATTTCTATTTTAGTACAAATTCGTTCTAAGGCTTTTAATTCAGAAGCAACATAAAAAGTACCGAACTTATCCCATCCGATATATAATGGTATAATGCCCATATGGTCACGAGCAATTAGGTAAGCATCTTCCTCAACATCATAAAGCGCAAAGCCAAATATCCCGTTAAGGTCATCTAAAAATCGTTCACCTTTTTCTTTATAAAGAGCTAGAATAACTTCGCAATCTGATTGTGTTTGAAATTGATATGTTTTCTCAAAATCTTTGCGGATGTCTCTATGATTATAGATCTCACCATTAGCAGCAAGCACCAATTTTTTATCTTTACTAAAAAGTGGTTGTTTACCCGAAGCGGGGTCAACAATGGCTAGACGTTCATGGGCAAGAATAGCCTTATCGTTACTGTAAATTCCGCTCCAATCTGGACCTCTATGACGAATTTTTTTCGCCATTTCTAAGATTTGAGGCCTTAATACTTCAGAATCTTGCTTTAAATCGAATGCACACACAATTCCACACATAATCTTGTTGTTTTTGTTCTTTATTTGTATGCAAATATTGATTTATCATTACTAAATGAAAACAAAAACATAAAATTTAATTATAAATTAATAATTTAAGATTTAATTAAATGTAATACTGTAAGATTTTCGTCAATTATCATAACAAATACTAATAGATTCTAACTAAACGATTCATACATACCAATACTAAAGCAATGATTATAAACGTTAGATACTTACGCTAAACAGAAACTAACATGAAGAAAACAAACTACGCTGCATTTTTTGTATTTCTATTTTTATCACTTTTTATTATAGAAAGTACAGCTCAGGCTTTTAATAAAGTAGATAAAGTTCCACATGACATTTCGTATTACAGAGAAACCAGAGTTACACCTCCATTGGTAAAAGTACTTTATGGGAGGCCGTCTAATAATGGTGAAAAAGTTTTTGGTAATATTGTCCCTTACGGGGAAGTTTGGCGTACAGGCTATAATGAAGCTACTGAGGTAAAATTTTACAAAGATGTTTATTTTGGTAATGAAAAGATAAAAGCAGGTACATATGTATTATTAACAATACCTGGGCAAAAAGAATGGAAAGTCATTTTAAACTCTCAGATAGATACTTGGGGAGCTTTTCAATATGATCCGCTATTTAATGTAGCAGAAATTAATGTGCCTGTAACTAAAGCTGAAGAATTAGAAACTTTCTCTATTGCGTTCAAAAAGAAAGCAGAACAAATAAACATGGTACTTGGCTGGGAAGCCACTCGAGTGAAAATACCATTACAATTCAAAAGTAAAGAGAATTCGTTAGCGCATAGAGAAGATCGTTAAATTTACTTTACCTTTTCTCCGTTTACATATGTTTCTACAACTTTTGTGTTCGGAACTTTATCAATGTCAATTGTCATTATATCTTGATCTAAAATAATGAAATCGGCAAATTTACCAGCTTCAATACTTCCTTTTTCATTTTCTTCAAAATTTGAATAAGCAGCCCAAATAGTCATTCCTTTTAAAGTTTCTTCACGTGACAAAGCATTTTCCGTTTGATACCCATCTTTAGGATATTTATTCAAATCCTTACGTGCCACAGCAGCATAAAAAGTTAAAAATGGGCTTACTTTTTCAACTGGAAAATCAGTACCTAAAGCCACTTTACCGTATTGATTCAATAAATCTTTAAAAGCATATCCACCTTTTATACGATCTGGCCCCACACGGTCTTCTGCCCAGTACATATCACTTGTGGCATGCGTAGGTTGTACAGAAGGAATAATATTTTTAAAAGTATCAAAATCCTCTGGCGATACTATTTGTGCATGCTCAATCTTCCAGCGTCTATCTTTTTTATCCTTTAAAACACGTTTATATGTTTCTAATAAAAAGTGATTTGCAGAATCTCCTATAGCATGTGTATTCATTTGAAATTCAGAATCGGCAATTCGTTCAGCTGCATTAGCTAAGAATTCAGGAGTATTTACTAAGGCTCCATAGTGATCTGGTTTATCACTATAAGATTTACGCATAGCGGCACCTCTTGATCCTAAAGCACCATCACCATAAATTTTAAAAGAACGAACATTCAAACGATCAGTTTTATGAATCCCTTTCTTTAAATAGTAATCAAGATTTTTTTCTGAACCAGAGATCATAGCATAAATGCGCATTTTTAGTTCACCTGCTTTTTGTAAGCTATCTATAAGTTCGATGGCTTCTTTAGACAGTCCTGCATCATTTACCGTAGTTAAACCCAGATCAAAACAAATTCGCTCTGCGTCTTTTAAAGCACTAACATAAGTTCCTATATTCTCTAAGGGAATTGTTGCCCCAATCAAGTCCATAGGGTTGTCAATAAATATCCCTGTTAATTTTCCATCTTTTTGTAATATATAACCTCCAGAAAATGGTGTGTCAACCGTAACTCCAGCTAAATCTATGGCAGCTTGATTTACCAATAAGGCATGTCCATCAACTCTTCTAATTGCAACAGGTGTGTCCGGAAATATTGAATCTAATTTTTCTTTTGTTGGAAATTCTTTGACTTCCCAATCATTTTGATCCCATCCACGGCCAGTGATATATGAAACATTCTTTTCTTTCTGAAAATCAACAAGTCTTTGTAACACTTCATCAAAACTCTTTGTGCCTTCTAATCTTACATTCTGTTCTGCCAACCCTAATCCGAAAAAATGACAATGAGCATCAATAAACCCTGGATATACTGCCTTTCCTTTAGCATCAACAGTTTTAAGAGTTGCATACTTCTTTTTAATTTCATCCGTACTTCCAACAGCGATGATCTTTCCATCCTTTACGGCAAATGCTTCCGTTTTAACAAAACTGTCATTAACAGTATAGATATTACCATTAATTACCAATAAATCAGCTTTTTCCTGCTGCTGGCAGGCAAGAGTTAATAGCATTAATAGAACGAAGAGTAAATTTTTCATGGTTTAGTTTTAAGAAGCCTAAATGTACAAAAAACTGTACTTTTAAATTTTAAAGTTATTTAGATGAATATAGTTGTTGTAGGAGCAGGGGGAGTTGGCGGTTATTTTGGTGGAAAATTAGCTCAAGCCGGGTTTAATGTAACCTTCGTTGCCAGAGGAAAACATTTAGAAGCTATTAAAAAAAATGGATTACAAGTAAAAAGTGTTAAAGGTGGTTTTATAGTGCATCCGAAATCAACTGATAAAGTTGATAGTATTCAAAACGCTGACCTATTTATTTTAGCTACAAAATCTTGGCAAGTTGAGGAAGTAGCGAAACAAATAAAACCCATTTTGAATAAAAAAACAATGGTTTTACCATTACAAAATGGCGCCGATAATGCTGATAAATTAAGAGCTGTACTTCCGCATAAAAATGTATTAGCTGGTTTATGCAAAATAGTTAGCAAGATTGAAGCGCCAGGTATCATCAATCATTTTGTCTACGAACCCGAAATCATCTTTGGTGAATATGACAACAGCCAAACAGAAAGAGTGCAAGAAGTCCATTCCATTTTTAACAAATCTAATATCAAGAACAAAATATCTAAAAATATTCACTTAGATATCTGGCGTAAATTTTTATTCATTGCTACAGTTAGTGGCATTGGATCGTTGACCAGAGTTCCTTTTGGTGAGTTTCAACAAGATGAACATATTATGGATATCATCAATAAGACTGCTAATGAAATTAGAGTTGTTGCCAATGCTAAAAAAATTAATTTAACTTCAGAAGATGTAGATCGTGCTATTACTATGTTTTTAAGCATGGGGCCAAATACTACAGCTTCTATGCAACGCGATATTATGGAAGGCAAACCTAGTGAACTTAAAAACTTTAATGGTTACATCGTAAATGAGGGTAAAAGATTAGGTATTGAAACTCCAGTTAATGCTTTTACTTACAATTGTTTAATGCCTCAAGAAAGGCTAGCAAGAAAGACTTAATAAAGATTTTAGAATCAGGTAAGAAAATGTAACTTTGCCACTTCGTAAAAAGTACGTCATTACGAAGCAAATTAAGAATTTACTGTGGTAATCTCATTAAACAGATTACTACGTCATTTTATTCCTCGTAATGACAGGAAAAGATAGATTATGAGCTACCATTTCAATGAAATAGAGGCCAGATGGCAAGAGTATTGGGCAAAGAATGAGACCTTTAAGACTGAGAATACATCAGATAAACCTAAGTATTATGTACTAGATATGTTTCCCTATCCCTCGGGAGCTGGCTTGCATGTTGGGCATCCACTAGGCTATATAGCAAGTGACATTTACGCGCGTTATAAGCGTCATAAAGGTTTTAATGTATTACACCCACAAGGGTATGATTCATTCGGATTACCAGCTGAGCAATATGCTATTCAAACGGGGCAGCACCCTGCTATTACGACTGAAGAGAATATCAAAACATATCGTCGTCAGTTAGATCAGTTAGGTTTTTCTTTTGATTGGAGCAGAGAAGTTCGTACTTCAGACCCTAGCTATTATAAATGGACGCAGTGGGTATTTATTCAGTTATTCAACTCATGGTATAATAATGATACCAATAAAGCAGAAGATATTTCAAGCTTAATTGCTGTATTTGAAAAAGAAGGTAATACTACTGTTAACGCTTCCGCGGATGATGACGTAGAAACATTTATAGCAGAAGAATGGAACAACTTTTCTGAAATTAAGCAGCAAGAAATACTTTTAAAATATAGATTAACTTTTTTGTCTGAAACCGAAGTGAATTGGGTGCCTGCTCTAGGTACTGTGTTGGCGAATGATGAGATTGTAAATGGAGTTTCAGAGCGTGGAGGTCATCCGGTAGTTCGTAAAAAAATGAAACAATGGAGTATGCGTATTTCTGCATATGCTCAGCGTTTGTTAGATGGATTAAATACCATTGATTGGCCACAGCCTTTAAAGGATATTCAAACCAATTGGATTGGTCGTTCAGAAGGAGCAATGGTTTCATTTGATGTTGATGGTCATGATGCTAAAATTGAAGTATTTACAACAAGACCTGATACCATTTTTGGGGTGTCATTTATGACGTTGGCTCCAGAACATGAATTAGTTTCAAAAATTACCACTAAAGAGCAAAAGGATGAGGTTGATGCTTATGTAGAAGCTTCTGCTAAGCGTAGTGAGCGCGATAGAATGGCTGATGTAAAAACCATTTCTGGAGTATTTACTGGTGCCTACGCAATTCATTCATTTTCTGGAGAAAAAGTACAGATTTGGATTGGTGATTATGTACTAGCCAGTTATGGTACGGGTGCAGTAATGGCCGTACCGTGTGGCGATGAGCGCGATTATGCTTTTGCCAAACATTTTGATATTCCAATCCCAAATATTTTTGAAGGAGTAGATATTTCTGAAGAGTCATTTTCTGATAAAGAGAATACCATCATTGCAAATTCAGATTTCTTAAATGGTTTGAAGTATAAAAAAGCCATGAAGACCATTATTTATGAAATCGAAAAACGTGGTTTAGGATATGGTAAGGTAAATTACCGTTTGCGCGATGCTGTATTTAGCCGTCAGCGTTATTGGGGTGAGCCATTCCCTGTCTATTATAAAGATGAAATGCCGCAAATGATTGATGCAGAACATTTGCCAATTGTATTACCTGAAGTTGAAAAATACTTACCAACCGAAGACGGTAGGCCACCATTAGGGAATGCAACGCATTGGAGTTGGGATGCCAAGAACAATAAAGTGGTTTCTAATGAGATGCTGAAACAAGTTCAGCATGACGAAACAGACCGTCATTCCGAACTTGATTCGGAATCGCATCAAGAGATTTATCCTCTTGAACTTAACACCATGCCAGGTTGGGCTGGTAGCTCTCAGTACTTTAATAGGTATATGGACCCTCATAATGATAAAGAGATCTTCTCACAAGAAGCGATTAATTATTGGCAAGATGTAGATCTCTATATTGGTGGAGTAGAACATGCTACAGGTCATTTATTATACTCTCGTTTTTGGCAAAAGTTTATGTTTGATAAAGGATTAGCGCCTAAAGAAGAGTTTGCCAAAAAGTTGATCAACCAAGGGATGATTACGGGTACAAGTGCTATTGTTTATAGAGTTTCTGGGACAAATAAATATGCCTCTAAAAATATTAAAGACAAATATGAAACCGATGAGCTGAGAGTAGATGTTAATCTAGTTGATTCTCAAGATAAATTGGATATAGAAAAACTTAGAGAATGGCAACCTCAATTCAAAGACGCAGAATTTATTCTTGAAAATGACACATACATTGTGGGTCGAGAAGTTGAAAAAATGTCCAAAAGATGGTTCAATGTGGTAAACCCTGACAATATTTGTAAACAATACGGTGCTGATAGTTTACGCTTATATGAAATGTTCTTAGGACCCTTAGAACAATCAAAACCTTGGAATACTGCAGGTATTACAGGTGTACATGGTTTCCTAAAAAAACTCTGGAAATTATATCATACCAAAGATGAAAACTTAGAAAAAAATCCTAACTATTATAAGAGCGATATAAATGATGAGTGGGAAGTTATGAAAGCTGTTCATTTGACCGGCTTTCAAGTTACAGATGATGACCCTACTAAAGATAATTTAAAGACACTTCATAAAACCATTAAAAAGGTAGAAGAAGATATTGAGAACTTTTCGTTCAATACTTCTGTATCTACGTTTATGATAGCCGTAAATGAATTAACAGCTCAAAAATGTTCTAGCAAAGCAATTTTAGAACCGTTATTAGTGTTAGTTTCGCCATATGCACCACATATCGCGGAAGAATTATGGAGTAAGTTGGGTCATAAAGACTCGATTGCTTTTGCTGAATTTCCTGAGTTTGATGCAAATCATTTAATAGAGAGTACTAAGAATTATCCTATTTCATTTAATGGTAAAATGCGTTTTACTATAGAACTTGGTTTAGACTTAAATAAAGAGCAGATAGAAGAGGCAGTTATGGCACACAAAAAAACACAAGCACAGCTGCAAGGACGTACACCTAAAAAGGTGATTGTAGTGCCTGGTAAAATTGTAAACATTGTTGGATAACTACGAAATATTAGGGCTTATAGCCGCTACACTAACTACTGCATCTTTTGTTCCACAGGTATATAAAACTTGGAAAACGAAATCGACAGATAGTTTGTCATTAACAATGTATTTGGTGTTTTTTATAGGTATGGTGTTATGGTTAATTTATGGAATACATCTAGATAGTATACCAATGATATTAGCAAACTCGATTACATCTATTCTAGCTTTGATGCTTATTTATTTTAAATTAAAGTATAAATAGTAAAAGTTTTTTTGGATAGTAGAAATAAGTTTTTACATTTGTCTCAACAAACAAAAGATGAATACAATTTTAAATAATACTTGGTGGTGGAACTTTCGAAACTCAAACTTCGTGAAGTAACCTACGTATATTTAAAACTTATAATATCAAAAGGCTTGTCAATCACGACAAGCCTTTTTTAATTTAACAAATTGTCACCCAGAGCGTAGTCGAAGGGTCTTTAAAATGAACAAATACAATCTCAAATCAAAGTATAAAAAGATTATAGCAGATACTATTACACCAGTAAGTATCTATTTAAAAGTACGTGATCAATATCCGAATAGCATCTTATTAGAGAACAGTGATTACCGCGCTACCGATAATAGTTTTTCGTATGTGTGTTTTAATCCGATTGCTACAATTAAGGTGGCAAATGAAAAGCTAATTCAAAGTTTTCCTGACGGAACTACATCTCAAATTGATATTGATAATGAAACAAATGTTCCTGAGATTTTTCATGAGTTTTCTAGAAAGTTTAGCGTTGATTTAAATGAAAAATTTAAGTTTATTACTAATGGGATTTTTGGTTATACAGCTTATGATGCAGTTCGTTATTTTGAGGATATAAATATTTCAAAAAAGGATGCTTCTTTAGGAATTCCTGATATGCACTATGCGGTTTATCAAAACATCATAGCCATTAGTAATTTTGAAAATGTAGCCTATATTTTCTCAAGTAGTTTTGACGGAAATCATAACGTTGATGAGATTCATCAATTACTAAAGGCTAAGAATTATACAACATTCGATTTTTCTAAGGATGGAACTATTAGTTCGAACCTGACGGACGAAGAATATAAAGAGCATGTAGAATTAGCAAAAAAACATTGTGCTAGAGGAGATGTATTTCAGTTAGTATTATCAAAGAAATTCTCACAGAAATTTAAAGGTGATGAATTCAATGTTTACAGAGCTTTAAGAACTATTAATCCATCACCATACTTATTCTATTTCGATTTTGGAGATTTTAAAATCTTCGGAAGTTCGCCAGAAGCTCAATTGGTAGTTAAGGATGGAGAAGCAGAAATTCACCCAATTGCAGGAACCTTTAAACGAACAGGTGATGATTTAAAGGATGCAGAACTGGCAAAACAGTTAGCTGCAGATGAAAAGGAAAATGCTGAACATGTAATGTTAGTTGATTTGGCAAGAAACGACTTAAGCCGACATGGTTCTGAAGTAACGGTGAAGAGTTACCGAGAAGTGCAATTTTTTTCACATGTAATTCATTTGGTAAGTAAGGTTGTTGGTAAAAAGCATAAAAATACATCAACAATGCAAGTGGTTGCTGATACATTTCCTGCAGGAACTTTGAGCGGTGCACCTAAACATATGGCAATGCAACTTATTGAAAAATATGAAAAAACGAATCGAGAGTTTTATGGAGGAGCTATTGGTTTTATGGATTTTGAAGGTAACTTTAACCATGCTATTATGATTCGTACTTTTTTAAGTAAGAATCATACATTGCACTGGCAAGCAGGTGCAGGGTTGGTATCAAAATCAAATCCAGAGCACGAATTACAAGAAGTATATAATAAATTAGGAGCTTTAACAAAGGCTCTAGAAGCAGCAGAAAGAATAAAATAATATGAAAGTTTTAGTAATAGATAACTACGATAGTTTTACTTATAACCTGGTTCATTATTTAGAAGATCTAGATTGCGAAGTAGTGGTTAAACGTAATGACAAATTAGCCTTAGATGAAATAGATGATTTTGAAAAAATTATATTATCTCCAGGACCAGGGATACCTGACGAAGCAGGTTTGCTAAAGCCTATTATTGAGAAATATGCACCAACAAAAAGTATTTTAGGCGTTTGCTTAGGGCAACAAGCTATTGGTGAAGTTTTTGGTGGCACTATCTCAAATTTAGACACAGTATATCATGGTGTAGCAACTAATGTTACTTTAAGTGTTGAAGATGAAGAATTGTTTAAAGGGTTGGAAAAAGAATTTCCTGTAGGGCGCTATCATTCTTGGGTTGTAGATACAGATTTGCCAGATAGTTTAGAAGCTACTTCTTTTGATGAGAATGGGCAGATTATGTCGTTACGACATGAAGAATATGATGTAAAAGGTGTACAATACCATCCAGAATCTGTGTTAACTCCAAACGGAAAACAAATTCTTAAAAACTGGATTGAAAGTTAGATACTGTCATGCTGAGCGCAGTCGAAGCATCTCTTAGATTCTTCCACTTAGCAAAGCAAAGTGTCAGAATGACAATAAAATATTATGAAGAAATTATTAAACAGACTCATCAACCACGAAACCATTTCTAAAGAAGAAGCAAGAAATGTATTGGTAAATATTTCGAAAGGCGAATACAATCAGAGTCTGATAGCCTCTTTTTTAACGGTGTATATGATGCGAACGATTACTGTCGAGGAGTTAGAAGGATTTCGTGATGCTCTTTTAGAACTATGTATTCCATTAGATGTTTCTGATTATAATACAATTGATTTATGTGGTACTGGTGGAGACGGAAAGAACACTTTTAATATATCAACTTTATCTTCTTTTGTTACTGCTGGAGCTGGCATTCATGTTACTAAACATGGAAACTATGGAGTATCATCGATTTCAGGGTCGAGTAATGTGATGGAACATTTAGGGATTAAATTTAGTAATGAAAGTGATTTTTTAAAGACCTGTTTAGAGGAAGCAAACATTTGTGTTTTGCATGCACCATTATTTCACCCTGCTATGAAAAATGTAGCACCTATTCGTCGAGAATTAGGAGTAAAAACCTTTTTTAATATGTTAGGCCCTATGGTAAACCCAGCTTTTCCGAAGAACCAATTGGTTGGCGTTTTTAGTTTAGAATTGGCACGATTGTACGGATATCTCTATCAAAAATCGAATAAGAATTTTACCGTTTTGCACGCCTTAGATGGGTATGATGAAATTTCCCTTACGGGGAATACGAAGATGATCTCAAATAATTCTGAGGATATGATTTCACCAGAAGACTTTGGAGTGAATGCTATTAAACCGTCAGCTATTTTTGGAGGTGATTCCGTAAAAGAGTCGGCAGATATTTTTATAAAAGTTATTTCTGGTAATGGAACTGAAGCGCAGAATAATGTTGTTTCTGCTAATGCAGGCATGGCGATAGCTACCATAAAAGGTTTACAACCAAAAGGCGGTTTTGAATTAGCTAAAGAATCCTTACTTTCTGGGAAGGCAAAACAGAAGTTAGATAAACTAATTGCATTAAGTAAATGACGATACTAGATAAAATAGTAGCCGATAAACGCAAAGAAGTTGAATTAAAAAAGGAATTGATTCCAACAAAACAGTTGGAACAATCTATGTTGTTTGAAAGAGAGGCCATTTCATTAGCTGAAAGATTACGAAAAAGTACTTCAGGTATTATTGCTGAGCACAAAAGACGCTCTCCGTCTAAGTCAGTAATCAACCAAAGCTTAAATGTACAAGATGTTGCCTCAGGATACGAAGAAGCTGGCGTATGCGGTATGTCAATATTGACTGACGGTAAATATTTTGGAGGCTCTTTAGATGATCTATTGTTAGCTAGAGCAAGCTGTAAGTTGCCATTACTTCGTAAAGAGTTTATTATAGATGAATATCAATTACTGGAGGCTAAGTCTAATGGTACAGATGTTATTCTCTTGATAGCAGCAATTTTAGATCAAAATGAAATTAAGCAATTTTCAGAATTAGCACAAAGTCTTGAATTGAATGTATTACTAGAAGTACATAATGAAGAAGAATTGCAAAAATCTATCATGCCTAGTTTAGATATGCTTGGCGTAAATAATCGTAATCTAAAAACTTTTGAAGTAAGCACTCAAATTAGCAAAAATTTAAGTGATTTGATTCCTAATGAATTTGTTAAAGTATCTGAAAGTGGTATTAGTTCTGTTGAAACGATTAAAGATTTAAAACAATATGGATATCAAGGTTTTTTAATAGGTGAAAACTTTATGAAAACTGATAACCCTGGCTTACACGCTAATCAATTTATAAAAGAGTTAGAAGCATGAAATTAAAAGTCTGTGGTATGAAATATAATACGGTTGAGATAGCAGCACTTCAACCAGATTATTTAGGCTTTATCTTTTATGATAGATCTCAAAGGAATTTTGAAGGCACTATACCTGAGCTTCCCAATTCGATTAAAAAAGTTGGTGTTTTTGTAGATTCAGAAATAGAAAAAGTTCTTGAAAAGGTAGAGAAGTATAGATTAAATGCTATTCAATTACATGGTGGTGAATCACCCGAATATTGTAAAGAGTTGAAAAATCAAAGACAAGAAGTTATAAAAGTATTTTCTGTAAAGGATGAATTCGACTTCTCTATTTTAGAACCGTACGAAGATGTTTGTGATTATTATTTGTTTGATACGAAAGGTAAGCTCCCTGGAGGTAATGGTTACGCCTTTGATTGGAGTGTATTAAAAGAATATACATCCACAAAACCTTATTTTTTAAGTGGAGGAATAGGTTTGGATGAAGTTGAGAAGATCAAGTCATTTAAAAAAACTGATGCTGCTAAGTATTGTTATGCTATTGATGTAAATAGCAGATTTGAAATTGAGCCAGGTTTAAAAAATATTGAACAATTAAAAAAGTTTAAATCTCAGTTATGAGTTATCATGTAACAGAAAAAGGATATTATGGTGAATTTGGAGGAGCTTACATCCCTGAAATGCTATATCCTAATGTAGAAGAATTGCGGCAGAACTATCTGAAGGTAATGACTGAACCTTCCTTTCGAGAAGAATTCAATCAGTTGTTAAAAGATTACGTTGGGCGTCCATCACCATTGTATTTTGCCAAACGGTTAAGTGAAAAATACAACACAAAAGTATATTTAAAAAGAGAAGACTTAAATCATACAGGAGCTCATAAAGTAAACAATACTATTGGTCAAATTTTAATGGCTAGGCGTTTGGGCAAAAACAGAATTATAGCCGAAACAGGTGCTGGGCAGCACGGCGTTGCAACTGCTACAGTATGTGCGCTAATGGGTAATGAATGTGTGGTTTATATGGGCGAAATAGATATTGCTCGTCAAGCCCCAAACGTAGCGCGAATGAAAATGCTAGGGGCAGAGGTTAGACCTGCTTTATCAGGAAGTCGCACATTAAAAGATGCTACCAACGAAGCTATAAGAGATTGGATCAACAATCCAGTAGATACGCATTACATTATTGGTTCGGCCATTGGACCACACCCATATCCCGATATGGTAACAAAATTTCAATCCGTGATTTCAGAAGAAATTAAATGGCAATTAAAAGAACATGAAGGAAAAGAAAATCCAAATTATGTAGTTGCTTGTATCGGTGGTGGGAGTAATGCTGCAGGAACGTACTATCATTTTTTAGAGGATGAAAAAGTTGGAATTATTGCTGTAGAAGCAGCTGGAAAAGGAATTCATTCAGGCGAAAGCGCTGCGACTTCGGTATTAGGAAAGGAAGGTATCATTCATGGGTGCAAAACCTTGTTAATGCAAACTGATGATGGGCAAATTACTGAGCCTTACTCTATCTCAGCAGGATTAGATTATCCTGGTGTAGGGCCATTACATTCACATTTATACAAATCGGGTAGAGGTGAGTTTTATTCAGCTACAGATAGAGAAGCCATGCTAGCCGGATTAGAACTAGCAAATCTAGAAGGTATTATTCCTGCTATAGAGAGTAGTCATGCTCTAGCCATTTTTAAACATAAAAAGTTTAAACCAGAAGATGTTATTGTTATCAGTTTATCTGGAAGAGGCGATAAAGATTTACAGAATTATATAGATTATTTCAAATTATAATTTTCTTGTCATTCCGCACTTGATGCGGAATCCAGAAATCAAATCTATTAATATTAGATTCCTGTCTTCGCAGGAATGACAATGAGAAATATGAACAGAATACAAGAAAAGCTTAAAGAAGACAAGAAATTATTGTCTATTTATTTTACGGTAGGATATCCTGCCTTAAATGATACGGTAACGATCATTCAAAATTTAGAGAACGCAGGGGTTGATATGATCGAAATCGGTCTGCCTTTTAGTGACCCATTAGCTGATGGACCAACCATACAGGCGAGTTCTACGAAGGCACTCAAAAATGGAATGACTACTGAAACCCTTTTTAATCAATTAAAGAATATCCGTGAGAGCGTAACTATTCCTTTGATTATTATGGGATATTTTAATCCAATACTACAGTATGGTGTAGAGGCATTTTGTAAAAAATGTCAAGAAATTGGAATCGATGGGTTGATTATTCCTGACCTACCAATAGATGTTTATCATGAAGAGTATCAACCAACTTTTGAAAAGTACGGTTTAATGAATGTGTTTTTAATTACGCCACAAACTAGTGAAAACCGTATTCGATTTATTGATTCAATATCTAACGGATTTATCTATATGGTAAGTTCTGCTAGTACCACAGGCACACAATCAGGATTTGGTAAAGAGCAAACAGATTACTTTAAAAGGATTGCAGATATGAACCTGAAAAGTCCGCAAATTGTTGGTTTTGGTATTTCCAACAATGAAACATTTTCTCAAGCTACACAATATGGAAAAGGAGCAATTATTGGTTCTGCCTTTATAAATTATCTTACTAACAATGGTGTAAATACTACTAATAAATTCGTGTCATCAATTCTGAGTTAGCCTATTCTTTTAGGAATGATATTTGCTATCTTTACTCCCAATAGATTCTTAAATGCAGGCTAAAAGAACTTCACTACGTACTCGAATTTTTATTGCAATGATTTTATTAGTGGTCATTGCTTCTGTTTTAATAGCGTTAATTACTGTTTATCAGTATAATGAACAGGCTAAAGATTATCACGAAGGTCGTTTATCTCGTAAAGAAAACGCTATACGATCTAGTATAGATCTTGAATTGAGACGCCGTACTACTTACCATGTTTCTACAGAAAATCTTAATAAAATATTTAAAGAACGTATTTATGATATTTCAGATATTAATCAATTAGACATTAATATTTATGATCTTAACGGAAAGTTACTCATTAGTTCATCTTCAAGTTTTTCAAGAGATACAACTAATTATGATATTCCTAAAGAAACATTAAACCAAATAGCAGAAGATGCAAATCATAGAATAGTAAAAGAAGAGCAGATGCCTAACGGAATTGAGTTTCAATCTTCTTATACATATATTAATGATAATAAATTTAAACCTATTGGTATTTTACACCTTCCTTATTTAGAAGACAACACCTTTCAAGATAAAGAATTAAAAGAGTTCTTATCAAGATTAGCATTGGTTTACTTATTAATGCTCTTAATAGCGATAACCATTGCTTATTTAGTTTCAAAATATATTACAAAATCTATTAAGACAGTAAGTGATAAGATCAATCAAACAAAACTGCACAAGCGTAATGAAAAGATCATTTTAGAAAATGCCAGTGAAGAAATGCATAATCTAGTAAACGCCTATAACGATATGGTAGATGAGTTGGGTGAAAGTGCAGTTAAATTAGCCAAAAGCGAAAGAGAGCAAGCTTGGCGTGAAATGGCCAAACAAGTAGCGCATGAAATTAAAAATCCGCTCACACCAATGCGCTTGACTGTACAGAGTTTTGAGCAGCGATTTGATCCAAATGATCCAAAAGCAAAAGAAAAAATAAATGAATATAGCAAGTCGCTAATTCAGCAAATAGATACCATGAGTTCAATAGCTTCGGCTTTTTCCAGCTTTGCGGAAATGCCAAGACAAAAACGCGAAGAATTAAATGTTATTGAGGTTGTAAAACTTGCTCTCGATATTTTTAATGAAGAGTATATCCATTATTTTCATGATAAAGATGAGTTATTTGCTCAACTAGATAAAACACAATTAATACGAGTTGTTACAAATCTAGTGAAGAATGCAAATCAATCATTAGAAGAACAAGAAAACCCAAAAATTGAAGTAAAGGTTACCGAGGATAACGGAAATGTTGTAATATCTGTAGCCGATAACGGAAAGGGTATTTCTGAAGAAGATAAAAATAAGATTTTTGAACCAAAATTCACAACTAAATCTAGTGGTATGGGGCTTGGTTTACCTATGATTAAAAATATTGTAGAAGCATACAATGGAAATATTACTTTTGTATCAGAAATCAATCACGGTACGGTTTTTACCGTAACTATTCCTAAAAAATAAGACATGAATTATAACAATATATTGGTTCAAGAAAACGATGGAGTTACAACCATTATAATCAATCGTCCTTCAAAATTAAATGCTTTAAATACAGAAACTATTAACGAGTTACATAATGCTTTCGCAGTAGCTGACTCCGATGCTTTATGTAAAGTGATTATAATTACTGGAAGTGGTGAAAAAGCTTTTGTAGCTGGCGCTGATATTTCTGAATTTGCTGATTTTAATGTAGAACAAGGAAAAGAACTAGCCAGAAACGGACAGAAAATATTATTTGATTTTGTAGAGAATCTATCTACACCTGTTATTGCTGCTGTTAACGGGTTTGCACTTGGTGGTGGACTTGAGCTAGCAATGGCATCACACTTTAGAATAGCATCAGAGAATGCTAAAATGGGCTTACCAGAAGTTAGTTTAGGAGTAATTCCAGGTTATGGCGGTACACAACGCTTAGCACAGTTGGTTGGTAAAGGCAAAGCTATGGAAATGATCATGACGGCTGGAATGATCTCTGCAGACGATGCTTTAAAAAACAGATTGGTAAATCATGTAAGTACACAAGAAGATTTATTACCCTTAGCTGAAAAATTAGCAGGCAAAATTATGCGAAATTCATCAACTGCAATTGCATCAGCAATTAGAGCAGTTAATGCCAACTTTAAAGATGGTGTAGATGGATATGAAATTGAGATTGATGAATTTGGAAAATGTTTTGGCACGGAGCACTTTGTAGAAGGAACTACTGCATTTTTAGAAAAACGTAAGGCTGATTTTTCTTAAATATTTTTTTCAAAAATAATTTTAGTTTGCCCACCATCATTGGTGTAAATCTGCTTGAGATCAAATCCATTTTTTAGGTTTAAGATCATCATAGGCTTAAAACGATTCATCGATTTCGTTCTAAGTTTTGTATAGCCTTTCTCTTTTGCCCAATTTTCTTGAAGTTTGGCAAGTTGCTTTGCAATACCTTGTTTTCTATGCTCTTTTAAAATACCACCAACCCAACTATACATAGTATTTTCGTTATATTTATAACCCAGTTTAAATCCAATGGGTTTATTTTCTATAAATGCAATAATCGACAATACATTTTCTTTATTTTTAATTCTTTGTTTAAAGAAATCTATACGCGCATCTTCAAAAATATTTTGATATAATGAAACGAGTATTTCTAGTTCGGTAGAATTAGGAACACCTTCAATAAGTTTAAATAGAAAGTTGTTATTTTCTTCCATTCCATTCATTATAAAATTGCTTAAGGTATTTTTCCATAAATTGATGTCGCTGTTCTGCTATTTTTCGCCCAGTTTTGGTGTTCATTTTATCCTTTAGCAAAAGTAATTTCTCATAAAAATGATTAATAGTAGGAGCAGTAGATTTTTTATACTCTTCTTTACTCATATTTAGTTTTGGAGCTATGTTAGGATTATATAATTCACGGTTTTTAAATCCTCCATAGTTAAATGCCCTAGCAATGCCGATAGCACCAATAGCATCTAATCGATCGGCATCCTGAATAACATCTAACTCCTTGGAAGAAAATGGAACAACATCTTTTGTAAGACTATTCTTAAAAGAAATATTATCAATGATTTTCACCACATGTTCAATTATTGCACTGTCAACATTCTGAGATAGTAAAAACTCGGTTGCTTTTTTAGGAGCAATAGTTTCATCACCTTCATAAAATTTTGAATCAGCAATATCATGTAACAAAGCACCAAGAGCGACAACAAGACCATCTACGTCTTCTCCTTTAGCGATTAGTTTTGTATTGTTGTATACACGCTCAATATGAAACCAATCATGACCGCCTTCTGCATCTACCAACGTATCCTTTACAAATAGAATCGTGTTTTGAATTATCTCCTGTTTGTTCATAACGCAAAATAAAAAATCCTCTAAAAACTAGAGGATTTTAATCAAAAATTCTATCAAATAATTATACAAACTCTAAATTAGAGTATACTTTATTAACAATGTTGTCGCAATTATGAGCTCCAAATTCGAAAAGCTCTGATTTTGGAATCATTTCATAAATGTTTTCCTTTAATTTTATTTTAGCACGGTGTAAGCGAACTTTAACATTAGAAGGGGTAATATTTAAACATTCGGCTATTTCTGCTATACTCATATCTTCAACAACTCGCATAACATATACATTACGGTATTTTACCCCTAAATTATCAATGGCTTTCTCTAATAGTTTTTTGGTTTCTTCGAGTATCACTTTTCGTTCAGGATTATGTCTTTGATGATCAAATAATTTAATGACCTGTTTATCAATATCCAGATGGCCATCTTGTTTTAATTCAATTGTTTTTCCTTTGGTTTTTAATTTTGCTAAAGCTTCATTAATACCAATACGTATAAGCCAAGTTGAAAATTTTGATTGATGCTTGAACTGATATAGTTTTTCATAGGCTTTTAGATAGGTATTTTGCATCACATCTTCAATGTCTTCTCGCTTGTTGAGGTAACTTCTAACAACTCGAAATAATAGCTGATTATTTCTGCGCAACAACACTTCATACAAGGCAGATTCACCTCCTATTATTTTTGTAACGATCTCAGAGTCTGAATTTTTATAATTTCTGTAATCTTTAATTCTCGCAATTTGCATGATTTTTCGTCGTTTTTACTTTTAGATGATAAGTTCTTCGAAAAATTACAAAAATTGTAACCTTTTTGCTTTTTTATTATCAAACACATAACGAAGTCAAACAAATCTTTATTGATTTGAAAATAGTTCACTAAAAAATTTAAATAATATATTATGAAATCATTACTTAAACTTTTGCTGTCACTAACCATTATCTTATTTTTTCTTAGCTGTTCAAGCGATAGTGAAGATGATGTTACTCCACCGCCCACATCTGGAAAAATCACTTATAATCAGCATGTAAGACCAGCAATTAATGCTAATTGTTTAGGTTGTCATACTAGCCCTCCAGTAAACGGAGCTCCTTTTCCTTTAACTACTTATACAGAAGTTAGTAGTAGAGCTTCGGGCATATTAACGGCTATTTCTAAACAAACAGGTGAGGCTAGAGCGATGCCGCCTGGAGGAAGATTACCTCAATCTACTATTGATGTTGTAGATCAGTGGATTAAAGATGGGTTGCTAGAAAACTGATAGATGAAGTTTTTTCTCATTTTTTTTCTTGTTGTAGCATCTAACTTTTTATCTGCACAAAACAAATATTTAGATAGAGCTGGGGTTATTACTTTTGAAGCCTCAGAGGTAACCTTTGAGCCTGTTAAGGCGAAAAATAATTCCGCTACGGCAATTATAAATTCTGAAACTGGCGATATGGCAGCTTTAGCTTTGGTAAAAGAATTTCACTTTAGAAATGCCTTGATGCAAGAGCATTTTAACGAAAACTATATAGAATCTGATACTTATCCTAAAGCTACTTTTAAGGGAAAAATTATAGAATTTGATCTCTTAAAACTTTCTGATAATAAAAGAAAATTTAATTGTGAAGGGGTTTTAAATTTTCATGGAGTTGATAAAAAAATTAAAACAGAGCTTCTTATTTCCATGCAAGGTGATTTTATTTTATTAGAAGGAAATTTTATTGCACTTCCACAAGATTTCAATATCAAGATTCCTAAAATTGTTCGAAATAAAATAGCAAAAGAAGTAAAGGTTAAACTCAATTTTAAATTAAAAGCACAATGAAAAGAAAAGGAATAATATTCTTTTTGATAATCATTATAACTGCTATTTTGATTTATAATTATATAAACAAAGACCATAGAAATATTGCAAAAGAAGAAGCAGTAGTCACTTTAAATTCATTGGCATTTTATACGTCATTTCAAGAAAATAAAGATAATTTCAACACTAAGTATTTAGATAAAGTTATAAGCCTCGAAGGACTTATAACTGAAATTGAGAATAAAGGATTGATCTTAGATAATAAGAATTATATCACTTTTAAAGAGCCTTTGCCAAAAAGTATAAAAGTTAATGAAAAGGTTATTATAAAGGGCAGATATGTTGGTTATGATGACCTTCTCGAACAATTAAAAATCGATCAAGCAATTGTACTTAATGATTAAACGTAACATTATGAAAAAATTACTACTACTATTATTGATTCCTTTTTTATCTTTTTCGCAAGAAGATCTATTAAAAGATATTGATAAAGAAGACACCAACCAATTTGAAGATGCAGCTTTTAAGGGTCTAAAAATTGTCAATTTTGAATCGACAAAATTGGCTGATAAAAAATTATTTTATTTAGTTGTTTCACATAGATTTGGTTCTGTAAAAACCGGAATTGAAGAATTTTTTGGCCTAGATCAAGCCGTTACAAGGTTAAATTTTATTTATGGAATAAATGATTGGCTCAATGTAAGTGTGTCTCGAAGTTCATTCAATAAAACGTATGAAAGTGCTTTAAAATATCGACTGCTAAGACAAAAAAAAGAAGGTTTTCCAGTTACAGTTGTTGGCTATAATAGTGTAACAATCAATACAGGTTTAGATGAAGATGTTATAACAGAACTTGAATTTAAACATCGTATTGCGTATGTAAACCAGTTGTTGATTTCAAGAAAGTTTAATAAAGATTTTTCTTTACAAATTATACCAACTTTGCTGCATGAAAATCTAACTATATTGGATAACCAAGATAACACACAATATGCTATTGGTATTGGTGGGAGGCATAAATTAAGTAAACGCTGGTCTGTAAATATTGATTATGGTTGGCACTTAAATAGGACGGATAATTCTCCTTTTAAGAACCCTTTGTCTATTGGTTTCGACCTTGAAACAGGCGGCCATGTCTTTCAGTTGCATTTTACAAATGCTCAACCTATGAACGCAAATGGTTTTTTAAGTCAAGGAATTGGAGATTGGGGTGATGGTGATTTCTTTTTTGGATTTAACCTCTCAAGAGTGTTCTAATTACTCACTTGAGGATATACTCCAATACATTTTCCATTTTCACATTCTAAACTAGAAGGTGGTAAAACTATGGCACAATCAGAAACAATGCCGTGCTTTCTATTGTATTGATCTTCCATCTGGTTGTATTGTTCAACTTTAGATTTTAGTAAGTCAACATCAATAGATGTAGAGTAAACTAAATAACCCCAAGGTCCGCCACAAGGTTTACTTCCAAAAGCTATATAATCGCATTCAGATAAGTCGTTACAAACTGAAGAATCTACCAACGCCCTGATCTCATTACCAAGCTCATCAATAATCCTAATTTCTTCTGCTTTTTGTTTGACTTGATCATCTGAAGAGGAGCAAGATATTAGAACAGCGAAACAGATAAAATAAAAAAATGATTTCATACCTACTATTTTTTCTATAGATATAAAATCATTCATTGGGTTGCGTACAACTATTTTTTAACAGAATTCTTCGTAAGCTTCGCTTAAATTTTCTGCGATCATCTCTGCAGATCTACCTTCAATATGATGACGTTCTAACATGTGAACCAATTCACCATCCTTAAATAAAGCTACAGCTGGTGATGATGGAGGAAAAGGAATCATATATTCACGAGCTTTATCTACAGCTTCTCTATCTACACCTGCAAAAACAGTTGTTAGATTACTAGGTTTTTTATCTCCTTGTAAAGATGCAATAGTTCCTGGTCTTGCAGTTCCGGCTGCACATCCGCATACCGAATTGACCATTACTAGTGTTGTTCCTTCTTCTTTTATAATTGAGTCTACGTCTTCTGCAGTAAATAATTCTTTAAAACCAGCCTCAACTAATTGCGCACGCATTGGTTTTACTATTTCTTCTGGATACATATTTTATTAAATTTTTAGTAACAAATTGTCTTGCAAAGATACGTATAAATACAATAAATGTATATTTGAAATTAATTAGAAAGAATTATAATTTATGAGTTTTGCAAAATGGTTAGGAGCGAGCTTGGGCTGGTCTTTTGGAGGACCTATTGGTGGTATTTTAGGCTTCGCCTTAGGTAGTGTTATTGATGGATTCTCTGATGCCGATTTTAAAGATTTTAGAAGACAAATTCCTGAAGGAAATACTAGAACTAGAACTCATACCAGAACAAGACCAGGTGATTTTGAGGTAAGTTTACTTGTATTGGCTGCAGTAGTAATTAAGTCTGACGGAAATGTTGATAGAAGAGAATTAGACTATGTAAGAGATCAGTTCAAGAAGATGTACGGCGGTCCACGCGCTAATAGAGCTTTTAAACTTTTTGGAGGAATTATTAAGAATAATCAAATTTCTACTAGACAAGTTTGTATGCAGATTCGTCAAATGATGGATCATTCTTCTCGTTTACAATTATTACATTTTTTGTTTGGTATCGCTAAAGCGGATGGTAATGTTAGTGAGGTTGAAATGAACACTACTCATCGTATTGCAGGATATTTATACATAAGCGATCGAGATTTTCAGTCAATTAAAGCAATGTTCTATAATGAGGTGAGTAGTGCGTATAAGATATTAGAAATTGATAAAAATGCTTCTAATGATGAAGTAAAGAAAGCTTATAGAAAAATGGTTAAGAAGCATCATCCTGATAAAGTCCGTCATTTAGGTGAAGAACATATGAAAGGGGCAGAAGAAAAATTTAGAAGTATACAAAAAGCATACGAAAAGATACAGAAAGAAAGAGGCTTATAAATATAGATCTAAACTTTTAGGCCCAGCTAAAACAGTTTTTACAATTTTAGATTGATTTTGCTCATCAATACTATTATGCCACTTTACCAAAGAAATTTCTAAATTTTCAATTTCTATACCGATAATAGATTTTGGATGTACACAACTTCCGTCGTTAAAATAAGGAATGTCTCCAGGTTCTGGAAAACGTGGTCGATGCGTATGACCTGCAATTACCATCTGATTGTTATTTTTTATAACCCAATCTCGTATTCTGCGTTCTACCCTAATTAAATTTTTATAATTCTTCGCAGGGCTTGTAGGATCTTTTATATTAAACCATTTCTGTAGAGGCATCCATAAATAGCGCACAAAAAAGAGGCTCAATTTCCAAAATTTATAGTTAAACCAATCTGCTTGATGACCATGAATTAAAAGGATAGACTTTTTTGTGTTTTCAATTTCTAATAAGATACTTTCGTAATAGTGTAAATTAAACAGACGTTGCTTTTCTTTAAGCTCATCGGGTGTATAAATATATTTATAAACCATATCTTCAACAACTAAGGGATCTCTAAAGATCATATCATGGTTACCATAGAGCATATAAGCTCTATTTTCTAAATGAAATTGACGTAGTAATTCAAAAGATGCTGCATGAGCGTTATAAATAGGTTCGAAAGAATTATTTTCCCATAATTCAACACCATCACCTAATTCAAAATAAGTAAATCCGTCTTTATAGTAAGTTTGTAAGGCATGACTATAGATTTGCATATTGTGTGCAAAATCGTCTGCATAACTATTGTCACCTCTATGTAGGTCACTAAAAAAAATAAGTTTTGAGTCACAATTAATAGTGACTTTTTTAGCATTTTCTAAAGCATTACTTAGAATAGACAGCATGAAAAAATATTAGAAATACGAAGTTATCGAATTTTTACAACCCAAATATCTTTTCCACCTTTATTTGAAGTAATATCTATATCTGTACTTTCTGTTTCACCTACTACAACTATTTTTCCATCAAAAGTTTCAGTAACACCATAAGCAAAATCTAATCCTGAGCCACCTAATGATTTTTCAAATAATAGTTTACCGTTAGTGTCAATTTTTAAAACCCAAAAATCATTTTCACCATTATTGGTAGAAAGATCACCATCGTTACTTTTAGAGTTACCTGCGATTACATAAGAACTAAAAATGCTATTGCTTTTACTTATTGCAAAGGCTGCATCAAAAGCAGAGCCGCCAAAAGATTTTTCCCAAAGTAAATCACCGTTATCGTTAATTTTTATAATCCATGCATCAGCATTTCCTTTTGGGGAAGAAACTAATCCATCTGAACTAATTGCTGTAGCTGCAATAATATAATTTCCATCGTTAGTTGTTACAGCTGCATAACCGTCATCTATGCCAGAACCCCCAAAAGATTTTTCCCACAATTTATTTCCATTAACGTCCATCTTGACAACCCAGACGTCATAGCTACCATTAGTGTTTGTGATATCGAAATCATCACTTTCTGATGAGCCAACTAATAAATAATTCCCATCATGTGTTTGTAAAACTTTATAAATCCTGTCATTATTTGAACCTCCATAATAACGACGCCATTCTAAATTTCCATTTATATCTAACTTTTGAGCCCAAAATTCGCCTACACCATGCTTAGTTGTAATAGTTTCATTACCAGCGCCGCCAGATGC
The DNA here is from genome assembly GCF_057837205.1 of Maritimimonas rapanae. NCBI lineage: Bacteria > Pseudomonadati > Bacteroidota > Flavobacteriia > Flavobacteriales > Flavobacteriaceae > Maritimimonas > Maritimimonas rapanae. The sequence goes on along the minus strand of NZ_JBYQFI010000002.1, from coordinate 164,627 downwards.
TGTGACGTCTAAATAACCTCCAATAAAATAACCTCCATCGTTAGTTTGAAATAGTGAGTGACTATGATCATGACCCGGAAAACCAAATGATTTTTCCCATTGGATATTACCTTGAACATCTAATTTTATTAACCAATGATCATGAAATCCTTGATTTTGAGAGCCGTCACCATCGGCGCTCATACTTGGCCCTGTAATGGCATAACCCCCATCATTTGTTTGTATAATAGCACGCCCTTTATCATCCCCACTACCACCATAAGTTTTTTGCCATTCTATAGTCCCGTTTGCATCTAATTTTAAGACCCAAAAATCATTTTCAGTTAAGTTTTTATCAGTTACATCACCGTCAATACTATTGGTGTATCCTATAATAGCATAGCCACCATCTGAAGTTTCAATAATTCCTCGAGCGATGTCATCGCCACTGCCGCCGAATGTTTTTTGCCATTCTATTCCTCCTGTTAAAGTTGGAATAGAAATTGGATTATCCGAGCTACATCCAATAAAAATTAAAAGAATTAAAAAAGAAAGTAGATTAAAAAACCTCATTTGGTTATTTTTTTTTGACAATAAACAAACCATTATCAGCATCACTAATAAGAATATTATTGCTTTCAAAATACGGATATACATTCCATACTCCGTCAAAACTTGTGTTGTTATGAACGGGGAATGTATCAAAATAACCTACTTCTGTCATGGTATTACTACCAAGATTGGAAATGTCAATAAAACGAACTCCAGCAGCATAATTAGCTAGGTAAAAAACATCTCCTTTAACATAACCATTGTGGTCTATAGCGGATGTAGGGCCTAAATATTCCATCTTGAATGTAGGATTATCTAAATCAGATAAATCAAAAATTAAACTACGAGAGTTTAAACCAAAATCACGCTCGTCGAGTTCGTCACCTACAATTAAATACTTTTGATCTTCTGTAAACCATCCTTGATGTGTATATGAAGTATTATTATAACCAATTCTGGCAATATGCTTAGGGTTAGCTTTATCTGTGATATCAGCAATTATAATTTCATTCTCATTACTACCAACATAAATTTCTTTACCTGTATAATCTGTATCAGGCCCAGCATACGTTACAACTTGTGCATCATGGCTATAGTCATCATCACCATAGCCACCTTCTGAAATTGGTGAAGTAGGGTTTTGAATATTGATAAATAATGGACCTCCTTTATATGTACCACTCCTACTTGTGCCAACAGGATAAGCATAACCCATTTCTTCATTTATAACTAGATTGTGGGCACTACCGAAGCCAGTAAATCTTGTATCAGCAGAAAATGTTTGTGGGGGATTCGCAACGCTTCTCAATCTTGTCAAATCGAAAACTTGCATACCATGGTTATCAGCTTCACTTACTATAAAAGCATGGTTATTATAAATTTTTATATCTCTCCATGCACTATTTTCAGTTGCTGTTGGTAAGGTTCCTAAGAAAACAGCTTCATTAGGGTTACTAACATCTATAAAAGCTGTACCATTATTTAAACCGAATAAGGCGTACTCTTTATTAGTAGAAGGATCTGTCCAACCCCAAGAATCATTTGCTGAATCTGCTCCAAAAAAATCTAATGGAATATGTAATAAAAGATCATAATTATTACAAGGATAAATATCAGCAGATCCACTATCACAAAACTTAGTTGTAAAATTAAAAACTGCATCACATGCATTACCTATGCCATCACCATCACTGTCTTTTTGACTTGTATTAGCAACATTAGCACAATTATCGCTTATATCAACAATTGTGTCACCATCTGCATCTGTAATTATAGAATCATTTCCTGAATCATCAGAAGATGAACATGAAAATATTATCAACGAAACTGCAAAGGTAACTATAGGATAAAGAGTTTTTTTAATCATCTGAATTTGTTTAGGTAGTAACATTTTATATCAAAAACCATGCAACGGTATCAAAATAAATGGCGATTTTTGCAAAGCAAAACAAATGTATGAATTTCTTGTTGTAAAACTCGATACATGTTAGAAGACAAAAATCAAAATCTTACTTCGCTGGCTGATCTGGGAGAATTTGGATTGATAAAACACCTTACAGATGCTATAAAATTACAACACAAGTCTTCTGTTAAAGGAGTCGGTGATGATGCTGCTGTTTTACAATTTGATAATCAGGTTTTAGTAACGACAGATCTATTGGTAGAAGGTGTGCATTTTGATCTTTCGTATATGCCATTAAAACATTTAGGTTATAAAGCTGTAATGGTAAATTTATCGGACGTCTATGCCATGAATGGTAATGCAACTCAGATTACGGTTTCCATTGCTGTATCTAATCGCTTTCCTTTGGAAGCTATTGAAGAACTGTATTCTGGAATTCATTTAGCGTGCAAGAATTATAATGTTGACCTTGTTGGAGGTGATACTACTTCTTCTACCAAAGGATTATTGATAAGTATTACTGCCATAGGTGAAACAGACAAAAAAAATGTAGTCTACAGAAGTGGTGCCAAACCAAATGACTTGATTGTAGTTACGGGTGATTTGGGTGCTGCGTATTTAGGATTACAAGTTTTAGAGCGTGAAAAGCAGGTTTTTCAAGCTAATCCGAAAGCACAGCCAGAATTAGATAATTATACTTATTTGGTAGAACGTCAATTAAAACCAGAAGCACGTAAAGATGTAATTAAACTATTAAAAGACTTAGAAGTAAAACCAACTTCTATGATCGATATTTCTGATGGATTGTCCTCAGAGATTATTCATATATGCCAGCAAAGTGATGTCGGTTGTAATGTGTTTGAAGATAAATTGCCGTTAGATCCTCAAGTTATTTCTACTTGCGAAGAATTTAAAATTGATAGTACGATGGTTGCCTTAAGTGGAGGTGAAGATTATGAATTGTTATTTACAATAGATATTGGAGATTTTGATAAAATAAAAGCGAACCCAAATTTTACAGTTATCGGTCATATAACTGATAAAAGCGAAGGAATGAGCTTAATTACTCGCGCCAATCAAAAGATAGAACTAACTGCTCAAGGTTGGAATGCTTTGTTAAAAAAGAGTTAATTCCATTCTCATTAATTTATTGAATACTTTAATATTCTAATTTTAGACAACCTAAAATCAATTGTCTTATGGTTAGAATACTACTTTGGCTGTTAACTTTTTTCATTTCTTTGGCGGCATTTGCACAGAAAAGTGCTAAACCTTTTTTACAGGAAGTTTTTGAAAGCTATCCAAATGTTCGAGATTTCACCATGTCTCCAGATGGACAAGAGATTTACTTTACAGTAGATGATCTAAAAAGTAGAATAGCGCTTATTTCCTATATCAAAAAAACTCAAGATGGTTGGAGCAAGCCTAAATCAGTTTCTTTTACAGGAAAATACCGTGACCTAGAAGCTGCTTTTTCTCCAGACGGCAAACGACTATATTTTGTGTCGAACAGACCGGTCCATAGGGATTCTATAAAGCCAAAGGATTATGATATCTGGTACGTAGATAGAACTAATAGTGGTTGGTCTAAGCCTAAAAATATAGGTGCGCCGATCAACACTTCGGCGCATGAGTTTTACCCTTCAATTACTAATAATGGAGACATTTATTTTACAGCAGAACGCGAAGGAGCAGTTGGCAGAGAGGACATTTTTGTGAGTAGATTTAAAAATGGTAATTATCAAGAACCAACCTCACTAAAGGGTGAATTGAACACAAAATATTTTGAATTTAATGCTTTTGTAGCTCTAGATGAGAGTTATATTCTATTTAGTGGTCAGCGACCTAAAGAAGGAAAAGGTAGAGGTGAGCTATATATTAGCTACAATAAAGATGGCGTTTGGTCAGAAGGCAAACTGCTCGAAAAAATAAATTCTGAATATTTAGATTTTTGCCCATTTGTAGATGTTAAAAAAGGTAAATTATATTTTACAAGTCAGAAAACCGATGTCAAAAGTCACTATGACGAACCTTTAAACTTGGATACTTTTTTAAAGATGTATAAACAATCACCTAAAGGCTTAAATAGAATTTATTCTATTAATCTTAGCGAAATAATGAATAAGTAATTTTTTATGATTTGTTATTCCGGACTTGATCCTGAATCTGGTAAATTATATTGTGGATACCTGCTTTCGCAGTAATGACATATTTATAAAGGATGTATTTACTTTTTATTAACAAGGTGGTCTATTATCCTAAATAATTCTTCTTCATGCAAGTCTTTAGTAATGATCTTTCCGTTTTTATCGATCAAAAAATTAGCAGGTAAAGCTGTTACGGCATAGTCATAAGCCGCAGGCGTTTTAAATCGCTCGAGTGTTGAAACGTTCGTCCAAGTACGATTATCTTTTTCTAGTGCTTTTAGCCATTTATCTCTATTATCATCAAGTGATACTCCATAAATATCAAATTGTTCACGTGAGTATTTATTCATTAACTCATTTAATTTTGGAGCCTCACGTCGACAAGGCCCACACCAACTCGCCCAAAAATCAATAAGGATATAATCAGATTTTATAGAAGATAAGCTTACCAAATCACCTGCGGCATTTGGCATTTCTATGTTTTTTACAATTCCGCCAATAGCAGTTTGCTGTAAACGAGTAACCTTTTCTCTAATTTTTTTAGTGATCGCTAAATCAGGATGCACAGTTTCAAATTCGCTAGCTAACGAATCGAAATTAGCTAATTGATGTGCACCTTTCCAACGAATAGAAGTAGCGTACAACCCCAATGTAGAGTTCATATTTTTTTTGATGTAGCCTACCAATTCATCAAGATGTATATCGTAATTACTTAATTCAAGTTTACTAAGTTCATCTAATTTTTTTTGGTCTAAAGGCTCAATTTTTTTGAGGTCTTTAATTTCTCTCCGGACTGACTTTACCAACCTGTCTAAGGATTCAGTTCTAAAAGCTTCATATGCTAGTAATTCTTCAGTGTCTTTTGAGCCCTGAGCCGTTGCTTCAAAATCATCAGTATCATAACCAGTAATATTCAATTGAACATCTTGACCTGTATTTAAAACAATATCTATTTTCTTTTTATTCGGGAAGTTTAATGAATAGAGGTAAGGTTCATCAGTAAATGAAGTTCTAAAATTTCCTTGTTGATCTACAGCTATTGTGTCTATAACTTCGGTAAGCTTTCGCTCAATATCACTTTCTTTTTTTAGAATTATATAATCAGCTGAAACAGGGCTTACAGTTCCAGAAATGGTAAAAGCAGGTGTTTCCTTTTTAGCACAAGACGCTAAGAATAGAGTTGCTGTAAAAAGTAGCGTTAATTTTTTAAACATGTATTGGATATATAGGTTCACTAGTCGCTAAAAATACAGCTTAATTACACGAGAGATTGTTAAAAGACCTATAAATTGTCAGTTCGAGTAATTCCGATTTATCGGAATTGTATCGAGAACTGCTAGTTAATTGAAAATTTGATTCTCGATATAAATTTTATTCATAAAATTCACTCGAATTGACAAATTTTCCTCAGCTGCATTTTTTTACAAACCACTGTAACTCAAAAAGGCACTCTTCATAATTTTCTATATGGCTCATATGCCCATCAGCAAATTCTACAACGTCAACTTCTGTGTTTTTCACTTGATCAATGAGTGAGTCATACTCTAAAACAGGGTCTTTTCTGCCTATGACCAATAATTTTTTATAAGGTGAAAAATGCAATAGCATATCTCTATGATCGCGTATTTTCATACCTTCTAAAGCCGCAACGATGCCTTGTGCGGGTGTTTTTAACGCTTCCTTTTTTAATTCTTTAATTTCCTTAGAAAATAGCGTGCGATTTTTAGGTCTGAAGAGATTTGGGATTGACATTCTTACAAAAGTCTTATGATTTTGCTTTACGGCTTTAATAGCTCGATTTCTATTCTTCTTTTTCTCTGCTGAGTCTCCTTTTGCAGTAGAATTCAATAGACACAATCCTTTTAAAGCATCCGGATTTTTTTCCGCGAAAGCGAGTGCCACATAACCACCCATAGAATGACCGATCATAACCGAACGCCTGATCTTTAAATGCTGCAAAACAGCTTGAACAGCTTCGGCCATTTGCTCCATGGTATGTATATAACCCAAGCATCCTGTTTTACCATGCCCTAATAGATCGATACAGATCACGCGGTTTTTCATGCTTAGCTGGGCGGCTATCCGCCCCCACATCGATGAATTTTCTAAAAATCCATGTAATAGTATCACGGCCTGCCCTTTGCCTTGGTCGGTATAAAAAATATCGATGCCTTTATGTGCTAAAATCATTTTACTATATTCGGCAAAGATAATTTTTACCAAATGAATAAAACAAAAGAAATTTGGATTAGTGGTTTTGCGTTGTTTTCGATGTTCTTTGGAGCCGGAAACCTCATTTTACCTCCTTTTTTAGGCTTTAAAGCTGGCGGAGATTGGTTTTGGGTAGCTTTAGGTTTTGCTATAACTGCTGTATTGATTCCACTATTGGGTATTCTAGCACATGCGCGTTTACAAGGTACCATGTATGATTTTGGTAAAAAAGTATCACCTGTTTTTAGTTTAGCGTATTGTTTAATTGTCTATGCTATTTCGGTGGCGTTGCCTGCACCTAGAACAGCTTCAGTAACACACGAAATGGCTATTGCACCATTTTTTGGCACAAGTTCTCTAGTAACGAGTACTATTTATTTTGTTTTGGTCTTCATCTTTGTCATGAATCGCTCAAAGATCTTAAGCTTTATAGGTAAATATCTAACACCACTTATTGTACTTATTCTATTAGCAGTTATTGCTATTGCTCTGGGTTCTTCAACGCCATTGCAGAACCCTTCGTTGTTTAAAACACCAATTGTAGATGGCCTGTTAGAAGGTTATCAAACGTTTGATGCCATTGGCGCCGTGGTGGTTGGGGCTGTTATAATTATCTCTTTAAAGTTGCGCGGTCATGATTCTTTTGAAGCGAAGAAAGAACTCATTACAAAATCTGGTTTTATTGCCGGAGCTGGATTATTTATTATTTACAGCGGTATGATCTTGAGTGGCTCGTTATTTAATATGTCTTTTGATGCTGAAGCCACACGTACAGAAGTATTGGCAGGTTTAAGTACCATTACTTTGGGTAATTTTGGCACTACGTTTTTAAGTATATTGGTTGCTTTGGCTTGTTTTACCACTGCCGTGGGAATTATTACCGGAACCGCCGATTACTTTAAAGGATTATTTAAAGAATCACAATTAGCTTATACGATTACTGCTGTATTGGCTTGTATTATTGGTGTTGTTGTTGGGCAGTTTGATGTACATTATATTATTGATATTGCCTTACCGGCATTGATGTTTATTTACCCTATTACTATTGTATTGATTTTGTTAAATGTGATGCCAGAAAAATATGCTTCACCACTCGTATTTAAAATAGTAGTAGCTGTCACTTTTTTATTTAGCATACCCGACTTTTTAAAGTTTATCATTCAACCCGAAAGCTTAACAAGTGTGCAAAATATGATACCGCTTTCTCAATATAGTTTAGGATGGGTATTACCTTCTTTAGTGGCTTTTGTTTTAGTGAATTTATTTAGAAAAGATTGAGAATAGTTCTCTATTACTTCGCATTAAGGTTGTAGAACAGATGATGCAATTCCACTTTTTTTCCATCATCTATTGGCAGGTTATGAAAAGAGCTGTAATGTGTGTTTGAAATTTTTTTATAACCTTCTGTATAAGAGGAATGACTTTTAATCTGATTTTCAATCTCTTCAAATATTTTTGAAAATCTTTGAATTTTACTGAATGTTATAATAACTCCAAAATTGTTTCTCCAAGTAAGATATCCTAGAATTTGATCAATTGTTTTATGATAAGCATTAGCTCCTTTCCAAAATTTACATTCACAGACTAGGATGTTACCTTGGTCAATATTGAGATAGATATCTGTTTTTCCCTTGTTGGAAAATGTTTCACCTGTTGCAGCTCCTTCAAATACTGTATTAAGATTAACCAATAAAATATCTCTGAGGTTCTCTTCTTCCATTGATTTATATGACTGAGGAGTTTTCTCAAACTGTATGCCTTGGTTATTAATTATAGTGAGAATGTCAAGTACTTTGGACTTATCAAGAATATATTCCGTGGGAAGTTCAAGCTTTGGTTTTATTTTCTTAATGAATGGTTTCTTGTTAATTCGAATTCTTTTGATTGTCTCTTCATTCTTTCTTTTTAATGGGATGTTGATTTTTTTGGTTAATCTATTAAGTCTCTCCTGATCCTCTTTAATTTTCGTCTTTCTATCACTTATTGAGTTCTTAACTTGACTTCTAATTAGATCATTCTGAGATAGGATAAAAGTTTCCTTGTCCTTAATAATTTTAGTGATTCTGTCCTTAGCACTTGATAATTCTTGTTGAACTTGTTCATCACTTTTATTTATTCTATAGCCCTTTATTTCAAATTCATAGCTAAGGCTATTTTTCGAAATTGAAATTCCAGTGCCAGTTCGAATAGCATCACGAGCAAATAATCTTGAAGGAGTTGTTAATAAGATCAAGGTTTCTTCATTAGGAATTAAGGGAATAGTTAATTTTATTGATTCGCATTCCATCTCCATGTTACCCTCATATCTGTAAGCAGGGTCTCTTTCATTACCTCTAATAGTTTTGATGAATTTTTTATGTTCCCAATGATCACTTTCGTCTTCGTCAATTTTTACGGGAGTAAAACAATGCTCGCCGATATAATATTCCATGAGATCTTCCGTGTTACTTCCCAGTATTTCAGAATCACTTTCATTTAAAATCACTTTCTTAATTGTTTTAAGAATTCCATTATAAATATCTTCAAGTGTTGATTTTCCTCTCATAAGGAAATTTAAGAATTAAGCATAAATTTAAGCTAAAAGGAGCTTTAATTCCGTTTAGTGATCAATAAAACGAAGTTACCGAAAATCAATTAAAAATCAAGATTTTACTTTCTTAGTATGGAGTCTTAAGAAAATAAAAGAAGCTATCAATCCTACCAACGAAAAAACTGCAAGCGCTAAAAAAACATGTTGATGACCAGTTCTACCAGGTGAGTTGTCGAGTAAATAACCCATTAAAGGGCTTGCAAAAATATCTGGGGTGTAACCTATTACCGAGATTACACCTACAGCAGTACCCGTTAAAGCTAGAGGTATCTTGCCTTCTTCTAACACAGCAAAATAGAGTACACGAGCAGCATACACGCCTAGTGCTACTAAAAATACCGAGAGTAGGAAAAAGATGTCCATCGAAGGGTCTGTCAAATCACTAGCAAATAACAAAGAACCAATAATGGCTACAGCAAAACCAGCAACTAAATAAATAGAAGCTTTGGCTCTATCGGCTAAAAAGCCAACCAATACCCCAACTATTGGGCGTATAAATAATAAATACGTACCAGTTTTAGCAGCATCAACTTCACTATATAGCATCACTTCTTTTGCATAAAGTGAAAATACATCGGTAAACTTATAACCTACATAGGCACATAAAATAATGATCATTAACAACCATACAGCAGGTAGCTTTAAAACGGTTTTTACATTGGCTGCAGTGATGCTTTTTACTTGCTGTTCAGCAGCTTCTTTCTGTGGTAATTTTAAAAAGAAGAATGTCAACACTCCTACAAATGCTACTATAATAGATGAAATAAAAATCACTCTAATAAAAGCTTCGCTACTTTGTGCACCAGCCGCTAAAGCTTCAGCAGAAGGTATAAAAATCGAGAAAATAACAACACCCATGGTGCCAAATAGTGCGGCAACGAGTCCGCGACCACCGTCTAAAAAACCAAAGGCCTTTCCTTGTGAATTGGCACCTCCCCAAATACGTGTGGCTTTTATCATCGCTGCCCAAAACAAAAAGATAGTAGTAAAACCCCAATAACCATATAGTACTTTTAGCATAAAGTAACTGGGAACGGTTGTCATATAAAATCCACCTAAGGCGGTTAGCCAAAGCGCAATAGCCATCAAACTGTTAGGTTTAAACTTATCGGCTAACATCCCTCCAAAAAAATAAGAGATAAATGCAACGATGCCATACACCGAAAAGCAAATCCCTTTTTCGAGATTGGTAAGGTCAAAAGTTTCTAAAAAGGTAGGTAGAAAGATACGTGCTAACACAAAAGGTAAAATAAACACTGCTTCACCTGCTAAGATTAGCAGTAGAATGAAAGTGTATTTAGAAAGTGTTTTTTGTTTGATAATAATTAATGGTTTAAGAATATATTTTTAAAATAATAGGAAATAAATTTAATGTGCCTCTAACCAATTCTCACCAACACCTAATTCTACATCTAGTGGTACAGCGAGCTTGTATGCGTTTTCCATCTCAGATTTGATAATTGGTTTAATAATGTCTAATTCATCTTTATGAGCGTCAAATACCAATTCATCATGAACTTGTAAAAGCATCTTAGATTTGAATTGCTCTTTTTCAAAGCGATTGTGAATATTGATCATGGCTAATTTTATAATATCTGCTGCACTACCTTGTATAGGTGCATTTACGGCATTACGTTCTGCGGCACCTCGAACTACAGCGTTTCTAGAATTGATATCTTTTAAGTACCTACGTCTACCCAATACGGTCTCTACATAACCATTTTTACGAGCAAAATCTACGAGCTCAGACATATAATTTCGGAGCTTAGGATATGTTTTATAATAAGTGTCAATTAATTCTTTAGACTCACTTCTGGTTAATGAAGTTTGATTACTCAACCCAAATGCAGAAACTCCATAGATAATTCCAAAATTGACTGTTTTAGCATTTCCACGTTGTTCCCTTGTTACATCGTTAATATCAACACCAAAGACTTTGGCAGCAGTAGTAGCATGAATATCTTCACCATTTTTAAAAGCTTCCATCATGGTTTTTTCTTCACTTAAAGCAGCTATAATTCGTAATTCTATTTGCGAATAATCTGCCGCCAGCAATACATGATTTTCATCTCTTGGTATAAATGCTTTGCGGACTTGTCTTCCTCTTTCTGTACGAATTGGAATATTTTGTAAATTAGGATTATTAGAGCTTAATCTACCAGTTGCAGCAACGGCCTGAGCATAAACTGTATGAATTCTTCCCGTTTTAGGATTGATCTCATTAGGCAAAGCATCTACATAAGTACTTTGTAATTTTTTATACTGTCTAAACTCTAAAATATCTGCAACTATTTTATGATCTTTAGCTAGATAGGATAGTACATCTTCTGCTGTAGAATATTGACCCGTTTTTGTCTTTTTAGGCTTATCTACTAATTTTAGCTTATCAAAAAGGATAGGCCCCAACTGCTTTGGTGATGATAAATTAAATTCTTCTCCAGCTTGTTCGTAAATATCTTTTTTGAGTCTATTAATATCATCAGTTAAAGCAACAGAAAGCTCCTTTAGAAAATCGGTATTTATGTTTATACCTTCAATTTCCATTGATGTAAGCACATTTACTAAAGGCAATTCTACGCTATCAAACAATTTAGTTACGTTACCACTTTCCAATTCCTTTTCAAAATGTTCCTTTAATTGTAAAGTAATATCTGAGTCTTCAACAGCATATTCAGTTTGTTTTGGCAACTCTACGACACGCATAGTTAATTGGTTTTTACCTTTTTTACCAATCAATTCAGTAATAGAAACTGGCTGGTAATTTAAATAGGTTTCTGCCAATACATCCATATTATGGCGCATATCGGGATTGATCAAATAATGCGCAATCATAGTATCAAACAATTTTCCTTTAACAGGAATATTATAATTCGATAATACTTTAATATCATATTTTAAATTATGACCAATTTTTTCAATAGCTTCATTTTCGAAGAATGGTCGAAATTCTTCAAGAATGTTTTGCGTTTCTTGTTGATCTTCAGGAAAAGCAACATAATAACCTTTACCCACTTCCCATGAAAATGCAATACCAATTAATTCAACTTCTAAAGCTTTTAAGCCAGTTGTTTCAGTGTCGAAACAAACTGATTTTTGTTGCTGTAACTTGCTTAACAGTAGCTTACGTGAAACAGGTGTGTTTATAAACTGATAAAAATGTGATGTATTTGCAATAGTTTTATAACCAGTTATTTCAGCAGTTTCATGCGTAACTGTCCCAGCTCCAGGTGTTGTAAATAGATCAAATTGACCATTATTAGTAGGAGCTACTTTTTTAGGCTTAACTTCAGTTATTTTTGTTGTGTGTATATCACTAGTTTCAGTACTAAAAGTTTTGACAAAATTTTCAGTTAAGCGTCTAAATTCTAATTCTGTAAATACTTCTTTTACAGCGTCTATATTTGGTTGTGATAGTTCAAAATTCTCTTCATGAAATTCTACAGGTACGTCAAGCATTATTGTTGCTAGCTCTTTAGAAAGTAAACCTAATTCTTTATTAGCTTCTACTTTCTCTTTCATTTTACCTTTTAATTCATGAGTATTAGCTAATAAACTTTCCATGCTTCCGTAAAGACCAATAAATTTTTTAGCAGTTTTTTCGCCGACTCCTGGTAAGCCAGGAATATTATCTACAGAATCTCCCATCATTCCCAAAAAATCAATGACTTGCTCTGGTCGTTCCACTTCAAATTTTTCTTGAACTTCTTTAATACCCCAAGTTTCATAACCACCTCCAAAACGTGGGCGATACATAAAAATGTTTTCAGAAACTAACTGCGCAAAATCTTTATCTGGCGTAACCATAAAAGTTTGATAGCCCTCTTTTTCTGCTTTCTTAGCCAACGTTCCGATAATATCATCAGCTTCATACCCTTCTTTAACGATAATAGGTATATGCATTGCTTTTAAGATCTGTTCTATATATGGAACAGCAATTTTTATAGCTTCAGGTGTTTCATCACGGTTAGCTTTATATGCTTCGAACATTTCAACACGATCTACACTACCGCCCTTGTCGAAACAAACAGCTAAATGATCTGGACGCTCACGTTTTATAACATCTAATAATGAGTTTGTAAAACCCATAATAGCAGAAGTGTCTACACCTTTAGAATTGATTCTTGGATTTTTTATAAAAGCATAATACCCTCTAAAAATTAAAGCATAAGCATCAAGTAAAAAAAGGCGTTTTTGTTCTGACATGAGTATAAACTGATAAGAAAACCAAAGCTACGAAACTTTAACAGGATGTTAAAATAGATTCTTTGTTTTAGGTTTATATTTGTTTGGGTTTAACAGAAATTAGGTATGATTCGCTGGATTATTTTTCTTGCCATTTATTTAGTTATTGATCTTTATGCTTTTCAGGCATTTAAAACAACTTTTAAACATCGGTGGTTACATATATTATATTGGATTGTAACTATTTTAGTAATGTTAAACTTTATATACCAATTGGTGACCTTTAATCGTAGTGTGGGTATTACACCAACAACTAATCAAGCCATAGGTTTCTTTTTAAGTTTGTTTATTCCTAAAATTGTATTACTGTTATTTATGTTTGGAGAGGATATTTTTAGAGTTCCACAAGCATTGTACAGAATGGCTACAGAAGGTAAAGCTGCTGAGGGTAATTATTTTCCATCTCGAAGGAAGTTTATTAGCCAAATTGCATTAGGTTTAGCTGCAATACCACTAGCCTCTTTGTTATACGGAATGTATAGAGGGAAATATAACTATAAGGTTTTAAAATATACCTTAGAGTTCGATGATTTGCCAAAAGCTTTTGACGGTTACCAGATTACACAAATATCTGATATACACAGCGGAAGTTTTGACAATAAGAAAAAGATTGAATATGGTATAGACCTTATAAATCAACAAAGTTCAGATGTTATTTTGTTTACTGGTGATATGGTAAACAATAGAGCTGATGAAATGCTGCCTTGGGTTGATTCTTTTAAAAAGTTAGGAGCTAAGGATGGAATGTATTCTGTATTAGGGAATCACGATTATGGCGATTATATTCAATGGGAAACTACTGAAGGTAAAACCAAAAACATGGAGAAATTAAAAGAAATTCATAAAGAGATTGGGTTTGATCTTTTATTGAATGATAATCGTTATTTAGAAAAGAATGGAGAAAAAATTGCTTTGGTAGGAGTTGAGAATTGGGGAGCTGGTGGATTTAAAAAAGCTGGTGATCTGCCAAAAGCATCAACGGGAATTGACAAAAAAGATTTTAAGATCTTACTGAGTCATGACCCGAGCCATTGGGAAGAAGAAGTAAAAAAAGATGATAAACACTTTCACCTAACATTAAGTGGTCATACACATGGTATGCAGTTCGGTATAGAAATTCCAGGTTGGATCAAATGGAGCCCGGTAAAATGGCGTTACAAACATTGGGCGGGTATTTATGAAGACGCAGGTAAATATATTAATGTAAATAGAGGTTTTGGTTTCTTAGCATATCCTGGAAGAGTTGGTATTTGGCCAGAAATTAGTGTTATTACCCTGAAAAAGAGCTCAAAAACTGCATAATTAATAAAAGAATATTATATTTGTTTATAGATAGTATTATTAGCCCAAATGTTATTGTCTAAATAAAATTCATGCTTATGGCAAAATTTGGCGAATTAATTAATTCAAACATTCCAACACTGATCGATTTTTATGCCGATTGGAATGAAAATAACACAAGTCTACACTCTGTGCTAAGAGATGTTGCGGCTGCACTTGGCGATAAAGCAAAGGTCATTAAAATAGATATTGATAAAAATGAAACCTTAGCAAATGCTTTGCGTATTAAAGGTAACCCTACATTTATTATCTATAAAAATGGCGAGATGAAATGGCGCCAATCTGGTGAGCAAGATGCTAATACTTTAATTAGTTTAGTACAGCAATACGTTTAGGCAACCTCTATTTTTTTGAAGGAATAACTTTTTTTACTGAAATACTCAAGTATTTTTGGTAACACCACTAATACATTTTTTGCTGCTTTTTCGCTATCATGAAACACTATAATGCTACCAGATTTTGAGTTATTGATTACGTTATTAAATATTTTTTCGGGGTTGAAACTTGTATCCCAATCATAAGTTAAAACATCCCACATTACAATCTTATATCCTTGTTTTCTTAAGTATTTAGCTTGAGTGTTTTTTATTCTACCATATGGAGGTCTAAAAAGTTTAGAGTTGATTTTTTTATCAGCTTCTTCTATGTCTTTTAAATACATAGATTTATTACTTTTCCATCCATTTAAGTGATTAAAAGTATGGTTACCGATAGAATGCCCTTCTTCTAAGATTAGATTAAAAATGGATGGATTTTTCTTCACATTTTTACCAATGCAAAAAAAAGTGGCTTTGGCATTGAATTGTTTAAGAATATTTAAAACTTGCTCAGTAATTTCTTGTGTAGGGCCGTCATCAAAAGTTAGATAAAGTACTTTCTCATCAGGATTCTTATTAGAGATACTCCAAATATAATTCGGAAATAATTTTTTAAAAATCCATGGAGTTTTTACCAATACGAGCTGCACTTTATTCTAATATACCTTCAAACATTTTTACGGATTCGATATATCCTTTTTTCAATTCATCTGCAAAAGATTCATCAAATTCATCAGCAGTTGCAACCACATTGTTATACATAATAAGTGTAGTCTCTATATCATCATAATTCTTAGTGATACCATATTTATCGAGACTACTGTAGTAATCTATACGATCTCTAAAAATATTCACTAAAGTATCAGCAACGTTTTGAGCTTTCTCTTTCTTATCTATTTTGTAATAATTTTCAATATACCCTAATACCATACCATAATGACCATAACGTGCAATTGGCATTTTCTCAATAGATAGATCAAGAATCTCCTCTGCTTTATCCTTTTTGCCTTCTTTAATTAAAGCTTCGGCAAGTCGAACCAAATTATTTCTAAATGAAATACCATTTTTGCGAGTTTCAACATCTACATAAATATGATCACTATTAGAATTTTTCCAATCCCATTTTTTTACATTATTATACATTATATCTGTGTTAATGCGACCTATATCTAATATGCTTCTTGCGCGGCCATCTGGATAAGTACTTGGAGTTTTTATAGGTACAAATTTATATGCTAAGCCTTCTAATTGTAAATAATCTTTTAACCAAATATATTCTTCTGCAGCATGTGCACCACCAGTAAAATAGATAGGACGCTCCCAATTTGTATTTGCTAATACATCTAACATTAAAATGCGATTTTTGGTTAGACCATTTTCATCAATATCAAAATCAATATAAGGTAGAATCTTATCGGCATCTTCTGGAGCTACAATTCCATTTTTTAAAACAGCTTCTTTATCTACATACAGACGGAGTTTATTAGTAGGATAAATTTTTTCAGGATTACCGTCTTCATCAAAGTCTATAAATGTTCTAGGACTATCACTTTTTAACCATTTCATAAAGAAATCAATATCTACTCTATTTTCAAATGGTTTATCCTCAGTAGAATCATCTTCAAATAAATCAATGGTATCTTTTACGGCAATATTTTTTAATTCAATAGGTATATGATAAGCAACATCCAGTGTGCCAGTTCTATATTCTTCATGTGTTAGTTCTGAAGGAATAGGATCTGCGTCATACGTTTTACGTTTTTGTTGGTCAATATACCAATCCGTTGCGAACAGACTTGTATTTACCAACTTAATATCAGTTCTGTAATCTTCTACTTCTTGCATATACCATAGCGGGAAAGTATCATTATCACCAATGGTAAACATGATGGCATTTTTATCAGTAGAGTCTAAATATGCTTTGGCATTATTATGTGTTGCCCAACGCCCAGACCGATCATGGTCATCCCAGTTTTGAAAGCCCATAAGCACAGGTACAGCTAATAAACATACTGCACTAATAGTGAGAGCTGCAATCCTAGGATTTAATTTACTTTTAAATTGTTCGAATAGCGCTAGTACACCAAAGCCAATCCAAATTGCAAAAATGTAAAAAGAACCTACTACTGCATAATCACGTTCGCGAGGTTCAAATGGTTTAGGGTTGGTGTAGAATATAATGGCTAATCCTGTAAAGGCAAAGAAGAGTAGTAGCACATAAAAATTCTTTTTATCAAATTTTATATGGAATAAGAGACCTATAATTCCTAAAATAAGCGGTAGAAAATAATATGTATTTCGCCCTTTATTTTCTGCCATTTCTGGAGGCAAATTATCTTGTGACCCTCTTAAAAAATTATCGACAAAGCTGATACCGCTAATCCAATTACCATGGTTGTCTAAATTACCTTGTACATCATCTTGTCGTCCAACAAAATTCCACATAAAATAGCGGCCATACATATAACCAAATTGAAAGTCGAGCATAAACTTTAGATTCTCAGCAAAAGTTGGCCTACGTTTACTTCGTTGAGGTATCCCTGCAACAGCTTTATAGTTTGCAATTACACTTGGTGACGGATCCACCATTCTAGGTATAAATCCTTTATGTTTATCTGTATAATTTGGTAAAGCGTTTTTGTATTTATTTACAATTACATATTTACCTGCTTTTTTGTCTTTTTCATACTTAGGTTTATCATCTCTGTATGGATCATTAGGATCTTGCTGACGTGTTTCTGAATAGTATGAATCATAAAAAATACTGGCATCTCCATATTGCTCACGATTATAATATGCTAACAGCTCACGAGCACTTGAAGGATTATTTTCATTAATAGTTGTATTTGCGTTTGCACGGATAGGCAGCATTAACCATGATGAAAAACCTATCATAACAAATAACAAACATAGAATGATCAGATTTGTATTGTATAATTTTTTCTTACGCGTATAACGAATTCCGAAATAAAATACCGCGATTAATAAGATACCAGCGATAATGCTTCCAGAATTAAAAGGCAATCCTACAGAATTTATAAAGAATAATTCTGATGCACTAAAAAATGCTAATGTGTATGGAAATAAAAATTTGAATACAAATACTAATACCAATACAGAAACTATATTAGCAATGATGAATTTTTTAGTGGTAATGTCTTTGTATTTTTTATAAAAATAGATAAATACAATAGACGGAATTACTAATAGAGATAATATGTGAACTCCAAATGATAAACCTACTACAAAACTAATGAGTAGTAACCATTTGTGGCCACGAGGCGAATCCATTTCACTTTCCCATCGTAATCCTAGCCAGAACAATAAAGCCATCAAAAAGGACGACATTGCATATACCTCACCTTCAACGGCACTAAACCAAAAACTATCTGAAAATGTATATGCTAAAGCCCCAACTAAACCACTACCTAGAATTGCAATAGATTTTGCATTGGTTAATTCCTCTGCTTTACCTACAATTTTTTTAGCGAGTGCGGTGATTGTCCAAAATAAAAATAGGATAGTAAATGCACTAGCCAAAGCAGACATGAAATTCACCATTTTAGCTATTTGCGTTACATCACTAGTAAACATTGCAAAGAACGCGCCCAACATTTGAAATAATGGTGCTCCTGGAGGATGACCAACTTCAAGTTTTACAGAAGTAGCTATATATTCGCCACAATCCCAGTAGCTTACAGTAGGTTCTAAAGTTAAAGTATATGTTATGAGAGCAATTGCAAAAGCGACCCACCCTAAAATGATGTTTAACTTTTTATAATTGAAGTTGTTCATGAATTCATTTTTGTACTGTGGGCGAATTTACTAATAATAATCGATTAATACAGGCGAATTATTGTGTGTAGAAGCTCTTGTCGTTATTAAATTTGTGTTAAAAGTATCTCTGAATTTTTTATAAAAAATATTTGCTGAATAAAAAGATTGAATTAAATTTGCACCCGCATTGGCCCATGGTGTAATGGTAACACTCCGGTTTTTGGTACCGTCATTCAAGGTTCGAGTCCTTGTGGGCCAACAAAAAGCTCTCAGAAATGAGAGCTTTTTTTATATTTTAAAAGTCATTACCGGACGTAAAGCATGATTTGCCAAGTCTTTACCTATATGGCTACTAAAAAGTTGATATAAACCACTTCGTTTATGAGTGTTTATGGCTATTATATCCGCATCCAGCTCACTTGAGAAATTTAAAATACCTTCCTCAATTGTTTTATCACTATAGATATTTAAAGTGTAATTTTCGACATTAAAACCATCTACAAATGCTGCCATTCTTTCATTTATTTTTTTTGTAGATTTAAAGTTAGAGATGGTATTTATAAAAAGTAAATGTAGTTTAGCACCAAAAATATTAGCATATTCAATCACATTTGGAAACGTTTTTTTACTTTCATCACTAAAGTCTGAAGCAAAAACAATATTTTTAGCATCAAAATTATCTATATCCTGTTTAATAACTAGTACAGGTATGTGAGAGTGCCGCACAACTTTTTCTGTATTAGAGCCAACAAACATTTCTTTTAAACCAGTAGCGCCTTGCGACCCCATTACAATTAGATCTACGTCAAGCTTTTTGCTTTCTTCTATTACTCCTTCAAATGTTTTATGGAACCGAACATCTTCTTTTACTGTTACACCGTCAAAAAAAGGGAGGGCCATAAATTCTTCAAATTTTTTATGCACACCTTTCATATAATAAATGGCCTGAGCACCTCCACTAGTATTACTTGAATTGCCAGGATCAATAGTTTGAGAGGGTACGTCAAACATATGTAATAAAATTACTTCGCTATTGGTTTTTTTAGCAATACTAGCTGCTACTTTACATGCGTATTTTGCCTGATCGGAAAAGTCAACCGGAACTAAAATTCGATTCATAATTAGTTGATTTAATGTTAGCTGTATAAATATACTAATATTAACAACACAAACTTAAGTTGTAAGTATAAAAATTAGTTTGTATATTTGCAGCGAAAATAAAGGTAATAGAAATAGGAGGGGACGGAAAGTCCCCTCTTTTTATACAAAAAATGAACCAAGTAACGGTTAAAAATTTAGTAGACGAAGCAATTTTAGAGAACGAACGATTGTTTTTAATCGACCTTAAATTTTCTGCAGATAATAAAATTATTGTTGTTGTAGATGGTGACGATGGTGTTCCGTTAAAGGAATGTATACGTATCAGTCGTCATGTAGAACACAATTTAGATAGAGAAGAAGAAGATTTTTCTCTAGAGGTTACTTCACCAGGAGCCACTGAACCTTTAGTAAATAATAGGCAGTATAAAAAAAATATTGGCAGAACCTTAAAGGTGAAAACTGAAACTGAAAGTTTTGAAGGCAAACTTGCTAGTGCTAATAATGATGAGATTGTATTAGAATGGAAAGCTAGAGAACCAAAACCAGTTGGAAAAGGAAAAGTTACTGTTGTTAAAGAAGCAACAATAAAATATATAGATATTAAACAAGCAAAAGTGAAAATAAATTTTTAATTTAAGAATGAAATGGAAAACATCGCATTAATTGAATCTTTTTCAGAATTTAAAGACGATAAAAGTATAGATAGGGTTACCCTAATGGCAATACTTGAAGATGTGTTTAGAGCTGCATTAAAAAGGAAGTACGGTTCTGATGAAAATTTCGACATCATTATAAATCCTGATAAAGGAGATTTAGAAATTTGGAGAAATAGAGTAGTGGTAGAAGATGGCGAAGTAGAAGAGCCAAACGAAGAAATTACATTAACAGAAGCACGTAAGATAGAACCTGATTTTGAAGTTGGAGAAGATGTCTCTGAAGAGGTTAAATTAGTAGATCTAGGTAGAAGAGCTATTTTAGCTTTACGCCAAAATCTTATATCTAAGATTCATGAGCATGATAATACGAATGTATTTAAACAATTTAAGGATCTTGAAGGTGAAATTTATAGTGCAGAAGTACATCACATTCGTCATAACGCGGTAATTTTGTTAGACGATGAAGGTAATGAGATCATTTTACCTAAAAGTGAGCAAATAAAATCTGACTATTTCCGTAAAGGAGAATCTGTAAGAGGTATTATAAAATCAGTTGAGTTAAGAGGAAATAAACCAGCAATTATTCTATCAAGAACATCACCAGAGTTCTTAACTAAATTATTTGAACAAGAAATTCCTGAGGTGTTTGACGGTTTAATTACTATAGAAAGAGTAGCACGTATACCGGGTGAAAAAGCAAAAATTGCTGTAGATTCTTACGATGATAGAATTGATCCTGTTGGAGCTTGTGTTGGTATGAAGGGTTCTCGTATACATGGTATCGTTCGAGAGTTAGGCAATGAAAATATAGACGTGATCAACTATACAAAAAACGATAAAATATTTATTGCGAGAGCGTTGAGCCCTGCTAAAGTAGCGTCTATGGAAATTAAAGAAGCCGCTGAAGGAGAAAAACCTCGCGTCGATGTATATTTAAAACCAGAAGAGGTTTCAAAAGCAATTGGTAAAGGTGGAGTTAATATTCGTTTAGCTAGTCAATTAACAGGCTACGAGCTAGATGTTCAACGTGAAGGCATTGAAGACGAAGATGTAGAATTAACTGAATTTACTGATGAGATAGAAGCATGGGTAATTCAAGAATTTAAGAAAATAGGTTTAGATACTGCTCGTGGCGTTTTAGATCAAGACGTGAACGACTTGGTAAAAAGAACAGATTTAGAAGAAGAAACAATTATTGATGTTCAGCGTATTTTAAAAGAAGAATTTGAAGATTAATCTTAATTAGAATACAAAAAATAAGAAGAAAAATTATAGTATTATATGGCTACATTGAGGCTAAATAAAGTTTTAAGAGAATTAAATATTTCATTAGATAGAGCTGTTGAGCATCTAACAAAACAAGGTTTTGAGATAGAGGCTAGACCAACAACTAAGATTTCTGATGAAATATATAATGTACTCTTAGACGAATTTCAAACCGATAAAAGTAAGAAGGTAGCTTCACGTGAGGTTGGTGAAGAAAAGCGAAAAGAAAAAGAAGCACTTCGAATTGCTCAAGAAAAAGAACTTGAGAAGAAACGGTTAGAAGAAGAAGCCAAAAAAGAAATTTTTAAAACTGAGAGTGAGAAACTATCTGGACTAAAAACTGTTGGCAAGATCGACCTTGAAGAAAAGAAATCTACCAAAAAAGAAGAAGCAGAAGCACCAGTTAAAAAAGAAGAACCTAAAGCTAAAGTTGAAACTCCTAAAAAAGAAGTAGAAACTAAAAAGAAAGAAGCTAAGGCCGAAGAAGTTGAAGAAGTTGAGGAAGTTGAGCCAGAAAAAATAGAAACTAAGTATAAAAAATTATCTGGACCAAAGCAAGTAGGTGAAAAGATTGACTTAAAGCAATTCGAAAAGCCAAAGAAAAAGCCAGAAGATAAAAAGAAAGCTGAATCTGAAGCAAATAAGAAGAAAAGAAAACGTATCAGTAAGCCCGTAAACTTTAACCAAGGAGGCGGACAGCGTGGAGGAGGAAATAACTTTAGAGGAAGAAATGATAACAGAGGTAATAATGCAGGTAGAGGTAGAAAAGCCGTTGTTAAAGAAGAGCCATCTGAAGAAGAAATCCAAAAACAGGTACGCGAAACTTTAGAAAAACTTCAAGGAAAATCTAAAAAAGGTAAAGGAGCAAAATATAGAAGAGAGAAAAGAGATGCTCACCGTCAACAAACTGAAGTAGATTTAGAATTACAAGCAGCAGAAAGTAAAACATTAAAAGTAACAGAATTTGTTACAGTTAGTGAAGTTGCAACGATGATGGATGTTGCTGTTACACAAGTAATCTCTGCTTGTATGTCTTTAGGGATGATGGTAACCATGAATCAACGATTAGATGCAGAAACCTTATCTATTGTTGCCGAAGAGTTTGGTTACGAAGTTGAATTTGTAAGTGCAGAAGTAGAAGAGGCAATAGAAGAAATAGTTGATGAAGAAGGAGATTTACAACCAAGAGCTCCGATTGTTACCGTAATGGGTCACGTAGATCATGGTAAAACATCGTTACTAGATTACATCCGTAATGCAAATGTAATTGCTGGTGAATCAGGTGGAATTACACAACACATTGGCGCATATGCGGTTGAGCTAAAAGATGGTCAAAAAATCACATTTTTAGATACACCTGGTCACGAAGCCTTTACAGCGATGCGTGCTCGTGGTGCTCAAGTAACCGATTTGGTTATTATTGTAATTGCAGCTGATGATTCAATAATGCCTCAAACAAAAGAAGCAATTAGTCATGCGCAAGCTGCTAGTGTACCAATTGTTTTTGCAATCAATAAAATTGATAAACCAGACGCCAATCCTGATAAAGTGAAAGAAGAATTGGCAGGTATGAACTTGTTAGTAGAAGATTGGGGTGGTAAAGTTCAATCTCATGATGTTTCTGCAAAAACAGGACAAGGTGTTGATGAATTATTGGAAAAAGTATTACTAGAGGCTGAGTTATTAGAGTTAACAGCAAATCCTTCTAAAAATGCAATTGGTACTGTTGTAGAAGCTTTATTAGATAAAGGTAAAGGTTATGTTTCTACTATTTTAGTTGAAGCAGGTACCTTACGTATCGGTGATTTTATGCTTGCCGGAAAGAATAGTGGTAAAGTAAAAGCGATGCACGATGAGCGTGGTAATTCATTAGAAGAAGCAGGGCCTTCAACACCAGTTTCAATCTTAGGATTAGATGGTGCTCCGCAGGCAGGTGATAAGTTCAATGTGTTGGATGATGAGCGTGAAGCGAAACAAATTGCGTCTAAACGTTCTCAGTTACAACGTGAGCAGTCAGTGAGAACACAACGTCATATTACACTTGATGAAATTGGTAGACGTATTGCCTTAGGTGATTTCCAAGAATTGAATATTATCCTTAAAGGTGATGTAGATGGTTCAGTAGAAGCATTAACAGATTCATTACAGAAGTTATCTACCGAAGAAATTCAGGTGAATATTATTCATAAAGCGGTTGGTGCCATTACAGAATCAGATGTGTTACTAGCATCGGCTTCAGATGCTATTATAGTTGGGTTTAATGTAAGGCCATCTGGTAGTGCAAGAACCTTAGCAGATAAAGAAGAAATTGATATCAGAAATTACTCAATTATTTATGATGTAATTAATGATGTTAAAGATGCTATGGAAGGTATGTTATCACCAGAGATGAAAGAGGAGATTACGGGTAATGCTGAAATTAGAGAGACCTATAAGATTTCTAAGATAGGTACAATAGCTGGTTGTATGGTAACTGATGGTAAGATCTTTAGAAATTCTAGAATTAGAATTATTAGAGAAGGCGTAGTTGTCTTTACAGGTGAATTAGCTTCTTTAAAACGATTTAAAGACGATGTTAAAGAAGTTGCTAAAGGGTACGATTGTGGTATGCAGATCAAAAACTACAATGATATTAAAGAACTAGATATTATTGAAGCCTACCAAGAAGTAGCTGTTAAGAAAACATTGAAGTAATAACTGTCAAATTGAGTGATCTCAACTATGTTGAGATTGTATCGAAATCTATAAATTTTAAAACCCAAATATCAACGTTTGGGTTTTTTTATGCTTAAAATTTTATGTTTCGCTTATCGACCTGCTAAACGCAGTTCTGTATTTTTTGAGTAAATATAAAGAATTTGGGTAATCATTATTAGATATATGACTTCCTATTAAGATCTAATAATGATTCGTCAAATAGGTAGTATGCTACCGTTATTTGCCAAATTCTGGTTATTGGGAATAAAAAATGCAGTATCAAATTGCTTTTAGCTACTGTTATTGCACGTTAAGCACTTGAGTGCGTCAGCAGGAGCTGTTGTTAGTAGATATTGACTTAAGCAATTTGGTTTAGCAGGTCGTTAGAGCACATTTCACTTGTGGGGTGAGAGTGCAAAGCACGTAGCAACATAAGTCAGCTTCAGCTGAATGTGCTCTAACGATTAAGCTAAGAGGAGTTTAATTCCATTTAGCGACAGATAAGCGAAGTTCGAAGAAATTTGATTAAGTAACAAAATAAATTATAATCTATGAAAGGTCTTAATTTCTTATGCGACTTAGCTCACTAATAGTTAACTTAATTAAATTCACAATCAAAATGAAAAAATTATTTATGCTAGTTGCATTAGTAAGTGTAATTGCATGTAAAAAAAAGGAAGAAAAACCTGTAGAACCTAAAAAAGAAGAAGTTGTAGAGGTAACAAAAGAAGAACCAAAAGTAGATTATGCTAGTTATGGTATGAAAGATGACGATGCTCCAAAAGGTCTTGCTAAAGGATCAAAAGCACCAGAAGTTAATCTAACAATAGATGGTAAGCAAGTTGCATTGGCAGACCTTTATAAAGACCAAAATATAGCAGTTATTTTTTACAGAGGTTATTGGTGTCCTTATTGTAGCAAGCACTTAGCAGAGTTTGCAACTAGAGCTAAAGAATTAGAAGATAGAGGCATTAAGTTAATAGCTATAACTCCAGAAACTGAGGAAGGTATTACAAAGGCAAATGATGCTTCTAAGGCAAACTTTACGATTGTATCTGATACTGATGGTAGTCTACAAAAAGCTTTTGATGTAGATTTTGGTGTAACTGATGGTTATGTTGGTAAGGTAAATGAAATGCTAAAAGTTTCTATACCAGAAAATAATGCAACTGGTGAAGCAAAATTACCTGTGCCTGCTACTTATGTAATTAATAAAGAGGGAGAAATTATCTATGCTCATTTTGACCCAGATTATAAAAAGAGAGCTAGTGTTGACGATATTTTAGGAGCAATCTAAAACCTAATTTGTTATTCCTGCGAAGGCAGGAATCTATTTTATATATTAGCTAGATTCCGTATCAAGTATGGAATGACAAAAATATAATAAAAAAAAGCCGCTCATTGAGCGGCTTTTTTTTATTATAGATGTATAATTTATCCTTTAATTTTTGAAACTTCTATAGACTTAGTATTATTATTTTTATTTAGATCTGCCATTCTATTTTCAGGATCTATTTCTACAGACTGCACTTCTTTTTTAGCAGTAAAAGTATAGTTAGGCTGTACCCAAGACCAGTCGTTTATTACAGTAGCTTCTGTAGGTTTTTGACCAAGTAGCATTCTTAATGGTATGTAGAAGTTTTCTACAGTTCCGTCAGTATAGGTAACTTTTAAATCAATCGGCATTGGTAAATTTCCATTACGCTTTAGAGATACATTTTTACCGTCAATTTTATCGACTCCATAGTCTATTACATTAGTACTTTGTGTCCAATAATTTAAATACCAATCTAACTGTAGACCAGATACTTTTTCTGCCGTACGCTTAATATCATTAGGCGTTGGATGCTTAAATTTAAAATCTTCAAAATATTTTTTAATGGTTTTCTGTAAATTTTCTTCACCAATAATATATCCTAATTGGGCTAAAAATAAGGCCCCTTTACTATATGCTGAAGTGCCATAAGAATAATTATAAAGGTATCTATCTGCATGCATAGCTTGTGGTTCTTCAACTCCAGATTTAGCAAGCTTAAAATAACTGCTGTAAGATCCTTCGTTTGGATTTGTCTTATTCTGCTGCAGTACTTTATTTACAGCTAAATTTGAAATGTAAGTAGTAAACCCTTCATCCATCCACTCATGTTTTTGTTCATTTGTTGCTAGTAAAAATTGAAACCAAGTATGTGCCAATTCGTGGGAAGTAACACCGACTAGGCTACCAAAATTACGTTCACCTGTAATTAAGGTACACATGGCATACTCCATACCACCATCACCAGCTTGAATCACAGAATATTGTTTGTAAGGATACTGCCCAATATTTTTATTAAAGAAAGCCAATAATTCGACAGTTTTAGGCTGCAGCTCTTTCCAGTTTTTTAAGTATTCTTTGGCTAAGGTCTTTTTATATAAAAAGTGCAACGTTACATCATTTTCACCTTTTATTTTATCATGAATATATTCTGGATCGGCTGCCCAAGTAAAATCATGAACTTTAGGTGCTTTAAAATGCCATGTTAATTTGTCTCCTTTAGGTCTAACAATCTTTCCAGTTTCATAACCATGACCAATTTCATTAGGATTTTGTAAATACCCACTTCCGCCAATCACATAATCTTTATCAATACTAATTTTCACATCAAAATCACCCCAAACACCATGAAATTCTCTGCCAATATATTGGCTTGCATGCCAGCCTTCAAAATCATATTCAACTAGTTTAGGATACCACTGCGCCATAGACAAAGCGACCCCTTCTTTATTATTTCTACCCGAACGACGAATATGAACAGGCACTTGACCTTTAAAAGTCATATCGAAAATTACTTTCTCTCCTGGTAAAATAGGTTTGCTCAATGTTACTTTTAGAATCGTACCTATAGTTTCATGTTTTATAGCTACACCATCTTGTTTTAGAGATTTCACTTTTATAAAACCTATTTCATTTGGTTTTAATTTAGAAATTCTACTTTCAAAGACTGGTTTATCTACCGAACCTACATTGTTCACCATTTTCGGACTAGGGTCAGCAACGGTCTGCAATCTAATATCCATTTCGCTCTCTGGTTGAAAAGCATTAAAGAATAAATGATAAAATACCTTATCTAAAGTATCTGGTGAATTATTGGTGTAAACTATTTTTTGTTTACCATCGTACTGAAAATTTTTAACATTCATATCGATTTCCATAGTGTAATCAACATGCTGTTGCCAGTAACTGGTATTTTGTGCATTTAATGAAAATGCTATAAGGGTTGCTATTGAAAGTAGTATATTTTTCATTCTTAAAAATTTACTGTTGCAAGATACCAATATCAACTTTGATACCAAAAAAAGCACGCTCGATTTGAGCGCGCTTTTTTAATTTTTCCGCTTTAAGCGAAACTATGATTTTTTAGCAAGCTTTTCTGCCATTTTTAAAGCATTATATGCATTTAAAATTTTACCCGAAACTGATAATTCGCTAAACTTTACTTTATCTGTTTTACTACCTGGTAAAATTACCTCACCATCATATTGAATACCAGAATCCATAATAATCTTTTTAACCTGCTTAGCGGTTAAAGTAGGATAATATGAACGAATTAAAGCAGCAACACCAGCAACCTGAGGGGCAGCCATTGATGTACCTTGAATAGATTCGTAAGAATCTTTAGGGAATGCAGAGTAGATTTCTGAACCTGGCGCAAAAATGTCTACATTTTTTTTCCCATAATTAGAAAAAGAAGATACTAGGTTTTCATTATAATTACGCGTCATAGAACCTATAGTTAATACATTATCAGAAATTTCTACATTCTTATCTTTAGAATCATTCGGAAAGTTGTCATCAACATCAAAATCACTAGCATCATTACCGGCTGCATGCACTAACAATACATCTTTATCTGCTGCATATTTAATAGCTTCAAAAACCCATTCAGCATCTGGTGAATAACTTTTACCAAAGCTCATATTAACCACTTTAGCACCATTATCTACCGCGTATCGAATAGCAAGTGCAACATCTTTATCGTACTCATCACCATCTGGTACTGCACGAATTGCCATAATTTTAACATTATGAGCGGCACCGTTCATACCGATATTATTGTTGCGCTTTGCAGCAATGATTCCAGAGACATGAGTACCATGGCTTTCATCATCTTTAGAACCGATCACATAACCGTTGCCATAATTTTTATCATTAATGTCATTAGGGTTATCACCAGCCAGTCTACCATTAAAATCTACTTTGTATTGAGCGTTTAATTGATTAGAATAATGATCTACGATGCCCTGTAATTCTTTATCAGCTTCTTCTGCACTAGAACCAGAGTCTAAAATTTTCATCATAATCATTTTGCCTTGCATTAGTTCTTGATCTACCAATGTAATACCGTTTACTTCTTCTAAAGAGTAGTCTTTTTTACCCAAAATTTTCACAATAGTATCATTAGCCTTAGCAACAAACTCTTTTATTGCAGAGTACTGAGCTACTTGATTATATGCATTTGAGTTTTTGTCGTCTACTATTTTCTTTAGTTTTGTGTAAAGTTCGAAGTCAGCTTTATCTTCTTCTGTAATTCGATCAGCCGATTTTCCATCAAAACGAGGCATCCATTTTTTAACAATGCGAGTTAATTCTAACTGCTCAGGATTCGCTTGTCCTTTTTCTCCACCTAGAAAATTCCAACCATATATATCATCAACATAACCGTTTCCATCATCATCTTTTCCATTATTAGCTACCTCATCTTCATTTATCCATACGACATCTTTTAAGTCTTCGTGTTCTACATCTATACCCGAATCAATTACTCCAACAATTACAGTTTTTCCAGTTTTCCCACTTAAAAAATCATAGGCTTTAGCTAAACTCATACCAGGCACAGAATCTTTGTAAATATCCATATGTGGCCAAGATTGTATTTCTGCCTCAGTCATTTCACCTTTTTTAGCTACTATTTTCACTCCAATAAAAGGAGTTTCATTTACAATAGGCTGCCCTTCTGGTGTTTTAGGAATTTCCGATGTGCTCTGTTGCGTTGTTGTTTGTGTAGTTGTTTTTGCAGAAGCACAACTAGCTAAAATAATAGTCGCCATTACTGCAACCGAAATTGATTTTAAAATCCTCATCTTCATTATTATTATTAATTAAATATTTCGTTAAATGTATGTGTGTTTTTTAGTCTTACGCCTTTTTCACTGTGTTTTACTGTACAAAGCTCATTCATTGCATCGTGCTCTAAGAATAGATAATATTCGTTATCAGCAGCAGTATTTAAGAACTTTGATTTTTCATTCATCGTTATTAAAGGTCTGGTATCATAACCCATTACATAAGGTAGCGGTATATGCCCAACTGTTGGTATCAGATCTGCAGTAAAAACTATTGTTTTCCCTTTATAGTTAATGTGTGGCAACATTTGTTTTTCTGTATGACCATCTACAAATAAAATGCCAAATCCCAATTCAGAATTTTCTTGATAATCTTTATCAGGAAGTGAAACAAAATTTAATTGGCCACTTTCTTCTATAGGCAGAATATTTTCTTTTAAAAAGGATGCTTTTTCACGAGCATTTGGCTCTACAGCCCATTGCCAATGATTCGTATTACTCCAAAATTTTGCATTTTTAAAAGCGGGTTCGTAACCTGTTTTATCCTTATTCCACTGAATGCTAGCACCACAATGATCAAAATGTAAATGTGTTAGAAAAACATCAGTAATATCATCACGATGAAAACCATGTTTAGCTAAAGAAGTATCTAAGGAAAAATCTCCGAAAAGATAATAATAGCTAAAGAATTTATCAGATTGTTTTGAACCTAAACCAGTATCAATTAAAATCAAACGATTACCAACCTCTATAAGCATGCAACGCATACTCATATCGATCATATTATTATTATCAGCAGGATTTGTACGTTGCCATAAAGATTTAGGAACCACTCCGAACATAGCACCACCATCTAACTTAAAGTTTCCTGTTTCTATAGGATAAATCGTCATTTTTTTGCAAAAAGTTTACAAATATGCTGAAAATAAGCTAAATAATTGTTAAAGAAAAGAAAAAACCTCATCATTCGATGAGGTTTTAGAGGCGTCGAGCGGATTCGAACCGCTGTAGGAGCTTTTGCAGAGCCCAGCCTAGCCACTCGGCCACGACGCCTTTTTTAACGGGCTACAAATTTAAGTAAATTAACTTTTTACACAATAAAAATGCTAACTATTATCGCTTCTTAGACATTTTAATAGTAACCATGGCTACATTGCCTCCGATAGGAGGATTTAACTTAGAAACTTCAACAGTTGCTTTTTTAACTAAAGCTATTTCTTTTAAGATTCTTTCTAAAATTTTATCAGCCACAGTTTCTAATAATTTTGTACGCACTGCCATTTCTTCTTTTACAATTTTGTTTAAATGAACATAATCTACAGTGTCATTTAATTTATCAGATTTTGCAGATTTTGAAAGGTCAGCTCTTATTGCAAGATCTACACGATAATCTGAGCCTATTTTTCCTTCTTCATCTAAACAACCATGATAAGCATAGACTCTAATATTTTTTACCTCAATGATTCCCATGTACAAAATTTTCCCAAAGATATGATTCTTACTAATATCATTTTGATCAAATCATTTTATTAAATTTAACCTCAAATTTTAATGTATGAAAGTTCGTGAACAATTTATTCTTTTATCTCTTGTAACTGTGGCTTCTATTATTGGAGTTTCTTTTTTTTGGAAACCTATCTTATGGAGTTTCATTCTTGTTGCTCCACTTTTTTTTATGGGATGGTATGATGTGTTGCAAACTAAACATACAATACGACGTAATTTTCCATTATTAGGACGCTTTCGTTATGCACTGGAATCTATCCGCCCTGAGATCATGCAGTATTTTGTCGAGACTGATACCGAAGGTAGACCATTAAATAGAATTTTTAGGTCATTAATATACCAACGCTCTAAAAAGGTAAATGATACTGCACCTTTTGGTACGCAGATGAATGTGTATCGTTCGGGTTACGAATGGATGGACCATTCAATGTATGCCAAAAATAGTACTAAAGAAATAGGTGAATTTCCAAGAGTAATAATAGGTGGGAAAGATTGCAAGCAACCTTATTCTTCTAGTTTATTAAACATTTCTGCGATGAGTTTTGGATCATTAAGCAAAAATGCGGTGATGGCATTAAATAAGGGAGCAAAAATTGGCGAATTTGCTCACAATACTGGCGAGGGTGGTGTAAGTCCGTATCATTTAAAGTATGGAGGTGATCTTATTTGGCAAGTTGGTACAGGTTATTTTGGTTGTAGAGATGAACATGGAAATTTTAGCGAAGAGGGTTACCAAAAAAATGCAACAAGACCTGAAGTAAAGATGATAGAATTGAAGCTGTCTCAAGGCGCAAAACCAGGCCATGGAGGAATTTTACCAGCCAAAAAAAATACAGAAGAAATAGCAAAAATAAGACATGTAAAAGCCGGTGTGGCTGTACATTCACCACCAGCACATACCGCATTTTCTGATGCTGATGGTCTCTTAAAGTTTATTAAAAAATTACGTGATCTTTCTGGTGGAAAACCTGTTGGGTTTAAGTTGTGTGTTGGTAAAAAGCAAGAGTTCATAGATATCTGTAAAGCTATGCTAACTACAGGAATTACTCCTGACTTTATAGCTGTTGATGGTGGTGAAGGAGGTACTGGAGCAGCACCTGTTGAATTCTCAAATTCTATTGGGATGCCTTTACGGGAAGGACTCGTTTTTGTACACGATACTTTAGTAGGGTTTGATCTTAAAAAGGAGATTAAATTAATTGCTGCGGGTAAAATAATTACAGGCTTTCACATGGCTAGAGCAATTGCTTTAGGCGCAGATGCTTGTAATAGTGCTAGAGCAATGATGTTATCTATTGGTTGTATACAAGCTTTACAATGTAATAATAACACGTGCCCTGTTGGTATTGCAACTCAAGATAAATCATTAATGAAAGGTTTGGTAGTAGAAGATAAAGCACCAAGAGCTGCTAATTACCATGAAGAAACAATACATAGTTTTTTAGAAATGGTAGCTGCTTCTGGTTTAAATAGCCCTTATGAAATTAAAAGAGAGCATATAAATAGAAGAGTTGGTATGAATACCGTTGCTAAATACGACGAAATATATCCTTATGTGACTAAAGGGTGTTTACTTTCTGAAGATACAATTCCTGAGAGTTACAAAGGGTACATGGCTAGTCATCGATTAAAAAGCTTAGCTAGTAATTAGCATCTTCAGGGTACTTAGCCATAAAACGTTGAGCGTCATCAACCATATTTTTACTTCCACAAAAGAAAGGAACACGCTGATGTAATTCGGTTGGCTTAATATCCATTATTCTCATGTAACCATCTGTTGCTTTTCCTCCAGCCTGTTCAGCTAAAAATGCCATAGGGTTACATTCATAAAGTAGCCGTAATTTTCCTTTTGGAGCTTTCGAACTTGTTGGGTAAATATAAACACCTCCTTTGATCATATTTCTATGAAAATCAGAAACCAGAGACCCAATATAACGTGCTTTATATGGACGATCGCCTTCTTCTGCCTGACAATATTTTAAATAATCTTTTACCCCTTGAGGAAAATGCACATAGTATCCTTCATTTATAGAATAGATATTTCCATCTTCAGGAAATTTCATATCAGGATGTGATAAATAAAAAGTTCCAATTGCCGGGTTTAGCGTAAATCCATTTACCCCATGACCTGTTGTGTAGACAAGCATAGTAGAAGTTCCATATACTATATAACCGGCAGCTACTTGTTTATTTCCTTTTTGTAAAAAATCCTCTTTTTGTACTGGTGTACCAACCGGAGTAACTCTTCTGTAAACAGAAAAAATAGTTCCTACAGATACATTTACATCAATATTAGAAGAACCATCAAGAGGGTCAATTAATACAACATATTTGTTGTTGTTCTTTTCATCATTCCCAGAAATGGCTACAAAGTCATCTTCTTCCTCACTCGCTATACCACAAACAATTTGCCGCTTGGTTAGCTTTTTCATAAAGATCTCATTAGCATATACGTCTAATTTTTGTTGATCTTCACCTTGTATATTAGTATCGCCAGCTTCACCTAAAATATCTACCAAACCAGCTTTGTTTACTTCGTGGTTTACCACTTTTGCCGCTAAACGTATAGAATTTATTAATCGTGAGAGCTCACCAGATGAGTATTTAAATTGCTTTTGATGTCCAATTATATACTCACCTAAGGTACTGTGTTTTTGCATAGCAAGTTGCTGTTGTATTTTTTACAAATATCGTTTTTCTTGTTTAAAAAAAATAACCTTTTCAATATCTTTTACCAAAGTTTTTTACATTAGCTTGCTCTTAAGGTACACATAGCTTTCATGGATTTTTTAATACGTAAAGGACAAAAAGAAGATATGGAATCAGTTTATAAACTGATTCATGAATTAGCCATTTATGAAAACGAACCTGAAGCTGTTAAAATTTCTGTAAATGATTTAATTAATGATGGTTTTAAAGCATTGCCAGAATTTGAAGTATTTGTTGCCGAAGTTAAAAAGAAAATTGTTGGTATGGCTTTATATTATAAGCGCTATTCTACTTGGGAAGGTAAATCTTTACATCTAGAAGACCTAATAGTAAATCAAGATTATAGAGGATATGGTATTGGTAAAGCTTTATATACCGAAGTAATGAAAACTGCCTATAATACTGATGTTAGACGTGTTGAATGGGAAGTTATTGATTGGAACAAACCTGCTATTGATTTTTACTTAAGTACAGGTGCTAACATGATTGAAAACTGGAATCTTTGCCAGATGAGTAGAGCTAATATGAAGTCTTTTTTAGAAAGTAATGAGAGTTTTTAAGTTTGGTGGAGCATCGGTAAAAGATGCAAAAGGTATTAAAAATGTAGCCGATGTTTTAAAACAGGTTGGTTATCAAGATGTATTCTTGGTAGTATCTGCCATGGGTAAAATGACCAATGCTTTTGAGAAGTTAACTAGAGCTTATTGTGATAAAAACGAATCTCTTTCTACTCTTTTACAAGAAATTAAAGAATATCATTATACCATTATTAATGATCTTTTTGAAGATAAAGATCATGCTATTTTTAATAAAATAAACAAACTGTTTACAGGGTTATCAGATTTTCTGGTTAAAAACCAATCAAGTGATTATGATTTTATTTATGATCAAGTAGTTAGTCAAGCTGAACTAATATCTACAGCTATTGTTAGTGAGTACTTAAAGAAAATTAATATAGAAAATACCTGGTTAGATGTACGAGATTATATTAAAACCAATAATGATTATCGTGACGCAAAAGTAGACTGGCTTGAAACCGAAAAGAAAATTTCTGAGATAAAAATTAATGGCACACTCTATATCACTCAGGGATTTTTAGGAAGAGACCAAAATAACAATACCACCACTCTAGGTAGAGAGGGCTCAGATTATACGGCTGGTATTTTTGCCTATTGTTTAAATGCAGAAAGTGTAACTATTTGGAAAGATGTAAAAGGAGTCTTAAATGCCGACCCGCGCTATTTTAAAGAAACAGAACTTCTAGAACAGATATCTTACACCGAAGCTATTGAATTGGCTTTTTATGGTGCTTCAGTTATACACCCAAAGACGTTACAGCCATTACAAAAAAAGGAAATTCCGTTGTATGTTAAATCATTCATAAATCCTAAAAATAATGGTACTTCTGTAAGTAGAGGTTTGCATATTTTTCCTGAGTCACCTTGTTTTATAGTAAAAAAAGATCAAGTTTTATTGTCTATTTCCTCTTTAGATTTTTCCTTTATTGTAGAACGAAATATAAGTGAGATTTTTAATCTGCTGCACAATTATAAGATGAAAGTAAATCTTATTCAAAATTCTGCAATTAGCTTTTCTGTTTGTTTAGATGATAAATATGACAATTTTAACGAACTATTAGAACAATTAAAGAGCAAATTTAAAATCAGCTATTACAAAGGTGTTTCTTTGTTTACTATTCGACACTTTACTAAGGAATCAATTCGATCTATTGAGCAAGATAAACAGGTGTTATTAAAACAGTTAAATCAAGAAACGGTTCAAATTGTAATTGAGTAGAATTTTCTATCTTAGCGAGTCTCAAAAAAACTGAATGAGCCTAGTATCCGCCAAGGAAATTGCTAAAGTAATTAACGTAGATAAATATGGGTTTATAGGAACCTTTATAGGATGGATTTTGCTAAAAATATTGCGAATTTCTAAGCTCAACGAAATCTACACCAAACATAAGAATAAGAAAGATATTGCCTTTTTAAATGCAATTTTAAATGAGGTACAGATTCATTTTGAAATACCCGAAGAAGACCTAAAACGTATACCAAAAGATGGTGCTTTTATTAGTGTTTCTAATCACCCTTTGGGCGGAATTGATGGCATTTTGCTACTAAAATTATTAGCTGAAAAGAGACCTGATTATAAGATCATTGCAAACTTCTTACTGCATAGAATCGAACCACTAAAACCTTATGTTATGCCTGTAAATCCTTTTGAAGATAGAAAGGATGCTCAGTCTAGCGTTGCTGGCATTAAAAATGCTTTGTTGCATTTAAAAAGTGGTGCTCCTTTAGGGATTTTTCCAGCTGGGGAAGTATCTACATATAAAGATGGTAAGTTAATTGTCGATAAACCTTGGGAAGAAAGTGCTATTAAATTAATACATAGAGCAAAAGTTCCTATTATTCCTATATATTTTCATGCAAAGAATAGTCGACTATTTTATTTATTATCTAAGTTAAGTGGTACTATGAGGACTGCTAAATTACCTTCTGAATTGTTAACTCAAGGTAGTCGTGTTATTAAAGTTAGAATAGGTAAGCCTATTTCGGTTAAAGACCAAGAATCTTACGAAAATATTGATGATTTTCATTCATTTATTCGTAAGAAAACCTATATGTTGGCTAATCCTTTTCATCCTCAAGGGCCTTTAATTAAACCTCCAAATTTAAAATTGCCGAAACAACCTAAGGAGATCATTGCGCCAGTTTTGACCGAAGATATGATAAAGGAAGTAGAGAAATTGCGCAAAAATGATTCTAGACTTTTAGAAAGTAAAAATTACGAGGTTTATTTTGCACCTAGTAGCGAGATACCTAATGTTATTAGAGAGATTGGTAGATTACGAGAAATTACGTTCCGTGAAGTAGGTGAGGGTACAAATAATGCAATAGATCTAGATGAATATGATAATTATTATCATCATATGTTTTTATGGGATGCTGATAGAAATTTGGTTGCAGGAGCGTATAGAATGGGGCTTGGCCAAAAGATATTTAAAAAATATGGTATAGAAGGTTTTTATATTAATACCTTATTTAGATTAGAGCCAGAATTGTATGATATGATGGAAAAAACCATTGAGATGGGAAGAGCATTCATCATAAAAGAGTACCAACAAAAGCCAATGCCATTATTTTTACTTTGGAAAGGTATCGTGCATGTTACACTTCGTTATCCTGAACATAAATATTTAATGGGTGGGGTAAGTATTAGCAATCAGTTTTCAAACTTTTCTAAATCGCTAATGATTGAATTTATGAAATCACATTATTACGACCCTTATTTAGCACAATATATACATCCTAAAAAAGAATATAAGGTAAAGTTAAAAGATGCTGATAAAGATTTTGTGTTTGATGAAAGTGAAGCTGATATGATCAAGTTCGATAAGATTATCGATGAAATTGAACCTGGTAGTTTGCGCATGCCAGTTCTACTTAAAAAATATGTTAAGCAAAATGCGCGTTTGGTGGCATTTAATGTAGACCCTAAATTTAACAATGCGGTAGACGGATTAATGTATATACGAATTGCTGATTTACCAGAAAGCACAGTTAAGCCTGTTATGGAAGAATTTCAAGCCGAACTCGAACGGAAACTTGCTGAAAAATAAAAGAGCTTCGAATTTCGAAGCTCTTTTATTTTATAGAGATTTAAACCATTCTTGAAATTGTTCTCCTAATAAGAAGACTGGTTTTTTAGTGCCACCAAGTGCACCAACTAAACTTATAATCCATAGGAGGAAGACAAAAAGTCCCACTATCCATCCAATGACAGGAATGACCCAAACTAAACTCAATAAGAAGATTCCAAGTGTTTGTCGTATATAAAAACTACCAAATTCTGTTTTATTACTGCTATTCATTATAAGCGCGATAATAAAACCTATTATAGTTAGGTGAGCTACAATTGCAATTGTTTTACCATCGCTTAGAACTTCTTTAGCATCATCAACAAATTCTTTAGTTGCTTCTTTGGCGTCTTCAGCAAAATCACTTGCTTTTTCTTTTGCATCTTCAAATACTTCTTTCGCATCTTCTTTTAATTCCTCAGCTTTGTCACCTACTTTTTCTGCCGCATTTTTTGCAGCTTCTTTGGCGTCATCGTAAGTTTCTTTAGCACTATCTTTAATATCTTTTGCTTTATCACTTACTGCATCGGCAACATTTCCTGCAGTTTCCTTTGCGTCATCTGCTAACTCAGCAGCTTTATCTCCTACTTTATCAGCTGCATTCTTTGCAGCATCTTTAGCATCATTAAATACTTCTTCTGCTTTATCACTTAAATCTTTATTTTCTTCTGACATTTTTTCAGTTTTTATTGGTTATAACACAAAGTTATAAAATTATAAGACACAAAAGATGAGCTATTTAAAAGTATACAGAATAAAAGGATTATTAATATTCTTTTTGAATTTTATTAAATGTTTGATTAATTGGATTAATTTTGTAAATTATAACATTTAGTTTAAATTTAAACATGAAGACAATTCAAGAAGCAGTAACTACTATAATTAACAAAATGCCATTTATAGAGGAGGCTTTGTATGAAAAATTAATTAATGTGTCTTCGTTGGCGAGAATTATTCAGCCAGAGGTTGAAAAATTATTGAGAAAAGAAGTGAAGCCTGGAGCGGTAATGATGGCCATAAATAGAATTTCTCCTTCTAACATATTAAAAGTTAGAAAGAATATTCGTAAAATTACGTTGTCTGCAGGTGATTTTATAGTCCGATCTGACTTGAGTGATTTTACGTTTAAAAATTCGCCTACTCTTCTTCAAAACATTTCTAAACTATTAAAGAGTATCGAAAAAAAGGATGTCTTTTTTACCATTTCTCAAGGCGTTTTCGAAACAAACTTGGTTGCAAGTAAAAGTTTGGATAAACAAGTTTTAGAAATATTTAAAAATGAAATAAGACTTTTGTATTTATCTGATCTAGCTTCGGTTACAATTAAATTACCTACTTCTAATATGGAACAATCTGGAGTTTATTATTTTATTTTAAAACAGCTAGCATGGGCAAATATATCAGTACAAGAAGTAATTTCTACCACACACGAAATTACAATTGTTGTTAAAGAGTCAGATATTAATCAGACATTTTCAATATTGATGAATATGAAATTAAACTAGTTAAAAGCAGTTGTATTTTTTATTTCTATGTTTAATTTATCTAGGTGTTGTTTCTTAATTTTTTGATTCCATTTAAAAAGAGAAGCAAACTCATCAAGAACTATCTCTTTAAATTTTTCAACACTAGTTTTATCAAAAAACAACCTGCCCGTTCTTCGCATAAAGAAATCTATTGGTGTGCAAACCATTTCGTGTTGTAGGCAATATTTTAATTCAGATTTTATAAGTCTAGCTTCAATATCATTATCGGTAAACTCATTAAGACTTAGAATTATTTTATCTGTTTGTTTACCATAATTATGTACTAAATATGAAGCGTCTTTTTGAGTTAATCCTAATAGAGTTAACTGCTTAGAAATAGCATTGATGTATCTCTTAACAGAGTTGTAATTTTTAAATGATTTCTCAGTTAAGTTAATTTCCTCTGTTTTTATATCTTCAAACTCTTGTTCAAATCTTTTCCTTAGTTTTCTTATTACCATATCCACTACGCGTTCAGCCATTTTACGGTAACCTGTTAACTTTCCTCCAGCAATAGATATCAATTTACTATCAGAATAAAAGATTTCATCTTTACGAGAAAGCTCAGAAGCTGATTTACCTTCTTCATAAATTAATGGTCTTAAACCTGCCCAACTTGATTCAACATCATTTAATGTTAGTTCGATATTTGGGAACATATTGTTTACAGCACTAATTAAATAAGTTGCGTCAACTAAATTTACGTTGATATTGTCTTTGCTTTTAGTATAATTAGTATCTGTCGTGCCAAAATAAGTGACTTTTCCTCTTGGGATAGCAAACATCATTCTTCCATCAGGAATATCAAAATATACCGACTGTTTTACAGGCAGTTTTTTATGTGGTACTACCAAATGTACCCCTTTAGTGAGATGCAACCTTTTTCCTTTTTTTGACTTATTAGCGGTTCGCAATTCATCTACCCAAGGTCCAGCAGCGTTGACAACATACTTTGCGTCAATGTTATAAGTTTCATTAGATAAAGAATCAAAAACCTGAGCTCCAACTACGCGCTTTTTCTTATAAATAAATTCTTTAGCCTCAACATAATTTAATGCTTTAGTGCCATACTTTAAGGCTGTTTTAATAATCTCAATAGTTAATCGAGCATCATCAGTACGGTATTCTGCATAATAACCAGCGCCTTTTAAAATATCTTTGGGTAATAAAGGTTCTTTTTTTAAAGCTTCTTTTTTGTTGAGCATTTTTCGTTTATCATCACCTTCAACACTTGCAAGTATATCATAAACCTTTAACCCAATAGAGGTGAGCCAAGATCCGTAGGTTCCACCTTCAATAAGTGGTAAGATCATCTTTTCAGGGATTACCAAATGCGGAGCTAATTTGTGAACGATGGCACGTTCAGTACCAACTTCTTTAACCAACCAAAAGTCAAATTGTTTTAAATAACGAAGACCGCCATGAATTAATTTAGTGGATTTACTACTTGTACCTGAAGCAAAATCATTTTTCTCGACTAATGCCACTTTCATTCCGCGTGAAGCGGCATCTAAAGCGATACCAGCACCAGTAATTCCACCGCCAATGATTAAAATATCGAACTCGGTATCTTTTAGGTCTTCGGTAATTTGTGGTCGATCAGAAAAGGAAAAACTTGCCATTTATTTAATCTGAAAAATTTGTTGGTAAACCATCTATACTAACTGTATTTTTGTCTTTCCAGTATTGTTCTATTTTTTCTTGACCTTTTTTAATAGCGCTTTCATTTAATTGATTACGCTCACCTTTATAGTCGTAAAATGGAATAGACATACCACAAGAAGTTTGAACACTTTCTATAGTTACATCAAAGATTTGACGAGTGCCAGGTAATTCAGGAAATTGTGTAATTAAATGATCCCATTCTTTATCTTTTGGAAGAATTTCTTTAGCTGTACCATATAAACGTAAAATGTTGGGAGCACCTTCAAAAGCGCAAAACATAATAGTAATTCTATTATCGTTTAACAGGTGAGCAGAAGTTTCGTTACCACTACCTGTAACGCTAAGCCATTGTATTCGATTTTCGTCAACAACCCTTAAGGTATCCATACCTTTTGGAGACAGATTAATTCTTCCATTTTTTGGAGCCGTGGCAACAAAAAAAACTTTTTGAGATTCAATGAATTTTTGTAATCGTTTATTAATTGATTTGTGAAACGCCATAAGTTTAAGATTACTTTGCTATAATTCCTCTTTTATTTAAAATTCTAATTTGACGTAAAGCACTTTCTTTAATACTATTCTTTTTAAATAAAAAAGTCTTTTCATAGAGTTTGTTATCTAGAAAAAAAGTCAATTTAAATTCATTATTTAGCTTTAAGACTTCATCTTGTATTAATTCTATTTTAGCGCCAGATTTAGCAGGTAAGTGCTCTAATTTATGACGCATTGTTGAAGTTTTTGTTTCACCATCAAATCCATGCGAAACAATTAACACCATTTCTATGGGCTCTTTTTTATCATTGATGAGATAGACATTCCAATCATTAGTTTTGAAAGTTTCGTTGTAACCATGTGTAATTGCCATGTATACATTTTCAACTTCTGGTATTTCAATATCTTTTTTCATTCTTCTATCCAATCCATACTTCGCTTAACTGCTTTCTGCCAACCTTTATATTTTTTAACTCTAATGTCATTTTCCATTTTTGTAGAAAAAACTTGATCTACAGCTTTATTTTTAAGGATGTCTTCTTGTTTCCATAAACCAATAGTTATTCCTGCAAGATAAGCTGCTCCTAAGGCAGTAGATTCTATATTCTTAGGACGTTCAACATCAGCATTTAAAATATCTGCTTGAAATTGCATCAATAGATTATTTGAACAAGCACCTCCATCAACTTTTAGTGTAGATAAATTAATGCTACTATCTTCTTGCATAGCATTGACCAAATCTTTGGTTTGATAGGCTAGTGATTCTAAAGTTGCTTTTACTAAATAATTTTTACCAGTGTCACGACTCAAGCCAAAAATAGCACCTCGTGCATACATATCCCAATAAGGTGCACCCAATCCT
This sequence comes from Maritimimonas rapanae, assembly GCF_057837205.1. Classification (NCBI taxonomy): domain Bacteria; kingdom Pseudomonadati; phylum Bacteroidota; class Flavobacteriia; order Flavobacteriales; family Flavobacteriaceae; genus Maritimimonas; species Maritimimonas rapanae. The sequence goes on along the minus strand of NZ_JBYQFI010000002.1, from coordinate 122,840 downwards.
GCAAAAGCTGGAACTACATAAACAGGATTATCTCCTTCTACTTCTTTTGCTATTTCTTCACTTTCTTCGGTAGAATTGATCAATTGCAATCCATCTCTTAACCATTGTATGGCTGCTCCTGCAATAAAAACACTTCCTTCTAAAGCGTAATAAACTTTATCATTAATTCCCCAAGCAATAGTTGTAAGTAATCCATTTTCTGAGAACCGTGCCTGTTCACCAGTATTCATTAATAAAAAACAACCAGTTCCATAAGTGTTTTTTGCTTCCCTGAATTAAAGCAGGCCTGACCAAATAAAGCAGCTTGCTGATCTCCGGCGACTCCAGTAATGGGTATTTTAATTCCTTCAATTTCGTGATCACCAAAATGATAACTAGAAGGCTTTACTTGCGGAAGCATGGTTTTAGGAATAGTTAAAGCATCTAATAATTTATCATCCCACTCAAGAGATTTGATGTTATAAATTAAAGTTCTTGAGGCATTACTATAATCGGTTAGATGAGCTTTTCTATTTGTTAAATTCCAGATTAACCAGGTATCTATGGTTCCAAATAATAATTCTTTATTTTCAGCTTGCATTCTAGCTCCATCAACATTGTCTAAAATCCATTTTATCTTAGTCGCTGAAAAATATGAATCGATAACCAATCCGGTATTCTTCCTTATATAATCTTCAAGTCCTTGATTTTTTAGATCTTCACAAATGTTTGCAGTTCGTTTATCTTGCCAAACAATGGCATTGTAAATGGGGTTTCCAGTATTTTTATTCCAAACTACAGCGGTCTCGCGTTGATTCGTAATACCGATAGCAGTAATATCTGCGTAATGGATATTATTCTTTGAAATAAGGTTTTTAAAAGTATTGAGTTGCGTGTCTAAAATTTCTAAAGCATCATGCTCTACCCAACCAGATTCGGGAAATATTTGCGTAAATTCTTGTTGTTCGATGGCAAGTTGTTTTCCTTCTTCGTCAAACAATACTGAACGAGAACTGGTAGTTCCTTGATCTAGTGCAACAATATACTTTTTATTCATATTAGTTAGAAGATGTTTAAGCCTTACTTTTTCTTCTTTCTAATAAAATAAACTATCAAAATGACGACTAAAGCAATCAGAACATAGGGTAATACTTTTCCAATTGTATAACCAAATTCATATCCTGTTTCGTAAGCTGTATTAGTTTCTTGTAATAAAATCATTTAATCAGCTTTGTTTTTCAAAAACTACTCCATCAGCAGTAACATTTCTATCTATTTTTCGCATTAGTCCTTGTAGAACTTTTCCTGGGCCAACTTCTGTAAAATGAGAAGCTCCGTCTGTAACCATTTGTTGTATAGATTGTGTCCATTTTACAGGAGCAGTTAATTGCGCTATTAAATTATTTTTAATTTCTGCAGCTGAGTGTACTGCATTTGCTGTTACATTTTGATAAATGGGGCAATTAGGTTCGTTAAATGAAGTGTTCTCTATTGCATCGGCTAATTCTTCACGAGCGGGTTCCATTAAAGGAGAATGAAAAGCTCCACCTACAGGTAAAACCAATGCTCTACGAGCTCCTTCTTCTGTTAAAGACTCACATGCTTTATTGATGGCATCTATTTCACCAGATATTACTAATTGACCAGGACAATTATAATTTGCCGCAACAACAATTCCATCAGTCATGGCACATACTTTTTCGACTATATCATCTTCTAAGCCTAAAACAGCTGCCATGGTTGAAGGTTGTAATTCACAAGCTTTTTGCATAGCTAAAGCACGTTGAGATACTAATTTTAGAGCTGATTCAAAATCTAAAGTGGCATTAGCTACTAATGCAGAAAATTCTCCTAAAGAATGCCCGGCAACCATATCTGGATTAAAACTATCGCCTAAAGTTTTTGCTAAAGCAACAGAGTGTAGAAAAATAGCTGGCTGTGTAACTTTTGTTTGTTTTAAATCTTCATCTGTACCCTCAAACATAATGTCTGTAATGTGAAAGCCTAAAATCTCATTGGCCTGTTCAAAAATTTCTTGAGCTATAGAAGATTTTTCGTAAAAATCAAGTCCCATTCCAACAAATTGGGCGCCTTGGCCAGGGAATATATATGCATGCATGTTATTCGGTTTTAATAGCAACAAAAATAAGTAATTTGTTAGTAATAGATATTTTATATTTTAGCTGATAGCAAATCATGGATATTAAACAACAAAAGTCGGCTTACCGCATTTATTTAATTTTAGGGGCATTATTTATTTCTTCTTTAGTTGTTTCTAATTTAATCTTTCAGAAATTTTTTTATTGGAACCCATTTGGGTTATTTCGTTTTGAAATCTCTGTAGGTATTTTACCATATCCAATTACTTTTTTAATTACTGATATTATTTCTGAAGTATATGGTAAGAAAAGAGCAAATGAAGTAGTAGTTGCTGGTATTTTTGCTTCAGTCTTTTCGATGTTAATTATTTATGTGGCTAATGAAGTACCAGCAATAGAGGCTTCGCCAGTAAATAATGAACTTTTCACAAAAGTATTTGGCTTATCACCTTTAGCGGTTTTGGCATCTATGTTAGCTTATCTGTTTGCCCAGTTTATTGATATACGAATTTTTCATTTTTGGAAAGATTATACAAAAGGTAAACATCTGTGGTTACGTAATAATTTTTCAACTTTTACATCACAATTTATAGATACTTTAACTGTACTACTTTTATTATGTTCTTTCGGTGTGCTGCCTTGGAGTATTTTTTATAGTTTATTATTGAGCGGCTTTTTGTTTAAAGTTGTAGTTGCTGCTTTAGATACGCCTTTATTATATCTTTTTGTGCACTTGTTACGAAAGAAGTTTAATTTAGGTGTGGGTGAAGAGATTCGGCTATATGGTGATCAAACTTCGTAGTAACCGTTTTTAATGGCATAAAGAACCAAGCCTGTTCTGCTTTTTACACCAATCTTTTTAAATAATGTATCACGATAGCCGTCGATCGTTTTTGGACTTAAAAACATATCTGCAGCTATTTCTCTATATGTTTTTTCAGTACAGGTATATTTAAGAAGTTGAATCTCATTTTCTGAAAGCTCAGATTCTTCTTTTATTTCGTTATGCATCGATTTTTGTAATACTTTGGACACTTCCTTAGTATGATAAAACCCATCGTTTATAACTTCTTTTAATGCAGTTTGTAATTCTGTAGGATGAATATCTTTTAATAAATAGCCTCGGGCTCCTTTTTTAATCATTTTTATAATATGATTTTCATCATCCTCCATAGAAAGTGCCAATACTTTTATTTTTGGCCTATTCTTTTTAAGCCAATAGGTAGTTTCAACTCCGTTCATTACAGGCATTTTAACGTCCATTAAAATAATATCTGGCACATTTGAAATGGTTTCTAATTTATCTATAAGATCTTGCCCGTTTGTAGCATGAAATAGCACATTAAAATTATCAAACGTGTCTACCAATCCTTTTAAAGATTGTGCAAATAATAAGTGGTCGTCTACTATGGCAACATTATATTTCTTCATGTACTGTTTTTAAAGGATAGGTTAAAGTTAATGTAACTCCTTGGTTTTTTTTCGATTTTATTTTAAAATCTGTATCAATAAGTTTTGCTCTACTTTGCATATTAATCAGACCAGAACCTTTAATAATTTTTTTCTCATCGAACCCAATACCAGAATCTTTAGCAGTTATTTTAAGTTCATTAGGTTTGTAATCTAAAACCACATTTAAAGATTTAGCTTTAGCATGTTTTACAGAGTTTGACAAAAATTCTTGCAATATTCTAAAGAGGATAATCTCATCTTTTTGATCTATTGGCACCTGCTCACCTTTAATTTCTAAATTGGCATCTAGAAAATTTAGCCGATTGAAGCGATGTAGTTCTAATTGAAGAGCCTCTTCTAAACCCATATTTTTAACCGTTTCAGGATTCAAAAGTTTTGAAAGCGTTCTTATTTCTTGCAAACTTTTTGAAATAATGTCGCCAGTTTCACCTAATATTCCTTTTTGACCATTAGCAACATCTGGTTGTAACATATTGAGTTGCATTTTTGCTACAGAAAGTAATTGCCCCACATTATCATGTAATTCCCAACTAATATTTTGTAAGGTTTGCTCTTGAGTTTCCATTTGAGATTTAATGATCTCTTCTTCAAAACGTATTTCATCAGCACGTTTTTCTAATAAGAATTTCATCTTTCTGTTCTGAAAAATACTAAATATCACAATTATAACCACCACTAATAATATGACCATTAGTGTGGTGATTAGAATAACGATTGTAGTGTCTCCTGTATCCATAGAATTGTACTAAATTACTCAATCTTTTCTTCTTTATTGCTCCATATAAAACCAAAAGTAAAGACGATATACATGATAATTGCCAATATCCAAATTATCAGAAATAGATTGTGAATTCCTTTCATTAAGGCATATTTGGTGACTTCTATATTAAATGGTATTGTACCTGTATGAAATATCAATAAACCTACACTTATCCAGAACAATAATTTTTTATGATAAATTACTATTTGGTTTGACCTTAATAATTCAATAAAATAGAATACAATAGAAACAGCCAAGAACAATGAGCCAACGACATTTGGTAGTTCTGACCATTCGTATTTAAAACTTTGAATAAAAAACCAATTTATAATTGAAATGATAATATAAAGAATGATAAAAATTTTAATCCAATTTTTGAAAGACAATTTATTTACTGACTTTAAATATATTGTCAAAATAACAGGATAGAAAATGAAATACAGGACATTATATAACCATAAGTTATAATGTATTCCTTCTTCATCAAAAAACCCAAAAACTTTATTTTCGCTTGCATACCAACCGGTTAATTCAGTTAAGGTGATATACCAAAGAATTGGTAGAAAATACTTTATAGGCGTATGTTTATATTTATAGAAATAAATTGTCCCTACAACTGCAGCTAACAATTCTGATAGTGGGACTAAGTTTCTAAAAACATCTAATGACATATTAATCTAATTAAAATTAAATGTCAAGTGAGGATAATTTACTTTTAATAATATCTCGCAACGATTTATTATCTAGTAATAATTTGTTTTTAATATTCTGAAATATACTAAATAATACTATCATAGCAATGGTGAAAACTAAAACTACAATAGTACTAATTAGTATAATTAATGTTACTCTTTCTTGCTCCATATAAAACCAAATGTGAATATTAAATACATCAAAATTCCTAAAGTATATACTATTAAAAATAAATTGTGACCGCCCTGAATTAAAGCATAACCATTCCACTTAAGAGTAAAAGGAATGGTTCCAGTATAAAATAATAATAACCCTATACTAACCCAGAATAATAATGTTCTATGAAATACTAATACTTCTTCAGATCTTAATAATTCAATAAAATAGAATATTATTGATATTATTAGAAAAATAGAACCAATAATTTTCGGCACCTCAGATTTTTCTATCATAAAGTCTTGAAAAAATATCCAGTTTATTATATATGAGATTATATATATTATTGCAAATATTTTAATCCACTTTTTAAAAATTATTGATCTTAAATAATTGGCATATACATAAAACAAGGTGGTGAAAGTTATAAAGCGTAGTAAATTATAGATCCAAGAAGTATATCTCCTCCCATTAATATCTGTATATATTAACAATCCTGTTTTTTTCATAAAAAAACTAGTAAATTCTGTTAACGTAATGTACCAAAGTAAATACAGAAAATATTTTAAACTAGTATGTCGATATTTGTAAAAATATATAGAACCAGTTAAGGCTGCTAATAACTCAAAGTATTTGCCTGTACTCGCTATAAAAGGTATAGATATTTCAACAACCATTAACATTTTTTTAGTTACTCACAATCGTAAGGAGGGCAATCTTCGAAACCATCAAATAAATACCCATGGTCTTGCATTGTTAAATTAAAAAAGCTTGCTTTTTGCATGCTTTGATTATTTACTTGATCTTTATATTTAGTGTATAAGAATACTTTTTTACCTTTTTCAATAGTATAACCTGATTGGATTGTATCTCCATTTACAACATGTTTCATTGTTGGGGCAATAAAAAATGTTTGATGATTCTTTTTCTTGCCATCATCTTTACTAGAGTTTACTCCAAAATAAAAGCCAAGACCTTCAGCTTCTTCGGTATTATCCTCTAAGTATTTTAAATATGCTCTCATATCTTTAATATCTACCCACACCATTCTAGTATCTTTAAATTTAGGATCCTTATATTTTTTTTCTAAAGTATCTTTTAGAATTTTTATTCTATCCTTACCATATTTCTTATACATTTTCACAGCATCATCAAGCTGTATAATATGATCTGTTACCATACTTTTAATATCATCTCTTGTTATAGATTCTTGCTCTTCATGTTTTTGTTCGCATGAAAAAGACAGTACAGCGAATAATAGAACTGACAGAATGATTGAAATTTTCGAAAAGAAGGGTTTGAAATTTTTCATAATAAAATGATTTAGGATTATCTATTTGCAAATTACCAATTAATAAGCACATTAAGAAAGGGGAAAATTCCCCTTTTTGCTATAGGGGTTTTTCCTCTAATATTTAGGCTTTTTCCTCTTGCGCAGTCTTTTTCAAGGCTGCAACTTTGTAGTGTAAATTTTAGAGTTAATTATTTGGGTTAGTAATTAGAAACTTATATTTTAAAAATCACACCTAACTATTTCTACGAAAAAGAAAATTTCGATATTTAAATAACTAAAGAGTGGGATTATTGCTATGAAAAATTTAAAATATAAGTTTCTTTGCTTTTAAAGAACACTCAACTTAACAACGGTACCTTCGTTAGCTCTAATATTATAAACCGTTTGATCTTCAAATAGTAAGTATTGTCCTTTCACCCCTTTTAAAACACCAGTATAACTAGGTGTTTTTTCTAGATTAAGACTTTTAGGCTTTTCAGGATATTGATGTACAGGAAATTCTATATTTGTTTCTTTAGATTGTCTTTCAAGATAATATGGCTTTACCTCTTCAGGAATATAAGCTTCTAAACGATTTTTTTCATCGATGAGATCGAGATCCTCAATTTCATTTTTCAGCATTTTTCGCCAATTGGTCTTATCAGAAATATGCTCTTTTAAAGCAACTTCTGTAATACCAGCTAAATAACGATTGGGTACTTCTACTATTTCGATGGCTTCGTGTGCCCCTTGATCTATCCAACGTGTTGGTACTTGTTGTTTTCTTGTGACACCTACTTTTACATTACTAGAATTTGCTAAATACACAATGTGAGGTTGTAATTGCATCTCTTTTTCGTAAGCCAAATCACGATCTTCTTTGTCTAAATGAGCAGTACTTAACTCTGGACGCATAATCCAATCGCCGGCTCGAGGTGTTTCATAAAAACAACTTTTACAAAAACCTTGTCGGTATATCGGTTTATCAAGGCTGCAATTTAAACATTGGTGACCAATAAAATCGAATTGAATTTCACGATTAAGTAATTGATTTACATTAATAAAATCTGTACCCATATCTAGATAATATTCGATAGGGTCTAAAAACTCAGTTCGCATTTTTCTTAAAACACCTTGATACTGCATTTATTTGCTAATTACTTTAATTGTTTGTTTCACTTCTTCTGCTAATTTTCTAGCCTGATTAATATCTTGATGTACAATTGTTACATGACCCATTTTTCTGAATGGTTTGGTTAATTTTTTACCATAAATATGAGGTGTAACACCATCAACACGAAGTACCTTTTCGATGTTTTGATATACAACTTCTCCTTTATAACCTTCGGCACCAACCAAATTTACCATAATTCCGCCAACTTTACTAGATGTGTTTCCTAGAGGTAAGTTTAAAATTGCTCGTAAATGTTGCTCGAATTGATTTGTGTAGGATGCTTCTATACTGTAATGACCACTATTATGTGGTCTAGGAGCAACTTCATTTACTATAATTTCATCATTTTGAGTTTGAAACATTTCAACTGCTAGCAAACCAACATGTTTAAAGGCTGTTGCAACTTTTAACGCCACATCTTGAGCTTTTTTTGCAATTTCTTCTGAGATTCTGGCTGGACAAATTACATATTCTACCTGATTAGCTTCAGGATGAAATTCCATTTCTACAACAGGATAGGTTTTTAGATCACCACTTGCATTTCTTGCAACGATAACGGCTAATTCATTTTTAAAAGGAATCATTTCTTCGGTTATACACTCAGCATTCGATAACCCTTGTAAGTCTTCTAAAGATCTGATGATTTTTACACCCGTTCCGTCGTAGCCAAACTGAGCACTCTTCCATACAAACGGAAACTGTAGTGTTTCATGTTTTATAGCAGTTTTAATTTCTTCCGCAAAAGCGAAACGAGAAAAATCAGCTGTAGAGATTGAATGATCTACGTAAAATAATTTTTGGGTTGCCTTATTCTGAATTGTTCGAATTGTTTTCGGCGAAGGATACACTTTTAATCCTTCGTTCTCTAATTTTTCGAGGGCATCTACATTTACATTCTCAATCTCTATTGTAAGTAGATCTACCTTTTTGCCAAAATTATAAACGGTGTCAAAATCTAATAAACTACCTTGGTAAAATTCGTTACAGACGTCTTTACACGGAGCTTCATTAGAAGCATCCAAAATTAAAGTATAAATGTCAAATTTTTGTGTTTCGGTTAGGAGCATTCTGCCTAATTGTCCTCCACCTAGAATTCCTAATTTAAAATCTGAAGAAAAGTAATTATTCACTTAAAAATGCTTTTCAGCAAAAATAAGCATCTTAATATTAGAAAATACTACAAATTAAAAGTTTGTAATAATTAAAGAGTTTCCGTTTTTAACAACTTTATATTGTCTAGCTGCTTGATTAGTTCCACTTTGTGGTTGCCCTCCAAGAGCTAGGGCAAATTTCGCACCATCGCAAGGACATTCCATTGTTATTCCATCATTAACTACCATTGGTTGGCAGTCTCCCGGAGCTTTATGTGGGCAAGCCCTATCGTAAGCGAAATACTGAGAATTATTAAGATTATAGACAATAATACCAGAAATACCTCCCTGAATTGAGATATAACCGCCAGGAATTAACAAAGGTTGTGAAGAAGGGTTGTTTAAAAAAACGGTTTCATTAACAGGAACATTTGGTAATAGAGGATTACCATCATCAGAACTACCACAACTAAACAGACTTACGAAAAGGACTATTAAAACAAAGTTTTTCATCAAAAATAATATGCCGCAAGTTAGTGATTAAGGGTTGAAATTAAAATATTTTGTACATTTGCATACTGAATCTCATTCGGAATTATGTTCTCGGCGTGAGATTTTTTATTTTTAGTTAAAACGAATGAATTATGAGTAAAGTATCATACTATACAGCAGAAGGATTAAAAAAATTAAAAGAAGAATTAGAACATTTAGAGCATGTAGAAAGACCTCGTGTTTCTAATGCTATTGCAGAAGCAAGAGATAAAGGCGACCTTAGTGAAAATGCTGAATATCATGCTGCTAAAGAAGAACAGTCATTGTTGGAGTTTAAAATTGCTCAATTAAAAAATGTAGTTGCATCAGCTAGAGTAATTGATGAGAGCCAGTTAGATGTATCTAAGGTGTTGGCTTTATCTACGGTTAAAATAAAGAATACAGCTAATAAAATGGAATTTAAATATACATTGGTTGCTGATTCAGAATCTGATTTTAAAGCAGGTAAAATATCTGTCAATTCTCCCATTGGTAAAGGATTGTTAGGAAAATCTGTTGGAGATATTGCAGAAGTACAAGTACCAAACGGTACTATGAAGTTTGAAATTTTAGAAATTACCAGAGAATAATGGCTTCTATTTTCACTAAGATCATAAATGGAGAAATACCTTGCTACAAAGTGGCAGAGAATGAAAATTTCTTTGCTTTTCTAGATATTAACCCTAATGCTAAAGGGCATACTTTAGTGGTGCCTAAAAAAGAGGTTAATAAAATATTTGATCTCGATAAAGATATTTATATTGGTTTATTAGAATTTTCTAGAACAGTTGCAATTGCTTTAGAAAAAGCAGTGCCTTGTTTACGTGTAGGGATGTCAGTAATAGGTTTAGAAGTGCCTCATGTACATGTGCATTTAATTCCTTTAAATTCAATGAGTGATATTGATTTTAAACATAAAGTAAATTTAACTAAAGAAGAGTTTGAAGAAATTGCAAAAATGATTACAAGTAATTTATAATTCTTTTAAAAGTACAGTAAAGGTTGTGCCTTTGTCGATTTCAGATTTTTCTACATAGATCTTTCCATCATGGTAATCTTCAATAATACGTTTGGTTAATGATAAGCCAAGCCCCCAACCACGTCTTTTCGTTGTATAACCAGGATCAAAAATCTTTCTAAAAAGCCCTTTTGGGATACCTTTACCAGTATCAATTACATTGATCTTTACAAACTTATCATCTTTAGAACCTATTTGAATTTTAATACTGCCTTTACCTTGCATGGCATCAATGGCATTTTTAACTAAATTCTCAATCACCCAGCTAAATAATTGGTGATTGATCATAGCATAAATTTTCTCTTTATTTACTACTTCAAATTCAAAATCTACTAGTTTAGAACTTCTAGATTCATAATAATCAAACGCTTTTTTGGTTTCTTCAACGAGCTCGTAACGTTCTAATTTCGGAATTGATCCTATTTTAGAAAAACGATCTGCAATTGTGTTTAAACGGTCAACATCTTTTTCAATTTCAACAACAGTAGCTTCATCGGCATTTTCCATACGTAAGATTTCTACCCAACCAAGCAAAGAAGATAATGGTGTGCCAATTTGATGTGCTGTTTCCTTAGCCATACCAGCCCAAAGCCTATTTTGTTCGGCAGCTCTGTTAGATTTAAAAACCATATAAATCACTGCTCCAAAAAGAAATAAGATTAAAAGTAAGGCCAGCGGGTAATATTTTAATCTGTTTAAAAGATCTGAGTCTCTATAATAAATATTTCCAGAAATATTTTCGCTATTATGTTCTTTAACTATTAAAGGTTTGTTCTCACTTTTCATTATAGCTAATTGTTTAGTGAGATAGAGCCTATCTTGTGTTGATAAATTGTCAAAAGGACCAGAACCTTCAAAATCTAAATTATTCCAACTTTCAATTTTATCCTCGTCGTTAGTTAAAATCATAGGAATATTCTTATTACTCTCAATAATTTTTCCTTCTAGAGTAATATCAATATCTAAATCAGGATTATTCATGTTTTGAAGAGCAGCAGCAATGACTTCCATTTTCTTACGCTCTTCTTGCTTAAATTTCTGAAAGAAAACATTGGTATTCCATAAAATAAGAGCAACAACCAGAAAGGCAGTTATGACGAGTATCCAACGAAGTAATGTCTTATTTTGAGGGAGATTCATTCTCACAAATATAAAATTATCTCACGATATAACTAAAAAAATAAATTGATATTATAGTTGCCATTTAATAATTACTTTTACTCTTTAAAATTTATTGATGTTAAGTATAGATCCTAAAGATATTTCTACTGCGAAACTGCATGGTTATTTGTTGAGTTCTGTAGCACCTAGACCTATTGCTTTTGCTAGTACTATTGATAAAGATGGTAACCCTAATTTATCTCCTTTTAGTTTTTTTAATGTGTTTAGTGCCAACCCACCAATTATGATCTTTTCTCCAGCTAGACGTGTTCGCGATAATACAACCAAGCATACGTTGGAAAATGTAAAAGAAGTTAAAGAGGTCGTAATTAATGTTGTTAACTATGCTATTGTACAACAAATGTCTTTATCAAGCACAGAATATGCTAAAGGAGTGAATGAATTTGAAAAAGCCGGATTCACTATGCTCAAATCTGATTTGGTAGAACCATTTCGTGTTGCCGAATCACCCGTACAATTTGAATGTAAAGTGAATGAGGTTATACAACTAGGAAAAGAAGGAGGTGCGGGTAACTTAATTATTTGTGAAGTTTTAAAAATGCATATTAGTTTGGATGTACTAGATAAGAACAATACAATAGATCAGCATAAATTAGATTTGGTTGCTAGAGCAGGGGGCAGTTATTACTCACGCGCTAAAACTGATTTTTTCGAAATACCTAAACCGCTTTCTACTCTAGGTATAGGTGTTGACCAAGTTCCTGATGAAATTAGAGATAGTAATATTCTTACTGGTAATAATTTAGGAATGTTAGGTAATGTAGAATCATTACCCAATCAACAAGATGTTGATAACTTTGCTGCCAATAACCCTAAGTATAGAGGATTAAAAACTCAAGAAAAACATACATTTGCCAAAGAGTTTTTAGAAAATAATGATGTAGAAAGTGCTTGGAAAGTACTTTTAATAAAATAAGAAATATGGAAATTACAGGAAAGATTAAATTAATTGGTGAAACCCAAACATTTGGTGCAAGCGGGTTTAGAAAGCGTGAGTTGGTAGTAACAACAGATGAACAATATCCACAAATGCTAATGATAGAATTTGTACAGGATAAAACAGATATTTTGAATAACTATAATGTTGGAGAAGATGTAAAAGTGAGCATCAATCTGCGCGGTAGAGAATGGATAAATCCAGAAGGTGAAGCAAAGTACTTTAATTCTATTCAAGGGTGGAGAATTGAAAAATTACAGACTAATGCTCCTACAGAAATGCCTCCGATAGAAGCTGTAGATGCTTTTGAGCCTGCAGATAGCGTTTCAGATAACGAACCAGACGATTTACCATTTTAGTAAAATGTCACCCTGAGCGTAGTCGAAGGGTCTTTAATTTATATTAGGCTTCTATATGAAGCCTTTTTTTATTCCCTAAAAAAAAGTATTTTCAAGCTCTATTTTCAATTAATGAATATTACAAAATCTATAGAAACATTATTTAAACGTTTCTTACCGTCTCCATTTACCATCGCCATTTTATTAACATTGTTTACTATGTTAATGGCATTGTTTTTTACTAAAAACAACTCTGACGGCAATCATTTTTTAAATATTCTTTCTCATTGGGAGAACGGTATCTGGAATAATAGTTTATTGGTTTTTGCCTACCAAATGATGTTAATTTTGGTACTAGGCCATGTGTTAGTTTTAAGCAAACCAATGAGCTGGCTTATTTCAAAAATCACCAACCTAGTAACAAATACACAAAATGCAGTTGTTTTAATAAGTACAACCACAATGTTGGTTTCATTTTTTAATTGGGGATTGGGACTCATATTTGGAGCTATTTTAGCAAGAAAAGTAGGAGAGCACGCACAGAGAAATAATATAAAAATTAACTATCCGTTAATTGGGGCAGCTGGTTATGTAGGCTTAATGATTTGGCATGGTGGTATGAGTGGCTCCGCCCCTTTAAAAGTAGCCGAATCGGGTCATTTGAAAGAATTGATGCAAGGCATTTCTAATGTAGATTTTATAGATCAATTACCAGATTTAGTCTCTACTTATAGTACCATTTTTAGCTGGTGGAATTTGGTGATTTTCGGAGTGTTATTAGTTGTGATTCCATTATTTTTAAAAATATTGGCTAAAAATGCTGAACCTACTACACTAAATTTACCTGAATATCAATTTGAATCTGATAAGAATGACGATCTAGAAGGTGCAGAAAAATTAGATTATTCTAAATGGTTTGCTTTATTTTTCGGTATTGTAGTATTAATTGCTTTCACATATCAATATTGGGTAAAATTGTTAGACTTTATAATTACACCCAATATGCTCAATTTTTTTATGATTGGTTTGGCCATCGTATTGCATGGCAATTTTAAGAGTTTTCTAAATGCAGTTGAAGAGGCAATTAAGGGAACTTCAGGTATTTTGATTCAATTCCCATTGTATTTTGGTATCATGGGTATTATGAAAAGTACAGGAATGGTGAATGAAATTTCCGATTTTTTTGTTTCTATCGCTAATGAAACGACTATGCCTATTTTTACATTCTTTAGCGCAGGATTGGTCAATATTTTTGTACCTAGTGGAGGTGGTCAATGGGCAGTGCAAGGCCCCATAGTTATTGAATCTGCTTTAAAGCTAGGTGTACCATTACCTAAAGCAATTATGGCGTTGGCATATGGGGATCAAATAACCAATATGTTGCAACCGTTTTGGGCATTACCATTACTTGGAATAACTAAATTAAAAGCTAAAGAGATTTTACCATATACGTTACTGCTAATGTTTGTGGGTACTACTATATATATTTTAGGGTTGCTGCTCTTTTAGAGAATGTATTTATTATCTGATAAAATATGGTTTCCACATGTTAATGAAGCTACTCCAGAAGGAATTTTAGCTATAGGAGGTGATTTATCGACTGAACGCTTGCAACTGGCTTATAAAAGTGGCATTTTCCCTTGGTTTTCTGATAGTGATCCTATTGTATGGTATAGCCCAAACCCTAGAATGGTTTTGTTTCCCGATAAATTAAGAGTTTCAAAGAGTATGCAGCAAATTCTTCGAAAAGAAGATTTTAGAATTACCTTTAATCAAGATTTTGAATCAGTTATACAAAACTGTAAAACCATAAATCGTAAAGATCAAAACGGAACTTGGATAACTAATGAAATGAAGCTAGCCTATATAGAGTTGCATCGAATTGGTTGGGCAAAGTCGGTTGAGGTGTGGCAACATGATGAATTGGTCGGAGGACTGTATGGAGTTGATCTCGGCTCTGTTTTTTGTGGCGAAAGTATGTTTAGTAAAGTTTCAAATGCTTCAAAAATTGCATTTATTTATCTGGTAAGAAGATTAAAAGAAGAGAATTATAAGCTAATTGACTGCCAGGTATATAACGAACATTTAGCTAGTTTAGGAGCTGAAGAAATACCAAGAACAAAATTTTTAACCTACCTTTGAGCCAATCGAATTTTAAGCATAATGAAAGTAAGTCCCGTTACTAGAATCGTACTTATTTTAGCATTAATATTTTTAAATATTAGTTGCGATCAGATCTCCAAACATATAGTTAGAGAAAAAATATCTCCTAACGAACGGATACAAGTAATTAAGAATAATTTGATACTTACCAAAGTAGAAAATTCGGGTGCTGCTTATAGTTGGGGCTCAAACTTAAGCCCAGTAGCTAAAATGATAATTTTACAAATAATTCCTGCTGTTGTATTACTTATTTTATTGGGTATGCTATTGATAAAAAAAGAGTATACCAAAGAAGTGATTTTTGGTTTTTGTTTTATCGTTGGCGGCGGTATAGGTAATATCTTCGATAGAATTGTTCATGGCTCGGTTACCGATTTTATGTATGTAGATTTTGGTTTTTTTGATACCGAAATTTTTAATATGGCAGATGTTTCTATAGTTTTTGGGACATTAATTGTTATAATATTCTCATTATTTGATAAAGAACAGAAACCAGAATTAGAAGAAAATATAGCTTGATATGGATGTGAAAAATGCGCAGTTAGCTGTAGACAAATGGATTAAAAATCATGGAGTTCGCTACTTTAATGAACTCACAAATATGGCTCAACTTACCGAAGAAGTGGGTGAGGTGGCAAGAATAATTGCAAGACGTTATGGAGAGCAAAGTGAAAAAGAATCCGACAAGAATAAAGACCTGGGTGAAGAGCTTGCAGATGTTTTATTTGTGGTGTTGTGTCTTGCAAATCAAACAGGAGTTGACCTGCAAGAAGCTTTTAATAAGAAATTAGATATAAAGGCAAAAAGAGACCACAACAGACATCACAATAATGAAAAATTAAAATAATATGACTTTTGTAGAGAAAATTAAAACACCACTTTTTTGGAAGCATACATTAAGAATAGCTTCGATGTTTTTTATTCTTTTAATTATTATATCACTATTAATAAATAGTTTTTCAGATATTTTAAAGTTTGATACTGAAGCCATTGTTGCTAAAAATTTTGCCAATGGTAATTGGGTGCGCTTCTTTGCAACAAAATTAATTATAAGTGTTGCCTACGGAATGTGGATAATTAATAGAAATATGAAATAAAAAAGAGGGCTTACACAAGCCCTCTTTTTTATTATTTATTTAATTGAATTAAATCTATTGCACTTTCTTTTACTTTCTTGTTGAGTTCTTTAACATCATTATCGAATATCTTATATAAATCTGCTAACTCTTTATCAATCTGTTTCGTAATTTCATTTTTAAAAGCAATAGCCTGATCTGTAGGTCTATAATTACCTATAGATGATAATGAATTTAAATGCCCTAATTTATTATTTAGTTTTATGGGGAAATTTAAAGGATCTTGATTACTCTTACTTTTTGTTTGGTATAAATTATTTTCAATTTTAGTAACATCTTTAGATATTTTAGAGGCAAAATCTAGCAACTCTTTGTATTTATCTTTATCAGTTATAGACTTCTTTAATTGAGCTATTTGATTTTTTACTTTTTTTACATTTTTTAAAGCTTTGTGTATCTCTGTCATTTTATCTCTAACAGAAATCATAAAGTCAAATTGAGCCTTCATATCATCTTCTGTAGCTTCACTTCTTGGATCTTTTAAAATAGTAAATTCTTGAGATTTTGAGTTACCATTTTTAGATAATTCTACAATGTAATTTCCTGGTAAAGCTTTAGGTCCTCTTAAAGAAGCCCACCATAAGATCATACCTTTTACCTTTTCTGCGTCAGGATATACCATATTCCAGTTAAACTGATTGCTCCCTGGCTCTACTTTAAGTTTTTCCTCTTTTTTTTCTTTATCAGGATGGGTTGAATATTTCTTTATTAAATTTCTATTTTTATCTAAAAAGGATAAAGAAATTGTATCAGCTTTGGCTGTGTCTTTTACATAAAAATTCACGGTCACTCCTCCATTGTGATTTTGCCCTTGCGTTTTTGAAGTTGCGCCATTTCCTCCATTCATACGGTAACTATTAATGGGTTTAAACACAAAGAAATCTTGATTTGATAAATCATTTTTCATTTGATGTAATGGTGTCAGATCATCTATCATCCAAAAAGAACGTCCTTGTGTTGCAGCAATTAAATTATCGTTTTTAATTGCTAAATCAGTAATAGGAACTATGGGTAGGTTTAATTGAAATTTTGACCAACTGGCTCCATCATCGAAACTTACATACATACCTCTCTCTGTACCAGCATATAATAAACCTTTACGTTTAGGATCAGCTCTTAAGGCTCTGGTAAAATCTTCGTCGCCAATTCCATTGGTAATTTTTTTCCAGGTTAGACCGTAATCTGTGGTTTTATAAAGATAAGGTCTATAATCACCGGTTTTATATTTTGTACCAACTAGATAAGCACCTCCTTTGTTGAACGGATCAATTTCTATGCAGTTTATCATCATCCATTCAGGCATATTTTTAGGGGTTACATTCGTCCAATCATCTCCACCGTTTTTTGAAATATGTACTAAGCCATCATCAGAGCCTGTCCAAATCAATCCTTTTTCATATGGTGATTCAGCAGCAGCGAAAATGGTTCCATAATATTCAACACCCGTATTATCTTTAGTAATTGGGCCACCAGAAGGGCCTAATGTTTTAGGGTCATTTCTGGTTAGGTCAGGACTTATAATTTCCCAAGACTGTCCTTCGTTAGTTGTTACGTGTAAATGATTAGAAGCGGCATACAATTTTTTAGGATTATTAGGAGAAAAGAATATCGGAAAATTCCACTGAAAACGATATTTAAAATCTTCAGCTCCATGTCCCATAGGATCATCGGGCCAAACATTGATTGCGCGCACTTCATTAGTTTTATGATTTACTCTAGTTAAAAATCCGCCATAACTACCGCCATAAACGATATCATTATCAGTTGGGTCAACAGCTATATGAGCACTTTCGCCTCCAGCGGTAGCTTCCCAATCTTTTTCGGTAATAAATCTTCCGTTAGAACGATGCGAAATTCTTACTGTAGAATTATCTTGCTGTGCACCATAAATACGATATGGAAAGTGATTATCTGTAGTTACTCTATAGAACTGAGAGGTTGGTTGATTATGATATGTAGTCCAATTAGTACCAGCATCGAAACTTACTTGTGCACCTCCATCATCACCAATAATCATACGTTGGTTGTCTTCTGGAGCGATCCAAAGATCGTGATGGTCACCATGTGGAGCATTAAATGTTTTATAAGTTTTACCACCATCCGTTGAACGATGATATCTAACATTTAGAACATATAAAATATTCTCGTCTTGTGTATCAGCATATAGACGAGTGTAATACCAAGCACGTTGACGAAGCTTACGTTCTTTATTTATCAATTTCCATGTTTTACCCGCATCTGTAGATTTATAAACGCCACCATCTTTATTTTCGATGAGTGCCCAAACTATATCAGAATTTACAGGCGAAACAGTTACCCCGCTAATTCCCCAAATGCCCTTTGGCAAGCCTTCGTTTGTAGAAATGTTTGCCCAAGTTTCACCGCCATCAATACTTTTCCATAAAGCAGAGCCTTCACCACCACTTGATAAACTATATGGAGTTCTTCTAACATTCCACGTGCTAGCATATAAAACTCTAGAATTATTAGGGTCAATTATCAAATCAATTGCTCCAGCATCATTATTTGCAAATAAAACTTTCTTCCATGTGGTTCCGCCATCAATAGATTTATACACACCTCTTTCATCAGATGACTTATAGAGGTCACCTAAAACAGCTGCATAAACAATATCTGGGTTTTTAGGATGTATACGTATTCTTGGTACGTGGCGAGAATTTTTTAAACCAATATGTTTCCAAGTTTTACCAGCATCTACAGATTTCCAAATACCATCACCAGAAGATACATTACCACGTACAGTCTTTTCACCGTTACCTACATAGATAACATTATTATCCCATTCGCTAACAGCTACAGATCCTACAGAACCTCCGAAAAATTTATCAGAAATATTTTCCCAAGTATTACCAGCATCTGTAGTTTTCCAGATACCTCCACCAGTGGAACCCATATAAAACAAGTTTGCTTTGCCAGAAACACCAGTTACTGCACCACTTCTGCCACCCCGAAATGGACCAATGTTTCTCCATTGGACAGCATCATAGAATTTTTGATCGAATTTAGTAGTGTTTGTTTGTTTTTTTCTTTTGTACTTTTGGGCGTTGATCGAAAAACTTGTTAGAAATAGAATACTAACAAAGAATAAAGTAAGTTTTTTCATAATATTTGGTTAGTTGAATAGGAAGCTAAAATTAGTAATAAAAATTAACACTTTTTAATTCTGTGGATTTATACTTAGACTATACAGACAAGCAAATTAAGAATGCTAAAATTCAAGTTTCTGGATCTAAAAGTGAATCGAATAGGTTGTTGATTTTAAAACAATGGTTTCCAGACTTTCAACTAAAGAATTTATCAGATTCAGATGATACAAAGCACCTACAAGCCGCATTAAATTCAACTAAAGAAATTATCAATATTGGTCATGCGGGTACAGCAATGCGCTTTTTAACATCGTATTTTTCGGTTAAGAAGGATAGTGAAGTTGTTTTAACAGGTTCTGAACGTATGCAAAACAGGCCAATAAAAGTTTTAGTAGAGGCGTTAAAAATGCTTGATGCTGATATTACTTACGAAAATAAAGATGGTTATCCACCGATAAGAATTAGAGGGAAAGAAATTAGAAAGGATAAGGTTTCAATACCTGGTAATGTGAGTAGTCAATATATTTCTTCGTTATTATTGATTGCTCCTAAGCTTGAAAATGGTTTAGAAGTAGAGTTGTTAGATGAAATTACTTCGAGACCTTATTTAGAAATGACACTTGCATTACTCAATCAGTTGGGTGTTAAAACACAATGGAGTAAAAATAAAATTAAAGTTTTTCCTCAAAAGGAAATCGATGATACGACTATTGTAGTGGAATCTGATTGGAGTTCTGCTTCTTATTATTACAGCTTAGTAGCTATGAGCGAAATAGGAACAGTTATTAAACTATCATCTTATAAAAAAAATAGTTTACAAGGAGATTCTTGCTTAACAGAAATATATGAGGATTTTGGTGTAGAAACAGAATTTCAAGAAAATTCGATTGTCCTAAGAAAAAGAACAATTCATGATTCGCAACCCTTAGCTCACAACTTGGTTAGTGCCCCAGATATTGCTCAAACTATTGCAGTTACTTGTTTTGGATTAGGAATATCTTGTAATCTGACTGGCTTACACACCTTAAAAATAAAAGAAACCGATCGTTTAATAGCATTACAAACAGAACTACAGAAATTAGGAGCAAGTATTCATGTTACAGAAGAGAGTTTGTATTTAAAATCCTCGAAAAATATAAACCCTAATATTAAGATCGAAACCTATAATGATCATAGAATGGCAATGGCATTTGCACCTTTAGCTCTAAGGACACCAATTGTTATTCGAGATGCTAATGTGGTTACTAAATCATATGTTCGATTCTGGAAAGACTTAGAACAAGTGTTAAATTAGGTAAATTATTATCGGTATTACCAAATTTGTAAAGATTTCACTCTTTTTTTACCCTCACAAATGTTAAAAAATGTAACAGAGTTTATTTAATGGCGTCTTTATGTAATAGGAAGCTGTTTCTTAACTAAATCAGAAATTAATAACATGCTGGGGTATTTATCAACCGACGAAAAAGAGACTTCTAAAGATTATCTTAATTGTTTAGATTATTTATTAGGTAATTTTAATGTGGCTCTTTATATGTATCAATCAGATTTTTGGACTAAAGTTGGTGTTGGAAAATCTACTATTTCCTGTAAAGCTAAACTGATGTCTGAAGAGATAGAAATAATTAAAGGTGATGAGGTTATCTCAATGAGCAACACTTTTGGTTATGATGATAAAGATGTTTACAAGCTATTAAATTTAAATCTTTCTACGGGTACAATGGATATCTATAAAGGAAAGGTTTCTGATAAAAAATTAATCTTTTGTAATGCAGATTCAATTCCTAGACTTACAAACGGGAATGATACTTCTTCATCTTACACTTTCAAAATGATCTATAATCAATTATCTGAAAAAGAAAATGAAGTAGTTGTTGGTAGATCTAAAGATGAGGGGCGCACCTGGATTCCTTTTATTAAAACACTCTACCTTAGAAAATAAAAAAGCTCCTAATCTGCTGATTAAGAGCTTTTAAGTACTCGAGATGGGACTTGAACCCATACGGACATTACTGTCCACTGGATTTTAAGTCCAGCGTGTCTACCAATTCCACCACTCGAGCATAGGTATATTTTTGAGCGAAAGACGGGATTTGAACCCGCGACCCTCACCTTGGCAAGGTGATGCTCTACCCCTGAGCTACTTTCGCAGAACATCTTTTAAAAAGAACATACATTTCTTTCAAATGCGAGGGCAAATTTAATACATTTCTACGAATCACAAAGGCTTTTTTTAAGTTTTTGTAAGAGGTTTTTATAAAGACTTATTTTTAACATGGTTAATCGTGATTTATTGGGTATATTTGCATCCGATTTTTAGCAAAAGCACATGCAAACTACATATAGTTCTACTGCAAAAAATACTTCTATAGCAACTGTGTTCGACGATTTAAAACAATTAACAAAGTTTGGCTTATCTATTAGCGTGGTATTTTCATCTATCGCTGGTTATTTATTGGCTGTAGATACCATTCATATTCCTACTTTAATAATGTTGACTATTGGAGGCTATTGTATGGTAGGAGCTTCAAATACATTTAATCAGATTATAGAAAAAGATACTGATAAGTTAATGAAGCGAACCAAAAATAGACCGATACCAGCTGGCAGAATGTCTGTAAATGTGGCCATGGTTATTGGTGTGATATTAACCCTTGCGGGGATTGCGATATTATACAATATCAATGCTAAAACGGCTATGTTCGCTGCTATTTCAATCTTTTTATATGCAAGTGTTTATACTCCTTTAAAATCTGTAACACCATTATCGGTTTTTGTTGGAGCAATACCAGGAGCGATACCTTTTATGTTAGGATGGGTAGCCGCTACTGGAAAATTTGATATAGAACCAGGTATGTTGTTTATGATTCAATTTTTTTGGCAATTTCCACACTTTTGGGCAATAGGTTGGTTAGGATACGATGAGTACAAAAAAGCAGGGTTCAACATGTTACCTACCGGAGAAAAAAATAACAAAGCTACAACACAAATTTTGTTATATACAGTTTGGATGATCTTAATATCTATTTTACCTGTATTTAAATTAACAGGTAGCCTATATTTATCGCCAATTGCCGCTTTATTGGTTTTATTATTAGGAGGTTATATGTTATACTTCGGTATACAATTGCACAAGAAGCAAACAGATATAATTGCTAGAAAATTAATGCTAGCTAGTGTACTATACATTACAGCTTTGCAAGTTATATATGTAGTTGATAAATTTTTACATTGATAGAAATGGAATTAAGATTAAGAGAGAGAACTTCTAAACATATGCTTTACATTTCTATGATAAGTATGGTAATGATGTTTGCCGGACTTACAAGTGCATATGTAATTAGTAGTAAAAGAGAAGATTGGGTGTCTTTAGAGATGCCTCAGGCTTTATATATTAGTACGCTTTTAATCATTTTAAGCAGTATTACATTTATCCTTGCTAAAAGAGGTATAAAAAAAGACAATCGATCTCAAACAACAATATTTTTGATCTTAACATTATTGCTAGGATTAGGGTTTATAGCTTCGCAAGTTCAAGGATTTTATGAATTGCGAGAAGCAGGTTTCTATATGGCTGGTAAAGAAAGCATTGTGTCTTCTTCGCTTTTAATGGTAATATCACTAGCGCATTTAGTTCACGTTTTAGTTGGACTTGTTGTATTGTTAGTTGTTATCTATAATAATTTTAGAAACCGTTATAGTGCTGCCAACTATTTAGGCTTAGATTTAGGCGCTATTTTCTGGCATTTTGTAGATATATTATGGATATTTCTATTTTTATTCTTCTATTATATTAGATAATAATATCTTAGAAAGTCTAAAAAACAATTTTAAACCGTTGGTTTATCTGAGTAAGTTTTTTACTTTTGCTCATTAAACAGAAAGAGGTCTTAAAAAGATCTTGAATAACCAAATTAACTATTCAACTTTATATGGAAGCAACTGTAGCTACTGAAGAATCGAAAGGCGGATTATGGAGCGGAGGAGGAAGCAGGCCTTTTGGTGCTAGTTATGGCAAAATGATGATGTGGTTCTTTATCATGTCTGATGCCTTAACGTTTTCTGGATTTTTAGTGTCATATGGTATGATACGGTTTAAATTTTTAGATAGCTGGCCAATTGCCGACGAGGTATTTACACACATTCCTTTTTCACATGGTAGTTACCCAATGATCTATGTGGCATTTATGACTTTTATACTAATTTTTTCATCTGTAACGATGGTGTTGGCAGTGGATGCAGGCCATCACATGAAAAAAGGAAAAGTAATTCTTTACATGCTGCTTACCATAATTGGAGGATTAATTTTCGTTGGTTCTCAAGCTTGGGAGTGGAAAACATTTATTAATGGTTCTTACGGAGCAGTTGAATTAACAGACGGACAAATAGTTCAATTTACCGATGAAACAGGTCACCAAATAGCCTTAGAAAATTTTGTAAAGTCTCATCATTCAGAAAGGGAGCAATTGAGAAGAAATGATGGCGTTTGGTTTATGTCTGAATCTTCATTGCCTGAATATACTTTAACTGAAGTAGTAGAAAGTTTTAATGCAAATCCTAATGTAAATCTTAGAATAGAGAAGATTGATTTAAGTACTAAGAAGAAAACTATAGTTTCTAAAGAAGAAGCAAAGACTTTACTAGCAAAAGCTAAAAGTGTGGTACGAGGTGCAAACCTAAAAGTAAATGAATATGGTAAAACACTATTTGCCGATTTCTTTTTCTTTATTACAGGTTTTCACGGTTTTCACGTGTTTTCTGGTATCGTAATTAATGTGATTATCTTCTTTAATGTAATTATAGGTACTTACGAAAAAAGAAAGCATTACGAAATGGTTGAAAAGGTTGGTTTATACTGGCACTTTGTAGATTTAGTTTGGGTATTTGTATTTACATTCTTCTATTTAGTTTAAACACGATATTAAAAAATGGCACACGCAGGATCACATACAGCATTAATTTGGAAAGTTTTTGGTTTTCTTTCAATTGTAACTATTGTTGAAGTTGCTTTTGGGATCTATAAACCAGAATCGTTACACTTAACGCAATTTTTAGGAACTAGTTTGTTAAACTGGATATTCTTAATCTTAACCTTAGTAAAAGCCTACGGTATCGCTTGGTACTTTATGCATTTAAAAGACGAGAAAACATGGTTTAGAAGAGCCATAGTTTGGACAGTGATATTTCTAATTGTTTACTTAACCGCCTTGATATTAATAGAAGGTGACTATAAATTTGAACAATTAGCTCCATATTTGCGATGGGGATAACAAATAATTTATAAATAAGCGGTTTTAAACCGCTTTTTTTAGCTTAACACAGTATGTTTAGTTTTTTAAAAAATAAAAAATTCTGGGTCTTATTTATCCTATTCTTTTTTCCTTTAGCATTGTATTTGTTTTTAATTACTGGTACAAATAACTTTGCAAAACTTCCGGTCTTAACAAAAGAAATAGGTGATGTTTCACATTTAATTTCAGAAGATGGAACTGATATATCCTTAAAAGGGAAAATTTCTATTGTCAGTTTTTTAGGTGATGATTTAGACAAATCACAAACTAATGCACTTAACTTGAATCAAAAAATATACAAACGTTTTAATCAGTTTGATGACTTTCAGTTTTTAGTTATACTCCCAAAAGGAAAGGAGAAAGAGGCACAAGAACTCAAAAATAAAGTTGCATTTGCTACAGATATGAGGCGGTGGAAGTTTTTATTTGGAGAGCCAGAAGAAATAAAGGAGCTATTCAATAGTTTTAAAACGGACTATCAAATTGCTAATAACGGCTATTCTAAATACGCATTTATCGTTGATAAGAATATGCACCTACGTGGAAGAACAAATGATGAAGATATCCCCAATGGTATTTTATATGGATATCCAGCAGAGACGGTAGCTCCTATTCATAATAAAATGCTAGATGATGTAAAAGTATTAGTTGCTGAATATAGAATGGCATTAAAACAGAATAGAAAAAAACGTAAAGATTGGTTAAAAAATGAAGAATAAATCATACATAGCTATATCATTTATTGTATTGGTGTTTGGTATTTACGCAATTCCAAAAGTTGTAGATAGAATAAATGATAAAACTGTTGTAGAAGATACCCGAATGAATAAAGTGGTAGAAGGAAAACTTTCGTATCTAACCATTAATAACGAAAAACGAAAAATGCCAGAATTTGCATTTATCAATCAAGATAGTTTATTAATAACTAATAATGATTACAAAGATAAAGTGTATGTGGTAGAATTCTTTTTTACAACTTGTCCAACAATTTGCCCTATTATGAATCGCAATATGTTAAAGTTAGAAAAAGAATATGGGCAAAGAGATGATTTTGGTATAGCATCTTTTTCTATAGACCCTGAAACAGATAGACCATTGGTGTTAAAACAGTATGCAGAAGATTACGGGATAACATCATTAAACTGGCATATGCTTACCATTGATAATAAAGATAAGGTTTATGAATTGTCTAATAAAGGATTAAATATTTTTGCTGAGATTAATCCTGATGTTGCAGGCGGATTTGAGCATCAAGGTTATTTTGCTTTAATAGATAAAAAAGGATATATCCGTTGTAGAAGAGATGAACACGGTAACCCGATAGTGTATTATCAAGGAACAGAGAATGATCAGATAGAATTGTTAAAAGAGGATATTCAAAAATTATTGGAAGAATAGATGAGTCAAGAAATTACTTCAACAAAAAAATATAATAAATGGATCGTTATTCTTTCAATAGCTATTCCATTGGTAGTAGCTGCTTTGTTTGGAGTAAAAATACCAAATGCTAAACCTTTGACCTTCTTACCACCTATTTATGCCACAATAAATGGGATAACCGCTCTAATATTGATAGTAGCAGTTTGGGCTATAAAAAATAATAATAGAAAATTGCATGAAAGATTGATGAAAACTGCAATTGTTTGCTCGGTGATTTTTTTAGTAATGTATATTGCATATCATATGACTTCTGATTCAACTTCTTTTGATGGAGAAGGGACAATTAAATATGTATATTATTTTATTTTAATTACACATATCTTGTTATCAGTTATAATTATCCCTTTTGTGCTAATAACGTATGTAAGAGCAATTACTAATGATTATGAAAGGCATAAAAAGATAGCAAAAATCACTTTCCCTTTGTGGTTATATGTAGCCATTAGTGGTGTTATAGTATATTTAATGATTTCTCCTTATTACGCATGAAAAGAATATTTTTTTTAATATTATTATTTTCTGCTCAATTAGTTGAAGCGCAATGTGCAATGTGTAAGGCAGTAGTTGAATCTGGCGATGCAGAAATTGCAGAAGGGGTTAATTCTGGAATTATTTATTTAATGGCTTTCCCTTACATTTTAGTTGCTGTTGTAGGTTATTTAATCTACAAGAATCGCGAAAAGTTAAAATTTTAACATTTTAATAATAGTGTTAAAATGTAACAAGTTTTACTTTTAAACGTCATATAAGAGATTTAAAATTGAAAACTAACCAAATAAATATAGTTTTTGGTGAAATATAATACATTCATGAAAACAAAACTTACCACTGTAATAGCTGTTTTAGTTATTACTTTTTCATTTGCACAAGATAAAAAATGGACACTTAAACAATGTGTCGACCACGCTTTAGAAAATAACCTTTCAGTACAAAGAGCCAAATTTACAACCGATTTAAGAAAAGAAGACATAAACACTGCTAAGGGAGATTATTTACCAGGAGTTTCTGGATCTGCCTCGCAAAACTTCAATTTTGGTTCTCGATTTCTTCAAGGTATAGGTTTGGCTACTATTGATAATCGTTCTAATAATTTTAGTATTGGTGCTTCAATGACCTTATTTGATGGGTTTAGAATCAAAAATGCTTACACTCAATCTAAAAAAAGTTATGATGCAAGTTTATTAGATTTAGAGAAAATGAAAAATGATATTTCTCTAAATATTGTGAACTCCTACCTTAATGTATTATTTAATAAAGAGAATTTAAAAATTGCAATTGCACAATTAAAAATTAGTGAAGAACAATTTAATAGAACAAAAGAACTGGTAGATGAAGGAGTTCAACCTAAAGGAAACTTATTAGAGGTAGAAGCCACAAAGATTAATGACGAAAATGCCATAGTTACTGCAGAAAATAATGTCGCTTTATCATTACTAGAATTATCTCAACTATTGCAAATTCCTAATCAAGGTTTTGATGTCAAAGACGTTCCAGTCGATATTAATTCGGTTGCGTTATTATATGATAATACTAATGAAATCTTTGAAAAGGCTTTAACAAATCAACCAGATATTAAAAGTTCAGAAATTGCAGTGGAAAATGCTGAAACTGGAATAAGAATTGCAAAGTCAGATTACTTGCCAACTTTAACACTTGGCGGAAGTATTAGTACATTTTACACACATCAACAAGGAATTAAGGACGATAAAAATTCTCCAATCAATCAATTTCCTTTCTTTACTCAACTGGATAATAACTTAGGTCAAAACTTTGGATTTAGTTTAAATATCCCAATTTTCAGCAAAGGGCAAGTAAAAGCAAATGTGAACAGAGCAAAGATTAATCAAGAGATTGCTAAAGTTAATTTATCAGATCAAAAACGTGCTTTAAGAGAAGCTATTGAACGCGCATATATCAATGCTAAAGCAACTTTAAAAGAATATGAAGCTGCACAAAAGTCTGTTGAAGCACAACAATTATCTTTTGACTACGCAAAACAACGCTATGATCTTGGTGCAACAAATTCTTTTGATTTTGAACAAGTAAGAAACAGATTAGTTAACGCGCAAGCTTCTTTAACTAGAGCAAAATATAATTTTGTATTTAGAACTAAAGTGCTTGAGTTCTACTATGGTATTCCAATAATCACAGAGTAACTTAAATTAGTTAACAAAGAGAGACCCTGTTAAGATGTAATACTTAACAGGTCTTTCTATATTTGCAAAAAATTAACCTGTGGGTTTAATACTTAATATAGAAACAGCAACTAAGAATTGTTCTGTAAGTCTTGCTAAAGATGGAAAAATCATTGCTATAGAAGAGTTAAATGATGGTAATTATTCTCATGGCGAAAATTTACATGTTTTTATAGGTAAAGTAGTAAAAGAAGCGAATGTTTCTTTCAATGATTTAGATGCAATAGCTGTTAGTAAAGGACCAGGTTCTTATACCGGATTACGAATTGGCGTTTCTACTGCGAAAGGGTTATGCTATAGTCTTGATAAACCTTTGATTTCAATCTTAACACTTGAAGCGTTAGCTAATTCAATTGAAGTAGAAAGTGAAGCAGTCATTATTCCTTTATTAGACGCTAGAAGAATGGAGGTGTACAGCGCAGTTTTTAATTCAGAATTAAATCAAATAAGAGAAACGAAAGCTGAAATTATAGACGAAAATTCCTTCTTAGAATATTTAGAAAAAAACAAAGTATATTTTTTAGGAGACGGTTCCGAAAAATGTAAAGAAATAATTGAGCATGAGAATTTAATTTTTTTAGATAATTATTTTCCTTCCTCGAAAGAGATGGCAAAATTATCATTCGAAAAGTATAAAAAAAGCGACATCGAAGATGTCGCCTATTTTGAACCCTTTTATTTAAAGGATTTTATAGTAACTCAAAAAAAATCTTAACCTTCTTTTTGTTCAGAATAAAAATAGTTTAAAAGCTTTACTAGATTGTCTTCTTTTTTTAAGTTTATTTTTTCAGTTTTAATAAAATTACTCAAATCATCTTTTTTCTCAGGAAACAATTTAAGAAAAGACTTCTTTTTTTCTGGTATAGATATAAGAGAGTTGTTAACTTCAAAATAGTACTTACTGTAATCATTAAAAGATGCTGGAGATCCACTACCATAAGGGTCAGTAGACTCTTTTTTTGGTATAAATTTTTTAGTTCTTTTTAAATAAAGTTTATTATCACCTCTAGATGATATTAAAATGAAATAACCAGATTTACTATTACCATCTTCATCAACATAATTCCTATAGTGGTATCTCTTATCATTTATTTTTGCATATATATTCTCAGACTTTACAAGATCTGTAGCAGACTTGTCGTATAAATTCTTTTTCATTTCTATAGCATCATTATAAATATTATAACGCATATAAAATTCACCTGAATTTTTTGAAATTAATTCTAAAGCCTTTCCCAAAACAAATTCTTCACTTTCGTAGGGAGAACCTTTTACAGTTGAAAGGTCAATTTTAGTATTTTTATCTCTATTGCTATTCACATAATTTAAATAACCATCAGATATTGGGTTTAAGGCATCTTGACTAGCTAAAAAAGCCTGTTGACTAAAAGATGCAATACTTATAAATAAAGTTAAAGTAAGTAGTGTTCTAATAAGAGTCATAATTTAAATTTTACTATACAAAGTTACATTTTTTTCTTGAATATTAATTTTGGAAATTTCTAGATTTTAAATATACATTTTTAGTTAAAAAATCTTAACCTTCTTTCTGAATTTCAACAGCATGTGGATATGGTATTTCAATACCAGCTGCATCTAATGCTTTTTTCACATTTTCAGTAGTTCCAAAATAAACATCCCAATAATCAGCAGGGTCACACCAAGGCCGTACAGCAAAATTGACAGAACTATCAGCCAATTCAGATACATTTACAGTCGGAGTAGGATCTTTTAAAACTTTTTCAGTAGCATTAATAGCACTCATCAATACTTCTTTTGTTTGTTTAATATCGGCTTCGTAAGCAACACCAAAAGTAAGATCAACACGTAATTTACCTTCTTCAGTATAATTAACAATATTACCATTAGATAATATCCCATTTGGTATAATTGCTAATTTATTACCAGGGGTCAATAATTTTGTTACAAAAATTTGAATCTCTTTAACTGTACCTAATTCACCTTGTGCTTCGATAAGATCACCAACTTTAAAAGGTTTAAATATCATAATTAAGACTCCACCTGCAAAATTTGCCAGAGAACCTTGAAGTGCTAAGCCTACAGCTAAACCAGCGGCACCTAATATTGCAACGAAAGATGAGGTTGCAACACCAAGTTGAGAAATAACGGTTACAAATAATAGAGCCTTTAATGTCCAATTAAGTAGATCACCAAGAAATTTTTGTAAAGTTTCATCTAAATCGCGCTTTTTCATCAATTTGCGAGCATATTTAGTTATGATTTTTATTAACCATAGCCCAATAAGTAAAATAATTAAAGCAGTAATTACTTTTGGTGAATACTCTACAATAAGATCTAAACCTTTGTCTAAATATGGTTGTAATTTTTCCATTTAATTTATTTGATTAATATAATAATAAGTGCAATAATAGCAGGAATTGATTGAATAAACAATATCCTTGTTTTTTTTGTGGAATAAGCCCCATAAATACCAGCTATGGTCACACATATTAGAAAGAAAATTGCTATTTGATCACTATAATTTTTATCGAATAAAGACCAAATTAATCCTGCTGATAAAAAGCCGTTATATAGCCCTTGATTTGCTGCTAATGTTTTAGATTGCTCAGCTAGTTCTTTTGTAAGACCAAAGGCTTTCATACCCTTAGGTTTTGTCCAATAAAACATTTCTAAAATCATAAAATAGAAATGTAATAATGCTACAAGTGCTATTAAAATTCTTGTTAATAATTCCATTATAAGTTAATTTTAAGCTGCTGTAAAGCCTTTTTAGTTTCTGTTACAGGGAGTTTACAAGCACCATCTATACAAACATAAATCGTTGTTTGATCTTCGTTATATTTATTTTCAAGTAAAGGTAGATTGCTTTCTTTTGTACTACCAACAATTAATTTATTAGGGATATATTCTTTATCTAATTCCTTTAATACTGATAAGGCATTTTTTCCAGAAATAGCAACTTCATAGAAATCTCCTAAATAGTTTAAATATAGATTTAACCAATTTGATGAACCAGCTCCATAACGAATAGCTTTATCTTTTATGTTGTGTAACATTTGTTTAGCTGTATCACTATATTTTTTATTGTAATAATAATGACCTAACAAAAACAAATTATTTGCCATGATGGAATTTGAAGACGGTATTACATTGTCATCTGTATCTATTTTTCGAGCAATTAAAGCTTCATCTTCATTAGAGGTAAAGTAGAACATACCACTTTTATCATCATAAAAATGATCAAAGCTATAATCAGTTAGTTGTTTTGCAGTTTGCAACCATTGTTTATCTAAAGTTACCTGATATAACTGTAAAAAAGCATCTATTAAAGTTGAATAATCTTCTAAATAGGCATTAATGGAACTTTTTCCATTTTTATAATTTCTATAAAGGCCACCATCTTCTCTAAGCTGATTTTTAATAAGAAAATTGGCATTTTTTAAGGCTTTATCTAAAAAATGATCATCATTAAACACTCGATAAGCATCTACATAGCCTTTTAACATCAAGGCATTCCAAGAGGTTAATATTTTGTCATCTAATCTTGGTCGACTACGTTTTTCACGTTCTTTTAAGAGAATATTTTTCCAATTTTTAACTTTTTCCGATAACTCTTCTGATGATAAATTATGTTTTTTAGCAATATCTGCATCGTTCAAAGTTCTATGTAGATTGTAATTTTCATGTTCCCACTTCCATTCTGATGTAATATTGTAATAATCCTTAAAAATTTCAAAGTCATCTTTAATTAATTCCTTTAACTCTTCCTCGCTCCAAACATAATAGACACCCTCTTCTAACTCATCTTTTTCATTGTTGCTATCGGCATCGAGAGATGAATAAAATCCATTAGATTTATCTAATAACTCTCTTTCAATAAATGTGGTGGTTTCGTATACAATTGTTTTGTATTGAGGATTTTTAGTTGCTAAAAAAGCATTAGAATATAAGCTAACCATTTGACCATTATCGTACAGCATTTTCTCGAAATGAGGGATATGCCATTTAGAATCTACTGAATAGCGGGCAAAACCACCACCAACTTGATCATAGATACCACCCATTGCCATTTTAGATAATGAATTGTTAACATAAGAATCAATTTCTTTAGTATCGGTTTGTTTGGCGTATCTTAATAAAAATTCTAAATTGCTAGGTATGGGAAACTTAGGAGAGCCAACACTCCCGCCTAGGTCAAAATCCATATATTTTTTCCACTTTTCTACAATGGTGTCTAGTTCGATTTTTGTAAAACTAGTTTCAGAAGTGTTTAATTTTATAAGATCAGATTGCTGAACGCCAGCGGTTAATTTACTGGCATATTCCTCCATTTTTTCTGGAGTTTCATTATATACCTTTGTGATCTGATTTAATGCATCTACCCAATTTTCCTTTGGAAAATAAGTGCCACCCCAAACAGGTCTGCCATCAGGTAATGCTATGCAGTTTAGTGGCCAACCGCCTCGGCCAGTCATGAGTTGGACAGCACTCATATAAATTTGATCAATATCAGGACGCTCTTCTCTATCAATTTTTATATTGATAAAATTCTGATTCATAATCTTGGCTACAGCAGTATCTTCGAAACTTTCGTGTTCCATAACATGACACCAATGGCACGCAGCATATCCTATTGAAATTAAGATTAATTTATTTT
This sequence comes from Maritimimonas rapanae, assembly GCF_057837205.1. NCBI lineage: Bacteria > Pseudomonadati > Bacteroidota > Flavobacteriia > Flavobacteriales > Flavobacteriaceae > Maritimimonas > Maritimimonas rapanae. Next base: position 90,165 of record NZ_JBYQFI010000002.1, on the reverse strand, counting down.
CTTTTTTGGCTTTGTCTAAAGCTTCTTCTCCCCAAGGATACCAATCTACTGGATTATGAGCATGTTGTAATAGATAAGGACTAGATTCATTAATCAATGAATTGGTATATAAATGATCTGGCATTTCTTTTCTGTTTTGGGTGTTACAACTGTAGATTAAAAAAGAGAAAATCATCAGTAATAAAATCCTATTCAGCATGGTCATTACTTTTTTTCAAATATAGGTATAAAAAAAGGCGTTTTGAAATTTCAAAACGCCTCAATACTTTCTAAATTTTAATTACTTCACTTCAAAAGTGATCTTTACATTAACTCTAAACTCAGTAATATCATCACCACTTACAACTGCACTTTGAGATTGAACAAAAACTGACTTAATATGTTTAACACTACTTGAAGCGTGTTTTACTGCTTTGCGTGTAGCATCTTCCCAACTTTTATCAGAATTTGCCATCACTTCAATAACTTTCATTACTGCCATAACTATTTAGTTTTAAGATTAAAAAATTTGTTTAGTTAAAAATACAAAATTTAACCATTTATGGCAATTACTTCTTCAACTTTATTAGGTAATAATTGTTTAAGGGTAGCTTCAATGCCATTTTTTAAAGTAACCGTAGAAGAAGGGCAACCACTACAAGCTCCTTGCAATACAACATTCACCGTTTTACTTTCTGTATTATATGATTGAAACATAATATTTCCACCATCTGATGTTACGGCTGGTTTAATATATTCGTCTAGAATTGCTACAATTTCTTGTGAGATATCGTCTAGATTTTCTACATCAGTAGGTTCAAATTCTGGTTGATTAACTTTTTTTGGAACATAATTTTCAGTAATAATAGGTTTGCTTTCGCGGGTGTAGTTTTTTAAAAAATCACGAAGTTCATTGGTGATTTCAAACCATTCAACAGAATCGTTCTTGGTAATCGAAATATAATTTTCAGAAATAAATACCTGGCTTACAAAAGGAAAATTAAATAACTCCTTAGCAATTGGCACTTCTACAGCATCTTCTAAACTTAAAATTTCTATATTTTGAGAAGTTAGTAACCTATTTGTTACAAATTTCATTGCCGTAGGATTTGGTGTGCTTTCGGCATAAACTTCTACAATCTTCGGTTTACTTTCAGAATCTCCAAATAAACTTTCATGCTTGTTTAAGTAGTTTTCAATAACTACCTTTAACTCTTCTTGTACATCTGGCCATTCAACTATATTGTAGCGTTCTATTGCAATAAAATTAGCTGTAGCAAATACTTTTTTTACAAAAGGTAGGTGAAACAATTGCTGAACTAGTGTTGAATTTTTAGCCTCGTCTACATTGTTATACTCAAAACTACCATCAGTTAAGATTGAATTAGCAACAAATTTTACGATAGCTTCATTAGATGTGTTTTCTATAGTAATTGTGGTCTTCTGCATTACTCAAAATAATTTGTGCAAAGGTAGTGAAGATTAAAACAAAAAAGCTCGCTACTGCGAGCTTTAACTTACCAAACATAATTCTTTTTTTTAGCTTGCTTTTTAATAGCCTCTATCATGGCTTTATCTAAACTTTTTGTATTTGTCTCTTTTTGCTTTTGAGCTACATACTTATTGCGTTTAGTATTTAAATCATTAATCTTTTTTTGAATTTCTTTTCTCTCTATTCTTTGCTTCGCTACATAGTCTTTTATTTCAGTCTTTGACTTTCCTTGTAGATGTTTAGGTAATGTTTTCTTATTAAGTTTATCATAATTAAAACCTTTTTCTTTTTCAGCATCTACCAAATCCCATGATGAATTTTTATAAACTCTAGAACTTTTACTTACAGCACGTTTTACAACAACAACTTCATCTAAAGTTTCTGCATTAGCGTCTTGTTCTGATTGTAATTGCATTTTACTTATACCTTTATTGCCATAATAAATATATGTATCATTCAACTTTTTGTTAAGAATAATAATCTCTTGATCATAAGGTGAAGCAACATGAACAATTCTCTCATTATGATCAATAACCATATAGTCACCATTGGTCAATCTAGCACCATCTTGCCATTTACCATAAATACCATTTTGATAGTCACCACAAAAGATGGTGTTTACTATTACGTCTTGTTCATTGGCTTGTGCAGCTGCATCTTTGTAATTGATTTTTCCTTGAGTAAAAGGTTCATTACCAGCGATAAAAATTAACTTTAGATCATTCTTATTTTTGCCCCAATCTAATTGTTTTAAAGAGGTTTGAATTACCTCACCACAAAACTCATTACCGCCATTAGTTCTGAGTGCAAATAGTTTTTCTGAAATTTCATCTAGGTCAGAACTAAATCCTATGACCTGACGAATGTATCCTTCGCGTGATGATAAATTGTCATTACCGTATTCATACAATGCAATTTGCAAATTAGGGTCTTCATGCTCACATTTGGCATAAGAGAGTTCATTGACGATTTCCCAAAGTTGTGTTTTTGCTTGGTTGATCAATCCATCCATAGAATTACTGGTGTCTAATAATAGTGCCACTTTTATGGTATTCTTTTTTAGATTGTCATTGGCGGCAAAAATAAAAGCCGAAGTGAAGGTTAGTAGAAAGACGAGTATTGTGCTAAATTTTTTCATGATGCTTTTGTTTAATTTTTGATAAAAGTATGAGGAACTTTTTTCAATAAAAATTCAAAATGAGTGAAGTGGACATTTAATTGAGTAAATGAGAAAATTGAGTGAGTAAGGCAAGAAATATTAAACTAAAATTTACATTTTTTGAGTAAAGTTGATTTTAAGGTGTCGTTTAAAGTATGTAGTTTTACCTCATTCGAAGTATTGATGAAAAAAAGAGTTTACATATTATTACTACTAATTTTTTCTGTTGTTTTTATATCTAATGCTCAAGTAGATAATAAAGCTAGAGAAAACGGATATTATACTGATAGAATTACAGATGTAAACGGCAGACCACTTTCTGGTGTTACAGTAAGAGTTCGTGGCAAAGGAGGTTCTACTACAACAGATTCTAATGGTGAATTTACTATTAAAGCTCAGTTAGGAGATTTAATTATATTAAGTAAGAATGGTAGAACGATTGATTCTTATAGATATGATGGAAGTTTAAATTATGAAGTGAAGGATGAATCTGATGCCTTGGGAGTTCCTGAGTTTGAAAGTAGGTCAAAACCCCTAAAGAAATCAAAAATTAATCTCAGTAAAAGAGACAATAATAATAATTTTAAAATTCAATTAGATTCTGCTTTATTTTATTCAAATATCAATCCAACAAAAAGTATAGATTATGTTGGTGAAGCTTTGAATTTTGCAGGGAATAATAAACAGCAATTATCACAATCGTACAATGTTTTGGGTGATCTGTATATGAACCTTAAGCAATATGATTTGGCTGCTAGTAATTATAAAGTAGCTAACGATAATTTGGCAACAATTAGTATTCAACTAAAATTAGCTAAAGCTTATTTTCTTACTGGTCAGTTTAATAAAAGTCAAAACCTATATAGCAATCTTTTAAAAGAACGGCCTATTAATACCTCTCAAAAAGTAGATGTCTACGAAGGTTTAGGTGATGTATTTTTTAACCAAAAAGAATATAACAATGCGCTATCTGAATTCAGAACTGCGTTAAATTTAAATGAGAGGATTTCAAATATTTCTAAAAGGACACGATTAAATTCTAAAATTGCGTTAGCGTTAGATGCTTTGGGTAGGCAAGGAGAGGCAGAAGGTTATTTAAATCGCTCTATCGAATCAGCAAAAGCAGAAAGTCCCCAAAAGGCAATTGTTCAAAATCAAAAAGCAGCAGAGTTTTATAGTAAAAATAATAGTCTAAATAAAGAAGCCCAGCTCAGAAAAGAAACTTTAGAAACTTTAGAAAATGAAGCTTTAGAAGAAGTGGTAGTAGCAGACGAAAAGAAGATTACTAAATCACGTGCTAAGCTAGATTTGGGGAATGTTTATTTAAAGCAGAATAAAGTGAATGAGGCAATTCCGTTGTTAGAAGAAAGTATTGCAGATGCTGAAAAAGATGAAGATTTAGAAACACAAAAAGATGCTGTTCAGAAATTATCTGAAGCATATGTCTCTTTGGGTAATGATGATAAAGCATTAATCAATTATAAAAAATATGTTTCGTTAGTTGATCTACTGTACCAACAAAAGGAAGCCGAGATTGCTACAGCTGTAAATTTAAATAGAGATCTTTCTGAAAAACAAAACAGGATTACCAGTTTAGAAAAAGACCGAGCACTTTCTGAAAGTAAAATTCAACTATATCAAACAGAAAATCAATTGACTATTGAAAATGATAGAAGGCAGAAAACGATCATTTATGCTTTAGTTGTTGGTTTAGCGCTGCTGCTATTATCATTGTTTTGGATGATTCGTAGTAATAGACAGCGAAAATTAGCAAACAATTTATTGGCTCTAAAGTCACTACGCACTCAAATGAATCCTCATTTTATTTTTAATGCCTTGAATTCGGTGAATAGTTTTATTGCACAAAATGATGAACGTACAGCCAATCGGTATTTAACCGAATTTTCTACATTAATGCGTAGTGTGCTGGTAAATTCTGAGGAAGATTTTATTCCATTAGAAAAAGAAATTGAGTTGTTGTCATTATATCTAAAATTAGAACATTCTCGATTTCAAGATAAATTTGATTACGAGCTGATAGTTGATAAAGAAATTGAGCAAGAACAATTTCAAATTCCACCAATGTTACTACAGCCATATGTTGAAAATGCTGTTTGGCACGGATTGCGCTATAAAGAAGAAAAAGGATTTTTAAAAGTTGAACTTTCTAAAAAAGATGAAGGAACTATTATTATTGAAATTTCTGATGATGGTATTGGCAGAAAAAAATCGAAAGAATTAAAAACAGAGCATCAAAAAAAGCAGCAATCTAAAGGAATGCAAAACATCAAACAGCGAATAGCTATTTTAAACGAAATGTATAAAGATAAAGTTGATGTGTTTATTGAAGATTTATACGACGACGAAACTGGCACCAAAGTAATTTTGACCCTTAAAAAAGATTAATGAATTTAAAAGTCCTCATAGTAGAAGACGAACAGACCAGCAGAGATATTCTTAAGAATTATCTTGGTAAATATTGCCCAACGGTAGAGGTTGTAGGTGAAGCAAAGAATATTGACGAGGCGTTGGTTTTAATTCGAAACAACGACCTCGATCTTATTTTTTTAGATGTAGAAATGCCTTATGGTTCGGGGTTTGATTTGCTGGATAAGCTTGGTAAAACAGATTTTGAAGTAGTATTTGTAACTGCTTATAATCAATATGCTATAGAAGCATTAAACAAACATGCGTCCTATTATTTATTGAAGCCCATTTCTATTGATGATTTAATAAAAGCTGTAGATTATGTTACTGAATTAAAACAAAAGGAGAACGAATTACAGAATTCGATTTTGACTCCTAAAACGAATTCTACAGATCAGAAAATCACAATTCCTACGCAAGATGGTTTTAAAGTGTTAGAAATGAAAGACATTATTTATTGCAAAGCAGATGATAATTATACTGAAATCTATCTTGAAAATGGACAAAAAAAACTGGTGAGTAAAACACTCAAATATTTTGAAGATATCTTAAAAGAAAATGGTTTTGCTCGTATACATAAATCATATTTAGTTAATGTGTCTTATATTGCTTCCTACAAAAAAGGAAAGGGTGGAACAGTTTCTTTAAGTAACGGAAAAGAATTAAGTGTGTCTGCTTCTAAAAAGGCGGAGTTTTTATCATATTTTAAGTAGATGATTGTAAAAGAATTAAACGGAAAAGAACCTCAGTTTGGTAACGATTGTTTTATTGCAGAAAATGCTGTTATAGTTGGCGATGTAGAAATGGGCAATCAATGTAGTATTTGGTACAGCGCTGTAATTCGTGGTGATGTGCACTATATAAAAATGGGCAATAAGGTAAATGTGCAAGATAACGCTACAGTGCATTGTACTTATGAGAAAAGCCCAACAAATATTGGTAATAATGTGTCAATAGGTCATAATGCCATTGTTCATGGTTGTACCATTCATGATAATGTGTTGATCGGTATGGGTGCTATTGTGATGGATGACTGTGTGGTGGAAAGTAATGCTATTGTTGCAGCTGGAGCAGTTGTGACGAAAGGAACTCGAGTAGAATCAGGAACAATTTATGCAGGTATGCCTGCCAAAAAGATAAAAGACGTTTCGCCAGAAATGATTTCTGGAGAAATCGATAGAATCGCAAATAATTATGTAAAATATTCTAGCTGGTATAAATAATTTATGCGAAATCTTTCCTTTTTATTATTCATAATTCTTATTGTTTCCTGTAAAAAGCATAATGATTCGATTGAACTCAAATTTTTAGATGAATTTGTTTTACCTGATAATTTGTATGTTGACAATACTCTAGTAGGAGGAATTTCTGGAATAGATTATCAAAACAACACTTATTACATAGCGTGTGACGATTCTAAAAACCCTAGATTTTATAAGGCGAAAATTCAAATTAATTCAGGTAAAATTTCTGATATTATTTTTAAGGATATTGTAAGAGTTAAGGATACAATACAACATAATGATCTTGAAGCAATCCTTAATGAAGAGGATAAAGTGTTATTAGTTAGCGAAGGATTAATTAATGAAAGTAGAGATCCATCATTTTTTTCAGTAAACCAACGAGGAGAAATTTTAGACAATTTTAAATTGCCAGAATATTTTGAAGCAAATAGCTCTCAAAAACCGAGAAATAATGGTGTCTTTGAAGGTTTAACCAGAAGTTTTGATAAAAAGGGATATTGGATTATTACAGAATTACCCTTGGAAGCTGATGGTATTGCACCAACTCCTGAAAAAGCAGATTCCCCGGTTCGTATGACCTATTTTAATAAAGCATCTAAAAAGCCTAAAAAGCAATTTGTATATCAACTGGATAAGATTGCCAAAGCACCATTAGGTGATTTTGCAGTAAATGGCGTTACTGATTTACTAGCTTATGCGCCCAATAAATTTTTAGTCATAGAACGTAGCTTTTCATCAGGTCATGGAACTAATGGTAACGATATTAAGGTTTATGACATCAATATTTCTAATGCTACAAACACTCTTGATGTTTTAAGTTTGAAAAATGTAGAATATACATCTGTAACTAAAGAACTACTTTTCGATTTCAATTCAGTCAGAAGTGAATTAACAAATAACATGATTGATAATGTTGAGGGTATCTGTTTTGGTCCAAAACTTTCAAATGGAAATCAATCCATCATCTTTGTTATAGATAATGACTTTAATAAACAAGGTAATCGTTTAAATCAGATTATTTTGATGGAAATGTTAACGAATTAACGATTTTTCGTGACTTTTCTAATTAATGGTATCTTTAGCAAAGATTTATTGACTTCAGAATGTCTAAACAAGAATCAGACAATATTGTAAAGTTCTTATCTCAGGTTCCTTTTTTCATCCATGTCTCAAAGGATTCTTTAGAGTATCTTGTTGGAGGTGTAAAGCAATTACAGTTTAGAAAGAACGAAAAGATTTTCAGTAAGAACGATGAAGGAGATTCAATGTATGTAATTGTAGATGGATCTATTAAAGTGCACGAAGATGGCTACATTTTTAGTAAAATGTATAAAGGCGATTGTTTTGGTGAGTATGCCTTAATAGATAGTCAAAAGCGCTCCGCTTCTATTTCAACTTTAGAACCAACTACGGTACTTCGTATTGAACGCGATTATTTTCAAAATTTATTGTTTTCTGATGAAGGTTTTACGCAAGGAATCTTATCGGTACTTATAGATCGCCATAGAGATATAGATGCTGTTCAAGAGCGCTTGTACAACGCAAATAGAGATCTTGAAGTAGCAGGCACTAAAATGAGTGGGTTGATTAATGGCGCTATGGACGCTATTATAATGTTTGATAGTAAGTTTAGAATCCTTTTAACAAACCCTTCGGCAAGCAGCCTTTTAGAAAATGAAGATGTATTGCAACGTAATGTCTTATTCTTTTTTGATGAAACAAGTGCGCAGCTCATAGAGGACATTATTAAAGATGAAAACAATGAACAGAATATCAATACACATTTACCTAAAGTTGTAAAAGTTATAGGGTCAAATGAAACAGAAACTTTAAATGAAGGTACGCTTAGTAAATATGGTACTGAAGAAGAGACATTTTATACGCTTATCTTACGGAATATTGAAGAACGTATATTGGCAGAAAACACTATTAATTTACTAACCAACCAAACAGAATACCTCGAAGAAGAGATTAAAGAACTTACTAGTAACTATGGTATTATAGCCGAAGATTTAGGGATGAAAAATGTACTGAACCTAGTTGAGCAAGTGGCCAAAACTGACGCAACTGTTTTAATTACTGGCGAAACAGGTACAGGTAAAGAATTGGTGGCAAGAGGTATACATGAGACGAGCCATAGAAGTGATAAACCACTTATCAGAATTAACTGTGGAGCTATACCTGCTAATTTAATAGAAAGTGAATTGTTTGGGCATAAAAAAGGAGCTTTTACAGGAGCGACTTCAGATAGAAAAGGGCGCTTTTTATTAGCAAATAAAGGCACGATTTTTTTAGATGAGATAGGTGAGATGCCAATAGATTTACAACCGAAACTATTACGTGTAATTCAAGAAGGAGAATTTGATCCTGTGGGTAGTTCAGAAACAATAAAAGTAGATGTGCGCATTATAGCAGCAACGCACAGAGATTTATTAAAGCATGCGCAAGAGAATAAGTTTAGAGAAGATTTATATTACCGATTGAATGTATTCCCTATTAGTGTGCCTCCCTTACGTACCAGAGGAAACGATATTATTTTGATCGCCCAAGAAATGATACGTCATTTCTCTAAAAAATTAAATAAACCAATTGCTGAGTTATCTAAAAATGATAAAAGTGTACTCTTAAATTATAACTGGCCTGGCAATGTTAGAGAATTGCAAAACTTGATAGAAAGAGCAGTGATTGTTGCGCAAAACGGAAGCATTAATTGGCAGGCAATTATACCGAATGCTTCTAATGGAGACGAAATTAACTTAGAAACGGTTCAACAAAAAATATTGACTTCAAAAGAGTTGGTTACTCTAGAAAAGGAAAATATCCTTAAGGCATTAAAGCAAACTCGCTGGAAAATTTCTGGCAAAGGTGGTGCCGCAGAATTACTTGATATGCGCCCTACAACATTGGCTTCAAAAATTAAGGTATTGGGCATTGAACGCCCAATATAGCTCATAGTCAATTCGAGTGTTTTGCTGCTCAAAATGTATTGAGAATTGCTTAACAACAACAAATCTTAATTTTTTGTAACTTTAAAAAGTAATTATAACGGTATTAACTGTTTATAGTAACCTAACTAAACCATGTGTAAATCCTTTCATCCAATTAGGCGAAGATCCTTTCCTAAAAATGAATAGCCTAAATACAATCAAAATTACTTTCTTAATAAAACCTAACTAATATGAAATCGAATAATAATTGGACAAAAACAGAACTGCAAACTTATATAATGCTCATGTGTGCTAATGCTGATGGTGAAGAAACTAAGCAAGAAATAAGAATGGTTAAATCTAAAACCGATGAAGATACTTTTAAAAAGATCTATGAAGAGTTTTCTAATGATACCGAAGATGAGCGTTTCCAGAAAATAGATGAAGCCATACATCAGCATGAATATTCTGCTAAAGAATTAAGCGAATTTAGAAGAGATATTTATAAGATATTCTTTTCAGATTGTTCTTTTGGGGTTATGGAGCAAAACCTTGACCGTATTTTAGATAATATCCTTTATTAAATTAAAGATTATAAATTCTTCCATTGACTCGTCAATTACTAATCAAAACTAACCTTATGAAAACGCTAAAACTATTATTTATTTGCATGCTTATATTACCAACCTGCTTGCATTCTCAAAAAAGAAAAAAGAAAGCTTCGGAACCTACAATTAAACTCGTAGATTCTTTATTTCATGGATTAAAATGGCGTAATATAGGCCCATTTAGAGGTGGTAGAAGTGTTGCTTGTACTGGTGTGATAGGGGAGTCTCACACATATTATATGGGTTCTACTGGTGGTGGAGTTTGGAAAACTACTGACGATGGTTTGTCATGGAAAAACATATCTGATAAATTTTTTAAAACAGGTTCAGTAGGTGCAATTTCAGTATCTGAAAGCGACCCTAATATTGTAGTTGTTGGTATGGGCGAACATGCTGCTCGTGGTGTTATGACTTCTATGGGAGATGGTGTGTACAAATCTATGGATGCCGGAAAAACATGGAGTCATTTGGGATTGGGTAAAACACGTCACATTTCTGATGTTATTATACATCCTACAAATCCAGATGTTATTTATGTAACAGCACAGGGTGCCCAATATGCACCGTCTAAAGAACGAGGAATCTATAAAACTACCAATGGAGGAAAGACTTGGGAGAATATTTTATCAGTAAATAACACAACTGGAGCTTCTTCCTTGTCTATGGATATGACGAATCCTCGTATTTTATATGCATCAATGTGGCAGCATCGTCGTTATCCTTGGATTATGGAATCAGGAGGTGAAAACTCAGGATTGTACAAATCTACTGATGGTGGAGATAGTTGGGTAAAAATGAAAAAAGGATTGCCAGAAGCTTTTGGTAAATCTGGCATATCTGTATCTAGAGCAAATCCAGAACGTGTTTTTGCTGTAATTGAAGCAGAAGATGAAAAAGGAGGAGTTTATCGCTCAGATGATGCTGGTAAAACTTGGAAACAAGTAAATAAAAATCGTGTTAACATTGCGCGTTCTTGGTATTATATGGAGATTTTTGCCGATCCTCAAAACGAAAATGTGGTGTATGTATTAAATGCTCCTGTAATGAAATCAATTGATGGGGGAAAAAGTTTTTTTAATATTCCTGTTCCTCATGGGGATAATCATCATTTATGGATCAATCCAAATGACAATACGAATCTTATTAATTCTAATGATGGTGGTGCTAACATTTCCTTTAATGGAGGTAAAAGTTGGAGTACGCAAAAGAATCAACCAACATCTCAATTCTATCGTGTTATAACAGATAAATTGGTTCCATATAATGTGTATGGTGGTCAACAGGATAATTCTGCAATTGGTATTGCTAGCAGAACAAATGATGGTGGTATTGGTTGGAAAGATTGGTATTCAGTTGCTGGTGGAGAAAGTGCTTTTATTGCTTTCGACCCAGAAAATCCAGAAACAGTTTATGGAGGAACTTATCAAGGGAATATTAGTAAATGGACAAAAACATCTAGAGAACAAAAATCAATTAAAGAGTACCCAGAACTAGGATTAAGCATTGCGCCAAAAGATTCAAAATATCGTTATAATTGGAACGCACCTATTATAACATCACCACATAATAGAACTACAATTTATCATGCAGGGAATGTTGTTTTTAAAACTACCGATGGCGGAATAAGTTGGTCTACTATAAGTCCAGATCTTACGAAAAATGAAATCGATAAACATGGCCCAGGTGGAGGTCCATATACAAATGAAGCAGCTGGTGGAGAAAATTACAATACACTCACCTCTTTAGTAGAATCACAACATGAAGAGGGTGTTTTGTATGCTGGCAGTGACGATGGCTTACTTCATATTACAAAAAATGGAGGTGAAAGTTGGGAGAATATAACACCAAAAGGAATTAAAGATGGTATTATTAATAGTATTGATATCTCAGAGCAAGATCCAGCGACAGCTTATGTAGTTGTAATGCGTTATAAATCTTTAGATTTAAGTTCTTATGTTTTTAAAACGACCGACTATGGGCAAACTTGGAAAAAAATTGTAAACGGTTTAGATGATCCGAACGGTTTTGTAAGAGTTGTAAGAGCAGATAAAAAACGAAAAGGATTGCTGTATGCTGGTACAGAAACTGGTTTATATGTTTCTAATGATGATGGTGCTCATTGGCAAAACGTAAAATTAAATTTACCAGTAGTTGCTATTAATGATTTAATAATTCAAGATAATGATTTGGTGGCCGCAACATCGGGTCGTGGATTCTGGATTTTAGATGATTTAGGGGTGCTTCAAAATATGAGTACAGATACTAAGTCAGTTCAATTATTTAAGCCTAAAAACACCTATCGAATTTTTGGTGGTACGTCTAAAGCTATAGGTCAAGGTCAAAACCCTAAAAGTGGTGTTACTTTCGATTATTATTTAAGCAAAGATGTAGATACATTAGATTTAAAGTTAGAAATTTTACAGGACTCAAAAGTTGTTAGAATCTATACAAATAAAAAACCTAAAGATTTTAAAACGTGGCCAGGTGGCCCGTCTAAACCCGAAATTTTACCCTCGAAAAAAGGATACAATCGTTTTACTTGGAATTTTAATCGCGGTGCCTTACCATCTATAAATAAAGTTCTTGTTTTTGGTGGCCTTTCTGGCTCTAGTGTGGCACCAGGAAACTATATATTAAGAATGACATTAGAAGGAGAATCTGTTGAAACGGATGTGACTATTCTTCCAAACCCTAGGGTTAATTCAACTCCTCAAGATTTTGTAGAACAACAAAAAATGTTGGTTACCGTTGAAAATACAATTAGAGATATGCATGAGTCTGTAAACCAAATGAGATCTGCTAAAACTCAACTAAAAAAATATGCAAAGCTTTTAAAGGATAATGAGAATGCTAAAACGCTAATTGAAAAAGGAGAGACTTTAACAAAACGAATTAACAGTTGGGAAGAAAATTTAATTCAAGCCAAGCAAAAAACATTTCAAGATGTAATTAATTTTAATAACAAACTCAATGCGCAATTGATTCAGCTAAAAAGTTATATAGATCAAGCAGACCCTAAAGTTACTAAAGGAGCTAAAGAGCGTTTGGATGATTTAATGAAAGATTGGCAAGTATATAAAACTGAACGTGATGCTATTATAGATACTGAAATGGATGCCTATAATGCTTTGTATAAATCATTAAATATCCCTGCGCTTATAATTAAAAGTAAAGAATAATTTATGATTAAATTCTTCCGCCGTATTCGCCAAAAACTACTAGCTGAAAATCGTTTCAGTAAGTACCTAATTTATGCAATTGGCGAAATTATTTTGGTTGTTATTGGAATTTTAATTGCGCTTCAGATTAATAATTGGAATCAGCAACGAAATGATATCAAAAAAGAACATCATTTTCTTTTAGAAATTAGAGAAAATCTTAATGAAGATCTTCTAAATGCACAAAATGTTCTTAAATATAATAGTACCAAACTACTGGCGATAGATTCTGCTTTCTATTATATGTCTTTGATGAATAATAACCCACATTTTGGGAAAGAATTTTCTCAATTACTACCCATTACTACTAATCATACAATGTTTACTCCAACTAGTGTTGCATTTAACAATATTACTTCATCAGGTAATATTGATATTCTTAGATCGGACAATTTGAGAAAGCAAATTTCTAAGTATTATTCTGATACTATGTTAGGTGGTATTCAAAATCAACTGGTTATTTCTACCCAAAATTTTCTCAAAGAAGTAGCGCCTAAAATGGTCAATAAAGAAATGATGCATTATATAACTAATCAAGATTTTGATGTTATAGCTGTAGACATGGTTACGGTTCATAAAGACCCAGAAGTGTTGGCTGGTCTATTTATTATGTTTAACAAAACCAAAGAACATAATAGGCGTATAGAACAAATGATGACTACTACAAACAAGCTAATAGAATCTATTAATAACTACCTGAATGATGTTAAGTAATTTGGGTTGGGCTAGATCAACTGTAATCTTTTGCAAACCCTATCCAGATTTATCGAAATTTCGTAAATAAATAACGAAAAATCGTTAATAAACGAATTTTCCACAACTTGTTGTTTGATAAAATAAAATGTAATAATCTGTAAATCATTATTTTAAATAATTTGGCACGCCAATAGCATTAAACAAGTCAAATAAAAATTGTTTAATCACAAAAATTTAAAAAAATGACAACTACAGAAAACATTAAAAACGGAGTAAACGTAGATCAATTAGTAGAAACTATTCAACACATTCAAGCTGAGCCTTCTTTGGCAAAGTTCGAATTTAGAGCTAAGAACAATTGGATTACTGGTGGACATTGTGTAACTAGTGCTAAGAGTTTCTATGGTGCAGGTCAAGAAGACACAACTCGTCAAGAAACATTTACAATGGAGTGTGATCACCCAAATGTATTATTAGGTGAAGACAAAGCTGCAACACCTGCAGAAGTAGTATTACACGCTTTAGGTTCTTGTTTAACAGGTGCTATGGTATATCATGCCTCTGCAAACGGAATCGATATTGAAGGTGCTGAATCTACTTTAGAAGGTGGATGTGATTTACACGGTTTCCTAGGCTTAGATGCAGAGGTGCGTAAAGGATTCGAAGGTATTAAATTTAAATTAAAAGTAAAATCTGATGCATCAGTAGAGCAGTTAGAAAATTTAGCTAAGTTCTCTCCTGTATTCGATATGCTTACCAATCCTACTCCAGTTTCAATCGAAATTGTAAAGTAATTTTCTAAAGAGAATTGACTGCTCGTTCTCCCTTTTTCGGGTAGTCTTTTTTCTTTTTTCAACACCACCAATGAAAACTAACAACAAACATATTACCACAGGTTATCAAGCAGTTACTGAGATTGCGTATAAAACCAATGAGGTTTTCCCTATTTATCCATGTACACCAACTTCAGAAATGTCTGCCCTAACGGAAGAGTGGAGTGCAAAAGAGCAACAAAACATTTTCGGTTCTGTGCCTACAACTTTCGAAATGCAAAGTGAGGCAGGTGTTGCTGGAACAATGCACGGAGCTTTACAAACAGGTGCTTTATCTAGCACATTTACAGCTTCTCAAGGATTGTTATTAATGATACCCAACATGTATAAAATTGCTGGTCAGCTGTTGCCAAATGTTATCAATGTAGCAACCAGATCTATAGCTACACATGCATTATCGGTATATGGAGATCATAGTGATATTATGGCTGCACGCCAAACAGGTTATGCCTTTTTAGGTAGCGCCTCTGTACAAGAATCTCAAGATTTTGCTTTAATTGCGCAAGCGGCCACCTTAAAATCTAGAATCCCGTTTGTTCATTTTATGGACGGATTCAGAACTTCTCATGAAACAAATACTATTCAGTCAATTTCTGATGAGATTATAAAAAAAATGATCGATGAGGATTTTGTACAACAACATAAGGATAGAGCATTAAATCCAGATAATCCCGTTTTACGAGGAACATCGCAAGGAGCAGATGTATTCTTTCAAAGCAGAGAAGCTCAAAATATATTTTACAATGCTTGTCCGACAATCGTTCAGAATACAATGGATAAGTTCCATACTTTAACTGGAAGACACTATAATTTGTTTGATTATGTAGGTCATCCAGAAGCTGAACAAGTAATAATCTCTATGGCTTCTTCATGTGAAACTATAGAAGAAACCATCAATCAATTAAATCAACAAGGACAAAAATTAGGGCTTATAAAAATTCGATTATTTAGACCATTTAGTAAAAAACACTTACTAGAAGTTTTGCCAAAATCAGTTAGGTCAATAGCTGTTTTAGATAGAACTAAAGAACCAGGTTCGACAGGTGAACCTTTGTATTTAGACATCGTTCAGTCTTTAACCGAAGCTTTTCAAAATAGAGAAATAGAAAATCTACCTAGAATAATTGGCGGTCGGTATGGATTATCATCAAAAGAATTTTCACCAACTATGGTGAATGCTATTTATAATAACCTTAAAGGAGATCAGCCAAAAAATAATTTTACAGTTGGAATAACAGACGATGTAACAAGTTTAAGTTTGAAGCTTAAAGAAGATGTTCAACTTTTAGATCATACATATCAAGCTGTTTTTTACCAAAATAAATCAAAAAACAATACAGAAAACTACGAAAACATCCTGCAAATGGCAGGTGAAAAAAACTATGTGCAAGGTTATGTAGAATGCGATTATAAAAAATCAAACTCTAGAAATATAGCACATTTAAGAATTGATGCTAAATCAATTAAAGCATCATATAAAATAGAACAAGCCGACTTTGTGTCTTGCCAGCATACATACTTCATCACTAATGATAATGCGATAGCAACACTAAAACCTAACGGAACACTTCTGGTTAATTCTCAATTGACTTCAAAAGCATTCTGGCAGACACTTTCGGCCAAAAAACAAGAAGAAATTATAGTTAAGAACATTCAAGTCTTTGTAATAGATAATGAATGGTTAAAAGAAGAATATACAGTTAATGGTTATAAGTTGAATAGCTTATACGCGGCTTTTTTAAGTCTTAAAAAAGACCTAATTTATACTGATGAAATAGCCGATTTAAGAGATAGCATTTACAAGGTAGATACATCAATTGCAAAAAAAGAGTTAGCAGAAAACAACAAAGAGTTTTCAAATACCTTATTGGTAAAATTGCTTAGAAATAAAGGAAATGAAGTGTTGGTTAGTGAACTTCCGGTAGACGGAACCTATCCTACAGATACTTCAAAATACAATCATGTTGTAGCTACTACTAAATTACCAGTTTGGAGCCCAGATTCTTGTACACAATGTGGAGCATGTTCTATGGCTTGTCCACAAAGTACCATTAGAATGAAAGTGTATAAAGATTCTTATGTAGAAACAGCTCCAGAAAGCTTTAAATCAACTAAATCAATAGAAGCAGATTTCGATTTGTTGAACTTTACATTACAGGTAAATCCAGATCAATGTACAGGTTGTAACAATTGCGTGGATGCTTGTCCTGTAAAAGGAGCATTGCAAATGGTTGAAAACAAAGAATTAGTAGATATAGAAAAAGAAAACTGGAATTATTTTGAAGTTATTCCAGAGCTAGACAGCGGAAAAATAAATACAGAAAAGGTGAGTCAGCAGCAGCTGAAAGAACCTTTATTCAACTATTCAATTGGTGTTGAAGGTTGTGGGGAAGCGCCGTACCTTAAATTATTGTCGCAATTAATTGGAAGTAGGTTATTGGTTGCAAATGCAACTGGCGCTAGTTCAATTTTTGGTGGCGCTTTGCCTACAACACCTTGGTCTAAAAATAAAGAGGGTAAAGGTCCGGCTTGGGCAAATTCACTCTTTGAAGATAATGCCGAGTTTGGCTTGGGCTTTAGATTGGCTTTAGATCATCAACAGCAAAAAGATAAATCTGTATGGATTGTTGGCGGTGATGGTTGGGCATATGATATTGGCTATGGTGGATTAGATCATGTGTTGGCATCAGGCAAGAATATAAATATACTAGTGATGGATAATGAAGTATATGATAATACCGGAGGGCAAATGTCTAAAGCTACACCTTATGGAGCACAAGCTAAATTTTCCTTTAACGGAAAGCAAAAGCAAAAAAAGGATCTAGGTTTATTAGCCATGAACTATGAAAATGTATATGTGGCTTCAGTTGCTATTGGAGCAAATCAAGAGCAAACATTAAAAGCCTTTAATGAAGCCGAAAGTTATGATGGCCCTTCAATCATTATTGCGTATTGTCATAGCGCTTCACATGGTATTGATATGAAGAGTCCTAGTAAATATCATAAAGCTGCAGTAGATTCTGGTCAGTGGTTGCTATACAGAAATGATCCGAGAAGATTAGAGAAGGGATTGAATTCATTACAATTGGATTCTAAAGTTCCATCTATTAAAATTGAGAAATATTTAAAACTAGAAAATCGCTTTTCTAAGATATTTCAACAAGACGATGTGTCCTTAAGAATAATAATAAGAAATATTCAAGAACAGGTTGATAAAAGATTTAATAAGTATCTGCAATTGTCTACAAGTGCAGAAATAAATCAAAATAAATTAATTCAAAACAAAAGAATTAAAGATTCTGTAACACATCATTAGTTTTTGTAATTTAGTTAGCTCAACTAATTCAAATTACAATGAAAAGTACCTTTTCGCTTTTATTAATTTTATTTTTCAATCTTTCTGTTTTTTCACAAGATTATTTTTATGGTAATCAAGGCCCTTTTGATGATCAAATTCCTAGCCCTGAAGAATTTTTAGATTATCCAATTGGCGAATATCATACAAGACATGACCTAGTAGTACAATACTTTAGAAAACTCGCAGAAATTTCAGACAAAGCTACCTTGACCAGTTATGGTAAGACACACGAAAATAGAGAATTGGTAATTCTTATTATTTCTAATGCAGATAATATAAAGAACCTTGAAACTTTAAGACAACAGCATTTAGCACTAGTTGACCCTAACAAGCCAATGCCAGATATTAGCAGTATGCCTGTGTTTATCAATTTGGCGTATAATGTTCATGGTAATGAACCTTCAAGTACTGAGGCAGCAATGCTAACAGCTTATGCACTAATTGCTTCTAAAAATGAAAAAATTAAAGAATATTTGAATAATGCTGTAATTTTTATTGACCCTACTATAAACCCAGACGGTAGAGACCGCCATACGCATTGGGCAAATTCTCGTAGAGGGAACCCTTTAGTGTCTGACAAGTATGATATGGAGCATAATGAACCAAATCCTAGTGGGCGAACAAACCATTATTGGTTCGATCTAAACAGAGATTGGTTATTAGCCGTGCATCCAGAAAGTCAAGGAAAGTTGAATTGGTATCACCAATGGTATCCTAATGTTGTTACTGATTTTCATGAAATGGGAACAAATAACACCTATTTTTTCGAACCGATGAAACCAAATGCATCCAAAGATCCTATAATGCCCAAAGAGAATTATACAACATTAAATGATTTGTTTGCAGAGCAATTTTCAAAAGATTTAGATGCTATAGGTTCGCTATATTTTACTAAAGAAAGGTTTGATGGCACGTATCCAGGTTATGGTTCTTCATATCCTGATCTACAAGGCGCATTAGCATTACTTTTTGAACAAGCTAGTTCGCGCGGACATTTGCAGGAAACAGAAACGGGTAATATCTCTTTTAAATTTACTATCAGAAATCAGTATACTTCTAGTTTTGCGACTATTAAAGCTGCAATAAAAAATAAAGATTATTTACATAAGTATAAGCGCGAGTTTTTTAATTCTGCTTTATCGAGAGCAGTAAAAAATCCTGTAAAAGGCTATGTTTTCGGCGATGAATACGATCGTAATAGGACAAAAAGGTTTGTTGATTTTCTATTAAAGCATAAGATTGATGTTTATAATTTGGATAATTCAGTAAGACTGAATAATAGATCTTTTAAAAATGGAAGCTCTTTTTTAGTGCCAACTAAGCAAAAGCAATATAGAATGGTTCAAACAATGTTTGAAACTTACGAAAAATATAGAGATAGTGTATACTATGATGCTTCAGCTTGGTCAGTGGCAAATTTTTATAATATGCCACATGCTGAGACTAAAAAAATCATCAAAAAAGGAGAACGAATAACTTCAGCAAAAGACATCTTTAAACTAAACGACTTTAATAAATCTAATTATGCATATATAATTTCGTGGGATGATTATAATGCTCCAGCATTTTTAAACAAGCTTCAGCGTGAGAGCGTAAAAGTAAAAGTAGCATATAAACCTTTTAAAATTAATGGAACTCAGTTTGACAGAGGAGCGTTATTAGTAGCTGTGAATGATCAAGAAATAGATGCAGATAAATTATTTAAATTTTTAAAATCTACTTCAAATGAATTGATGGTTGATGTGCATTCTTTAAATAGTGGATATAGTGAACAAGGAGTTGATTTGGGAAGCCCTAATTTTAGAACTATTATAAAACCTAAACCATTAATGTTAGTTGGTCAAGGAATTTCATCTTACGAAATGGGTGAAGTATGGCATTTATTAGATACTAAATTAAATATGCCTTTAACTAAAGCGCCATTAAGAATTTTTAATAGTATTAATTTAAATAAATACAATACATTAATATTAGTTTCTGGCACTTACAATCAATTGGATAGTTTAAAACGCAAGAAAATTAAAGGTTGGGTTTCACAAGGCAATACACTTATTACAACCAGACAAGCAAGCGAATGGGCGGTAAAGAAGAAAATAGTAAAAGAGAAATTGTTTAAGAAACCTAAAGATTCTAATAGGGTTGTTAAAAGACTACCTTTTATTGATGCTAGTGAGCATATAGGTAGAGAACGTTTAGGTGGAGTTATTGTTAATGTCGATTTAGATATTACTAACCCTATTGGGTTTGGTTATAAAAATAATGAACTGCCAATTTATAAAAACTCTACGGTGTGGCTAATGCCGAGTAAAAACCCATATGCCACCGTTGCAAAATACACGAAAGATCCACATGTTGATGGGTACATAAGTAAAAAAAATCTTGAAAAAATGAAGAAGTCAGCTTCTATAGTTGTAAGTCCCGTAGGAAAAGGACGTGCAATTTTATTTGCTGATAATCCTAACTTTAGAGGTTCTTGGTTTGGAACCAATAAACTATTTTTTAATGCATTATTTTTTGGCTCTCAAATAATTATACCTAAAATAGATTAAATAATAACTAGTACAATTTTACTAAATTGCTTAATAATTAACTAAATTTCTTTCGAAAAGCTCAACTAATTCAAATACAATGAAAAATCTATCTAAAATGTTAATACTATTCATATTTGTGTATGGTATAACATTTCCTCTCCACGCACAACAAATTAACGAAAAAACCTTCTCAGGTTTAAAACTTAGAAATCTTGGTCCTGCATTTACTTCTGGCCGGATAGCAGATATTGCAATTCATCCTAAAAATGAGAATATATGGTATGTTGCTGTAGGTTCCGGAGGTGTCTGGAAAACTACAAATTCAGGAACAACATGGAACCCCATTTTTGATAATGAATCGACCTATTCAATAGGTTGTATTGCCATTGACCCAAGTAACAATCATACTATATGGGTAGGCACAGGCGAAAATGTTGGAGGTCGTCATGTTGCTTATGGTGATGGTATTTTCGTGAGCCATGATGATGGCAAAACCTGGAAGAATATGGGTCTGAAAAATTCAGAGCACCTTTCTAATGTTATTGTACATCCAGAAGATTCTAATACTATTTGGGTGACCTCGCAAGGCCCACTTTGGAGTAAAGGAGGTGAGAGAGGTGTTTATAAATCTAAAGATGGTGGACAAACCTGGAAACGAACATTGGGTGATGCCGAATGGGTCGGCGCAACTGACCTTGTTATTGACTCAAATAACCCAGATGTATTATACGCTGCAACTTGGCAGCGCCAACGTACAGTTGCAGCCTATTTGGGTGGAGGACCGGGCTCTGGTATTCATAAAAGTACTGATGGAGGCGAAACATGGACGAAACTTACGAATGGAATTCCTAAATCTAACCTTGGTAAAATTGGATTGGCAATTTCTCCTTTTAACTCTGAGGTAATTTATGCTGCTATAGAATTAGATCGAAAAAAAGGGGGCATATTTATGTCTGATAATGGAGGTACATCTTGGGTAAAGCAATCAGACGCAGTTTCAGGTGGTACAGGCCCACATTACTATCAAGAACTTTATGCATCACCACACCATGAAGGAAAACTATTCTTAATGAATAATCGAGTGATCATCTCAGACGATCATGGTAAAACATATCGACAGATGAACGAACGCAATAAGCATGTTGATAGTCATGCGATGGCATTTAAAGCTTCCGACCCGAATTATGTGTTATTTGGTACAGATGGTGGGCTTTATGAAAGTTTTGATTTAACGAAAAGTTGGAAGTATGTTAGAAATTTGCCTATTACTCAATATTATAAGGTTGCTGTAGATGATACAGCTCCGTTTTATAATATCTATGGTGGAACGCAAGATAATGGTTCTCATGGAGGTCCATCTCGTACTACAAGTTCAGATGGTATAGCCAATGCAGATTGGTGGAAAACCCTCGGAGCCGATGGTCATCAAAGTGCAACAGAACCCGGTAACCCTAACATTAGTTATGGTGAATTTCAGCAAGGGGTTTTATG
This sequence comes from Maritimimonas rapanae, assembly GCF_057837205.1. Classification (NCBI taxonomy): domain Bacteria; kingdom Pseudomonadati; phylum Bacteroidota; class Flavobacteriia; order Flavobacteriales; family Flavobacteriaceae; genus Maritimimonas; species Maritimimonas rapanae. The sequence continues at coordinate 68,202 of NZ_JBYQFI010000002.1, read as the reverse complement.
GCGAATCGATAATACGACCAGAGAAACGGTGTATATACAGCCTCAGGGTAAAGAAGATGATCCTGCTGAGCGCTTCAATTGGGATGCGCCAATTCTTGTGAGCCCACATAGCCCCACCAGAATCTATGTGGCTTCTCAACGTGTATGGCGTTCTAATAATAGGGGTGATGACTGGACTCCAATATCTAAAGACCTAACCCTAAACCAAGACCGTATCACTTTACCAATGTATGGCAAACAGCAGAGCTGGGATAATTCATGGGATGTAGGTGCGATGTCGAATTATAATACGATTACATCTCTTGCAGAATCACCAAAACAAGAAGGTTTATTGTATGCAGGTACAGATGATGGTATTATACAAGTTAGCGAAAATGGAGGAGAGTCTTGGCGTAAGATTTCTTTAGGTAATATTCGAGGCTTACCGCCAATCCCTTTTGTAAATGATGTTCGTGCAGACTTGTTTGATGCTAATACTGTATATGCGGCACTAGATAATCATAAATATGGCGATTATAAACCATATTTGATCAAGAGTACAGATAAAGGTAGAACCTGGTCGCTAATGAATGGCAACCTTCCAGCACGTTTATTGACGTGGCGTCTGGTACAAGACCATGTTGATAAGAATTTAATTTTCCTGGCGGCCGAAGATGGAATCTACTTCACCAAAAATAGCGGGACAAATTGGATCAAATTAAAAGGTGGCGTTCCAACAATTTCTTTTAGGGATATTACGATTCAGCGTAGAGAAAATGATCTGGTAGCGGCATCTTTTGGTAGGGGGTTCTTTGTATTCGATGATATTTCTCCAATTCGTGAGTTTAATTCATCAATGAATTCGTCAGAGGCAACACTGTTCTCAATTAAACCGGTTTATTGGTATAAAGAATCAAATAGGGTAGGTAGTCAGGGTGATGCAGAGTATATTGCTAAAAACCCTCCTTTTGGAGCGGTATTTACCTATTATATGCCTGAAAAATTGAAGTCTTTGAAAGACGTTCGAAAAGAACGTGAAAAGAAAGGAAGCACCAACTTTCCGGGTTGGGAAGCTCTTGAAGCAGAAAAGAACCAACAAGGCCCAGAACTTCTAGTACTGATTAGAGATGCAAATGGTAATTTGGTAAACACTGTTAAAGGAACAAATAAAAAAGGATTTAATCGTGTTAATTGGAAGCTTGATCATACGAGTAAACGCGGCGAACGATTAGACCCACCACCACCACAACCGAATTTCTTTGGTGGAGGAGGAGTTATGGCTACTCCGGGAGATTATACGGCCACTCTTGTAAAACGTATTGATGGAAAAACCACAACGTTACAGGGCCCTAAATCGTTTAAAGTAGTTCCGATGTACGAGGGTGCGTTACCTAGAAAGTCATTTGATGAAATCAATAGTTTCAGAAATGAAGTGGTGAAATTTCAGCAAGACCTGAGAGCAACCAATCTTACTTTGGCGAAGAATTTAAAGCAAGTGAATGCCATGCAACGAGCGGCCGATAAAGCAACAAAATCAACTCCATCTCTAATTGCCAGAATTAATGATGCCAGAGTTACGCTTTTGCGAATTGATAAAGCTCTTAATGGAAATAAAGTGAAGGGAGAAATCGGTGAACGCTCGGCAAGAACACCGAATAATGCCGGTTTCATAGGTATGGTAGCTCTATCAAATACATATGGGCCTACCGGAAATCACAGAGCCGCTCTTTCTACGGCCAAATCATTGTTAACAAAAATCAAATCACAATTAGGCCCACTTAACACGACCGAGCTTCCTGCGATCGAAAATGACCTGAAAACAGCAGGTGCACCTTATATAGAAGGACAAGGACTTATAGATTAAAATAAAATAATTTATAGCGGTAATCAATTAAGGTTACCGCTATTTTTCATCCATCATATTAACGCCCTCCCAATCTTTTGGTGACTCTTTAGAATAGATTTTAGACTTATGTGCAAAATAACTAGCAACTACATCAAGATTGTTCTTTTCTAAAACTTTATCAAATACTTTTTTTGCTTTAGGAAATTCCTTGTTAAGGAAATGTTTTAATCCTTTTTCAAAATTTTTAAGTGATTCTTTTTTAAACTCTATTTGTTCTAAGCCATCGCCATCATAGCACTCATAAATATCGATTATTTTTCCTTTTCCTTTGGCTTGTACTTTACCTAGATAACGTAGGTTATATTGTTCTTTGTTTTCAATACCTTCTAAACTATTACCGCTTATAATAATATTAGCACCGTAATGTTTAGTTAATCCTTCCATTCTTGAAGCAGTATTTACAGTATCTGCAATAATAGCAGTATCATTTCTTTTAATATCTCCTATAATTCCCATTACTAAAGGGCCAGTATGTAGCCCCATTCCAACCGATATCGGTTTATAACCTTCAGAAATTCGTTTTTTGTTATAAGTTGTAAGTTTCTTTTGCATATCTATGGCCGCTTGTATAGCGTGATAAGGCTGATAAGGGAAAAGTGCCATAATGCCGTCACCTAAGTATTGATTTACGAAACCCCTGTTTTGTTGAATTAAAGGGCCCATCCTACTAACATAGGCATTCACAAATTTAAAATTTTGCTCAGGAGTCATGCTTTCAGCCAAATTGGTATAACCCCGTATATCGGTGAATAAAACAGTTACTTCCTTTTGGGTATGATCGCCTAAAACAACGTCAGTAATGGCGTCTTTATCTATAGACTTTAAAAATTCCGTTGGAATAAATTTACTGGTAGCATTATGAATATTTTTAAGATTAATATGAGTCTTGATACGGCTAAGTAATTCATTTTTAGAGAATGGTTTAGTAAGATAATCGTTAGCACCAGCATTGAACCCAGTTACTAAATCGCTTACTCTGTTTTTTGCTGTTAACAGAATAATAGGTAGCTCACTTGCACTATGTTTTTTTCTAACGGTCTCACATACCTCGTAACCAGACATACCCGGCATCATAATGTCCAAAAGGATAAGATCATATTGATCGCCTTGCTTAAGAAAGGATAATGCTTCTTTACCATCTATTGCTTCTTTAACTAGATAACCTGCTAGTGATAAATGGTTTTGTAAGACCCTCCTGTTAATTTGTTCATCATCAATAATTAGAATTTTAAGCGCATTAGCTTTAGGAGCTGAGGTTATTACTTCTGCTTTATTTTCATTATAAGATGTTGGCTGTACTTTTTGTAATTGTTTTTCAAATAAACCAGTTTTTTTATCCTTTAAATCTATATGCTTAGAGGTACTTTTTTTGAGTGAAAATATAAATGAGGTTCCTTTTCCAACTTCAGATTCAAAATTAATAGTGCCTCCATGTAGTTCTACTAATTGCTTGGTTACAGTTAACCCTAACCCTGTCCCGCTATGCTCTCGAACTATTGAGCCATCACCTTGTTCAAATGCTTTAAAAATTAAATTATGTTTATCTTTTGGGATGCCAATTCCGGTATCCGAAACTATAACTTGAATCTGATCATTAATTTCTTTTGCTGAAACTTCTATTGTGCCTTTTTTTGTAAACTTAATTGCGTTTCCAACTAGGTTATATAAAATTTGTTGTAATCTATTTTCATCAGCACTGACTAAAGAAATATCCTTTGAAATATTGTTTATTAAATCAACTTTTTTTGATGTAAGCAAAGATTTAGAAAGTTTTATAACAATAGTAGTTAAAGCATAAATATCTACAGGGCTTAAGTTTAAAACTAAGTCTCTGTTTTTAAGCTTAGAGAAATCTAAAATATCATTTACTAAATGCGATAATCTTTTACCACTACTGGCGATCATATCTAAATTTTCTATTGCCGCACTAGGTAATTGACCAGCTATTCCATCTTTTAAAGATTCAGTTAAACCTATAATTCCAGTAAGAGGAGTTCGTAATTCATGCGAAGTATTGGCTAGAAATTCATCTTTTAGTTTGTCTACTTCTAAAAGTTGATTTATTTGTTCTCTTTCTCTAGCTAATTTGATACTTTTCTGACGTGATCTCCAATAAATTCCGCCAATTAGCAATAACCCTAGTACGCCAAAGATGATTATGTTTAATTTGTTTTTCTCGCTATTTAAATTTCGTTCATATAAAAGTTCCTGTTGGGCTTTGTCTTTGTGATACGCAATGCTGTCAGCTAATTGTTTTTTATCAAACTCATATTGAAGTTCATGACGCGCAATTTCACTAGATTTTTCTTCATTGAATAGTGAATCTTGTAGTTTAACAAATTGTTTATGATATTTTAATGATTGGTTCGTGTTGCCAATTTTTTCAAAGACATTACTAAGGCATAGACAAGCATCCTTTTGAGCTATTAGCAAGTTTATTTCTTCTGCTAAAGAAAGGCTATTTAGGCAATCATTTTTTGCAAGGATAAATTTATCAGTGCTTAAATAAGCATTTCCTCTATACAAAAATGCAGCAGCAAGACCATGACGGTCATTAATTGTTTGTTTAATCTTAATCCCTTTATTTAAATAGCTTAAAGCACTTTTGTAATCTTTTTTTTCATAGTAAACCTCGCCTAGATTACTGTAGGCGCGTGATGAAGACCTCTTATCTCCGATCTTCTCTGCCGCATTAACACTTTGTTGTAAATTTTCTATAGCGAGCTCATAATTTTTTAAGTTTTGATAAGCCAGCCCCACATTATTGTAAGCAAAAGAAATAGTATTCTTATCTTTTAATTCTTTTTTCACATTTAATGCATATAGATAATATTCCAGAGCTTTTTCATATTGTTTTTGTCTTAAATAAACATTACCCAAATTATTTGAAACCCTAGCTAAATTCGTTTTATCATTTAATTCTTCTGAAAGCCTGAGCCCGGCTAACATATTACTAAGAGCTTCAGGATAATTACCTTGTTCATAATAAATCAACCCAATATTATTTAGTGTTGTTGCCATAGCTTTTTTGTCACCAATGGCTTTTAATATTGAATGACTTTTAATGAATTTATTTAAGGCTTTAGGGTAATTTGCTTGTACAGCATAAGTGTTTCCGATATTTCTATGCGCCGTAGCTTGCCAGCTGAGATTACTTTTTTCGGTTGCAAATTCTAAAAGTTTTATTCCAGTACTTCTGGCGGAATCTAAGTTTTGTCTGAATTGTAATCTCAATATAGTTAAACCTGTATCAAAATATATCGAATCTGGCTGAGAGTTTTTTTTCCAAACACCTTTTAAACTATCAATTTTTGAAGCTTGGCCAAATGAAAAATGATAGCAAAGAATACTAATTATAAAAACATAGTATAAATTTTTCATTTGGTTGAAGGGGATAAGTTAACTGTTATAAATTTAAGACATAAAAAATTAATGTTTAAATAATTGAAATACAGCAAATTAAAATTTAATTTAAAAATTTATTAGAAATAGGTAGGAAAAAAATAGAGATTGTTGTTCTATAGACGTAACAATGTTACAAGCGACGTTAACAAAATAAATTTTTACCGAAAGGGAAAATTGCTAAAAAAGAAAATACTATTTAAGACTTTTTTTCATGATATAATAAGGGCTCTCAATTTTGAGAGCCTTTTTTATTTTAAGCAAAAAATGCTTCTTTGTGGTTCCAAGCGATAACTACAAAATAGATTAAGAACCCAAAACTAACTAGAAACTTTAGTGTGGCCGAAGCTAAAAAACCTAAAAAAGAACCAAAGGCCGCTTTTAATGCTCTGTTGGTATCCTTGCTATCGTGAATCATTTCTCCAACTAAAGCCCCAATAAAAGCCCCAATTATAAATCCACCAGGAATTGGCACAAAAAACAAACCGATTAGTAACCCTAAAGTTGTACCAATAACACCATATTTACTGCCTCCAAATTTTTTGGTTCCCATGGCTGGGATAAAATAATCAAGTAACCAAATTATAATTGCAATTGCTAAGGTAACTCCAAGAACCGTCCAATCCATAGGAATTACCTTTGTTAGATGTAGTATTAGTAAACCTAACCAGCCAGTTAAAGGCCCTGGTAATACTGGTAAAAAAGAGCCAATAAGACCTAAAAACATTAAGCCAAGCCCTAAAATTAATAATAATATATCCATAGTTTTTGTCTACTAGACGTAAATATAAGCAGTTTGTTACATGTTTTCAACTAAAAAATTAGTTTAAACTAACTATTTAGTTATATTTGTATTGTTGAACTAAAAAATTAGTTGAAAAATGTCGAGACAATTAACAAAAGCAGAAGAACAAGTCATGCAGATTTTATGGGAATTAAAATTATGCACCGTTAAAGAAATAATCGAAAAACTTCCTAACCCAAAACCCGCTTATAATACCGTTTCTACAATAGTTAGAATTTTAGAAAGCAAAAAATTTGTTGATCATCATCCTTTTGGTAAAGGATATAAATACTATCCGGTAATTGAAAGGGAAGTCTATAGTAACCAAAGTATTCACAAATTGATGGATAATTATTTTGGAGGGTCTTTTAAAAGTTTGGTCTCATTTTTTGTAGAAAAGAATGATGTGAATTTAAAAGAAATGGAAGCTATTTTAAAGGAAATGAATTCTAAAAAGTAAGACTATGTTAGATTATTTTGTAAAAGTATTATTGTTTCAAACACTATTTTTAGTTGTGTATGACTTGGTATTAAAAAGAGAAACATTTTTTCAATGGAACCGGTTTTATTTATTAGTAACGTCAGTTTTGGCCTATATATTACCGTTAATTAAAATAAGACAAGTAAGTGAAATTGTACCTCATGAATACAGCATTCTCTTGCCTGAAGTTGTATTGTCACCACAAACAGTTATAAAAGAGCAATTCGATTGGTCATCTTTACTTTTTACTTCATTACAGTTGATTTTTATTTTAGGAGTGTTGTTTAGTGTAGTAGTTTTCATCAGTAATCTTTTAAAAATAATTAAACTTATTAATCAGAATGAAAAAGAAAAAATACAAGATTATGAACTAGTATATTTAGAAGAAAATATTCCATTTTCCTTTTTCAACTATATTTTTTTGGACAAGCAATTACTTCAACAAGATATGCGTGATATCATTGCGCATGAATTAGTTCATGTTAAACAAAAACATACAATAGATCTGTTATTTTTTGAACTGCAAAAAATTGTGTGTTGGTTTAATCCTTTTAGCTATATCTACCAAAGCAGAATTTCTGAGCTACACGAATATATTGCTGATGCTAATTCTATTAAAGAAGAAAATAGGTCTGCTTATTTTCAAAACATACTAGCTACTTCTTTCGGCACTTATAAAATATCATTTATTAATACATTTTTTAAACATTCATTAATTAAAAAACGAATCATTATGCTGAATAAAAGTAAGTCTAAACAGCTATTTAAATTCAAATATTTATTGTTATTTCCAATATTGTCTGCAATGATTATTTATTCTTCTTGTGAAAAAGAAGAATTCAATCAACAGGTATTGAAAAAAAATGAAAAAAGACTGGTTACAATTCATTTAGGTGATGGTGATAAAATCGAAAGTAGAGAAATAAAATCTAAGAAAGAGAGATATTTTGATATGTATATGTTTGGTGCTAAACCAGATGGTGAGGAAATAAAATATGAAAACTTATCTGCAGATGAAAAAAGAGAATTTGATTCTTACAGTCGAGGTATGTTTAAAGGAGATCATGTGACTACTAAAATATTCGTTGCTGAAGATGGTAATAAATCAATTATGCAAGTATTTGATTGGAAGAAATATCAAGAATATAAAGAGAGGAACAATTATGAAAATTCAGATGTAGTACCCTATGCAAAAGTAGACCAAGCACCTGTTTACCCTGGTTGTGAAGACGCAGAAAATCAAAGGAAATGTTTTGAAGAAAAAATTACAGAGCACATTAAAAATAATTTTGATAGTTCTGTTGCTCAATCATTAGGTTTAAATTCTGGTAAAAAGCGTATTTATGCTCAGTTTAGAATAAAAGAAGACGGTACGATAAGTGATGTAAGAGTTAGAGCCCCACATAAAACATTAGAGAATCAAGTTCAGAACATAATTTATGATATACCAAACATGAAACCGGGTAAACATACTAATAAAGATGTAAGAGTAACCTATACTTTACCAATTTCTTTTGAGGTAGATTGAATTTAAAATTTTATGAAAAAGAAACTCCTAATCATTACATTATTAGCAATTCTAATTAAAACCGAGGCACAGACTTCGGTTTTAAACATTGCAGATAGTTTGATGAAAACTGGTAATTATCAATTAGCCTTATCTGAATTGCAAAAACAAAAGAAACCTACCGTTAAAGAATTAGAAAAGATTGCAAGTATCTATCAGAAAGTTAGCAATCATTCTAAAGCCATTGAGTTTTACAAAAGCGCTTATACTTTGCAGCCTTCTGATAGGATTAAAGAGCAAATTGGTAAAAGTTACCAGTTTGTTGGTAATGCCGATAAAGCTATTGAACTATACAATGAAATCTTAGCTGTAAACCCTAACAATTTACTGTTAAAATATACACTAGCTAAACTTTATATAAGTGAGCGAAAAGTTGAAAAAGGCATTGAATTGTTAGAAGAACTGAGTGACAAAGATAAAGCAAACCCTAATTACCCCTATCAATTAGGTGTAGCTTATGAAAAATTAGGTAGAAAAGGTTTTCTTAATAGTATTAATAGTTATTTAGATGCATATAGAATTGATACTACACATTTAAAAAGTATTTACAATCTGGCTAAGTTTTATAGAGATCTAAAATTTAAAGATTCTACTACCTTGTTTATAGATAAAGGCTTAAAGATAAATCCAAGAAGTATTAATTTTAATCAGTTAAAAGCAAAAGATGCATTTTATAACAAAGACTTTGATACCTCTATAATTTATCTTAAAAAACTTGAAGATTTAGGCTTTAAAACTAAGTTTACTTATCAATTGTATGGCTTGGTTTATTTGAATATGAAAGACTATGATAAAGCTGAAGCATCTTTAAAAAGAGCTCAACAGATAGATTTTAAAGACCCTAGTATAGCTTATAATCTAGGGCTAGTTTATGAAGCTAAGAAAGATTTTAAATCTGCAGCATTTATGTATACAATTTCAATAATGAATCAAAGACCAGATGTAGATAAGAATTATTTAAAATTAGGGAAGACAGAATTAGCATTGAAACAGCCTAAAAAAGCACTAAGAGCCTTTGAAAAAGGGTTAGAAAATAATCATAAAAATTATAACTTGCTGTATCAATTGGCGTTGGTTTCTGACTCATATTATAAAGATAAAAAGATAGCATTAAAGCACTACGAAAAATATTTAGATAAATTTGAGAATAAAGATAAAGAACAAACAGGTTTTGTAAAAAGACGTATTAAAGAGATTAAAAAAACTTTGTTTATAAATGGTGAAAAGCTAGATTAGACAAAAGCAAAAAAATTGTACTTTCACATAGTCAATTAATTAACAATGTTTTTGCGAACGGTAGCGGCAATTTTATTGATTTTATTCTTTTTTTCTTGCGATACTACATCGTCTAATACTACTACCGCAAATAATTTTAAAGTTTTAGATACTGTTATAGATTACACTTCTGTGGATGCGTACCCTTTATTTTCTAATTGTCAGGATTTTACCGAAAAGAAATCTCAAAAAGAATGTTTTGAAAATGTTTTAGTTGAGCGTTTGTCAAATTCTTTAAATAGAATTGATTATGAAGTAAAGGAAACTATTAATGATTCTTCTTATGTAAATCTTTTAATTAATAATAACGGAAAAGCTAAAGTTGTTTCGATAGATTCTCCTAAAGTAATTCAAGAAAATATACCTCAATTAGATAGTGTAATTAAAGCTAGTGTTGATGAATTACCCTTGCTTAAACCAGCATTAAAAAGAGGAATTCCTATAAAATCACAATATAAACTAGCTGTGGTTGTTAGAACAAATTAAAACCTGATTGCCAATTTTTTCATAAGCCTTAATACCTCAATATATAGCCAGATTAATGTTACAAGTAATCCCCAAGTTGCAACCCATTCGTAATATTTAGGCGCTCTACCGACCTTACGATCTATAAAATCAAAATCAAGCAGTAAAGAAAAAGAAGCTATAATGGCTGCGATAATATTAAAACCAATTGCAAACCAAGAAGTACCCCAAACAAAAGGTAAGCTTAATCCAAAAATGGTCAGTATCCAATTAATAATATAAATAAAGAAAATAGTAATCGCTGCTGAAATTATAACACTTCTGAAACGTCTGGTAACTATAATAATTCTTGCCTTATAAAGTATTAACATTACAAAAAAAGTTAGAATAGTAATACTTACTGCTTTCATTGGCATGCCTGGAAATCGATTCTCGGCATAAGCCGAAATACCACCTAAAAAAAATCCTTTAGCTAAGGCATATAATGGTGTAGTAAATGGTGCCCAGACACGCTTAAATGAAGTCAATAAACTGAAGAAAATTGCAGCTAACATTCCGCTAGCTGTATACCACTTTACATCAACACCTTTGTTGACTAAATCCCATACATACCAAGTGGTAATACCAACTAAAATCAAGCAAAAAAATGATTTAACAAAAATTCCTCCTAAGGTCATCCGTGTAGCCTTAGAACGATAATTTTTCCACACATAATTACTAAATGCAGGGTTAGATGTGTTATAATTAAGTATGGACATGCAGATTCTGGTTATTGCTTAAATTGTCTTCCTTTCCACTGATATCCAATAGTTAAGGAAGCTATAATAGCAAACATACTAAAAAACGGATAAACAATACTGCTTAAGAACACTGCCGTTAATCCTTTTGTTTGATTAAAAAAAGTGGCAGTTTTTGTAATTAAAATAAAATCAACAGTAAACTTCGCCAGAAATATTAATAATAGATATAACCAATTAAAATAACCAAAAATGCTCAGGGCAGTAAGTATGATTAACATCACATTCATGGCAAGTACTGATATTCCCACAAACTTACTAAAGCCATTTTGATATCCTGTAGATTTTGCCGCCCAACGAACACGCTGATTAATCAATTCTTTAAGGTTAGCTTGAGCTTTTGTAGTTATTACTGCTTCATTTGATTTTAAATATTTAACCTTTTTTGGACACTTTTTCGCTATTTTTTCTAATAAGAATATGTCATCACCACTTGCAATGATCTCATTACCTTCAAATCCATTTACCTCTTTAAAAATTGATTTGCTGTAGCAAAGATTCGCGCCGTTACAGAGAAAAGGTTTTTTAATTCCGAAGGCACCAATCGTTGTTCCTTGTAAACTCAAAAAATCTAATAACTGAAATCTATCTAAAAAGGAATTTATGTTTGAATAAGTAACAGGAGCCACAACCATTTTAGGCTGATTTTGTTCTATGAAAGTATCAAATAAAACAAGCCAATTTTTTAGAACAACACAATCAGCGTCAGTTGTTATAATCCAATCATATTTTGCTTCTTTAATAGCTATATTAATAGCATCTTTCTTGGGTGAATTTGTTTTTCTCTTGTTCTTTAAAATTTTAATGTCAATTTGTTCGTTAGCAAAAAACTGTTTAATCAAATCAGCTGAGCTATCTTGGGACTCATCATCAATAAAAATAATTTCATATTGATCTTTAGGATAATCTAGTTTAAACAAGCTCTCTAACAATTCTGGTAAAAAGAGTTCTTCATTCCGAAAAGGAATTAAAATAGAGAAACAATTTTTAGGAGTTTCTTCTACAGTTTTAAATTCTTTAATACGATCAAAACCAACAATAAAAGCACTAATAAGTGCATAGTAACTAATTGCTATGATAAGTGCTAATACAATCACTAAAAATCTTTTTTGTTTTCAAATATTGATGTTGAATTAAAATTCAATACAAAATAACTGCCAAAAATGGCTGGTATAGCAAAATTAAGCATCCACATTAATAATGTAATCGTTACTATAATGAGTTCGTTTACAGGAAAGAATCCAAATACCCAAACTGCTACAGAGCCTTTAATGAGCCAATCGAAAAATGATAAACTTGGTATTAAAGAAGCTAATAAATACATGCTAGAAATAAATACCATTGCAGTAATATAATCGATCTGAATATTAAAAACAGTTAATAAAAAATAAAATTGAAATGAAAATATGAGGTATCGTATAACAGAAAAAAAACCATTTTTTAAATGAAGTGAAAAAGGTAGTTCTTTAATATAACTAACAATTTTATCTATATAAAATCCTCTAATTTTTTTATAGCCAAATTTTTTACCGAAAAATATGAAAGCGATAAGAAAAGCAAGAATATATGCTAATTTTCGTAACCTAAAAACTTCAATATCGACAGAATAATGCATTAAAAAATAAACTAACCCAATAACTCCAAAAAGAATGGTTGTAGACATTTGAGCTATATTACCTAAAAGATTCAGCAACATAATTTTTCGCCTATTTCCTTTTTTATAATAAATAGCTTTTGCCCCATATTCGCCTATTCTATTCGGAGTAAATAATGAAGCTGTTAGAGCACCGAGGCTTTGCTGTAAAGATTCAAAAAACGTAATTTTTTTAAGACTTGAGACTAACGTTTTCCATTTAATAATTTCAAAAAACCAATTTAAGATAGTAAATCCGGCAAGGATAAAAATAGTTTTTGAACTTGATGAGATACTTTTTTCTAATTGTTCTAAAAAGTCAGAAAACTGAATTTGGTCACTATGTACAATCTTATCATAGATAAAATAAAAAGCTCCAAATATAATAGCCAACTTTACTAAGAGAAACAAGAATTGTTTAGTTTTGTATGGCAACGAATTGTACATTGCTGCAAAGTAATCTTTTTTATTTGAGTTCAGAAAAAATAATATTAGGCATAGACCCAGGTACCACTATTATGGGCTTTGGGTTAATTCGAGTGGTTAATAAGCAAATGAAATTTATGCAGTTGAATGAATTGCATCTAAAAAAGTATGAAGATCACTATACTAAGCTTAAAATTATTTTTGAGCGTACAATAGAATTAATTGAAACTTATCACCCAGATGAAATAGCTATAGAAGCGCCTTTTTATGGCAAGAACGTGCAGTCTATGCTTAAATTAGGCCGTGCACAAGGTGTTGCCATGGCAGCAGGACTTTCACGGCAAATACCAATAACCGAATATTCTCCAAAGAAAATTAAAATGGCAATTACCGGTAATGGTAATGCTAGTAAAGAACAAGTTGCCAAAATGTTACAAAGTACATTACAATTAAAAGAATTACCTAAAAATTTAGATTCTACTGATGGCTTGGCTGCTGCCGTTTGTCATTTTTACAATGCTGATAGAGTTGAGGTAGGAAAAAGTTACTCAGGATGGGCAAGTTTTGTAAAGAACAACCCTAAAAAGATAAAATAGTTGGCCGGAATTTATATTCATATTCCTTTTTGTAAACAAGCTTGTTATTATTGCGATTTTCATTTTTCCACTTCACTTTCACGGAAAAAGGGAATGATACAAGCACTTACGAAAGAATTGGTTCTACGTAAGGATGAATTATCAAATGAAGTTATTGAAACTATCTATTTTGGAGGCGGAACGCCAAGTTTATTAACAACAAATGAAATACAATTATTAATAGATACTATTTGTGATATTTATGAAGTAGTTGAAAACACTGAAGTAACTTTAGAAGCAAATCCAGATGATTTAACAAGCGCAAAGATTATTGAATTAGCAAAGTCACCAATTAATCGATTGAGTATTGGTATACAGTCTTTTTTTGATGAAGATCTTAAAGCTATGAATCGAGTGCATAATTCTAAAGAAGCTAAACTATGTTTGGAGGAAGCTACCCGCTACTTTGATAATATAACGATCGATTTGATCTACGGAATTCCAGATATGAATAATGATCGTTGGAAGGAAAATTTAAAAAAGGCATTTGATTTAGGCATAAATCACATTTCGAGCTATGCATTAACGGTAGAGCCAAATACAGTTTTAGATTCTTTTATTAAAAAAGGAAAATATCCACCTGTTTCTGAAGAGCTTGCTGAGCAACATTTTAATATTTTAATTGAAGAAACTGGAGAACAAGGTTTTGTGCATTATGAGATTTCAAACTTTGGTAAAGAAGGCTATTTCTCTAAGCACAATACTAGTTATTGGCAAGGCAAATTGTATTTAGGTATTGGCCCTTCGGCACATTCATTTAATGGAAAACAGCGTAGCTGGAACATTGCAAATAATATTAAGTACATAAAATCTATCAAAGAAGGAATAATTCCGCAAGAAATAGAAACCCTAAGTGAAAAAGACAGATTCAATGAATACATAATGACTGGTTTACGCACTATTTGGGGTGTGTCCTTAGAAAAAATTGAGCAAGATTTTGGACTTCCCATTAAGAAAAAATTACTACAAACAACTCAAAAATTTATTGAAGAAGGGCTAATTTTAAACTCTAATGGTAAATTAAAAGCTTCCCAAAAAGGAAAATTTTTAGTAGACGGATTAGCTTCAGACTTGTTCATGATTTAGTATATTTGAGATATGATTGCTACGATTGATTACAATTCTAAAAAACACAAAATAGACTTGTTTAAACCTATAGACATTTCTATCCCTTTAAGAGCTTCTAAAGAAAATGTTAATGTCTGGTATATAGACAAGCCAACAATAGAACCTGTAGAGTTAGACAACTGGGTAGCTAGTGTAGAAAAAGGAGCGTCAATTAATTTTAATAATATAGAATTTAATCCACATGCTCATGGTACACATACAGAATGTGTAGGGCATATTACCGAAAAAGTTCATTCTATAAACAAAAATTTAAAGCAGTTTTTCTTTTTGGCTGAGTTAATAACTGTTGCTCCAGAATCTTTTAATAATGATTTTGTAATTTCTAAAAAACAAATTCAATTTGTTTTGGGTAATAAAAAACGTGATGCAGTTGTTATTCGTACTATGCCTAACACTAAAGAAAAATTAAATAAACATTATTCATATACCAACTGGCCATATTTATTAGAAGAAGCTGCCATTTATTTGAGGGAGAAAGGAGTGAAACATTTATTGATTGATTTGCCTAGTGTTGATAGAGAGAAAGACGAAGGTATGCTAGCATCACACAATGCTTTTTGGAATACTGCAGGAAAACTACGCAAAGACGCAACGATTACCGAGTTGATTTATGTACCAAACCGTGTTAAGGATGGTACTTATTTTCTAAATCTACAGATCGCCCCTTTTGAAAATGATGCTTCGCCAAGTAAGCCTGTTTTATATCAGATTGAAGAATAAATGAGTAAGATTTCAAGAATTGCTGTTAACATAGTATTGTTACCCGAAAAAGAAATAACAGACAAGGTAATTGAAATCAATAGAGAATTATTGATAGATAATGAAAATGAAATTATTCTAGGAGAGGTAGTTAATCAACCTCATATTTCATTGTGTATGGGTGGGGTTAATGAAAGTGATCTGCCTCAAATTATAAAATTTATTGATCAAGTATCAAATGATTATTCACAATTTAATTTTCAAGGAAAGTTAAGTGTACAAGCTGTTTCAAAAAATGAAAACATTTTGTGGCTAAAAATAAAAAAGAATATTAAAATTCAGGAATTGCATGAGAGAGTAATGAAAAACCTATGGAGGTATTTAAGCTATGATATCAAGAATAATATGTTGGTTAATTCTGAAGAAGTAGAAGAAAAAACAATATCTTGGATAAAAGATTACTCGAATTTACACATAAATCCCTCACAATTTAATCCACATATAACCATTGGCGTTGGTGATGTTATTGAGAGTAATAAAATATTTAATTTTTCATCATCAGAAATTGCAATTTTCAAATTAGGAAACTATTGTACTTGTAGAGAATTGATTTATAAAACTAGTTTAAATTAACTAACGAAATATGAGTGATATAGTTGGTTTAATTCCCTGTGCAGGAAGTGCTACAAGATTAGGCGCATTACCTTTTAGTAAAGAGCTTTATCCTGTTGGCCCAAATGAAGAATTGGCAGGACAAAAAAAGGTCGTTAGTAGTTATTTAATTGACCACATGAAAGATGCTGGAATAGAAAATTTTCATTTAATTATTAAAGAGGGGAAATGGGATATACCCTCACATTACAATAATAATATTAAATATGCTGATTTAAATTTCTGTTATCATCTTGCAAATGTAGATTACGGAGTTCCTTTTTCATTAAATACGGCTTACGCTTTTATTAAAGACAAAATAGTTTGTTTGGGCTTTCCTGATATCCTGTTTAAGCCAAAAAAAGTATATAATCAATTATTAGCTATATTATCGTCAAACCCGAATACGTCAATTGTTTTAGGCGTTATGCCAATTAATCGCCCAGAAAAATGGGATATGGTTGAATATGATGTGAATTCTAAAATTAAAAGATTAGTTATAAAATCGACTACGGATAAAAGCTTAAAATACGGTTGGTTTTGTGCTGTGTGGAATACTGAATTTTCTAAGTTTTTCAACTCTTATGTCTTAGACTTAACTAGAGATAATTCCCCTGAAGAATTAAGGGATAGTGAAATATATGTAGGTGATGTGATAAGAGCGGCTATAAATAGTGGTTTTGAAGTTGAGAGTGTTATTTTTGAGGAAGGCACTTGCTTAGATATTGGCACCCCAGAAGATTTAAAGTTAGCAAATGCATTTTTATCAACATAACTTTTTGTTGTAAGTTTAAAAAATCTGATCATATTGAATATAGAAGAACTTAGAGAATATTGCTTAAATAAAAAGGGTGTTACGGAAGAATTTCCTTTTGACGAGCAAACGCTAGTATTTAAAGTCTTAGGTAAAATGTTTGCCTTAACTGGGTTAGAAAGAACGCCACCTCAAGTAAATTTAAAATGTGACCCAGAATGGGCAATCGAACTTCGCGAGGAACATAATGGACTCATATATGGTGGTTATCATATGAACAAAAGACTCTGGAATACAGTTGAGTTTACAAATTTACCTTCTAATTTAATTAGAAAATTAATTGATCATTCTTACGATTTGGTTGTGGCCAAAATGTCTAGAAAATTAAGAGAGCAATTATAAAAAGCCGCATAAATTAAAGCGGCTTTTTAGTTGTAATTATTTTAATATAATATATACTGATTTTTTTTCACCATCTTTCTTTTTTATATCTACACTTTTTATTTTGTCTACACTTAATTTTTCCACTTTGTCAATCGAAACCTTTTTCCCATTAATATAAAATTTTGCATCTCTAGGGAAAGGAGGTAATGGTGACGAATCTGGAGAGTTAACTTTACCATCTTTTCTTTTATAAACTTTTGTCTTTTTTGGAGGTTCTGGAGGAATGGGAGTTACACTCTTTTTTTGTTTATCCGACATTAAGCTGTAAATATATTCTAAGCGTTTAACATCTTTTCTTTTTATTATATTATCTTTAGTTTTAGAGGTATATTCTTTCATTAGCTCTCTAGAAGCACCTTTTTCTTGCGCCGTTACACTAGTGCTAAATAATAATATGAAGCACATGAATAATGGAATTAGAAGTAATTGTTTAAATAACATTTTTGTTTTTGACTTATTTTTTGTCATCATAATAAACCTTTTTTTAGTTAATGAATAATTTATACTACTGGCCAAGTAGCTTGGGTTATTCCGGAAAATATTTTTAAGTAATGTATTAACATATATTGACGAATCTTCAATTGATTCTAATACAGAATCATCTGCTAAAAATTCATGATTTAGTTTTATAGCTTTTTTGTAGGAATAAATTATCGGATTAAACCAAAAAACAATCTGAACAATTTCAATGAATAAAATATCTAATGTGTGTTTTTGTTTTATATGACTCAATTCATGCTCAAGAATACAAGAATCAATCTTATCATTATCATATAATGATTTACTCAAAAATATTGTATTAAAAAATGAATGAGGTGGAAGGAGCTTTTCTAATAATACCAACGAGTATCCATTTTTTCTAATTAATTTTTCATTCTTTCTTAAGGAACAAATTTTATAGATATTCCTTGTAAATCTAAGAAGCATAAATAATACCCCTAAAAAGTATAGGCTAATAAAAAAATATTCCCAGATAAAAAAGTGAGATGCTAGATCTAATTGTACTTCAGATGTAGTGTTTATTATTTGAATGCCTTCTAAAGCTTTTTTTTGGTCGAAAAAAATAAAACCTAAATTTAATTCCAAAAAAGGAATAGTTAGCGAAAATAGTACTGCAACTAATAAGAAAAATCGATTGAATTTGTACATTTTTTCCTGCTCCAATAATATGTGATAAATTATTATTAATAACAGTAAACAGATGCCAGATTTTATTAAATATAGAATCATTTCATTTTCTTTTTAAGTTCTTTTTCAGCTAACTTAATGATCTCTTCAAGTTCTTCTTTTGTAAGATTGGTTTCTGAAGTAAAAAAAGATGCAAACTGAGAAGCACTGTTATTAAAAAAGTTCTTAATTAATCCATTTACATGTTTAGAGAAATAAGTCGACTTTTTAACTAAAGGGTAATACTCTCTTGATTTTCCATATAGTGTGTAACCAACAAAACCTTTGTCACTCATTCTTTTTAATAACGTTGCTATGGTGGTAGTAGCTGGTTTAGGTTCTGTATAAGCACTTAATAAATCTTTCATAAAAGCTTTTTCAAGTTTCCACAAATGATTCATAAGTTCTTCTTCGGTTTTTGATAATTTCATGCTCTACAATGTTAGAATTAACTCTACAAATGTAGAAATAAAATTTTTAATAAACCAAATTCTTAATAAAAAAAGTAAATAATAAGTATTCAGATAACTGACAACTAATTTAAAATCAATCACTTAATAATTTTTTCGTATATTTGTTTACATCAGTAAGTTTACCCACCTTATATGTAGCCGGTTCTGTGCTCGAAATGATAGGTAACCCTTAACCTACAGTTGTACATATTACTTAGAATATTAACCAAACTTGAATATTAATTATGAGAACAACTAGAAAAAACCTAGTAGTAACATTGTTGCTATTAGTAATGTGTAGTGCAATAAGTTTTGCACAAGAAGAAACACCAAAAGCTCCCGAGTATGTAGTAATCACAACGAACCATTGGAATATGGATTATCAAGATTTTGATAAAGCCAAATGGATAGCTACTGAAAAAGATTTTTTAGATAAGGTTATAAAAAAGAATGAGCATATAATGGCATCTAGTGTTTATATGCACCGCTTTACACCAGATAATACAGAGGTGGTAAGTGTACAGTCTTTTGCAAGCTGGGAAGATATAGACAAAGCTGCGAAAAGAACAGCAGAATTAGTTAAAGAAGCATGGGCTGATGAGGATGCTAGAAAAGCCTATTTCAAAGGAAGAAACGCTTATTATTCTAATGACCATTCAGATGAAATTTATGCTACCATGCCCTATGTAAAGGCTATGACTCCAACTGATAAAGAAACTGTTTGGCTGGTTCGCCGAAGTCATTTTGCATTTCCAAAAGATGGAACTCAAGAAGAATTTGACAAATTGAATAAAGAGTATGTTGAAAATGTATTTCATAAAAACGAACATATAAAAGGTTATTATCCTCTTGCTCATGCTTGGGGCAGTGACCGAACCGAATTTTTAGAAGCTTTTGCTGTAGAATCTTTAGATGCTTTAGATAAAATGTTTAAAAAGAATGGTGAGCTTTATAATGCTCATTGGTCTGATGAAACAAAAAGAAAAGAAATGGATAAATCTGGGCAAAAGTACTTTACAAGAGTGCATGGAGATTATATCTATACCTCTGTTCCTGAGCTTTCAAAATAAAAAGGTTAAAATATTATTATAAGAGGACGCTTAATTAGCGTCCTTTTTATTTCTATATAATTTTGGAGTTGTATTTTTCAATTTTTTAAATTGTCTGTTAAAGTTTGAAAGGTTATTGAACCCACAAAATTCAGCTATTTCATTTATTGAAGAATCTTTATAGTTTAAAAGTAATTTACATGCTTTTTCAACTCTTAATTCAGTTAAGAATTGTATATATGTCTTATTGGTTCGCTTTTTAAAATATTTACAAAAAGCATTTTTTGTCATGTTTGCGATAGATGCAATTGTATCTAATGAAATATTACTTTGAAAGTTATTTATAGAATACTCCATAATATTTCTCATACGTTTTCCTTCGGTCTCAGAATATTGCTTTTCATGGGTAAATGTAGATAAAGGTAGATATTTCTCGCTTTGTAAAATTTCTAACAATTGTAGCAAATTAATAAAACGTTCAAACTTATTTTGATGTTTAAGCTTTACAAAATTTTGTTGCGCTTTGGGCGAAATTACCTTGAGTCCATTGTAAGCTTTGTTAAAAAAAGATTTAAGAATCTCTAATTCTTCTAAATCGAAGAAATTATTTCCAAAAGAATTTTCAGTAAAGAATAAAGATAGCATCAAAGATTTGGTATCAGATTTTTCACTTTTAAAGACATGAGGCAAGTTACTACCTAATACTAAAATATCTCCCTTATTGTAGCTATTAATGGTATCTCCTACAATAAGAGTACCTTCTCCTTCAGCAATATAACTTAATTGAATTTCTTGATGTTGATGCAGCTTGTCATAGAAGACAAACTCATAATCTTCTTGATAAATTATGGCATCATCATTAGGCTTTGGTATTTTAAAAGGAAATATTTTCATAATATAAAATTAATCATTATTATTATAATTATTTAAAAAAAGGATAATATAGTATTGCTAATGGATAAATATCAATTATTATTTACAGATAAGGCTTGTTAGTTTTGGAGTAATAAAAATTTAAAAAATGAGTATAGAATGGAAAGGCGTAATGCCAGCTGTTACAACCAAATTTAATAACGATGACACCTTAGATTTAAAGATGTTTGCGGTAAATATAAATGCACAATTAAATGCAGGAGTTCATGGTATCGTCCTTGGGGGAACGCTAGGAGAAGCTAGTACTTTGAGTGATGATGAAAAAAGAGCATTGACTAGAACAACGGTAGATATTGTTAAAGAAAATGTGCCAGTCTTAATAAATATAGCAGAGCAAACTACTAAAGGTGCCATAGAAGCGGCTCATAAGGCTGAAGAAGATGGAGCCAAAGGATTAATGATGTTACCACCTATGCGTTATAAAGCTGGCGATCGAGAGACCGTTGAGTATTTTAAGGCAGTAGCTAATAATACTTCTTTGCCAATTATGGTGTATAACAATCCTGTTGACTACAAAGTAGAGGTAACTTTAGATATGTTTGATGAGTTACTAAAATGTAATAATATTGAAGCAGTTAAAGAGTCAACTCGAGATATTTCAAATGTAACGAGAATTAAAAATCGATTTGGTGATCGCTTAAAGATTATGACTGGCGTCGACACCTTGGCTTTAGAAAGCTTACTCATGGGAGCCGATGGTTGGATAGCAGGTCTGGTATGCGCTTTTCCAGCAGAAACGGTAGCTATTTATGAATTACAAAAAGCAGGAAGAATTCAAGAAGCCCTAGATATATATCGATGGTTTTTGCCATTGCTAGAGTTAGATATTAATCCTAAATTAGTACAGAATATAAAATTGGCAGAAGTAGCTACAGGTATTGGGACCGAAAATGTTCGTGCTCCGAGATTGCCGTTACACGGAGAAGAGCGTAAGTATGTATTACATGTTATCGAAGAAGGTTTGAAAAAAAGACCAATATTATCAGATTATAAAAATTTATAAATGATTACCGGAAAGAACTATATAGGAAATAATTTATCAGCTAAAGGAGATAGAAAGTATAAAACATTCAACCCTCAGTTAAATATTGAAAATGAACATGAATTTACCGAAGCTACCGAGGATGAAATCAATGAAGCTGTTGCGTTAGCCTCAGAAACATTCAAAGAATTTAGAACGGTATCTGGTAAAAGAAAAGCGGCATTTTTAAATACCGTAGCTGATGAAATACTAGACCTAGATGATGAACTAATTGAGACGTATCGCTCAGAAACCGGTTTGCCAGAAGGCCGAGCTAAAGGAGAAAGAGGCCGAACTATTTTTCAATTACGCTCTTTTGCTGAATTACTGCAAGAGGGATCATGGGTAGAAGCAACAATAGATACAGCTATTCCCGAAAGAGAACCAATCCCAAAATCAGATGCACGTAAGATGATGGTGTCATTAGGGCCAGTAGTGGTTTTTGGAGCCAGTAATTTTCCGTTAGCTTACTCAACAGCAGGCGGCGATACAGCATCAGCATTAGCAGCCGGATGTCCAGTAATTGTAAAATCACATCCTATTCATGCAGGTACAGGTGAGTTAATAGCTTCGGCAATCGTGAAAGCTGCTAAAAAAACAGGAATGCCCAATGGTGTATTTTCAAATCTAAACAGTTCAGGTATAGAAGTTGGAGTTCAGCTAGTACAGCATCCTGAAGTAAAAGCTGTTGGTTTTACAGGAAGTATTCGAGGAGGTAGAGCGTTATTTGATTTAGCCTCTAAACGTAAAGAACCAATACCTGTTTTTGCAGAAATGGGCAGTATAAATCCTGTTGTTATTTTACCAAATGCTTTGAGTAATAGAGGAGATGCTTTAGCAAAAACGTATGCAAAATCAATTACATTAGGTACTGGACAATTTTGTACTAACCCTGGTCTTATATTGGGAGTGAAAAGTACTGAGTTAAATAATTTTATTTCTAAACTTTCAGAAGAGATTATAATACTAGAGCCTTCTTGTATGCTGCATCCTAATATTATTGGTGCTTACGAAAAAAATAAGATGAATGCTATTTCTCAATCAGGATTAGAAGTAGTTGCTAATTATGAAAATGATGTACAAGACAATTATGCGAGGCAAACCATTACTACTGTAGAAGGAAATACCTTTTTGCAAAATACAACACTACATCAGGAAGTTTTTGGCCCTTTTTCAATGGTTGTACAATGTAATGATGTTCAACAACTAGAAACCATTATTTCGCAATTAGAGGGCCAACTTACAGGAACTATTATTGCTGATGATGACGAAGCTTCACAGTATTCAGGAGTTATAGAAGCACTTAAAAATAGAGTAGGACGCATTATTTTTAATGGTGTGCCTACTGGAGTTGAGGTTTGCCCATCTATGCTACATGGCGGCCCATATCCGGCTTCGACTGATAGCCGTTTTACTGCAGTTGGAATTCATTCTATAAAACGTTGGGTTCGCCCATTTAGCTATCAAGACTGGCCTAATGATTTATTACCAGATGAATTAAAAAATGAAAACCCTTTAAATATTTCTAGATTAGTAAATGGCAAACAAACTAATTCAAAAATTTAATTATGAATCACTTAAAATTTTTTCTTGTAATTTTCATATTTGTTTTACTCTTAGCCTGTGAAAAGGAAGAATCAAATAGCAAGAAACTTCAAAGCATCATTGAAAGTTACCAAGATCATGAAGGATATGATAAAAAAGAATATCCTTTAGGATTACCAACGAAAGAATATTATCAAGCTGAAGCTGAATTTGCTAAGTCGAAACTTGATGAGCTTTCAAAAATTAATTCTGATGGATTGAGTGAAACAGAGCAGATATCTTTAGAGCTTTTAAAGTTTAGACTACAAGATATAATTGATTTTTATGAATTTGAAAGATATCTCAATCCTTTGTTATCTGACTCAGGCTTTCATAGTAGTTTAAATTATATGGTTAGACCTTTGGCTAACTATGAAAAAACAAAAGAATACTTAAATAAGCTCAATGCCTTACCAACTTTTGTAGATCAACATTTTGTGAATTTACGTGAAGGTTTAGATAAAGGTGTATCACAGCCACTAGTTATTTTTAAAGGATATGAGTCAACTTATAATGATCATATTGTAGATAATTTTAAAGATAGCTATTTCTATTCTCCTTTCAGAGGTTTACCTCAAACATTAACCCAAGGACAAAAAGATTCGGTTTTAAGTGCAGCTAAGGTTATTATAGAAGAAAAAGTAATTCCACAATTTAAGCGTATTAAAGAATTTTTTGAAAACGAATATTATCCTAAGACAAGAGAAACATTAGGTGCTTCTGACACTCCTAATGGTAAGGAATATTACCAGAATAGAATTAATTTCTATACAACCAGTAAACAATATACTGCTGACGATATTCATAAAATCGGTTTAGACGAAGTAGCTCGCATAAAAGCTGAAATGGAAAAGATCATTACCGAACTTAATTTTGAAGGAAGCTTCGAAGACTTTTTTAAATTTCTCCGAACGGATGAGCAGTTTTATCCAAAATCTGCTGAAGAATTGTTGAAAATAGCTCGAGATATGGCAAAAAGAGCTGATGAACAATTGCCACGTTTTTTTATGACCTTGCCTAGAAAACCTTATGGGGTGGCTCCTGTACCTGAAGCAATTGCTCCAAAATATACAGCAGGTAGATATGTGGGGACTGAAAAAAACAGTACAAATCCGGGATATTATTGGGTGAATACTTATAATTTAACAAGTAGAACATTATATACTTTACCAGCCCTAACTGTACATGAGGCTGTGCCAGGTCATCATTTACAAGGATCTTTAAATAATGAGTTAGGTGATAGCATTCCTAAATTTAGAAAAAACCTTTATTTATCAGCCTACGGTGAGGGTTGGGGGTTGTATACTGAGTATTTAGCTGATGAAATGGGTATGTATACCACACCCTATGAAAAATTTGGTCAATTAACTTATGAAATGTGGCGAGCTTGTAGATTAGTAGTCGATACTGGTATTCATGCTAAAGGCTGGACGCGTGATGAAGTTGTAGATTTTATGACTAAGAATACTGCATTATCATTACATGAAATCAATACAGAAACCGATCGCTATATCTCATGGCCAGGTCAGGCGTTGTCCTATAAAATAGGCGAATTAAAGATTCGTGAATTACGTAAAAAAGCTGAAGCAGAATTAGAGTCAAAATTCGATATCCGAGAATTTCATGAAGTGATTTTAGAACAAGGTACAGTGACACTTTCCATTTTAGAAAAACGAATCAATAATTATATAGATAGAATAAAGAATGCCTCGTAGTGTTTTTAAATGTATTGATGGCCATACCTGTGGAAACCCTGTTCGTGTAATTAAAGAAGGAGCTCCAAAGTTAAATGGAGCGAACATGAGTGAAAAGCGTCAACATTTTTTAAAAGAATATGATTGGATTCGCAAAGGGTTAATGTTTGAACCACGTGGCCATGATATGATGAGTGGAAGCTTTTTGTATCCGCCTCATGACCCTGAAAATGATTTGGCCATTTTATTTATTGAAACTTCTGGCTGTTTGCCGATGTGTGGACATGGTACTATTGGAACAATTACTATAGGTATAGAAGAACGGCTTATAAAACCAAAAGTGCCAGGTAAAATACGCATGGAAGCACCAGCAGGATTGGTAGAAATAGAATATCAACAAACAGGAGTTAAAGTAGATTGGGTAAAATTAACCAATGTTAAAAGTTATCTGGCTGCTGAAGATTTAACCATAGATTGCCCTGAATTAGGTGAGCTAATTTTCGATGTTGCCTATGGCGGAAATTTTTATGCAATCGTCGACCCTCAGGATAATTTTTCGGGAGTTCAAGATTTTACTGCAAGTAAACTGATTCAGTATTCTCAAATCGTTCGTAAAAGGATTAATCAAGAATATCCTAATAAGTTTATCCATCCAGAAAATGAAACGATAAGAGATGTAAGCCATGTGTTATGGACCGGAACTCCAGTTGATGCAACATCCTCTGGTAGAAATGCTGTTTTTTATGGCGATAAAGCAATAGACCGCTCACCTTGTGGTACAGGTACTTCTGCTAGAATGGCTCAATTATATGCTAAAGGGAAGCTTAAAAAAGGCGAAG
Source organism: Maritimimonas rapanae (assembly GCF_057837205.1). Classification (NCBI taxonomy): domain Bacteria; kingdom Pseudomonadati; phylum Bacteroidota; class Flavobacteriia; order Flavobacteriales; family Flavobacteriaceae; genus Maritimimonas; species Maritimimonas rapanae. The sequence goes on along the minus strand of NZ_JBYQFI010000002.1, from coordinate 42,437 downwards.
AATTTATACATGAAAGTTATATTGGTAGTAAATTTATTGGTAGCATAGAAGAAGAAACAACTATAAATGGTAAATTAGCTATTATACCAAGCATTAAAGGATGGGCAAAAGTATATGGTTATAATACTATTGTTATAGATGGTGAAGATGATCCTTATGCGCATGGCTTTCAGGTAATTTAGAGTATGAGTAAAAAAGTTATTGTAATTGGAGGAGGAATTATAGGCTTATGTTCAGCTTATTATCTTCATAAACAAGGTCATCATGTAACCGTTGTTGACCAGTCTAATATGGATGCTGGTGCTTCTTATGTAAATGCTGGTTATTTATCACCAAGTCATATTATTCCACTAGCAGCTCCTGGTGTGATGAAAAAAGGATTAAAATGGATGTTTAACCCTTCAAGCCCGCTATTCATAAAACCTCGATTAGAAGCTGATTTTTTAAAGTGGACCTGGGCATTTAATAGATCTTGTAACCCGAAGCATGTTAAAAGATCTATTCCGATAATTAAAGATATTGCTGTTTTAAGTCAGAAGTTATACGATGAAATAAAAACTACTGAAAATTTTAGATTTCATTATGATAAAAAAGGCCTCCTAATGCTTTGTAAAACAGAGAAAGGCTTAGAAACCGAAATTAAAGTAGCTGATTTAGCTAAAAAGCAGGGTTTAGATGTAGCATCATTAGGTAAAAAAGATCTTGAAAAATTAGAGCCAAATGCTAATATGGATGCCGTAGGAGCTACTTATTATAAATGCGATTCCCATACTACACCAAATGAGTTTATGGAAGATATGAAAGCATATCTTCAAAAAGAGGGGATAGCTATTCTAACAAATGAAAAGGTAGAAGATTTGATAACTAACAATAAAGAAATAATAAGTTTGAAGACTTCTAAACAATCATTAACCGCTGATGAGTTTGTATTAGCGGCTGGTTCTTGGACCCCTTTATTAGTTAAGAGGCTAGGATTAAAGTTATTATTACAAGCTGGCAAAGGGTATCGTATTAATTCCTTTAGAGACCATAATGTAACTATTCCTGCTATTTTAGCTGAAGCTAAAGTTGCGATAACACCCATGAACGGATTTACGCGATTTGCTGGCACCATGGAAATAGCGGGTATTAATAATAGCATTAATAAAGTTAGGGTAGAGGCAATAGCAGATGCAACTCAAAAATATTACCCAGATATAAAACTAACAAAAGAAGAAAAAGAAGCTGCTACAAGTGGTTTACGCCCAGTTTCTCCTGATGGACTTCCTTATATTGGCAAATCTAAAAAATGTAAGAACTTAACAATTGCAACGGGCCATGCTATGATGGGTTGGAGTATGGCAACAGCAACAGGTAAATTAGTGTCAGAAATCATTTCAGAGAAAAAGACTTCTCTCAATTTAGATATGTTTAACCCAGATCGTACGTTTTAAATCTTTAGATTTTCTTTAGAATCAATTACTATTTTTACAGGATATCATAGCAAAAGATAATTCTAAAGTACTAAATATTAGGTTTTTAAGTGATTTGTAGAAATTATTGCAAAACTCCCCAAAAACCATGAATTTCAAAAATCACCAAATTATCTATTGACTTATGTATGACGAACTAGCTATGTTTGTCAGGTAAGTTTTTTAATAAAATTCATAACTGTTTAATTAATAGTTATACAATTAAGGGGAGAAAGGAGAAAAGTCACAATTTTTTTTATAGCTAAACATCTACAGGTTGCTTTTCTCCTTTTATTTTACAATACTTTAGAAAAAAAATAGTTTAAGAGTTAGGAGTTTTTAAAGCTTGATTGTTTTATAAACGATAAACCCAAATAAGTAAATATTATGAATCATAATTTTAAAATAGGCGAAGTAGTAGTTTGTATAAATGCTAAAAGAAAATGGTATCGTTTAGGCGGTCTCGCAAAGAATGAGTTATATACTGTAGCTGGCTTTAATCCTTATGATGGAGGTTTAGTATTAAAAGAAACCAAATCACCGCGTAGTGGTTATAATGCTTATAAAGCAGATCGTTTTAGAAAAGTTGATTACGCTTTCGCAGAAAACATTCTAGATAATATCAAACCGCAAGTAGAGGAAAAAGAAACTATTCACATTAAAGAGAGAGATTTTTCGATTGCTGCAATTTTGAATTAAATAGCAGATTCGCTAACAAATATATATTAAAGACCTTCTCAACTAGAGAAGGTTTTTTTAGTTCTAAATTTTAGAGTTATACATCTTTCAATTCTTTGTAAATTAGCTTTAAATCTTATAGTTAATGTTAGTACAAGGAAACATTGTAGATATTCTTAAACGTAAAATTTTTAAAGGAGAAATCGAAATTTCCAACGGAAAGATTCTTTCAGTCAAAGAAGTTAATCATGCGAATCTACAGTATATTCTTCCTGGCTTTGTTGATGCTCACATTCATATAGAAAGCTCTATGTTAGTCCCTTCTGAATTTGCCAAAATTGCTGTTACTCATGGTACTGTAGCAACAGTTTCCGACCCTCATGAAATCGCTAATGTCTTAGGAGTAAAGGGTGTGGAATTTATGATTGATAACGGAAAAAAAGTGCCGTTAAAATTCAATTTTGGTGCACCATCTTGTGTGCCAGCTACCTCTTTTGAAAGTGCTGGAGCTGTTATTGATTCTGATGATATCAATAAAATGATGCAAAACCCTGATATAAAATACCTGGCAGAAATGATGAATTACCCAGGTGTACTTTTTGATGATAAAGAAGTATTACAAAAAATAGTATGGGCTAAGAACTATAATAAACCAGTTGATGGGCATGCACCAGGTCTCAGAGGCGAAGATGTAACAAAATATATTTCAGCTGGAATTTCAACCGATCATGAGTGTTTTACTTACGATGAGGCGTTAGAAAAGTTGCAAAAAGGAATGAAGATAATCATTAGAGAGGGTAGTGCAGCTAAAAACTTTGAAGCTTTAATAGATTTACTACCTGAACATTATGAGAACATGATGTTTTGTTCAGATGATAAACATCCTGATGATTTACTTTTAGGACACATCAATCAATTATGTGAAAGAGCAGTTGCTAAAGAAATAGATGTTTTCAAAATATTAAAAGCTGCTTGTATAAACCCAGTTGAACATTATAATTTAGATGTTGGCTTATTACGAGAAGGTGATGACGCCGATTTTATTGTTGTACAAGACTTAAAAAAATTCGCCGTTTTACAAACGTATATTGATGGTAAATTAGTGTCGGAAAAAGGAAAGTCATTTGTAAAATCTGTTGATTTTGAAGTGTTGAATAATTTTAATACTAGTTTAAAAAGTGTTTCGGATTTTGAATTTCATTCTGCTTCAGAAAAGATTCGAGTGATTGAAGCTCTAGATGGAGAATTAGTTACGAATGAAATAGAAATTGATAGTTTAATTAAAGAAGGAAACCTTATCTCGAATACGGAAACTGATGTTCTAAAAATGACGGTGGTGAATCGTTATCAGAGTACTGAGCCATCAATAGCTTTTATCAAAAACTTTGGGTTAAAAGAAGGAGCTATAGCGAGCTCAGTGGGGCATGATTCTCATAATATTATTGCTATTGGTGTTTCTGATGAAGCTATTTGTAAAGCAGTTAATCTTCTTATCGAAAATAAAGGAGGTATTTGCGCAGTTTCTGATTCAGAAGAAAAAACTGTAGCCTTGCCAGTTGCTGGTATTATGAGTGACCAGCCTGCCGAGATAATTGGTAAAGCATATGCAGAATTAGATGCAATGGCAAAAAACATGGGTAGTCAACTAAGAGCTCCATATATGACCTTATCTTTTATGGCGCTATTAGTGATACCGTCATTAAAACTATCTGATAAAGGATTGTTTGATGGGAATAGGTTTAAATTTACATCGCTAGAAGTAAAATAATTTAGAATGTATATTCATAAACTGCATCTTCACCATCTTCAAATACAGCTTTTAAACCAACATATTTAAAATTGAGACTCTTTAATAACTTTTGAGATCTTTTATTCTTTGGCATAGTAAAAGCATAGACTTTTTTTTGCTTAAACTTTTCACGAACATATTCTATAATTAATTGAGTAGCTTCTGTAGCATACCCCTTTCCTCTTCCTTTAGGCAAAAAACCATACCCAATATCGATAAAATCTAATTTATCTCTTTGCAAGGCGGTAGAAGTACCTATTGGTTGATTAGTTTCTTTTAATATAACAGTAAAAAAACCTAATCCACCTGTTTGATGATTTTTAAGTAGAATGTCCTTTAAATATACTTTAGTCTCTTCAACTGTTTTTAAGTTTTTATCGCTAATAAATAGTTTCCAATCAGGGTCATTGAATAATTCAAAATAAAATGGAGCGTCGCTTATTTTAGCATCTCTTATAATGAGTCGATCACTTTCTAGATTCATACGATAAAAATAATCAGATAAATTTAAAAGATTACTTTTGCGCAGCTAAATTTATACGATGTCATTATTACAAGATTTAGAAGATAGAAGTGGAAAACAATGTGAATTATGCTCAGCTAAAACCGATTTAAATATCTACGTAGTACCACCAATTTCTGCTGGTGGTGCAGATGGAAGTCTTTTAGTCTGTGTAACTTGTATAGAACAAATTGAAAACCCAGAAAAAACGGATGCAAACCATTGGCGCTGTTTAAATGATAGCATGTGGAGTGAGCAAAGAGCTGTAAAAGTTGTGGCTTGGAGAATGTTATCTAGATTACGATCTGAAGGGTGGCCTCAAGATTTACTAGATATGATGTACATGGAGGAGGAGGATCAAAAATTTGCTAAAGCTACTGGTGAAGGATTGGATGAAAGCGAGAAAGTGATTCATAGAGATTGCAATGGAACAATTTTACAAACAGGCGACTCAGTTGTACTAATAAAAGATCTAAGAGTAAAAGGTTCTAGTATGGTTGCCAAACAAGGAACAGCAGTACGTAGAATTTCTTTAGATCGAGAAAATGCCAACTATATTGAAGGGAAAGTTGGTGCTACTCAAATAGTAATTATTACTGACTACGTTAAAAAATTATAATGTCACTTCGAGTGATTTTCTTTGGAAAATTGTATCGAGAAGTTCTATTTATCAGTTCTAGATACAAAATTGAAACAATTTTACTCGAACTGACTATAATAAATCTGTTTGTTTTTTATAAAAAGCATCTGATTGTTTTCTTATCAATTCTTTTGCTTTTTGTTTTTTATAATCATACACTTCTTGATCTTCGGTCACATCATAATATACTTTTTCATTTAGAGCAGTATCGGTACCTAATAACGAAGCTCTCTGATTTTTTTGTTGTATAACCCAAGTAGCTAATGCATTTTCTTGTTCTTCAAGTTTTAGGTCATAAGCCCCTTTTGGAGCCATTACTTTAGCAAAAACTGGTGCCGTCTCAATAGCTAAAAAGAGTAGTAAAATAAAAAATGATGGAAACCATGCCAATTCACCAAGAGCATTAATTCTAGCCATAAGCCCATCAAAACCATCAATAATTGGTTGACTAGAAGTTACTTGAGAATCTTGTTTGGTTCTTAGTGTTATGATAGCAGCTTCCTTTTCTGTAATTTCAGTTTTACTATCCTGTTTTAATTGTTGTAACTCTTGTAAAAGAGCATCATGTTTTTCTCGCTTCTCTTTATAGACCGGTCCTTTACCTAATAGCATCGTTCCTTTTCTACCTTCCGCTTCAGCTATGTAAGTTTCATATAAGTCATTTACTTCTTTTTCTTTAGCATCAACAGAATTTTTAAGAGCTAGAATCTCCGATTGTATTCTTGCAATTTCTGGTGTAAACTGTTCAGCTATCTGATTCTGATTTTGTAAGGTTAACTCATTCTTTTGTTCCAGTAGCACCTGATTGATCTCCTTTTCAAAAATTTTCATCTCTAAAGGTTTAGAAATTACAATGGCAATAATAACTGCCAAAATAATCCTTGGTGAAGCCTGAATTAATTCCTTCCAAATAGTATCACGTTTTTTAATAGTAGAGACTATAAAACGATCAAGATTGAAAATCAGCAATCCCCAAATAAGACCAAAAGCAACCGCTAAATAAACATTATCAAAAACTGTAAATAAAGCATAAGAACCAGAAATAAAGGCCATCACTGCTGTAAAAAATACAGTACCGCCAATACCAGCATATTTAATTTGTTCAGATTTTGGACTATCGTTAAGAAGGTCGGGATCTGCGCCAGAGCACATCCAAAAGAAGTTTTTTATCATGACAAAAGGAGTATATTATAATTTAACGCTAATAATGATGAAATGTTACGCTTAAAAAGTTAAAATTATGTTTATTTAAATACTTTTTATTTGCTGAACAATTTGCTTTTCCACTCTATCCACCTAGTTCCAACTATAAGTAGCCACAACATAGTACCCATCTCGCCAATCATTGCAGCATAGGAAAGGATTTCATACAGAATATTTTCATTAATATTTGGCATTATGAAAAAGCGCAGAACTTCCATCAAATAATAAAAACAACCTAACATAAGTGCAACACCGAGTACCTTTGGTAGAAACCCTGACTTGAAAACTAAATATCCAAACGGAAATAACCATAAACCCCAAAATATTTCAGCTAAAGTAAGACCAGTGCCATATGCTTTTAATGATAAGAATGCCTTTGTTGCTAATTCTTGATCGGTTAAAGAGGTTAAATGATCTCCACCATTTGCTAAAGCGATAATTTCTGCCAAATGCGTTAGTGCCGAAAAAGCGAAAGGAATACTTGCAAATACAAAAATTACAAGAACTGTAGCTGCTAACTTAGAGATGTTTTTAAATAATTTATAAAGCCAAACTGCTAAGAAAATATAAGCTGTATAGCAAATAACACCAGAAGCTACCCCAACAAAGAGTAATTCTTCGCCATTAAAAAGGTTAAAGAAATATTTTTTGTCAGTACTACTAATTTTAATCCATGTTTCAGAAGCGCTATTCCAATCAATTATTTGTGATGGAACTATTATAATGCTTATTACGCCGAAAATTGTTAGTAGTAAATAGAAGAATCCTGCGGTATGAGCTATTTTTCTAGCTGAGGTCATAGTAGTATAATTTGGTTGATACAAGTAAGACGTGAAACAAGTGAAGTTGTTACTTTAATTAATAATTAATTGTCGGTTAGAGAATTAGCAGAATCACTTTTTATATATATGGTAGGAATCCGAACCTTTAAATTGTTATTACTATACAATCACAAAAACAAATACTACAAATGTCAGAATTAGACTATAAGAATTTAAAGGCCGAATTATTTAAATTATCTACACTAAGTAGATTTGCAACAAAAAATAAGAAGTCACTAAAAAATCATCTAGAACATAAATCTTTAAGAAAGAAAAATGACGAACTAGGTTATTTTAATTCTTTAGATAGTTTATAGGTTAATTAAGATTTTAATTCCGTAAAATACTTATAAAACCAAGGAATAGTTTCTATACCTTTTAGGTAATTCCAAATGCCAAAATGCTCATTTGGTGAATGAATAGCATCACTATCTAACCCAAATCCCATTAAAATAGTTTTACTTTTAAGCTCTTTTTCAAATAATGATACAATAGGGATACTTCCGCCACTACGCTGCGGAATAGGAGTTTTGCCAAAAGTTTCTGCATAAGCTTTACTAGCTGCCTGATATCCAATACTATTTATTGGTGTAACGTAACCTTGCCCACCATGATGTGGATTCACTTCAACTTTTACACCTTTTGGGGCAATGCTTTCGAAATGTGTTTTGAATAATTGCGTAATCTCTTCCCAATCTTGATTAGGTACCAATCGCATCGATATTTTCGCATAAGCTTTACTTGCAATAACCGTTTTTGCACCTTCACCTGTATAGCCACCCCAAATACCATTTACATCTAATGTTGGACGAATAGAATTTCGTTCGTTTGTAGTATAACCTTTTTCGCCATAAATATCGTCGATATCTAAGGTAGATTTATAAGCCTCTAAAGAGAATGGTGCTTTAGCCATTTCTGCACGCTCTTCGGCGGAAAGATTTTCAACTTTATCATAAAACCCAGGAATAGTTATCTGATTATTATTGTCATGCAGTGACGCAATCATTTTTGTTAATACATTAATTGGGTTAGCAACTGCACCGCCATATAAACCTGAGTGTAGATCACGATTAGGTCCAGTGACTTCTACTTCTACATAGCTTAAACCTCGTAAACCAGTAGTAATAGATGGAATGTCATTAGCGATCATTCCAGTATCAGAAATAAGAATGACATCGTTGGCTAATTTTTCTTTATTTCTAGGAACAAACCATGCTAAGCTCTCAGAGCCAACTTCTTCTTCACCTTCAATCATAAATTTTACATTACAAGGTAATTTTCCTTCAGAAGTCATGTATTCCAATGCTTTTACATGCATATAAAGTTGCCCTTTATCATCACAAGCACCACGAGCAAAAATTGCTCCTTTAGGATGTTTATCCGTATTTTTAATTACTGGTTCAAAGGGTGGAGAGTCCCATAAATCTATAGGATCGGGTGGTTGAACATCATAATGTCCATATACTAAAATCGTTGGTAATCTTTCATCAATAATTTTTTCTCCGTATACGATAGGATACCCTGGAGTCTCGCAAATTTCTACAATGTCGCAACCAGCTTTTTTTAAAGAATTTTTAATTGCTTCAGAAGTAGCAATTACATCTTTTTTATATGCAGAATCTGCACTTATTGATGGAATTCTAAGTAATTCTATTAACTCGTTTAAAAAACGATCTTTATGCTGATCTATATAAGATTTTATAGTATTCATGAAGTTAAAATTAGACGAATTCAAAAGTAATAAAAATATGGATGGGCTTCTTTGCTATTTAGCTAGATTGATTATATTTGCACCCACAATTCTGCGGCTGTGGTGGAATTGGTAGACACGCCAGACTTAGGATCTGGTGCCGAAAGGTGTGGGGGTTCGACTCCCTTCAGCCGCACAAAACTCTCAAAAAAGATTGAGAGTTTTTTGTTTACTATAAGTTTTACCAAATTTTCTTAATAGAAGACCCTATTCTTTATAAAAATCTTCACCATACAATTCTATATAACTCAATTTACCATTATTACCTAATCTGAAATTGAAAAAGGTATTGTTCCAATATTTTTCGTTATGAATACCTTTGTAAGTGTTATAATGCCAGTGTTTGAGGTTACCAAACACAGTATTGTTTATATTGAATTTAAGACTGTCATCTTGATTGAAGATTTTTACCCAGCCAAAATGATCGTTAGAATATTTACCAACTATATCTTTAGATGAAAATGAGGGTGATGTACCTTCAATAGGTTTTACTTTAGGTTTTTCAGTTTTGTCAGGATGGTACAAAGCGTAAAATTCATCGCTCCAGTTTTTTGATAGTTTTCCTTCGATAAATAGATCAAAAACAGCATACATAATGGCATGCCTTAATTCTACGTGATCTAAATTTCCCATCACATACACACCAATTTCATCTTCAGGAATCATTCCAGCTATAGCTACCAAGCCAGGAAGACTACCTGTGTGAAATTGAATCATTTTACCTTTGTAGTCGTGTTGAAACCAACCTAAACCATAAGTAATCCAATTGGGTTTAGTTATCTTTTGCGTAGGATAGAATTGGTCTGTCGGAATAATTTGTTGCGGTTTGAACAATTCGGTAAATGTTTTAGGTTTAATTAATGTATCGTTATTTATTCGACCTTCATTTAATAAGAATTGTATCCATTTACTCATATCTGTAATTGAAGCTGACATAGAGCCAGCCGCGCCTATATTATCAGCATTTATCTGTTCTATTCGGGTAATTTTTCCATCAATTTCGTAATGGGCATCAGCTTTGTTTTCAATATTTTGGATTTCACTTAATAAAGCATAAGTATTTTCCATTTTTAAAGGCGTAAAGATTCTCTTGTCTAAAAATTCACCCCAAGATTGCTCACTTATAACTTCAATTACTTTTCCCGCAGTATGGTACATTAAATTTTGATAAATAAAACTCGATCGTAGCGAATAAGATAAATCGATATCTCTTAGTTTATAAATCGCACTATCACCACTTATAGTATTTAATGACCAGAGGTAATCTGTATTATCTAATCCAGAGCGATGTGTTAATAAATCTCTAATAGTAAGCTCTCGTGTTATATAAGGATCTTTAAGTCGAAATTGAGGTAAATGGTCAATAACTTTATCATCCCAACCAAGCTTTCCATCATCAACTAACATAGCTAGGCCAGCGGCCACAAAAGCTTTTGTAGTGGACATGCAACCAAATAGAGTATTTGAATCGACTTTTTGATTTGTATTTATATTAGTGACACCATAGCTTTTATTAAAAATAACATCACCATCTTTCACCACAGTTACAGCCAACCCAGGTGGTTTCCATTTAGAAATACCTTCGATAATGAATTTATCAAGAATTTGTGTTTTCTTAGATATAGATTGCGCTGTGAGTATATTAGAAGCCAATACAGCAAGGGTGAAAAAAGAGAAAATTGATTTCATACTAATTATGATTTACTTTGTTCAATATACTAAAAATCCATTTTACAATGGTTCTTATTATTTAAGAATATTTTAATATTCATATGATAGGTAAATGGTATATTTGCTTTTCTAAAAATCAAGCCTAAGTGTTTAGAAAGTTTATTTCACTTTTTTTCTCCGCAATTTTTATATTGCTTATTTGTGCTCCTTCAATTCTTCATATTGTTGATGATTGTGAAGAAGTAATTGTAATTTTAGATATTACCGAAGAAGAAAGCAAAGAGAGTGAAATAGTTAAAGATTTTGAAATAAAATTTTTAGAACTAGAAGAGCCTTCTAATTCCTTGCTAGATTCTTATAAAAAGAAGAATCAATATTTTTATATGCATTCATTTTCAGAATTGCATAACGAAAATATTTACCCACCTCCAGAACTGATCTAATTTTTTTATTTTATATAAAAATTAGTTTTAGTTTAATCATTCAGAATTTATTTAAATGAAAAATTTATTTTCAAACATAAGAGGTGATGCCTTTGGTGGTATCACTGCAGGAATCGTTGCACTACCATTAGCATTGGCATTTGGTGTTTCATCTGGTTTAGGTCCAAGTGCTGGTTTATACGGTGCAATTTTTATTAGTTTTTTCGCTGCTCTTTTTGGTGGTACAAACACACAAATTTCCGGACCAACCGCACCTATGACTGCCGTAAGTATGGTAGTTATTGCTGCTATTATTGCCGCAAATGACGGTGATGTTAATAAAGCTTTACCAGCAATTTTAACAGTGTTTTTATTAGCAGGATTAATGCAAATTGGCCTTGGCGCAATTGGTCTTGGTAAGTATATTCGTTATATTCCTTACCCAGTAGTTTCTGGTTTTATGACGGCTATTGGGGTTATTATATTGGTAACACAGATATTACCGAGTTTGGGTTATTATCCTAAAGAAGATGCAGAATACGTAAACCAGTATAAAGCTCAAGCTGAAGAGGTAATTTTAGAAAACATCTTAAAAGAAGAAGCTGGAGAAGGTATATTGGTTCTTGAAGATTTTAAAGAAACGATCGGAAGAGCTGAGAAAATTACTCAAGCAGATATCTTAAAAGAATCTCAGACACTAGCAGCAAAAGATGCCTCTGGTGTAATGGGTGCTTTTAAAGTTTTACCAAGGGCTTTAAAAAACATTAGTTGGTTAGAAGTCCTATTAGCTTTAGGCACTATTATAATTATTTATGGTTTTAAGAGAATAACTACTGCTGTGCCAAGCACTTTGGTTGCTTTGGTTGTAATGACAGCCATAGCTATTGGCTTTGGCTTAAATTATCGACCTATCGAAGAGATACCTCAGGGCTTACCAATACCTAGAATGGATATTTTCACAAATTTTAGTTTAAGTTCTATTACACCATATATTTTTACTGCATTAACATTAGCTTTATTAGGAGCTATTGATTCGTTATTAACATCAGTTGTGGCTGATAATATGACAAAGACAAAACACCAACCAAATAAAGAATTAGTAGGACAAGGTATTGGTAATAGTATTGCAGCACTTTTTGGCGGAATACCTGGAGCAGGAGCTACAATAAGAACAGTTGTAAATATTAATTCTGGAGGTAAAACTAGACTTTCTGGTATGATAGCAGGAATTATGTTACTTGTTATACTTTTAGCTTTAGCACCTATAGCGTCTAAAATACCTGCAGCAGTTTTAGCTGGAATTCTAATTACGGTTGGTATTGGTGTGATGGATTATAAAGGATTACGTGCTATACCAGTATTGCCAAAAGATGGTAAGCTAGGGCCATTTAAGTTTAGTACAGAAGTGGTTGTAATGTTGGTAGTGTTAATCCTTTCTACATTCTGGAATCTAGTATATGCAGTTGGTATAGGTTTAGTGATTGCCTCTTTAATGTTTATGAAAAAGATTGGTGATCTTACTGCAGAACGTTCAGATGTAAAAACCTTGAAAAAGGAAAAGTATTGGAAAGATGAAGAAGATTTCCCTGATGAATATAAAGAGAAGGTATTTATAAAGCATATTAAAGGACCTTTGTTTTTTGGTTCAACTAGCGATTTTCAAGCATTAGCCCAACAAATCCCTGATGCTGCAAAAACTGCAATTATACGTTTAGATAGGATGCAGTATATGGATCAGTCTGGATTGTATGCTATGGAAGACATGCTTCAAGATCTTAAAAAGAAAGAAGTAGAAGCTCTCTTTGTAGGATTATTACCACAGCCAAAATATATGATGGAACGAATTGACATTATTCCAGATTTTATACCTAATGAGCACATTTTCGAAACTTTTGATGAATGTGTAGATTGGATTAAGCAAAATTTAAATGGTTCAAAAAAATTAACATAAAAAATTATGGCAACAAAAAATATAGCAATAACAAAAGAAATGCAAGGTGCAATGACACCTTCTAGTGTATTAAGTGATTTATTAGAAGGTAACAATCGTTTTGTTAACGGATCTATGAATACTAATGATAACGCGGCATTAATAAGTCAAACTACTGGTGGTCAAAACCCAAAAGCTGTTGTATTATCATGTATTGATTCACGAGTACCTGTAGAGACAGTTTTCGATCAAGCCATTGGAGACGTGTTTGTAGCACGAGTAGCAGGTAACTTTGAGAATACTGATATTTTGGGAAGTATAGAATATTCATGTAAAGTAGCTGGCAGTAAATTGGTATTTGTATTAGGTCATGAAGCTTGTGGCGCCGTTAAGGCTGCATGCGATGGCGTAGAATTAGGTAATATTACTTCTATGTTAGGTAATATTTTGCCTGCAGTAAAAAAATCTTCTGACGAAGTTGATGGTGAATTAAACTCATCTAATAAAGAGTTTGTCGCTAAAACCGTAGCAAATAACGTTCTTTTAACAATGGAAAGAATTCGTGAAAGAAGCCCAATAATAAAAGAAATGGAAGATAATGGTGAGTTGAAAGTTGTTGGAGGCGTTTATAGTTTACATACTGGTAAAGTTGAAATGCTTTAAAAAGTTTATCTGATAAAAAAGCCGCTCATTTGAGCGGCTTTTTTTGTTTTAAAATTCTAGTTTTTACTCTTCAGACGAGTTAACTTTACTATATACCAGACTCGCTAAAGCACCCATAACTGCGAAGAACACTATGTAAACTATAGCATTGGCAATTGTGCCTTTTAGCCCTAAAATATTTCCAGTAGAATAATCTATTATTCCGCTACCTAAACCTTTTAAAATACCAATCCACATTCCGAATTGTAGTCCTTGTGTAATGCTATGTGCACCCCTTGCCCATTTAGAATAGATTGTAGAAAAAGCAAAAGCCATAATAAGACAGCCTATAGCTAACCACATAAAATCTGGCGCATCTCTCATAATACCTGGAGTACGAGTTTGAGTAGATAAATAAGGATCGGCAATAATACCCCAAAGCAAATAACCTCCCATAAATGCCCAAATGGCATTTACAACTGTTGCAATAATATTAGTTTTAGAAAACATAATGTAAAAATTAGTTGGTTAATAACCAGCAAGATATGAAATATATCTAAAATCAATGTTTCTAGTCTATTGAAAATCTATTGAAAATGATTTTTAAAATAAATTACTTGATTAAGCCCATATAGATTGCTAATAAATTAAGTAAGAATTTTATGCTTAAAATTGTTTTGTAAGTATAAAAATCCAGTTTAGTCGTTATAAAAAGGACAACTATGTTACCATCAATGGCTTTTTTTATAAAGTGAAACCTACTTAAGCTTCTTTTTGCGAGGTTGCTTTATAAGCAAAGGCGATAGCCATTCCGATTAACCCAAAAAAGATAACGCTAATAACTCCATCAGCTAAATGACCTGTTAGGTCAGACAGGTTCATAACACCATAGTTTAATAACCCTATACCAAATCCCACAAAAATTCCAACGAGAGCACCAAATTCAAATCCTTCTTTTAAACTGTGGACACCTCGAGCCCATTTAGAGTACAATGTTGCCATAATAAAGGCTTGAATTAGGCAGCCTAAGGCTATATATAACATATCTCCTTCTTCTTTCATAACACCATCAGTTAGCGCATGACTTGCAAAAAAATCATGGGTAAGAATTCCGTAAATTAAATAGCCTAGAAAAAAACAAACTATAAACCCAGCAAGGGTAGCTAGTAAATTTGATTTTGAGAACATAATGTATAGAGTTTAATTGGTTAATAAGACAACAAGATATAAAATAAATCTAAATTCAATATTTTCAACACATTGATAATCAATTAGTCAATGATTGTTTAATGTATGGCGAAATGGGTATATCTACTAATCTTTTAAATGAATGACTCCTAATTTTAGTAGGAATTTTAAATGATGAGTTGTTTAGTAAATGTAAAATCACTAATATGAAAAGAATATTTAAAAAATCTAGTCTAGTAGTTATTAATGGTGCAACTATGTTGCCTTTAATGGCTTTTTTATTATTTACAAATCAAAATAAAGAATTAGATAAACTTCTTAATATTCTAAAAACAAGTATTGAAGTACATTAGAAACTCCAATTCTTATAATCAGAACTTTTTTCAAGTTTATTTTCTAAACCATCTGTTAAGCTAGGAAAGAAATCGATACCCGTTAATTCTTCAATTTCATCTGTAGAAACAACAAATTTGTACAAAGGGTTGTTTGATTCTTCATGAGGTACTAAAAAAGCAATGACTTTAATTTCTGGTTTAGTATTATCTAATAATATTTTGTAAAAATACTTTGGTATACTTACTTTTTCTCTACCAATAGTTTTTAAGTCTTTAGTAAGTATTCCCCCGGTTACTACATATAAACTTCTTTCTTTACTCACCCAGTAACGGACTTTTTGCTCTAAGCGATTCCAAATACCCGCATTGAAATCATATTTTTGAGGAGAAACATTCGAGGTTAAAAAAGTCTCTATATATGCATCTTTAGAAAATTTGCGATCCCCAGCTGGCATTAAATGTCCTTTGCTGTAGCCAGAATTTTTATAATTACCCCAATGTGCAGATTTCGTTTTTACTTTTGTGTCGAGTTCAAATAAAGGCCTCTTTCTATTAGTATAAGAGATATGTTCCTTTTTTAATTCGTAGGCTACCCATTCGGCTTGTTCATGTTTTTCATTATAGGATAAAGTATAATGTTCATGTTTAATAACCTGATTCGTAGTTGAAGTTGGTAAATAATTAAATTGGCTTGATTTCGTAATTTCTTTATTGGTGTTGGTAGGAAGTTGTTCCTCTTTTGAAGAAGGGCTAATTAAATATAGTATTACAGCAACTAAAAGGATAATTACTGGATATGCTATAGCTTTCTTCATCAAATTAAGATTTCGATCCAATAAGAATTTCCTGATAATTATCTGTTTTCTCTAATGTTTGAAAACAAGTTAACATATCTGTAGGAGGCACAGTTAATTTACGCTTTTTTGTGTCTAACCAAGCTCCATAAACTCTTAATTCAGCAGCAAGCTCGCCATCTTGTCTAAAAATTTTATGATAGAATTTAAATCGTTCGGCTTTTGCAGAAAGTCCTTCAAGAAATAATTCAACAGTAATATCTTCACCTAATTTAATTTCTTTTAGAAATTTAGTTTCTTCACTAAATAGAATAGGACCAAAGCCTTCTTTTTCCCAACGATTTATACTAAAGCCTCTTTCATTAAAAAAACGAACTCTACACTCTGCAGCAAAATCATTATAAGCTGAATGACGCATATGTTTATTGGCATCAAAACTTGCCCAAAGCGTAGGAAATGTCTTTTTAAAACTCATTAACTAAGAACGCGTTTAATTCGCTTAAAGGCTTCTTTCAATTCTTTTTCTGATGCTGCGTAAGATATTCTAATATTATTTGGTGCGCCAAAGGCATCACCTGTTACAGTAGCTACATTCGCTTTTCCCAAAAGAAATAATGAAAAATCAGTAGCATTATTAATAGCATAACCATCTATTGTTTTTCCAAAAAATGAAGAAACATCAGGAAAAACATAAAATGCACCACTTGGTATATTGGCAGACATACCATCTATTTCATCTAGCATATTAAGTACTAAATCTCTTCTTTGTTTAAACTCATCTACCATGTATTGAATCTTAGAAACAGGTGCTTCAAGAGCAGTTATTGTAGCTCTTTGTGCAATACAATTTGCTCCTGAGGTAATCTGACCTTGCATTTTAGTACATGCTTTAGCAATCCAAGCTGGTGCACCAATATATCCTATTCTCCATCCTGTCATCGCAAATGCTTTGGCAACGCCATTTACTGTAATAGTTCTATCGTACATACTTTCAATTTTTGCAAAACTAAAAGTAGGTTCACTATAATTGATATGCTCATAAATCTCATCCGATAAAATATAGATATTTGGATGCTTTTCTAAAACTGCCGCTAAAGCTCTGTATTCACTTTCTGTATATGTAGAGCCACTAGGGTTATTCGGTGAGTTAAAAAAGATCATCTTGGTTTTTGGCGTGATGGTTTCTTCCAATTGCTCTGGTGTAATCTTAAAATCAGTTTCTATTGATGATGGTATTTCTATAAATTTAGCTTCAGCCAAGGTTGCAATTGCAGAATAACTTACCCAATAAGGCGCGGGTAATAAAACTTCATCTCCGGGATTCAATAACACCATTGCAACATTTGCAATAGATTGTTTAGCTCCAGTAGAAACTACAATCTGACTTTCATTATAACTTAAACCATTATCTCTTTTAAACTTTTCACAAACGGCTTCTCGCAATTCTAAATAACCATTTACGGGCGTGTAAGAATTGTAATTATCATCTATAGCTTGTTTGGCGGCATCCTTAATAAATTCTGGCGTGTTGAAGTCAGGTTCACCTAAGCTTAAACTAATAATATCTTTACCTTCAGCTTTTAATTCTCGTGCTTTAGCTGCCATTGCCAAAGTTTGTGAAACAGGTAAGTTGTTAATGCGTTCAGAGAGTTGTTGTTGCAAAGTAATCATCATAAATAGTTAAAGCACAAAATTAAAGATTAATGCACAATAAGTATTCAATAATTAGTTTTTTGTTATACAATGTTATGTTAATAACAAAAGATTAAGAAATGTGTAATTACATTAAGCTAAAGTTGGTCTTTTACCCAACTCTTTTAATTGTTGAAAATGAGAAATAATAGCAGCTCTAGTAGTTTGATACTCGTTATAAGGTAAATTAAACTCTAAAGCTGTTTTTTTAACAATTTTTGCAAGATCTTTATAATGAACATGACTTATATGAGAGAACAGATGATGCTCAATCTGTCTATTTAACCCACCTGTAAACCATCCTACAATTTTATTTTTAGGAGCAAAATTAGCAGTTGTAAATAACTGATGAATAGCCCAGGTATTTTTCATATTACCTTCTTTATCTGGCAAAGGCATTTCTGTGTTTGGCATAACATGCGCTAATTGAAAAACGACACTTAAAATTACGCCCGCAGTATAATGCATAATAAAAAAGCCTATTAACACTTGCCACCATGTATAGCCCATAACCAAAGGAAGTACGACCCACAGAGAATA
The DNA here is from genome assembly GCF_057837205.1 of Maritimimonas rapanae. Taxonomy (NCBI): domain Bacteria; kingdom Pseudomonadati; phylum Bacteroidota; class Flavobacteriia; order Flavobacteriales; family Flavobacteriaceae; genus Maritimimonas; species Maritimimonas rapanae. The sequence continues at coordinate 24,389 of NZ_JBYQFI010000002.1, read as the reverse complement.
GTAAACTATTTTACCGATAATCAACTTAGTCCATTGTGTAGCAGGACTTGGCATTTTACCATAAGACAATTTACGCTTTAAGTATAAATAAGTTTGCTTAAAATCGGTCGTAATAGCCCAATTTATGGTTAATAATCCGTAAAGAAAAATTGAATAGTACTGCTGATATCGATGCATCGAATGCCATTTAGCATGTCTAGAAAAACGAATTACCCTACCAGCATCAATATCTTCATCATGCCCTTGTATATTAGTATAGGTGTGGTGTAACACATTATGTTGCACTTTCCAGTTATAATCATTTCCAGCAAGTATATGAATACTACTACCCATCAATCTATTCAACCATTTTTTACTCGAAAAAGATTCATGATTAGCATCGTGCATTACATTCATACCAACTCCAGCAATACCAATACCAATAATTATCATAAATACTATTTGTATCCAAGTTGGTAGTTCTAGCGTAAGTAATAAAACAAACGGAGCAAATAACAGCGTAAACATTACAATTGTTTTTAAATACAATTTCCAGTTACCTGTTTTTTTAATTTTCTTTTCTTTAAAGTAATTGTTGATGCGTTTGTTTAAAGTTTTAAAAAACTTGGCTGAGTCTATTCGTGAGAATTTTACAGATATGTTATTTGACATGTTGAGTTGTTGTCTTTAATATGGTGCGAAATTACACCATTTTTGGTTTCTTAAATGTTTAAAGATATAAATTATTAAATTTTTAACAAGATAATGTAGTTTTGCAATCATTATTATGGAATTGATTTCTACCTATTTTACTGATCTATCTGATGAACAGCTTCACCAATTTTCTAAGTTAGAAGAGTTATATAAATATTGGAATGCTCAGATTAATGTTATTTCTCGCAAGGATATAGACGAACTCTATTTAAGACATGTTTTGCATTCTTTAGGTATAGCAAAAGTGCAAGCGTTTATGCCTGGTTCTAGAATTTTAGATGTTGGTACGGGTGGAGGCTTCCCTGGTATACCTTTGGCAATTCTATTTCCAGAAACTAAATTTTGCTTAGTTGATTCTATCGGTAAAAAAATAAAAGTGGTAAATGAAGTTGCTTCTTCTTTAGGATTAAAAAATGTAAAAGCAGGACATTTAAGAGCAGAAAAAGTAAAAGGAGAATTCAATTTTATAGTGAGTCGCGCCGTTACTAATATGAATGATTTTGTAAAGTGGACAAGGAAGAAAATTGCTAAAAAGCAAAATCATCAATTGGCAAATGGTATTCTCTACTTAAAAGGAGGCGACCTCTCAGAAGAGTTAGCTAATTTCCCAAAAGCTACACTTTACAATTTACCAGATTATTTTAAGGAAGACTTTTTTGAAACTAAAAAAGTGGTGCATTTACCACTAAAGTATAAGCCATAATTGCTATTTTTTTCTTTGACTCGAATTTGGTTTATTTGTTCTTTAAACCAAAAATCAATTATGAAAAAAATATTGCTATTAATAGTTACTATTACCTGTTTTCAATTTACTGCTGCTCAAGAAGTTACATTTGGAGTTAAAGGAGGAGCCAATTTAGCAGCATTTACTGAAAATTTTAATAGCCCATTTGATTATAAGTATAAATTAGGTTTTCAATTAGGTGGATTTGCAAGAATTGAATTAGCTGATAGACTATATCTACAACCTGAGTTACTTTATAGTTTGCAAGGAACAAAATATAATTTGAACTCAATAACCGTGGTTTTACCTCAGGACCCTGATGTCTTATTTAGAGAATTAAAAGAAGTAAAATTAAATGAATCAACATTAATTTTACCAATAATGTTTAAATACTTTCTAGGTGATAATTTTTCAATCGAAATTGGACCTCAACTTGATTATATTTTTTCTATAAGTGGAGAACAAGTTGTGTTTTTGAGAGATAGTTTTGGTGTTACAGAAGAAAAAGAAAGTGCAAGCGAATTTAATTTTGGAGCTAATCTAGGGTTCGGATATTATTTTACTAAAAACTTAGGCGTTGGAGTTCGTTATAACTATGGATTTAATCGATTAGAGAAAAATAACTTACTGCCTTATGAATCTGGAGATAAACGAAGAAATTCAATATTCAGCTTGAGTTTAGAATATCGATTTAACTAATTCTGTAAAACGGCAATTTTCCCTTCTAATAAAGTTTGTTCTTGCCTAGAATGGGTTAATGCTTTTGCATCATTAAATGAATCTATTGCTTGTCTTTTTTTACCTAGCTGCTGGTAGATTTCACCCCTAATAGCATGGAATAAATAATAACTTTCTAGCTTTTCGTTTTTAATTTTCTGTAATTCTTTTAAAGCTTGTTCAGGGCCTTTTACTTGTAGAATAATAGAACTTCTATTAAGTGCGATAATCGGATCATTGCCAAATTTCAATAAGATGTCGTAGTAACCCAATATAGCTTCCCAATTGGTATCGTTAAAAGCTTTTGCTTTACAATGCTCTCTGGCAATAGCAGCTTCTACATGATATTGGCTTAGTTTTTCTGTACTAGAAGATTTTAGTAGGTATTCATTTGCCAGTTTAATGATGTCTTGATCCCATTTCGAGCGGTCTTGTTTTGACAGAGTAATTATAGCTCCATCATTCGTAAGTCTCCCTTCAGACCTAGCAGCATGATAATGCATCAATGCCATTAATGCATAAACTTGTGAGATTTTGGTTTTTTCATTTTCAAGCATTGAATTGCAGAGAGAAATAGCTTGTCGTATCAAATCTTCACGTATAAGGTCTTTAGAATTGGTAGCATTATAACCTTCATTAAAGATCATATAAATTGTGTTTAATACAGCAACAGTTTTAGTTTCGAGTTCACTTTCAGAAGGAATAGCCGGTTTTATCTTTTCTTTTCTAAAAAATTCTTTGGCACGGTAAATCCTTTTAGAAATTGTATCCTCAGAACAGATATAAGCCTTTGCAATTTCCTTTGTACTAAATCCGCACAATGATTTTAAGATAAATGCTGATTGACCTTCTTGCGAAATTTTAGGGTGGCAACAAGCATACATCATTCCTAAAAAATCATCTTTAATATTATCTTCTTGCCAGTAGTTTTCCATAGTAGTAGACAAGGTATATTCAGATGTAAGGAGCATTCTTTCAGCATCAGAAAAATCAAAATAATTGGTATGTTTTTTCTTTCTAATAAGATCAATGGCTTTGTTTTTAGCAACTCTATACAGCCATGCTTTTGGGTTATCTGGTAATCCTTTAAACTTCCAGGTTTCTAAAGCCTTTATAAGTGCATCTTGAACAACATCTTCTGCTAGTTGATAATTTTCAGTGCCAAAAACCTTGGTTAAAACAGAAACCATCCTTCCGGATTCTTCCCTAAAAAGATGGTTTAATTCTGCATGTATTAGTTGCTCTTTATTCAAAATTCTATTTAGAGTTTACTACTCTAAATGTAACCAATATTTAAAGATTACATGGGCATTATTTCGCGTACTTCAATGGTACAATTGTGCTCAAAACCAGGGCAACCTTTGGCTAGGTCACTGGCTTCATCTAAAGAATCTGCTTTTACCATAATATAGCCACCGACAAGTTCTTTGCCTTCTGCTAATGCTCTATCAATAACTTTAGTGCCGCCATTAATCCACGATTTGGCTTCTGGTTGTAAAGGCTCACCGCCAATTAATTTTCCTTTTTCGGCAAGACCACCCATCCACTTTTGCCAATCTTGCATGTGTTCTTGCATTTCTTCTGGAGATTTTGATTCGGCAATATCATCGCCACCTCTAATAATAAACATGTAGTTTTTCATAATTTGTTAAGTTTTATAGTTTTCTGATCTTATGACGTAATTGATTAAATTATTTGGACAAACAATTAAAAATTAATTTTCTGATCTAAAAGGATTTCCTTTACCAGTTTGGCATAATTGACGTAGACTTTCTAAATATCTACCCCAACTAAAGGAACAAATAGCGTAAAAGTCATCAGCTTCTTGCCAGCCTTCATGCGAAAATCGAATACGGGTTTTATCATCGTTATCATCTAGTAAAAAAGTAAATATGTGATCTTTCCAGCCATGCTGGCTTTCAATACATTGCCAAACCACCTTTTCATTGGGTTTTATTTCTTTTACTTGCATATCTGGCCCGCCACTAGTTGCGAATCGAAATTTAATAATACCGTCTAGGTCAATAACACCAGATGTTTCTACCGTCCACCAATTCGATAAACCTTCTATGGTAGAGATAGCTTTAAAAACGTCTTCTTTTTTAGCGTCTATATGAAATAAATGCTTAATTGAATGTGTCATATTCTTTGTTTTAAGTTATACGCTTATGACGGATTCAATTTACATATTTGGACGGACTTAATTCGTTTTAAAAAAATGAGAGATTTTTATAACATAAATTTGAGTTCTTTTAACCTGTTCGAGTATCGTTAGTTGCGTTGGAACTATAGTTAATAAAACTATAATTGTCAAAAATAGTGCTGTGAAAAGCCTTGATAAAAAATTATAATTTTTAAACTTGTATTTCGATTACAGATTAAATATTTTTAAACCAATACAGAAATAATTGTAAAACTATACCATTCAGATATAGTAGTTTATTAAATAGCAGTAAATATGAAACCAGTTTATGTATGCTTGTTTGCGATAGTAGTATTAGTTAATTGCAAAGCAATCCCTCCAACTATAGAAAGATCAAATTCTTTTGCAAAAAATAGTTTACCAAAAGACCTAGTTATTTTTATTGATGGTACTTCTTATACTCCAGAAGATAATAGCAATATAAATAAATTGAAAAATGCGCTTCAACAGCGAGATGATATAGCCACATTTTATACTGTTGGTGTTGGCGCTGGTCCAGATAGTAAGACTGCAGGTCAATTACTTGGCGTTGGTATGTCAGTTGATGTGCAGAATGCCTACCGCTTTATTTGTGAAAACTATAAGAAAAATAATAATGATCGCATAAGTATGTTTGGTTTCAGTCGTGGGGCATATTCTTGTAAAGTAGTTGCTAATTTAGTTCATGTTGCTGGAGTTTTGAATTTTGAAAATATTCCGAACGAAAAATTGCAACGTAGACTAATTAGAAAGATGTATAAAGCATATTTAAGTAAAAAGACTATTGAAGAGCGCAAACAAGATGTTGATGAGGTAATTAATAAATGGCAATCTAAGCACGATGTTGTTATAAGACGAAAATCTAATGTTAATATTGAAGTTATGGGATTATTTGATACTGTAGAATCGTTAGGTGCTCCAGATAAAACATATAATCCTTGTTGCCCAAATGATAACCATTTAGAGCAATTCTGTAATGTAAATAATGTGTTTCATGCTGTATCAATAGATGATAATAGAGCACGTATATTTACACCAGTTTTAGCAACTTGCCCTTGTATTGAAACCAATTGTACACAACAAAAAGATATAAATGATTTTGTGACCGAAGTTTATTTTTCTGGAGCACATTCTGATGTTGGTGGAGGTTATAAAGTGAATGGTGTTCATGAAGATAAACTCTCCTACATTCCTTTAAAATGGATGCTAAAATCGCTTAAAAAATTCAATTTATTTACCGACAACATACTTATCACTGACGAAAATATTTACGCGAAAATTCATGATGCACAAAAAGATTATGGAATTGCTTTTTTAAGACGAAACAGGCGTTTATCCTACTTTTTAGAACAAAATAAAGATTACAATAACGGAAAACTTAAAATTCATGAATCGGTTATAAAACGTCTAGCAAACGGTTATATCCCTAAATTTAAACAACATGAAGAAAAGAAAGATCAAAAAAAGGGTATCATAAAAAAAGATTGGTTTGAAAAAGAACCTTTTGTAAAGTGTTTTGTGAAAAAAGACAGTACATTTATTTTTAAAGCACCCTGTAAAACTATTGAAATAGTTTATTAAAATGATGATTTCAGATTACAAGGTATTATAGAATATATGTGTTATTCTGTAGTTGCATATTTTGAAAATATTCCTCCATCAAATGCTGTCCAAAGTGCTGCTTTTTGACCACTCGTTTTTAAACCTTCATTTGCCCAAGAATTACACGTTCTAAAGATACTATAATGCCCTTTTGCTTCATAAAAAGCATCATTTTCACCGTAATGAGCATCGGTTTTAACATTTATAAAATGACCTTCACTATCTTTTTGAAAGCTATCAGAAATAAAATTGATTAACCTGCCATACTGTTCTTTACTAATTAAAATTTGTCTGCAAGAATCACTTACAACCATTTTATTATAATATGTTGCATGTATGGCTGTTGTATTAAAACCTGTAGCCGCTTTAATAGCAACCGAAGGTTTTAACTCTGCCCAAGTTGGTGTTTCTAAATAAAAGCCTTTATCTCCCCAACCCATTGCTAAATACTTATTGTCTGAATTTTTTGAAGATGTATTAGAATATTTTATCTCTTTAGTCCAATCAATTTGAGGATTTTTTGCAGGTACAACTATATCAGTATGGACACCATTTGTAATAATATGTATTTCTACTTCATCTTTAGCATTTTTTTCTTCATCCACAGTTATTTTTGATAAAATAAAAGCAATAGATATATATACTAAAATAAAGATGATAAATGCTAGAATAGTTTTACCTAGAATGGTTAATATTTTTTTCAATTAAATAGTTTTAAAAGTCAGAATATGAAAATTACAAATAATTATTGTAATTAAATCAATATATTATTTTCGATTTTAAAAAGTAGTTGAGAAGATGATAATAAATTATATAAATGTGAAGTGTAAATTGTATCAAGAAATACATTTCAACTTTAGTCAGGACGGGTCATGGGTTCGTTTAACGGTCTCGTATAACCGTCAGTTATGGGGGTTTATATGTTTTACTTTTCGATTAAGCACTGACGCTCGCAATTCCGAGTGGATTCGGACGTAGTCGAATCCGCCGTAATTGCGGTTATACATTGTTGGCAACTGGCTTTATTTTTAATTTATCTAATTCAGCTTTTTCGTTTTCAGCAAATATCCTGTCAATCGTTTCCCAATCTTTGTTTTCAGTCAATGTTTTTAATTCTTTCCAAGTCACTTGATTCAGGCTGTCTGAACCAAATTCAATTTCATTATCTAATATCTCGATAGCTTTATCAATTTTGTGTTGCTTCAATTCCGAGAATAGAATTAAAAAATGAGAGTTTCTAATGTCATTTCCACCACATTTTGTGTGATAAGGAAAAATATACGGTTGACTTGTTATTTTTTTAGTCGAATTATATTTCTCTAAAAAAGGAAGAGCGTTTTTTATGATTCGTACCGATAAATAGTCTGCCAAAATCAAATATTCTTTTGAAATTCTAAAATGATTCCTGATTGTTTTGTCAATTTCCTCAAGTGGCTTTGAACCAACTAAATAATATTCGTTGGTAAGTCCTTTCCAGCAGTAAGGAACTAACCCAATTCGGATTTCCATATCATCTTTCGCTCCAGACCAACTTCCACGATTATCAACGTCAATAACTTCGAGCAGGTCATTTGTCAGTCGATAGTGCTTTCGTCCTTTCTTTTTAAATCCATATTCTTTTAGGTTTGTACCGATTATTTTATTCAGCTCGTTGTAAGCAGGTTTCCATTGTTCTTTTGGTAAGCTTTTAAAAACCTTGATTTTCTCAAATTCCGATTTTTCAGATTCAGAGTTTAGACGCTGTCCTTTGGATTTTCCGAAAAGTTTGAAGTTTTTCCAGGTCATTTTTAGCTTGTTGCCAACTTTAAGCTAAGAGGAGTTTTAATTCCATTTAGCGACTGTCACTGAAACAAGTTCAGCACAAGTAAACGAAGTTCGCGTTTTTAAACGAGAAAGTCAAGTACAAAAAAACCGCATCAATTTGATACGATTTTTAAGACCCTTCGACTGCGCTCAGGGTGACATTTTCTGGTATGAATTATCCTAAGAAAGGATATCTATAATCTTCTGGTGAAACAAATGTTTCTTTAATCAATCTAGGTGATACCCAACGTAATAAGTTTTGTGCAGAACCAGCTTTGTCATTAGTACCAGATGCTCTGGCTCCACCAAATGGTTGTTGGCCAACAACTGCTCCAGTTGGCTTATCGTTTATATAGAAATTACCAGCACAATTTTCTAATGCTTTAGTAGCTTCTACAACTGCATATCTATCGGTAGAGAATACAGCTCCTGTTAAAGCATATTCCGATGTACCATCAACTAACTCAAGTGTTTTTGCCCAGTCTTTATCTTTATACACATATACTGTAACTACTGGCCCAAATAACTCGGTACACATCGTAGTATATTTAGGGTCTTTAGCTAAAATAACCGTTGGTTCTATAAAATATCCTTTAGATTTATCGTAACTACCACCAGCAATAATATCGGCATCATCATCTGCCTTTGCACCGTCTATATATTTTGCTAGTTTATCAAATGAGCCTTCATGAATAACAGCAGTAATAAAATTGCTCAAATCTTCAGGAGATCCCATTTTGAACGACTTTACATCTTCTCTTACAAAAGCCAATACTTCGTCTGCAATAGACTCTGGTAAATATACCCTTGAAGCTGCAGAACATTTTTGCCCTTGAAATTCAAAAGCACCTCTAGAAATACCCGTTGCTACTTGTTTTGGGTTGGCAGAAGGGTGCGCAATGATAAAATCTTTACCGCCAGTTTCACCAACAATTCTTGGATAGGTTTTATAGTTGTGAATGTTTTCACCAATTTGTTTCCAAATCTCTTTAAAGACAAATGTAGATCCTGTAAAATGTAGTCCTGAAAAGTCTGGAGAAGCCAACATTGTTTCTGTAATCATCACTGGGTCACCATAAATAACATTGATAACACCATCTGGTACACCAGCTTCTTTAAATACATCTACAATTACTTTTGCGGAAAAGATCTGACTGTCTGATGGTTTCCAAACTACTACATTACCCATCATAGCTGCTGAAGCAGGTAAATTACCAGCAATAGCAGTAAAGTTAAATGGCGTAATAGCATACACAAAACCTTCTAATGGTCTATACTCAACACGATTCCAAATACCTTCTGCTGAATCTGGTTGTTCAGCATAGATCTGAGTCATAAATTCTACATTAAAACGTAGAAAATCGATAAACTCAGCGACTGCATCTATTTCAGCTTGATGCACTGTTTTAGACTGTGCAATCATTGTTGCCGCATTGATTTTTGCTCGGTATGGGCCAGCTAATAAATCGGCAGCGCGTAAAAAGATAGCAGCGCGTTGTTCCCATGGCATTTGCGACCATTCTTTTCTAGCCTCTAAAGCTGTTGAAATAGCTTGCTCAGCATGCTTTTTTTCTGCTAAATGATATTGACCAACCACTTGTTGATGATCATGTGGAGGTGTCATATTACGAGTGTTTCCTGTTCTAATTTCCTCTCCATTTATATACATCGGTACATCTACAGATCCGTTAAAATATGCTTTGTATTGCTTTAAAACAGCATCTCTTTCGGGTGAACCAGGAGTATAACCTTTTACAGGCTCATTTACTGCTACTGGTACTTGAAAAAATCCTTTACCCATTATTGTATGTTTTTAAGTGTTAATCGACTAAATTTGAAGCGCAAAGTTAAGAAAATTGAAGCGATAAATAATGTGTACTGTAAGTTATCTTCCTCTAGGAAATTCTGATTTTATTTTAACATCTAGCAGGGATGTTCCGTATGCTCGTGAAAGAGCTAAACATCCTAAAAAATATACTGAAGATGGAGTTGATTTATGGTATCCTAAAGACGGTAAAGCTGGCGGTACTTGGATAGGAGTAAGCTCTAAGAATAGATTAATCTGTTTATTAAATGGCGGGTTTGAGTATCATACATCTTTGAGTTATTATAAAAGGAGTAGGGGCCTCATTGTAAAAGAGTTATTGAAGGTAGATAATATCCGTAGAGGTCTAGAGGATGCAAATTTAGAAGGCGTTGAACAATTTACCTTAACAATTGTAGATTGGAACAATACTTTAGAATTGATTGAGTTTGTTTGGGATGGCGAAAAAAAGCATGTAAAAACACTGCCTCAAAAACCTGCCATATGGTCTTCGTCTACATTATATGATAATGGTATTAAACAGCTAAGGAAGAATTGGTTTACCGAATGGCAAAAGGATAATAAGTTTGTTAAAGAATCAATTTTAGAATTTCATCATAATGCCGGTATTGGCGACCCAAGAATTGATGTACTAATGGATAGAAAGCTAGGTGGAACAGTGAGTATTACGTGCATTCAAAAAACTGAAAATAAAATAAAGGTTAATTATGAAGATATATTAACCAAAAAAACTTCAGAACTAACTATTTAGTAAAAGATAAAAGATAGCATAATCAATATTGCTAATCCGAAAGTGGAAACCATTAAAAAAGAAATATTTGCTATAAAATATTTTATAATGGTTTTTATCCAACCTTGTTTATAGAAAAATTTCATAGCTAATAGCAGATATATAGAAAATAATGTCATAAAAATAAAAATAAAAGTCATATCATTATTTTTTACAAAAAAGCTTAATAGAGCAAAAAGTAACATTAAAAGAAAGAATACAGATTGCGTATAAAACACAAAGACTAAATGCTCCATATATGTATACTTTCTTCGCATATAGATAAACTTTAAAAATAAAGCAAAGACTGGTAAAAACAGAAAAATAGCAATCGAAAGTTTTGAAAAAACAGTTTGATTAAATTCATCTAGATTACCATTAAACATATCGTGAGTTTTCTGAGCTTTATCGTAGTGAAACCGGTTCCAAAAGCTATTTTTATAACCCAAACTATCTAATGCTTGAGTTCTTGTGTGATCTTTGTTTTCACCATAAAAATCATAGAAAGCAGTTACTTTTTTAATAAAAGGGCTTTGATTCTTAGCTTGATTTTTTAAAGAATCGATATTTGTATTATACTTACTTAAACTATCTATATCTATACTATTAGCTTGTAATGTAGAGTCTAAATCTATAGGTATATTTTCTTGAGCTTTTTTTAAAGCAGCTTTAGTAATTGAATCTTTATTTTGGATGTTCAACGAATCTTTTTGGTTATCATTAAAAGTTATAATGTTAGGTTTAAATTTTTCAGAATCCCCTTTTAACTCACTTATTTTACCTAATAAGCCATATACTAAAAAGAACAGTAATGATATTGTAAAGTAAGTTCTAAATGGGTTTACGAGGTTTTTTCTTTTGCCAGTAATATAATCATAAGACACTTTACCGGGCTTTAAAAGTAATGGCACAGAAGTATTCCATACTTTAGAATCGTAAGTAAAAATATTGCCAAAAAATTCATCAAAAACAAGTTTGAAACTAAGCTGATTTACATTGTTTCGTTGACCGCACTCAGGGCAATAGTTTTCTTCTCCGTTAAGAGTAACTTCACAATTTAGACAAGAGTTACCTCTTTGGCGTGCAGGTAATTTTTCTTTTTTTTTCTTTTTAAACAATGATAACATCGCCTAAAAATAGTGCTATTTTTAGAATTTAGAAGCTATTAAAAATGAATTAATTTAAAACGGCTGGTACGTTTAATTGAAATGAAGGAATGTTTACTTTAAAATTTTTTGTAGTTGTAAAGTTGATCATGTTATAATAACCTCTCATAGAGCCTAAAGGAGAAACCAAATTACAGTAAGAGTTGTATGTATGGCTTGTTTTTGGTTTTAAAATAGGTTTTTTACCTATAACACCCTCACCCTCTACAACTTCTCTCACTTTAAGAGAATCGAATATGTCCCAGTGACGGCTTATTAATTGTACAGAATCGTTACTCTGGTTTTCGATAGTAACACTATAACTAAATGTAAAATACATTCTGTAATTTTGATAGGTAGTACCCTCAAAATTTGTCTCTACAGATATTTTAATTCCGTTTGTTACTTGTTGAACCATAGTTAAATACTGAAATACAAAGGTATGAAACAAATTATAATTTGCTTACAATTAGCTATTAGATGTAATTTTTAAAATTTAGTTGCGTAAGTTTTCTGAATTTGCCGACCCTAAGCCTATTACTTGTTGGTAGCGACTTCCTAAAGGTTTGTAATAGACTAGAACAGAATAATTGTTTTCGGTTTGATAAAATGACCCCTCTATAGCGTGATTATTAACCTCTTTTTTTTCGGTTGCAGTTACATATTGATAATTGTAAAAACCTTGTTTTAACAATAACTTACCATGATACAATTTTGTTTGCCCATCGTAGCTCATTTTGTTTTCTTCTGTTAACTGCCAGTCATTAAAGTCACCATAAATATAAATAGAACTATTTTCAATGTTTTCAAATGATTCTAATGAAAAATGAACCCACGAATAATCGCCTTCAAGATTAATATCATCAGTGTCTACAGTTCTTAAGACAAAGTTTCCATTAATATCTGGGTATAGAGTATATGGCATATTTAAACGTTCTTCATCAGTATAGAGATAGGTGTTGAATTGATCTTTTAATTCGCTACGCGCTATATTATTTGTGGCGCCTCGAATTTGTTTGGTATCAAAAAATAAAAATTCATTACCTGCCCAAAAATTGACATTTGCTCCATATTTGTATAATAGTTGATTACCTCTAACAAACTGAGGTTTTATGTCTTTAATGGCTGAATTCCAATCATTATTCTGATAAACAACCACTTTGAGTTCTAGGCTAGGATTGTTGATTAGTAAATCAGGATGATTGATAGAAAACTGAATATTCTGCTTACTATTAATTGTAGCAATATCTCTACTTCTATGTACACTTACACCAACATTTACTTTTGGTTCATACACAATAAATGGTCGGGTAAAGACAACTTCATCTTCTTCATCTAAAACAGTTATTAGATAATTACCACTTATTTTTAAACGAATATTGTCGTTCGGTATCCTCAATTGATAATGGGTATATCCTTGTATCGTATTAAAAGAGTTATCGAAATTTCTGATCCAATCAGATGTAAATCCGTCAAGATATTCTGTTGAGTTTAGATTTGATTTTTCCCAATTGTAATCGTAATGCTCTATTTTATAAGAATATTGTTGTTGATCGGCCAAAAGATCATCAAATTCTAAAACAAGTGAGTTTCCTAATTTGATAATTGGCGAATAATCATTTGTTAGTGTAGAACGAAGTATGATTGATTTAATATTTTCTGGAGGATTTACAATAACATTAGATTGTGCCCACAAAAAACTTCCTGTTAAAGAAATTAATATTAAGAAGAACGATACTATTCTTTTATGTTGCATTTATTAATTTTAAAGCTTTAAATCAAAAGCCATACCGATTTTAGAAAACAAAAATAACGAAACGGAATTAGTATTTAGAGCTAGCTTATTTAGAATAAATATAAATAATGTTTTAAACCAGCTAAATGCTTAAAAAACACAGACAAAATTTTTAAATTTGCACCTCTTTTAAAGACAATAAATTTCAATTTATAAATATGTCAACAGACATTCGTATTAAAAAGGGCTTAGATATTAAGCTTGTTGGCGAGGCTGAAAAGACAACTACCGAACTTCCTTTAAGTAGTGTGTATGCTGTAAAGCCAGACGATTTTCATAAAATAACTCCAAAACTCTTAGTAAAAGTTGGTAATGAAGTAAAAGCTGGCGAAGCTTTGTTTCATTCTAAAGCTAACGATCAACTATTATTTTCATCACCGGTTAGCGGTGAAGTTGTAGAGATAGTTCGTGGCGCTAAACGAAAAGTTTTAGAGATTAAAATTTTAGCAGATAAAACACAGCAATTTCAAGATTTTGGTAAGAAAGATACAGCCAATATGAGTGGTGATGAAGTGAAAGCTCATTTACTTGCTGCTGGCTGCTGGCCATTTATCAAGCAACGTCCATATGACGTGGTTGCTAACCCTGATAAAGCTCCAAAAGCAATCTTTATTTCTGGTTATGCTAGTGCTCCATTAGCAGCAGATCTAGATTATGTATTAGCTGGTAAAGACGCTGAGCTAAAAGCTGCAGTTGCTGCTTTGGTAAAACTAACCGAAGGTAAAGTACATGTGAGTGTTGGTAAGAATGCTAGCAATCCATTAACAGATCTTTCGGGTATTAGTTTGCATAAGGTTTCAGGTCCACATCCAAGCGGAAACGTTAGTACTCAAATTGCAAAGATTGATCCAATTAATAAAGGAGAAACTGTTTGGGTTGTAAATCCGCAAGATTTAATAATAATTGGTGAATTATTATTAACTGGTAAATTCAATGCAAAGCGTTTAGTTGCTTTAACAGGATCTAAAATTATAAGACCGCAATATGTAGAAGCAGTTGTTGGTGCTAAAATTGAAGATTTAGTTACTAATAATTTAGACGAACAAAACGAACGTATAATTAGCGGTAACGTATTATCTGGTACTCAAGTAACTAAAGAAGGATTCTTAGGATACTATGATAATCAGATTACGGCAATACCAGAAGGTGATGATTATGAGTTCTTTGGTTGGAACAAACCAATTTTCAATAAGATTTCTAACTCTAGAGCGTTGACTTTTTCGTGGTTAAATCCTAAGAAAAAGTATGATCTAAACACCAATACAAATGGTGAGCACAGAGCTTTTGTACTTACTGGTTCTTACGAAGAAGTATTTCCGCTAGACATCTATCCGATGCAAATCTTAAAAGCATGTTTGTATAAAGATTTAGACGAGATGGAAGCATTGGGTATGTACGAGGTTGCACCAGAAGATTTTGCATTAACAGAATTTATTTGTGTGTCTAAACAACCACATCAACATATAATTAGAGAAGGTTTAGATTTAATGCTAGAAGAAATAGGTTAACACGTTATGGGATTAAAACAAAACTTACATAAGTTAAAAGAAAAGTACAAAGGCACTAAAATGGCACCTGCATTTAATGCAATCCATACGTTTTTGTATTTACCAAATGAGACTACACATGGTGGTACTCATATAAAAGCTGCAGATGATCTAAAACGTACTATGAATATTGTAATCATGGCATTAGTGCCATGTCTTATTTTTGGTATGTTCAATGCAGGTTATCAACATTATTTGGCGGCTGGTGAGATAGAAAGAGCGACTAGTTTCTTTAGTGGTGAATTCTGGAACATGAACAATTTTCTAATTGGTTTAACTAAAATTTTACCATTAGTACTAGTTTCTTACGGTGTTGGTTTAGCGGTTGAATTTGTATTTGCCGTTATTAAAGGACACGAAGTAGAAGAAGGATACTTGGTTACTGGTATGTTAGTACCATTAATTGTTCCTGTTGATATTCCATTATGGATGTTAGCGGTAGCAGTTATTTTTGGTGTAGTAATCGGTAAAGAAGTATTTGGTGGAACTGGGATGAATATTTTGAATCCTGCCTTAACAATAAGAGCATTCTTATTCTTTGCGTATCCAACTTGGATGAGTGGTGATAAAGTTTGGGTACATGATGCGGTAAATAGAGTAGGGCAGCCAGATGCAATTTCAGGTGAAACTATGCTCGGTAGTTTAGCACAAAACATTACACCAAGTTATAATACTTGGGAATCTTTTATGGGCTTTATACCAGGTTCAGTTGGTGAAACCTCAACCTTATTAATCCTATTAGGAGGTCTGTTTTTAATCTTTACAAAAATAGGAAGTTGGAGAATTATGCTAAGTGCCGTACTAGGTGCCTTACTAATGGGCTTCATATTTAATCAAGTTGTAGATGCTGGTTGGATAACTAGCGGAAGTAAATTCTACGGGTTAATGTCAGTAGATTTTTGGCAACACTTATTAATAGGCGGTTTAGCTTTTGGTATAGTTTATATGGCTACCGATCCAGTAACGGCATCACAAACCAATAGAGGTAAATGGATCTACGGATTCTTAATCGGTTTTATTTCAGTAATGATCCGTGTATTTAATCCTGCATATCCAGAAGGTGTAATGTTAGCAATTTTATTAATGAATGTATTTGCACCAACAATTGACCATTATGTGGTTCAAGGAAATGTAAAGAGAAGACTAAAACGTTTAAAAGCAAAAACAGCATAAGTTATGGCTAAGAAAACAGATGGTAATTTATACACAGTTTTATTTGCAATTGCAATGGTAGTAGTTGTAGGTTCATTGCTGGCATTTACAGCATCGTACTTAAAGCCTACAATTACTCAGAATATGAAAACCGAAAAGCAGCAAAATATTTTATTTGCTATGGGTGTAAATGAGGCTACAGTTTCAGGTGACGAATCTGACGCTAATAGTTTTGTCTCAGCTGATAAAGCTTCTGCTGAGTTTGGAAAATATATCACGAAGCAATATTATATAGAAGGTACAACAGCTACAGAAGATGATCAAGCTTATTTAATTGATATCAAAAAGGAAGCTGATAAAGCTAAAAATGGTACTTACACAAGAAAGCTACCTTTATTTGTAGGTGAAAAAGATGGTAAGAAATTCTACATCGTACCAATACGTGGTGTTGGGCTTTGGGATGCTATTTGGGCTTATGTAGCACTGAATGAAGATCTAGAAACTGTAAAAGGAGCTTATTTCGATCATAAAGGTGAGACACCAGGTTTAGGTGCTAATATCACTGAAGGATATTTTAGAGATGACTTTCAAGGAGAATCATTATTTTCAAATGGTGAATTCAAAGGAATTACTGTAGCAAAAGGAAATAATGATCCTGTAAATAACGATAAAACAGATAATGAGGTTGATGCTATTGCTGGAGCTACTATTACAGGTGATGGTGTAACCGCAATGATCAAAAAAGATTTAGCAATGTACTTACCTTATTTCAATACTTTAAAAAAATAACAAATGGCAGAAGTAGCAGAGCAAGAAAAAGTAGTAAAGGCTCCTAGTGAACCTTTGTTTTCTAAGAAAAACAGAAAATTAATTACTGATCCACTAACAGATAATAACCCAATTACAATTCAGGTATTAGGTATTTGTTCAGCGTTGGCAATTACTGCACAATTAAAGGCGTCTATTGTAATGACCTTGGCAGTATTTTTTGTACTAGGTGTTGGTAATGTGGTGATTTCGCTTATGCGGAATATCATTCCTTCTAAAATTAGAATCATCGTTCAATTGATTGTTGTTGCTTCACTAGTAATTATCGTTGATCAGGTATTAAAAGCATATTCATATGCTTTGAGTAAAGAGTTGGCAGTATTTATTGGCCTAATTATTACTAATTGTATTATTATGGGTCGCTTCGAGGCGTTTGCTTTAGGTAATGGCCCATGGAAATCATTCCTTGATGGAATTGGAAATGCAGCTGGTTATGGAGTAATATTAATCATTGTAGGATTTTTTAGAGAATTACTAGGGTCAGGAACTTTATTAGGATTCCCAGTATTGGGTGATCCAATTGCAAAAACAGGCTTATATGCTTTAGGGTATGAGAATAACGGATTTATGTTATTATCACCTATGGCATTGATTATAGTAGGAATATTAATTTGGGTGCAGCGTACTAAAAATCCTGCATTAGTAGAAGATCACTAAGATATGGAGCATATAGAAATATTTTTTAAATCGGTTTTTATACAGAATATGGTGTTCGCTACATTCTTAGGAATGTGTTCTTACCTTGCTGTATCTAAAAAAGTATCAACAGCAGTAGGTTTAGGTGCTGCAGTAATCTTTGTATTAGCAGTAACTGTACCTTTAAACTGGTTGTTAGATCAATACATATTACAACCTGGCGCTTTGGCTAAAACGATGGGCCCGGAATATGCAGATTACGATTTGAGTTTTTTATCGTTTATCATGTTTATCGCAACCATTGCAACCATGGTACAATTGGTAGAGATTATTGTAGAAAAATTTGCTCCGGCCTTGTATAATTCACTAGGTATTTTTTTACCATTAATTGCGGTGAACTGTGCCATTTTAGGAGGTTCATTGTTTATGCAAGCACGTGAGATTCCTACATTAGGTTTGGCATTAAATTATGGAGTTAGTTCAGGTATTGGTTGGTTCTTAGCCATCCTTGCAATTGCAGCTATTCGTGAAAAGATTCGTTATTCGGCAGTTCCTGCTCCGTTAAGAGGGTTAGGTATTACATTTATCATTACCGGATTAATGGGTATTGGTTTCTTAAGTTTTGGTGGTATGTTAACTGGTGATGAAGGAAATGGTAAAGAGAAAATTGAAGAGGTGAGTAAGGTTGAGGATGAAGATAAGGAGAAATTGAAAGAAGAAATTGAAAATAATACAACAGCATTAAATCAATAATATGTTTTTAGCAGTTAGTACAACAGGAGTAATTCTAGCCACAGTAGTTGCATTTATGGCAATTACATTGTTATTGGTTGGTCTATTATTATTTGTTAAACAAAAATTAGCACCTTCTGGACCGGTAAAAATCACTATTAATGGTGAGAAAGAAATCGAAGTTCCATCAGGAGACTCTCTATTAACGACATTAGGTGGACAAAAAATATTTTTACCATCTGCTTGTGGTGGCGGAGGTACATGCATACAGTGTGAATGCCATGTATTAGAAGGTGGAGGTGAAGCGCTACCAACAGAAACACCACACTTTACACGTAAAGAATTAAAAGCAGGTGCTCGTTTGTCCTGTCAGGTAAAGGTGAAGCAAGACATGAATATTACTATACCAGAAGAGGTATTTGGTATTAAAAAGTGGGAAGCTACTGTTGTTCGTAATTATAACGTAGCATCGTTTATTAAGGAATTTGTTGTTGAAATTCCTGAAGATATGGGTTATAAAGCAGGTGGATATATTCAAATTGAAATCCCAAACTGTACGATTAATTATAAAGATATTGATATTACAGCGCATCCTGAAGAGCATGAAACACCAGATAAGTTTCAAGCAGAGTGGGATAAATTTGGTCTATGGCCATTGGTAATGAAAAATACTGAGACAGTAGAGCGTGCCTATTCTATGGCTTCGTATCCTGCAGAAGGGCGTGAGATTATGTTGAACGTTCGTATTGCTACACCACCATGGGATCGTAATAAAAATGGATGGATGGATGTAAACCCAGGTATAGCATCATCATATATATTTGCACAAAAACCAGGAGATAAAGTAACGATTTCTGGCCCTTACGGCGAATTCTTTATTAATGAATCTGATGCAGAAATGCTATATGTAGGTGGTGGAGCTGGTATGGCACCAATGCGTTCGCATTTATATCATTTATTCAGAACATTAAAGACTGGTAGAAAAGTAACCTATTGGTATGGTGGTCGTTCTAAACGAGAATTATTCTATTTAGACCATTTCTATAAATTAGAAAAAGACTTCCCTAATTTTAAATTCTATTTAGCATTATCTGAACCATTAGAAGAAGATAACTGGAAAGTAAAAGATGGTATTGATGGCGAAGGTGATGGTTTTGTAGGCTTTATTCACAATTGTGTTATAGATAATTACTTAAATCATCATGAGTCACCAGAAGATATAGAATTGTATTTCTGCGGACCGCCATTAATGAACAAAGCTGTTCAAAAAATGGGTGAAGATTTTGGTATACCAGACGAAAGTATTCGCTTCGATGACTTTGGAGGATAGGTCGCATTGCGACTTTAAGTATAAAAAGCCGAGCAATTTGCTCGGCTTTTCTTTTTTGTCACTTCGAGTGAAATTCTATAAGAATTTTGTATCGAGAAGTGTTAACTTTATGATATGCAAGTTTACTATGTTTATATTCTTGAATGCTCAGACAAAACCTATTATACAGGCATTACTTCCGGCTTAGAAAAACGAATACAAGAGCATGAATCAGGAAAACATTTTAATAGTTATACTTATAATAGAAGACCAATTGAGTTAGTTTTTTATGCTGAATTCACAAATATTGAAGAAGCCATTGATATGGAAAAGCAAGTCAAAAAATGGTCTAGAGTTAAAAAGGAAGCTCTTATTAATAATGAGTTAGAAAAGCTTCCAAATCTAGCTAAAAAGAATTTTGACTCTTAAGAGTTCTCGATACTTCGTTCCGATTATTACCAGAACTCAACTCGAACTGACAACAGATATAGTGATCGGGATTTATTGGTTTTTATTTATACTCCATAATTAGAAATACAGCCGTAGCTTTTCCAATATTTAAAACCTCGTGAGAAGTGACTTCATTATTACTAAAGCTATAACCAGTTGGTACGTCAACTTCTCGTGTACCTGTTGTATCTGTAATTTTAAATTTTCCACCAGCAAGTGTATACCCAAAGTGCGGATTATGATAATGTTTTTCATGCCCTACGCCTGGCTTAAATGTACACTTCAGCACTCTTAATTCTTTATTATCTTCTAACACTTCGCAAACGGCTTTGCCTTTCCAACCTGCTTTTAATGGGTCTGGTAATGTTTGCTTTTCTTTACAACTGAATAGTAACAATAGTATCACCACATAAGTTGTAAAATATACTTGTTTGCTATTAATATGTTTAAAGAATTTAATCATTCTAATAAATCATTAATTTTTTTGTGAAGGCGTTCTGCCATTTCAATATAAAATTTAATTTGATTTTTGAAATAATCTTTTCGCCCATAATCTTGTTTCAACATATTTCTTACTCTAGGAGATTTTAATAGCTTTATGATTTCTTCTTTTCTTTTTGCTTCACTACTAATAATTGCATTAAGAGAGTGTTCTAGTTCAAACTCATAAGAATCCTGTTCAAAACGCCAAAAACGATCTTCAAAATCAACTTGATCGTTATGCCATTCTTTTATTTTTTCAAATTGAGGCCATTGATATCCATAGAAATCTTGTAAGTATATAAATATAGAATCGTATTTTCCATAAGATGTAATTTGAGAATTTTCAAAGCGTTTCAATAATGAAGGATTGTGAGCTGTAAGTATATATCTTGTATCTACTAATTTTTCTAAAGAATTTAAAGAAATCGTATCTAAACGATTGTTTGTAAGAAGGTTGTTCTTTAATTTCATTTCTTCTTCTATTATTTTTAATTCTAGTTTAAATTCTTTGATGTCCAATTTTAACCCTTGTTTAAACTCTACTAAAAATTGCTTGAGCTTCGTTTCTTGGTTTTGCTTTTCATTCCAATTATTAATCTGTAGTGCTATCAAAATACCAATTACCACAAGCAGTATTTCTCCAATGGCGTACAATAAGTATTTAGAAAATTTATTTTCAGACACAAGAGATTGTCTGATTCTTCTAAAGAATTTGAGCATAGGGGTTAGGTTGAGTTGTTTAATAAATATGTAACATTTAATTAAAAAAGTTACAAATCATTAATTGTCATAAAGTTACAAATTTTTTATGTGAGCAGAAATTATTGTAGTATTCTGGCCGTAAAATTGGCATATAAATTGTATAAAGCTATTTATATATACTCTGTTTAGAGAAATATTTTGACGTTCAGAACGTTAGTTATGAAAAAGGGAGACATTATGAATTGCTATAGATGTAATTTTACATTAGAAAGAGTACGTCGTAAAAAATACCAGCGTATGCTATTGCCAAATAGTAAAAGGTATGTTTGTTATAGCTGTAACAAGACGCACTTAAAACTCGGTTTACTTGATAGTTTTTCGAATTTATTTAAATTTAATTTTAAATAAATTTACTGATAGATTACTTCAAATTTATAGACCGGATTTTCATTTTCATACTCAAAGATCTTTGAGTAGTTCATCACATTTGCTATATTATCTAAATCGCATAAGAATGCAACTACAGCAGATAATCCGTTAAACAACACTTCTTTATTTTTATTTTTTGGAGGATTCGGATTGTAATGACATAATGGAACTTTATACCCGCAAGCTTCTAAAAATACTTTTTCTATTTGTAATAATTCAAGTGGAGTATAACCATTAAAAGTTCTGCCTAGTTGTTGGTGTATTCTACCAACATAACTTAATTGAACCGAACCATGAGTATCAGACAGATGTTTCCAGCTATCATGATTATCTAAAATATTCCCCACAGCACAAGCCGAACAACATTCAGGATTTAACTCATCATTATGAAAAGCATTATATAATTTAATTAGTGCTTGTTCTAATCTTTTTGGAATATTCATAATAGCCAATCTTTTGTTTAAAAATATAACAATTATTTACTTGTTAATATTGTTTCACATTAAACAATTAACAGATTTATTAAAAAACCGACGCTTAAGCGCCGGTTTTTAAGATTGGTCATATAAATATTAGATTGAACCTGTGTTAAGTAGTTATAATTTAAATAATACTTTTTTAACAATAACCTCTCTATCCGTTACTATTTTAAGCAAGAATGGAGTTTCTGATATTTGTACAATATTAGGTACATTGTATCTAATAGAATTACTGCCAGACTTTATTGTTTGATCTTTAAATGTTTTAATTAATCTACCATTCATATCAAAAATTTGCACCTTAACATTTGTGTCATAATCAATAGTGAAACCTAAATTTAATACTTCCACAATTGGTAGCGGGTATGCACTAACAGATGTTTTCGTTCTTCTTGGTTTAGAATTACCATCAGTAATGGTTGAAGAGCTAGCTATATGAGCATAAGGTGCAGAGGTCCCTGATTCACCTTCTTGTAACAATTCACAAGTCACAGCATGTATGGCAACATAAATTGGCTGACCTATACAATCACTATCAATAGGGTATGTATAAGTAATGACACCAGTGTCTGTAACATTATCCAATGCAATACTCATTGGGAATTGGCCAGGAGCAGTTGTATAAGTTTCCTTTTTCCCTCTTCGTTTAACAGGTAGTGGGTCACAACCAGCATACAGGTGTAATTCACTTAAATAATGATTACTTTCGGTTACAATTTGTATGGTTACGTTTGTGCCATCATAGGTCACAGTTACATCACCTACATCATCACCATTACTATCGCTAGGGTTATCTGTACAGATACCTGGAGCTCCTTCTAGTAAGTCGAAAGTAGTTGTTCCTATATTAATTAGATTGGTAAAGCCCCATTGTGGATTTTTAGGAACCTTATTAGGATCTAAAGCATCAAAACAAGTCGAATTATTTGAGTTGTAAGCCCATGACGTGCCACAATCTTCACTTACTGTATATGAACAACTGCTAGAGCAGCCACCACTTGTTATAGTAACTGAATAAGTATTAGGGTCTGAAACTGTAATAGTTTGTGTTGTCTCACCAGTAGACCATAGATAAGAATCTCCAGATGAAGCAGTAAGATCAAAAGAAGAGATATTATCTGTTACAGTTATCGAACAATTTATTGTATTAGTTATTGTTACTGTAAAACTATCTTCAGCTTCACAGTTTGGACCTATGCCAACCTGAACATAAACATAAATTGTTTGTGTAGTTGTAATCTCATCTCCTGCATTTAAAAGATTACCTTGTCCACCAGATTCGGTATAATAATTACCATTAGTTAATTCTGGCAATATATAACTATCACATCTTGTTACATCTTCGGGAGCTTCTACAGTAGGTTTTACAGTATCCTGACCAATAAGAACTGCGTCCATTGCTGTACACCCATTAGCATCTGTCACTGTTAATGTGTAAGTACCAGGTTCATTAATTGTCGGAGTTGCAGTATTGGCACCACTTACAATATTACCATCATCGGTAGCCCAAGCATACGATAATGGATTTTGCCCTGTTCCTGAACCACTTAACATTAATTCAGTTATTGAGCACGTTAATTCATCATCGATACCAGCATTTGCTATAACGGAGTTTGGTTCAGTAATTTCAAAACTTGTAGTTATCGTACAATTAAGAGCATCTGTTACTGTTACACTATAAGTACCGGCGGCTAGCCCAGAGATATCTTCAGTAGTAGCACCATTACTCCATAAATAAGAATATGCAGGTGTGCCACCAACTACTGTAAGGTCTATTGACCCTGAAGCTTCTCCGTTACAAGCAGCACCAGTAATAGTTGTAGCTAGAAGGTCTATTTCTACTTCAGTTGGTTCGGTTATAGTAAAGCTTGCAGATTTTTCACAATTATTAGCATCTTTTACTAAAACACTGTATGTTCCTGCTGCTAATCCAGAAATATCTTCAGTAGTTTCATTATTACTCCATAAGAAACTATAGCCAGGAGTACCTCCAGATACAACTAAATCAATGGTACCACTAGGTTCACCATTACACGACACATTGGTTGTTTTAGTATTTATTAAGTCAATTAATAGATTAGCGGGTTCTGTTATTGTAAAACTTCCATTAACTGTACATCCACTAGCATCTTTAACAACTACTGTATAGGTGCCTTGACTTAAATTATTTAAGTCTTCATCGTCATCAAAATCACCTGTGCCATCGTTATCCCAATCGTATTCAAACGGTGCTATGCCACCTATAACAAATAAGTCAATAGCTCCTGTATTTTCGCCGTTACATGCTACATTAATAGTTTTAGTGTTTAAGGCATCTATTTCAAAATTACCAGGTGCTATTACTGTATAGCTAGATTGAGCTGAACATCCATTAGCATCTGTTACAG
>NZ_JBYQFI010000001.1:1807500-2074303 GCF_057837205.1 Maritimimonas rapanae | reverse complement strand
ACTATCATCATTACAGGTTACATTGGTACCTGTTGCGGCTACACTGAAAGCATCAGCTTGTGTGATAGTAACACTTGCTTGAGTAGTGCAATTATTAGCATCAGTTACGGTCACATCATAAGTGCCAGCTGAAAGTCCAGTTTGGTCTTCAGCAATAGTATTTAAACCACTTCCATCTGAGGTTGACCACAAATATGTATATGGTGCTGTTCCATCAGTAAGTGTTATATCTATTTCGCCAGTTGCTTCCCCAAAGCAAGAGATATTTATTTGAGTTATACTATTATCTAAAGTACAAATGACACCAGTAGGTTCATCATCAGAGTTATTTGATGGATCGGTATCATCAGTTATGGTAGTTATATTTACATTGTTGCAGACATCTTCACTGCCATCGCATGGTATACCTTCATATGCAATACCTGAATTTGCTGTTGTGCCAGTGACTTGAACTGTAACATCTATACTCAAACTTTCTCCAGAATTCATGAAATCGCTTGTACATGTTAAAACACCGCCTGAAAATGTACAGGTAGTTGGTGCACCTTCTGTATCATTAACAACATGAGATACATAGGTAGTGTTTGGGTCGAAAGTATCTGTAATTACAATAGTATTGGCAACTACTGGTGGGTCGGCAAGGAAATTTTCAGCGGTAATAGTATATGTGAAGTCTGTATTGTAAGCTACGGGGTCTGCATTATCAATCTTAGTGATTCCTATATCTACCTTTGCAGATTCAAATTTTCCAACTTGATTAAGTGGTACAGTTTGATTTCCAGTAGAAATAGCATCTCCAGGAGCGCAATTACCAGTTCCAGTTCCAGAAGTTTCTGCATTAGTCAAAGCTGTTTGAATATTACCGCTTAAACCTCCCATTGTAGGTAAAGCATTGTCTAACACTAACCACATTTCAACAACTAAATCATCTCCAGGATCAATGCCGCATACTTCAAATGTTCCTTCTATCTGGTTAGAACCATTAATTGTCCATGAAAAATTATCTACGGTTGCTGTAGCTCCTGTGTCATTATGAAAAGGGTCACCAGAATCTACAAATGCAGCGATGACACCAAGAGCAGGATCAAAACCAAAATCTGATCCGGCAGTAGTCTCTGTATCCCACACGGCAGTATATGTCATACATTCATTAGTACAGGTACCATCCATTTGGAACTCTAACAAGAAAGGTACCACTTGCCCTAGACCTAAATTATCTGGCCTTAATGATTCTACTGATGTGCTATGATCAGCTCCAGGTATAGGGAAACCTAGACTTGTTGAATTAGCAGTTCCTGAGGGCAATGACCCCATTACTTGCGCATACGTAAGTCGTGGATAAAGATCTGGGTCGCCAGCTTCAAAATCCATATCTGAAAAATCACCACCATCTAAAACAATATTTTTAATTGAATTATTTTCTGAGTTTGTATTAAAAGCACTTTCAGGATATGTTTTAAATGAATTAGGTGCATTGTGCAACATAGAACGACTGTATATGTTTTCAACAGTTTCGTTGCTAATAGACTCACTTAATTGTTTATCATTTTCAATCTTATCTATTACATAAGAACTGGTAGCAAAAGCTAATCCAATAAAAGCGATAAAAAGGGTTTTTTTAAAAAAGGGTGTAAGCGACTTAAAAATGTAGGGGGTAACATTTTTTTTCATAACAAGGGGGTTTAAGTTAGTTTAGAAATTACTCTACAACTCGTTATAAAAAAATGACTATTTAATTAAAAGAATTGTAAAGTTATTTCATATTAAATGTATTCAATTAGATTTGTTCTTTATTTTTGTTCAGAAGACTTTTCGAATAAGTTAGATTCTTCACAGCATTTTTTCTTTTTAAGAAAAAAAATTAACAGAAATGACTTCTAAAGCTTTGTAGTTAAGGGGTTTATTACTTCAAAGATAATAAAAATATATTAAAATCAAAAATTTAGCATTAAATCTATTAAAATAATAAACAATTAAGATTATAAATGAAAAATAAGGAATAATTAG
This sequence comes from Maritimimonas rapanae, assembly GCF_057837205.1. Lineage (NCBI taxonomy): Bacteria > Pseudomonadati > Bacteroidota > Flavobacteriia > Flavobacteriales > Flavobacteriaceae > Maritimimonas > Maritimimonas rapanae. The sequence goes on along the minus strand of NZ_JBYQFI010000001.1, from coordinate 2,072,296 downwards.
AAATTATAATTATTTATTTCTTAAAAAATATCAAATACTTTAAATGATTATAACACAATACCAAATTAAATTTTGTGTTTTAATAAAATGTTTAAAAAGATAATGACACCACTTACTGAACAAGAATTACATAATTTAGCAATGAACATTGTTGGTAAGAAACTTCAAGAAATGGGTTATGAGTTTGTTGCTGTAAATAGTAAGCTTAAAAAACACCCTCAATTTGTTTTATTCAAAAAAGGAGAGCCTACTATTTTTGTATTAGTAAAAGCAACCAATAATATTCAACAAGGTCATGATTATGACAAAATCTGGATGGAAACCTTTGTACAGCATGCTAAAAAACAAGAAGCTTCAGTTTGGTTTGCGAGTGTAGGTCTAGCAAATGCAGAAAGTGTTGAAATGCCCGTTTTTAAAGATCATCCTTATTATGTGGCGTTCGAAAACTTTAATAAGATATATGAGCATAAATAATAGGCTAGGTAGAGTATTGGTTGATACTCTTGTAGTTATGCTCACTATTTATGTAAAAGAAAAGATAAAAAGACTTTTAAATTAACAATGAAATTTATAAATTGGTCAATAAACAAAAATTTAAACAATTATAACTATGGGAAAATTTGAAGTGTACACTGATAAGGGTGGAAAGTACAGATTTAGATTAAAAGCAGGTAATGGTCAAACTATCTTGGCTAGTCAAGGATATGCATCTAAATCAGGATGCGAAAACGGAATTGAGTCTGTAAGAACTAATTGCACTGATGATGCTTGTTTCGAAAGATTAGAAGCTAAAAACGGTGAGCCTTATTTCAATCTAAAATCAACTAATGGTCAAGTTGTTGGTACTAGCGAACAATATTCATCTGCTTCAGCTATGGAAAATGGTATTGCTTCGGTTAGAAGTAATGCACCAAAAGCGTCTGTAGAAGAAGTGTAATAACAGTGTACTTTAAGAAAATAAAAAAACCGCTCATTGAGCGGTTTTTTTATTTTCTTAAAGTATTTAGTTCAAAATATTTTTTAGTTCACTAAAAAGTTTTTGCTCTTTTTCACTAAATCGCTCACCTCCAAAACCTAAAAAACCACCTTCTTTTGCTGCATTGGCAACTCTTTCGGCCACACCCAGAACCCATTCTTTATATTCACTTACAGCCTCAGGAGACTCATTGGCTTCAAGAAGTTTAATTGTTTTTCTACAATCACCTAAAATTAATGTTCTTAACCCTTCAGAGTTCTTTATATCATTCTCTTTAATTCTATTCATTAAAAACTTACGCTGCTCTTTTGCAGTTTCCATTGCTTTGCTTCTATCTTTAACATCAGGTATTATTTGCTGAATTAATTGATTGTTTGCATACTCTTTTTTAGCATCCATAATTTCTCGCACACTGGCAAACATTTCTTTACCAGAGCCAATTAAACCACTGTAGCCAGCACTGGCCATGATAGCACCTACTGCTTGTGGAGTAGACGAAATAGTTTTCCATTCTTCTTCTGTGTATTTTTCTGAGTCATTCATAATAATTAATTTTTATTGTTGATGTCTCTAATTTACGAAATAATTTTACTAGTCTATAATAACATCGAAAAATAAAAAAGCCGCTGTTACAGCGGCTTTTTTATTTAATCTTTTCTGTCTCAATTACCAGAAGTAGACTCAGGTTTTTGTTCTAAAATATCAAAGAATTGATCTAATTTCGGTAAAATAACAAAACGTGTTCTTCTATTTCTTGAACGACCTTCGGCAGTATCATTAGTAGCAATTGGTGAATATTCACTTCTACCAGATGCTATTAATCGCTTCGGGTCAATTTTAAAGTCATTCTGCAATATTCTAATAACAGAAGTTGCACGTTGAGTACTTAAGTCCCAGTTGTCTTGAGTTTTAGCTGTTTTAATAGGTACATTATCGGTATAACCTTCTACCATCACTTCCATATCTGGTTTTTCAGCAATAACAGCAGCTACTTTAGCTAACAATCCTTTTGCCTTAGAAGTGATTGTTGAACTACCACTTTTAAATAATAATTTATCAGAAATAGTAATATAAACAACAGTTTTTTCTACATCTACAATAATATCTTCATCTTGTATTCCGTCCGCTAAAGCACTTTTTAGATTCACAGCTAAGGCTAAATTAATAGAGTCTTTACGAGACATAGCACCTCTAATACCATTTATATATTTATCTTTTTCACTTAATTGTGCAATAACATCTTTAATATTACCACTAGCAGATTCTGATAATCTAGTTAGGCTTTCAATTTGTCTAATGTTATTTTCATTATTCTGACTCAATAATTTATTTTGAGCTTCTAAACTAGCAACTTGACCAGCTATTTTGTCTTTTTCTACTTGACATTCTAACACCTTAGCATTGGCATCGGTTAATTGTTGTTTTGTGGAGTCGTATTCAGTTTGTAATTCCGCAAATTTCTTTTGCGAAACACAAGATGATAATAGAATAGCAGAAACCACAGAAAGGGTAATAATTCTCTTCATGATGGATAGTTATTTAATTATGATACGAAGTTATTAAAATATATTTAGCAACCAGTTTTAAAAACCTATTTAATACTATTTTAACAACGATACTTTTATCTTTGCAATGTTAATTATAGAATCTAAAGCAAATATGAAGTTTAGAGTTTTAATTTCACTTTTTTTACTTCTTTTATTAAGTTTTTCTTGCCGTCAAACAGAAAAACATGAATTTATTAAATTAGAAGGACACGCTTTCGGAACAACATTTCATATTACTTATGATAATCAACAAGATTTTACTAAGCAAATAGATAGCTTATTTCACTTGGTAAATAGATCACTATCAACCTACATTCCGAATTCAGATATTTCAAAGATCAATAAAGGAGATACAACAGTTATAGTAGATGACTTTTTTACGGAAGTTTATAATAAATCGTTAAAAATTTATAAAGAAACCCAAGGCTTTTTTGATCCTACTATTGGTGTTTTGGTAAACGCTTGGGGGTTTGGACCTAAGAAAGCTAAAGTTAAACCAGATTCAGCTAGCATTAAGAGGTTGTTACAATTAGTAGGGTTTGACAAAGTTCAGTTAGAAAATAGAAAAGTTAAAAAGGGCGATGATAGTATTTATTTTGATTTTAATGCTATAGCGAAAGGATATGCCGTAGACATAGCTGGGCGTTTTCTTGAATCTCAAAACATAACTAATTATTTAGTAGAAATTGGGGGAGAGATAAGAACCAAAGGAGTTAAGAAAGATGGTTCATTTTGGAAAGCTGGTATTGAAGATCCAAATTTTGATGGTACACGTTCTATTCAGAAAATTATTTCGATACAAAATGAGTCAATGGCAACTTCTGGTAGCTATCGAAAATTTAAAGTTGATAGCTTGACAGGTAAAAAATACGTACATATATTAAATCCTGAAACAGGATACTCAACACAAAGTAATTTATTAAGTGTTTCTATTATCGGAAAAATCGATTGTGCAGATGTAGATGGCTATGCCACTGCATTAATGGCTATGTCTGTTGACAAAGCAAAACAGTTCTTGAATAAACATCAAGAACTGAAAGCCTATCTTATTTTTAGTGATGAAAAAGGAAATCTAGAAACCTTTGCTACTACCAATTTAGATCTTTAGCGTTTTTAAAATGGCTTCTAGTTCAAACATATAATCACGTTTATTTACATTAGGTGCATAGGTAAATCCTTCTGCCACTAGTAGTCGATTGTTTTCTTTATCAACCACAGTATAATTTAAGAATGGACCAGCCATATAATCGCCTTTAACTTCCCATTTGCCTCGGGCTTCAAAAGCATCTTTTCCGTTTAGTTGTGTTTTTTTAATATGAGGTGAATAAGCGGCTTCGGTAACCATATAAGATCCATCTGGCCCACCAGGAATAAAACGTTTTCCAATAGTATCGCGAGCAGCAACAATATTATTTCCTAAAGCATCATCTTCAGAATTTATAGGTACAGAGTACACTAAAATATTCTTGCTCACATTGTCATACTCATCGCGTAACCATAAAAATTCACCATTATCATCAACTGTTCTATAGTCATTAGGTATAGCCATAGAAACGCCTAACTTTTTAAAAGTTTCTATTTTTTCTGCATCTAAATGTTTTTCAGTTAATTTTTTTTGGAAAAATTTTAGATCACCTTCTTTAAACACAGAGATTATCTCTTCTTTATGATTTTGTATTTGTTCTATAAGCGAAGCTTCGTCTTTACCTAATATGGTCATGGCTATTTGCGGGGTTGCATATAACTCTTGATTTACATTAAAACCATCAGTTTTATCAACACCTACAAATAATATATTTCTACTTGCTTTAAATAATTTTGAAAATGTATTTGGTGGTACCTGATGTACTGTAAATTGATTTTCTTCTTGAGGTAACCCTAAGACAGGAGAGGCAATAATATCGCGTAGTACATCACCAGCTTTACCTTGCCATTCGCTATTATTCATAACAATTAAAAGGCCGTTCATACTGCCGGTCGATTGTCTTAAAACAGCTTTGTTATTGTTAGTGCACGAAGTAAAAATTGCAACTATAAATGCGAAAACGAATAATTTTTTCATTGATGTTAGTTATGTTATGATAACAAACTCAAAAATTATCCTTTATAAATTTTAAGTTTGGTACCTGGTTTTAGACTTTTTACACTCCAAATATTGTTCCATTTTTTGATTTGACTAACAGAAACTTTAGGAAATTTTTTAGAAATTAACCAAAGCGAATCACCTTTCTGTACAGTATATGTTGTGTATTTACCTTTTGGAGTGGCAATGGCAACAGTTTTCTTAGTATTAGATGTATTACTTTTCTTTTTAGTTTTGGAAAAACCTCTTGGATAAATTGTCAAACGTTGTCCAATTCTTAAACGACTACTTCGCAATCCATTCCAGCGTTTTATTTGAGATACACCAACGCCATAACGCTGTGCAATTTTCCCTAAATAATCACCATTTCGAACTCTATAACGAATTCTATTTTTTGGTTCAAAATATTTTGGTAATGGCTTTTCTCTTTTAGCTTCATCAGCTTCCGCAAAAGCATAAATTTGCGCCTCATTAGACACGAATTTACCAATAAGATCTTTAGGCAATCTCAGCGTGTAATTTTTATCTTTTACAAACGGAATAATATTCAATTTGTATTGTGGATTTAAAAATTCTAACAATTCATCATCTGTATCTAATACCTTATTAATTTGCTCAAAGGTTAATTGCCTTTTTACATGAATAGTGTCTGTCTCAAAATTATTGATGTAGTTTTTTGTAACATCAATATTGTGCTTATCGGCATATTCTAAAATATAATATGTTGCGTAGAAAGCTGGTAGATAACCTGCAGTTTCTCGAGGTAAATAATGACGAATATTCCAATAATTTTTACTACCTCCAGATCGGCGAATAGCTTTAGAAACATTACCAGGTCCTGAATTATAAGCTGCTAAAGCAAGATCCCAGTCATTAAAAATACCATATAAGTTTGCTAGATATTTACAAGCAGCTTCAGTTGCTCTTAACGGATCGTGGCGCTCATCTACATAAGAACTAACATCTAGTCCAAATTGTTTGCCCGTGTAATACATAAATTGCCATAAGCCTGATGCCCCAACACGCGAACGGGCACGTGGTCTTAAAGCAGATTCAACTATAGCTAGATATTTTATTTCTAAAGGGAGGTCGTATTTATCTAAATGTTCTTCGAACATCGGAAAGTAATACTTCGCTTTAGCCATTAATTCAGCTAATGACTTTTGACGATGTTTTAAATACGATTTTATAATACGTTCTAAAGAAGGATTATATTCTACATTAAAAGGTGTTTTACTATTTAAATAAGCCAAACGTTCCTTTAAAATTTCTGTTGAAAGATCAACAGAAGTTTCATCTTTGATTTGTGATTCAGACAATACATATTCTATCGAATCATACAAAGGTGATTGATACATAGAATTTAACCACAAACTATCAATTAAAGTAGCTTCTTTATGGTTTACTAATTTTAAAGTGTCTTTAGAATTGTCTTTTTTCTTAGCAACTACATTTCCTCCAAAATCAACATTTTTAGCTTGCTTAGCATCTTTACTATCAAGAGGTTTTGTATTATTTTCTTTTTGCGCAAATGCAGCAATAGAAAAAAATGACATTAGGGCTATAAGAAGGGGTTTCGTCATCGTCATATCTTTTTAAAATAATGCCACTACTCAATTAACGGCAAAAACAAATGTAATTAAATTATTTAAATCACTTTTTAAAGTAATAGTTAAGGCAGGATGTTTTAGTTTTGGGTTACTAAAAAAAGATAACGCCTTATCTGGGTTTAGATTGTAATTATTTTGTTAAAATTTTCAGTTTGGTTCCAGGCTTTAAAAAGGAAACACTCCAGAGATTATTCCAGCTTTTTAATTGGGTAATGGTAGTATTAGGAAATAATTTTGAAATTCGCCATAGTGAATCACCTTCTTTAACTACATATGTTTGATGGTTTTTAGGTAATTCAGTTTTATCAATAAGGTCAAGCTTATTTAGCTTTTTACTAGTAACTACTAAACGTTGTCCTTCAATAATATAATTAGTTTGTAAGCCATTCCATTGCTTTACTTGCGCAATTGAAATGTTAAATTTCTTGGCGATCGAACTTAAATTATCATTTGCTCGAACTACATAGCTATTTGATTTGTTGGGAATAAAAAAAGTAAAAGGTTCTTTCTTAAGATTTTTTTGAGCTATGTTGTATATTTCACTTTCGCAGGAAACAAATTTGTTAATCATTGATTTTGGTAAAGTTAGGTAATGCTTCCTCTCTTTAGAATGTGGGATAATGCCCAGACGATATTGCGGATTTAAAAACCGTAATAGCTTATCATTAATATTAAATCGCTCTTTTATTTCTTTAAAAGTAATCTTGTTTTTTACTAGGATGGTGTCGGTTTCGTGAAAAGTAATATCATTATTTTTAGGATAAATCTGATGCTCATCTCCATATTCAAACAAATAATAAGTAGCATAAAAAGTAGGTAAATAGCCTCTTGTTTCAGCTGGCAAGTAGTTACGGATGTTCCAATAATTACGCATTCCACCCGAGCGTCTTATAGCTTTAGAGACATTACCAGGCCCAGAATTGTAAGCTGCTAAAGCAAGATCCCAATCGCCAAAAATTTTATGCAAACTTTTTAGATATTGACAAGCTGCTTGTGTAGCTTTTATAGGGTCAGTACGCTCATCTATATAGGAGGTTACATTTAAGTCGAACTGTTTACCTGTATGATACATAAATTGCCATAATCCTTTTGCACCTGAAACTGATTTAGCATTAGGTTCTAAAGCAGATTCGACGATTGCCAAATATTTAATTTCTAATGGCAAATCATATTTGTCAAGGTATTCTTCAAAAAGAGGAAAGTAATATTTGGCCTTATCCATTAGATTCGAAAAATCATCCTTTCTAGTTTTAAGATAAACTCTAATAAATCGTTCTACAGTAGCATTATAGGGTACGTCAAATGGTGTTTTTTCATTAAGTGTCTCTAAACGTTGTTTTAAAATTTCAGAATTAAAAACATTTTTATTTTTTAAATCGCTTATAGATTCTTCATTTAAAGAAGATTCATGTGATATATTCATTGATGAAGTTTCAAAGTTTTCAGAATACACCAAGTCGTTTGAACTTTCCGTTAAAAGGCCATCTTGTGAGTGTAAAATACTTGCTAAGAAGATTAGAAGGGTAGTAAAGGGGAGTTTCTTCATTTAATTGATTTGGTTATTAATCCAGTTTAAAATAGTTTGTATAAAAGCTTCCTTTTCTAAGTCATTATGTAATTCATGATAACCACCCTCAAATAAATGTAATTCAGCTTTTTTGTTACTATTATTAGCAAATTCCTCAGATGCTTTATGACTTGTTATTTGATCGCCAGTACCATGGATAATTAACACAGGTACGGTTAATTGATTCGAATTTTCTATGGCCCATTCGCCAGCATCGAAAACAGATAATGAATAATTAGCACTTACTTTATCGTGGACAAATACATCGTCTACATATTTTTTTACTTCAGCAGGATCGCGAGAAATAGCATTTACATCTAATTCACTAGGCATAGTAATTGACGGTGCAATTTTTTTAAGGATTCTACCAGCAGACAATTTCCATTTTGGAGGTTGAAAAGCTAATCGTAATAAAGGACTTGTAGCGATGGCTGCTTTGAATGGGTGTTTTCTTTTTAGAATATAATTGATAATAACATTACCACCCATACTATGACCATATAAAAAAAGAGGTTTATTCGGAAATAATTCTTGTGTTTTCTTTACAACTGCATCAAGTGAATCTAATAGATACGAATAACCAGGATTATGACCTCTTTTACCTTGGGTCTTACCATGACCAAATTGATCGTAAGCAATTACTGCTAAATTTTGCCCTGTAAGTTTAGGAATAACAAATGAAGTATATCTACCTAAGTGTTCACCCATACCATGAACCAATACAACGACACCTTTTACAGTTTTTAACTGAAAATATTGACCATAAAATTTTGTGTTATAAAAATTAAAGTCAAATTCTTGGTTTGTCATTTAGCTAGGTTTGTAACCAAAAATAGATAATGACATTCCTCAAATTGCAAAAATGTTAAAAACTGCTAAAAACTTTAAAATGAAATTTTCTAATTAAAAAGGAGAGAATTATGAACCAATCACACCATTCTCTTCATAGTTACCAACTTTAGTAATATTGTTTTTATTATCTACTAAAACAACAGTAGGTCTATGTTCTTTGGCTTCTTCAGCATTTAATTGGCAATAAGCCATGATAATGATTTCGTCACCAACTTCAAAATGACGAGCCGCTGCTCCATTTAAACAGATAATACCACTTCCAGGCTCACCTCTAAATGTATAAGTTTCTATTCGAGCGCCATTATTACCATTTACTACCTGCACTTTTTCATACTCTAACATGCCAGACGCATCCAATAGGTCACTATCGATTGTAATACTGCCTACATACTTTAGATTTGCTTCAGTAACGGTGGCATTGTGTATTTTGCATTTAAGCATGTTGATATCCATAATTATGGCTTTAAAAAATTTCGGCAAATTTACATTTTCTAAAAGAATTTACGTTACTAAAAAATAATATAATAATGAAGCAACCTTTTTAAATATTAGAATCTACTGATTATAAAATAACAATATTATGAAATTGGCACTGAATATTTTTCTTGTTTCTTTTCTGCTTTTTAGTTGTAATTCTGATGACGTAAATGTTAACACCTGTTCAGTAGAAAATCCTGCTCAAGACTTAGAATGGCTTAGAAATGAAATAGAACAGAGAAATCAAAATATAACCGAAGATTCTAAATATTGTTATATAAGTCAATCTACATACAATGATAATACAGTTTTTATTTATGGAGATTGTAACCCCGCAATAAGTAAAGTTGTTCCTGTTTATAATTGTTCTGGAGAATTAATAGGCATAATTGGAAGTGGCGAGCAAGACATTCCTTTTGAGGTCTTATCAATTGGAATAATTATATGGAAAACAAATGATTTTGCTTGTAGTTTTTAGCTCTTAAGCGCCTTTTTCATGGCAATAGCTTTTAATAAACATTCTTGGTATTCTTTTTCAGGATCTGATTTTGCCGTTATGGCTCCACCAACCGAATAAGATAAATATTGCTTAGCTTCATTATATAGAATACTTCTTATCACCACATTAAAATCAAAATCATCTTTAGGTGTAAAATAACCAACAGCACCAGAGTATAAACTTCGTTTTGTGCTTTCTTCTTTTTCGATGATTTGCATAGCAGAGATCTTAGGTGCCCCCGTCATACTTCCCATAGGGAAGAGGCTTTTGATAATATCGATACTGTCAGTTGTGTGAGCGACTTCAGAAACAACCGTAGAAATTAATTGATGTACTTGTTTAAAAGAATACACCTTGCATAATTCTTCAACTTTTACAGAACCTTTAATAGCTGTTTTAGATAAGTCGTTTCTAACCAAATCGACAATCATAATATTTTCTGAACGCTCTTTTTCATCGTTTTCCAGTCGATCTGCTAGTTTTTTATCTAGTTTTTTCTTTTGTAAACGTTTCGCAGTTCCTTTAATTGGCTGTGAAATGATTTTGTTTTCTTCTCTTTTCACAAAACGCTCAGGTGAGGCTGATAATAGAAATTTGTTCTTCGCTTTTAAGAAAGTAGCAAACGGAGGAGAAGAAATTTCGTTTAGATGCTGATACACTTTAAACGGATTGATTGCTGCGTCTTCGGCATAAAATTCTTGGCAAAAATTCATCTCATAAATATCACCTCGGTGGATGTGATGCAAAATCGTATCTAAGTGTTGTAAGTATTCTTTTTTAGTGATACGCTTATGAATCTTAACATCATTGCGAGAATTTTCTTGAAAATTTGCGGCAATCTGTTTATTATTAGTGAGATTACTTCGGTTGCAGTCTTCGACAAGCTCAGACTGACTTTCCTCGTAATGACGTATTTGCTCAAGATCATTCTCTAATTCTATTTCGTATTCCTTTAGATATTGAACTTCTAATTCATCATCCTTTAAAAAGAATAATTTCTTTGGTTGAAAGAAATACAATTCAGGGAAGTTTAACCCATCAAAATTATTAGAAGAAAGGTCTTCAACTGCATTCTTTAAATCATAACTTAAATAGCCAAAAATGAAATCATTGACCTTACTTTTGTACTGTTTTAATTCTGCGAAAGCATCTTTAGAATTACATGCTAATCGTGACTTTGCATCTATGGCTAATACAGCTTCAAAACTCGAATACTTTTGAGGGTACTCATTACTATCTAACCAAACTACTTCATCAAATTGTTGCGACCAAACAAGTAACTTAGCCTTGAATTCAGTAATGTTTTTAAGTTTTATTTTTTTTGAAGTACGCAATGAGGAATTTAACTATTTGTCATTCCTGCGAAGGCAGGAATCTATGAGGTGTTTTTTCTGGATTCCGCATCGAGTGCGGAATGACAAGTTATTATTATCATTCAAACAAGTCACGATGAATGATCAGCAATGATCTTCCATTTACCATCAATCTTTTTTAAGATGATAGAAAAATAACCACTGGCATCACCAACAGTTCTTTTTAGATTGTACTTTCCGATAACCAAAAAAACATCTGAGGCTAGTTCTTTAAACTCCAATAAATCAAAACTTAAAGTACCCATATGCTCTTTGGTAGGGTATCCTTTCTTATAATTTTCTAAGGTTTGTTGCCAACCATAGGTTAAACCTCGACTGCCAATAAAAACCAAACTGTCAGATTTTATATAACTCTCCATAAAGGCTTCAATATTACCGTCGCTCCAATACTTAGCATCTTGGTTTAACATTTGGGTAATTTCCTTTTTGGAAATTTGATAAGAAGATGAGACTTCTTTTTCTTGGCCTATGACCATAATTACTGTGGTTATTAAAAATACGAACGTAAAAAGAAATCTCATCTTATAATTGTTTTAACTGTGTAATGGTCTGTTATCTGTTGCAGCTAAAGCCGCTTCCTTAACCGCTTCGGCATAGGTTGGGTGTGCATGACTCATACGCGCAATATCTTCGGCAGAAGCTCTAAACTCCATCGCGGTAACAGCTTCTGCAATAAGATCAGCTACACGAGCACCACACATGTGTACGCCTAAAACTTCATCAGTATTTGCATCTGCTAATATTTTTACAAACCCGTCGATATCACCACTTGCTCTAGATCGCCCTAATGCACGCATAGCAAACTGTCCTGATTTATAATTAACACCAGCTTCTTTAAGCTCTTCTTCTGTTTTACCTACTGCAGCAACTTCAGGCCAAGTATAAACCACGCCAGGAATTAAATTGTAATTAATATGTGGTTTTTGTCCTGCCAAAGTTTCGGCTACAAAAACACCTTCTTCCTCTGCTTTATGTGCTAACATAGCGCCTCGAACCACATCGCCAATAGCATAGATGTTTGACACATTAGTTTGTAAATGGTCATTTACTTCAACCTGACCTCTTTCAGTCATTTTTACACCAGCATTCTCTAATCCTAATCCGTCAGTGTATGGTCTTCTACCTACAGAAACCAAGCAATAATCACCTTTAAATTCTACTGGCTGTTCTTTTTTATCATCTGCTGTAATAGTAACCTCTTTAGCAGAAGCTTTTACTGCTGTTACTTTATGTTTGGTATAAAACTTTACACCTTGTTTTTTTAATACTTTCTGTAATTCTTTAGATAGTGCAGCATCCATTGTCGGAATGATTCTGTCCATATATTCAATTACAGAAACTTCAGCGCCCAGACGACGATAAACTTGTCCTAATTCTAATCCGATAACTCCGCCACCAATTACTACCAAATGTTTAGGTATTTCTTTTAAACTAAGTGCTTCAGTAGAAGTAATAACTCGCTTTTTATCTAGCTTGACAAATGGCAGCGTTGATGGTTTTGAGCCTGTTGCTATTATCGTATTTTTAGCTTCAATCTCATCTGATTTTCCATCTGCTTTAGCGATATTGATGTGGGTATCATCTTTAAAAGACCCTAAACCATGATACACATCAATTTTATTTTTATCCATTAAGTATTTAATACCTGCCGTGTTTGTATCAACAACATTTTGTTTACGAGCTATCATTTTCTCTAAACTGGCTTTTACCTCTCCAGTGATTTCAATACCGTGTTCTTCAAAATGCTTAACAGCATCGTCATAATGATGCGAAGAATCCAATAAGGCTTTTGAAGGGATACAACCAACATTTAAGCAGGTACCACCAAGGGTATCGTATTTTTCTATAATTGCAGTTTTCATACCTAATTGCGCGCAACGAATTGCTGCTACATATCCTCCAGGACCAGAGCCAATAATGGCTACATCGTATGTACTCATGTGTATTTTAAATTTTGAAACACAAAAGTAATCATATTTGTTGAGTTCTTGAAACTAGGAATGCTAGTTAATTATCGTTTATTTTGTGATATGAATCACGTATTGATAATAGGCTATGTTTGGGTAGAACCTAATTCTTCAGCGGCGGGAAGTAGAATGTTACAGCTCATAGAGGTTTTTTTAAAACAAGACTGGAAAATAACATTTGCTTCTACAGCTCAAAAAAATGAAAAAGCGACAAATCTTTCTTCTTTGGGGATTGATGAGGTTGAAATTAAATTAAACGATGCTTCTTTTGATGACTTTGTAAAGAGATTAAATCCAGATATCGTGATGTTTGATCGCTTTATGACCGAAGAACAGTTTGGATGGCGGGTTGCTGAAAATTGCCCTAACGCTTTACGGATTTTAGATACTGAAGATTTTCATACACTTAGAAAAGCACGTCATCAAGCTTTAAAAGAGAATAGGGCTTTTAAAGAAGAAGATTTGCTTGCATTTGATTTGGCAAAACGTGAAATAGCTTCCATACTTCGATGTGATTTATCATTGATGATTTCTACGTATGAAATGGATGTACTAGAGCGAATCTTTAAGGTAGATAAAGAGCTTTTGTATCACATTCCATTTTTACTAAATAAGATAGATAAAGATCATATTGATTCTTGGAAAAGGTTTGAAGATCGCAAGCATTTTACGATAATAGGTAATTGTTTACATGATCCAAACGTAGATGCTATTTTACTATTAAAAAAAATTATTTGGCCACTAATTAGAAAACAGTTACCCAAAGCCGAATTGCATGTGTATGTAGCTTATGCTACGCAACAAGTAAATGATTTACACAATGAAAGAGAAGGGTTTTTAATCAAAGGGCATACAGATAAACCTGAAGAAATTGTTAGAAATATTCGAGTTGTGTTAGCCCCTTTACGTTTTGGAGCTGGTATAAAAGGAAAGCTTACCGAAGCGATGCTTTGTGGAGCGCCAAGTATGACCACTTCTATTGGTGCTGAAGGGATGCATAGTAATCTACCATGGAATGGATTTATAGAAGATAATCCAGAATTATTTGCAAAAGAGGCTGTAGAATTATATTCGAATAAGTTGCTTTGGGAGCAATCACAACAAAATGGAATTAAACTCATCAATCAACTGTATGACAAAGAAGAGTTAGGTCAAAGATTAGTCGATAGAATTGAAGAACTCCAAATTAATTTAGAAACCCATAGAACTAAAAACTTTTTAGGAAGGTTGTTACAATATCACTCATTACAAAGCACTAAATATTTAAGTAAGTGGATTGAAGCTAAGAATTCGTAAATTTAGGCATGCAAACAAATGAACTTACTAGAAGAGAAGCTCTTAAACTAGCTGGACTTGCTACAACAGGATTATTGATTAGCCCCAGTTTTTTATCATTGAATCTAAAAGAAAATATGTTGCAAAGAGCTATTCCATCTTCAAAAGAAAAATTACCTGTTGTTGGTTTAGGTACCTGGCAAACCTTTGATGTGGGTAATTCATCTGAAGAAAGAACTGTGCTGATGCAAGTGCTTAAAGAAATGCAAAAATTAGGAGGAGGTGTTATCGATTCTTCACCTATGTATGGAAGCTCAGAAAAAGTGGTAGGTGATTTAACGACAAAATCGGGATTAGCAGATAAATTTTTCTATGCTACTAAAGTTTGGACTTCTGGGAAAGATGCCGGTATTCGTCAAATGGAGCAGTCATTTAAATTGATGCGCCGTAAGCAAATAGATTTAATGCAGATTCACAATTTAGTTGATTGGAAAACTCATGCGAAAACACTCAAAGGGTGGAAAGAAAAAGGCAAAATAAAGTATTGGGGTATTACCCATTATACAAATTCATCTCATACATCTTTAGAAAAAATTATCAAACAAGAAAAACCAGATTTCGTACAATTCAATTATTCTATTAGAGAAAGACATGCAGAGAAATCTTTGTTTGAAACCATCAGAAAAAATCAGACAGCAGTTTTGATCAACCAACCTTATGAAAGTGGTTCGCTTTTTAGAATCACTCGAGGCAAACAATTACCTGAATGGTGTAAAGAATATGATATTAATAGCTGGGGACAGTATTTTTTAAAATTTATTCTTTCCAACGATTTGGTTACTTGTGTGATTCCTGGCACCTCAAAACCTCACCATGTAATTGATAATATGATGGCTGGTTATGGTAATCTGCCAAATGCAAAAGGTCGGGAAAAGATGTATAACTATATCAGATCAATTTAACAAACCTGCTCTTTTTAACAAAGCTTCATTGCTAGGCTTTTTACCTCTAAAACGTTTATATAAAGTCATTGGTTTTTCTGTGCCTCCTTGAGATAGTACATTCTCTTCAAGTTTCTTAGCTGTCTTTTTATTAAAAATGCCAGTTTCTTTAAAATACTCAAAAGCATCCGCGTCTAATACTTCCGCCCATTTATATGAATAATAACCAGAAGAATAACCACCTTGAAAAATATGTGAAAAAGCGGTACTCATACAGTTTTCTGGCACATCAGGATATAACTGTGTACCCGAAAAAGCCTTAGTTTCATAATCTTTTACCGAAGTAATTGTCTCCGGCGACTCGCCGGCACCATGCCAAGCCATGTCTAATAAGCCAAAACTTAATTGACGTAAGGTTTGTATACCTTCTAAAAAACTAGAAGAATCTTTAATTTTTTGAACCAATTCCATCGGTATAGGTTCATTGGTTTGGTAATGACGAGCAAATAAGTCTAAGGCTTCTTTTTCATAACACCAATTTTCCAGTAGTTGACTTGGTAGTTCTACAAAATCCCAATAAACAGAAGTACCCGAAAGGCTAGGATAGATGGTGTTTGCCAACATACCATGTAGGGCATGACCAAACTCATGAAACAGTGTGGTTACCTCGTTAAAAGTTAATAACGAAGGTTTGGTTTCTGTAGGTTTGGTAAAATTACATACAATAGAAATATGTGGTCTAGAATTTTCATTGCCTTTCTTCCACTGACTTTTATAAGAGGTCATCCAAGCACCATTTCGCTTTCCTTTACGCGGAAAGAAATCTGCATAAAATATTGCTATAAAATTACCTTTAGAATTGGTGACTTCATACGTCATTACTTCCTCATGATATTTATCAATGTCATTAACATTTTTAAAGTTGAGGCCAAATAATTTATTGGCAATAGTAAAGACACCCTCTATGACATTTTCTAATTTAAAATAGGGCTTTAGCTGTTCTTGATCTAAATCGAATAGTTGCTTTTTTAATTTTTCAGAATAATAAGCACCGTCCCATTTTTGGAGTTGATCGATTCCGTCCTTTTTTGCCAGTTCAACCAATTGTTTATATTCTTTTTTAGCGGCTGGTTTAGCTTTTTTGAGTAAATCATTTTCAAAGGACAATACTTTACCGGGTGTTTCGGCCATACGCTCTTCGAGAACAAAATCAGCATGCGTTTTATAACCTAACAAGTTAGCACGTTCATGGCGAAGCTTAACAATATCGAGAACAATTTGCTCGTTGTTGTATTCATTTTTTTGAAATGATCTTGCACCAAAAGCTTTTGACAATTGTTCTCGTAATTTGCGGTCATCAGCATAGGTAATAAACGGCACATAACTCGGATAATCTAATGTGAATATCCAGCCATCTTTTTCTTTTTGTTTTGCTGTCATCGCAGAAGCTTCTTTGGCACTATCAGATAGACCTTTAAGTTGACCTTCTTCGGTAATATGCAACTCGTAAGCGTTGGTTTCTGCTAAGACATTTTCACCAAATTTTAATGAAAGTTGTGAGAGTTGTTTATCTATTTCTCGAAGTTTCTCTTTATCAGTTTCATTTAGATTGGCACCATTTCTAGAGAACCCTTTATATTTTTTTTCGAGTAACGTATTTTGTTCTGTTGTTAAATTAAGATTATTGCGGTTTTCATAAACAGCTTTTACACGTTTAAATAATTCTTCGTTTAATCTAACGTCATTCGAAAATTCAGATAACCAAGGTGAAACTTCTTGTGCTATTTTTTGAATTTCATCATTAGTTTCAGCCGAATTAAGGTTAAAAAAGATAGAAGAAACACGATCTAATGTTTGGCCAGAAAACTCTAAAGCTTCAATTATATTTTCAAAAGTTAGAACTTCTGTATTAGCTGTTATTTCATCAATTTCCGCTTTAGCGAGATTAATAGCTTCTTTAAATGCAGGCTTAAAATGCTCTTCTTTAATCTTCGAAAATGGGGCGGTAGTATGTTTGGTGTTGAATTTCTCTAGAAGTGGGTTACTCATTTTTTTAAATCTTCGGCAGCTTTGTTTACTTTCTCTTTTAATCCTTCTTTATAATCTATAATTGATTGTAAAACATCTTTATTGGCCGATCCAATTATCTGTACTGCTAAAATGCCGGCATTCTTTGCACCGTCTAACGCAACAGTTGCTACAGGCACTCCACCTGGCATTTGCAAAATAGATAAAATAGAATCCCACCCATCAATAGAATTACGCGATTTAACTGGTACGCCAATTACTGGTAACGGACTCATAGAAGCGACCATGCCAGGTAAATGAGCGGCACCTCCTGCACCAGCTATAATGACTGAAATTCCACGTAAGTGTGCATTTTTTGCGTAATCAACCAACTTATCCGGTGTACGATGTGCAGAAACAATATCTACTTCGGTTTCTATATTAAGGTCATGTAAAATAGCAATAGCATCCTGCATAACAGGCATATCAGAATTGCTACCCATAATAATACCAACTTTAGCCATAATTTTAAAGAAAAGATTTTAATTTACTTAAAATCAGTCAAAACTGATATCAAGAAATATTGTATTTTTATTGGCTAAAGATACTATAAAAACTGGTTTTTAAAGACTGGTTTTTAGTTGAATTTAACGAACTCAAAAATCAATGTTACCCTTATTCAATACTGTTGTTTCGTGGTTTTTAAAGAAACGAAAACATCAAATGGAATTATTTTTAAAATATCCGATTGATGTACAGCAAGAATTATTGATTCGATTACTCGGAGTTGCCCAGAACACCGAATTTGGTAAACAATATGAGTTTAAGACGATCTATGATTATAAAACCTTTTCAGAACGAGTTCCGATACAGCAATATGAATCTATTCAACCTTTAATCGAACGAACTCGAAAAGGTGAGCAAAATCTTTTTTGGCCAAGTAATATTCAGTGGTTTGCTAAGTCTAGCGGTACTACTAATGCGAAGAGCAAGTTTATCCCTGTAAGTAATGAGGCTTTAGAAAACTGCCATTTAAAGGCGGGTAAAGATATGCTTGCATTATACATTAATAATAATGAGAGTGCAGGATTGTTTAACGGAAAAGGCTTACGTTTAGGTGGTAGTAGTGCAATTTATGAGGATAACAATTCGTATTTCGGGGATCTATCAGCTATTATTATAGAAAACATGCCTTTTTGGGCAGACTTTAGTAGTGCTCCAAAAACAGAAGTGGCATTAATGAGCGAATGGGAAACTAAAATGGGGGCAATTATTAATGAGACTATAGATGAAAATATGACAAGCCTTGTTGGTGTACCTTCTTGGATGTTAGTTTTATTAAATGGTGTGCTCGAAAAATCTGGCAAAGAAAATATCTTAGAAGTTTGGCCTAATCTTGAAGTTTATTTTCATGGAGGTGTAAACTTTAATCCATATAGAGAACAGTATAAAAAGCTATTACCTAAAAGCGATTTTAAATATTACGAAACGTACAATGCTTCAGAAGGGTTTTTTGCAATTCAAGATTCTAATAATTCTAACGATCTATTGTTAATGTTAGACTATGGAATCTTCTATGAATTTATACCAATGGATCAATATCATGGAGAAGATTCGATTGCCATTCCTTTACAGGAAGTAGAATTAGATAAGAATTATGCAGTGGTGATTACTACGAATTCAGGTCTTTGGAGGTATTTAATAGGTGATACAGTAAAATTTGTTTCGTTGAACCCTTATAGAATTAAAATTACTGGGCGTACCAAACATTATATCAATGCATTTGGTGAAGAACTAATTATAGAAAACGCAGAAGATGCTTTAAGGCAAGCTTGTAAAAAAACAAATGCAGAAATTACTGACTATACTGCTGCGCCAATATTTATGGATGGTAATTCTAAAGGAGCTCACGAATGGATAATTGAGTTTAAAAAGGTACCCAAGAATATCGATTATTTTGCTGAATTGTTAGATAATTCATTAAAATCCATAAATTCTGATTATGAAGCGAAACGTTATAATAATATGACGTTAGATATGCCAAAGGTTCATATAGCAAAACAAGGAATGTTCTATAATTGGTTGAAGCAAAAAGGGAAACTAGGTGGTCAACACAAAGTACCTAGACTTGCAAATAATAGAGATTTTATTGAAGAATTACTTGGGCAGTCAGAACAGTTATACACTACTTAAAAATAGTTAAATGATCGCTATCGAAAAAGAAGTTTCTTATACTGCTGCAAATTCATATTCAACGTTAAATAGTTTAACAGATAAAACAAAAAACATTTGGTTTGTTTGCCATGGTATTGGGTATTTAAGTAGGTATTTCTTAAGATATTTTGGTGAATTAAATAGTGATGAGAATTATATTATTGCTCCTCAGGCTCAGAGTAAACACTATTTGGGTTCAACATACAAACATGTTGGAGCCAGTTGGCTTACAAAAGAAAATACTTTAAAAGAAATTGAAAATGTAATGACGTATTTTGATGCTGTTTTAGAGGCAGAAAAATTACCTAGTACTACTAATTTGATAGTTTTAGGTTATTCTCAAGGTGTGTCCGTTGCTGCAAGATATGTAGCTAAGAGAAAATTAAAATGTCAACAGTTAGTATTTCTTTCAGGAAGAATCCCTAATGAACTTACTAAAGAAGATTTTGAATTTTCAGATGATAAAACTAAAGTTTCATTTATATATGGTACACAAGATGAATATTTAAATAAAGAACTTCTCAATAAAGAGAAGAAACGTTTTTATAATTTATTTGGTGACTCGGCTACAATGACTTCTTTTGAAGGAAAACATGAAGTAAAAAAAGATGTGATTCAACAACTTATTAAAGATTAAATCTTTCTTTCTATTACATAATTTACCATTTCTGTAAGTGATTTCTTATATTCTGAATCAGGGTATAAATTTAAAATTTCTAAAGCTTTTATCTGATACTCATGCATCTTTTTATTGGTATATCCAATACCGCCTTTCTGTTTTACAAAAGCAATAACTTCTTTTACTCTTTTTTTATTTTTATTATGATTCTTTACAGAATTAATTAACCATTTCTTTTCTTTAACTGAGCAATTGTTTAATGCATAAATTAGTGGAAGAGTCATTTTTCGCTCTTTAATATCGATGCCAGTTGGCTTACCAATTTTACCATCGGTATAATCAAAAAGGTCATCTTTAATTTGAAAAGCAATACCTATCAATTCTCCAAATTTTCGCATTTGTTGAATTTCGTCTTCAGGCGCATCTACAGATGCAGCACCGATTCCACAACAGGCAGCAATTAGTGTTGCTGTCTTTTGTCTTATAATGTCAAAGTATACTTCTTCTGTAATGTCAAGTTGACGAGCTTTTTCAATTTGTAATAACTCACCTTCTGTCATTTCTTTTAATGCAATTGAAACTAATTTCAACAAGTCAAAATCATCATGATCAACAGATAACAAAAGACTTTTAGAGAATAAATAATCACCAACTAAAACAGCAATTTTATTTTTCCATAAAGCATTAAGAGAGAAAAATCCTCGACGACGATTACTATCATCAACAACATCATCGTGAACTAAAGAACCTGTATGTATCAATTCAATTAGCGAAGCACCGCGATAGGTTTTATCTTTAAATTTACCGCCAGAAACCATTTTTGCCACTAAAAAAACAAACATGGGTCGCATTTGTTTTCCTTTACGGCGAATGATAAAATGCGTAATTCTGTTTAGTAACGGAACTTTAGAAATCATTGACTCTTTGAACTTTTCTTCAAAGAGTTCCATTTCTTGCTGAATAGGGGACTTTATTTGCTCAACAACTTTCATTGGAGCATCAAATGTACATCATTATCAGTAAATAGAATCTTAATTTTTCTTCTCAATCTTTGCCCAACTATCTCGTAAAGGCACAGTTCTATTAAACATTAAATTTTCAGAAGTACTATCATTATCTACACAGAAATATCCTAAACGTTGAAATTGAAAACGGTCTCCAATCTTTGCTTCTTTTAAACTTGGTTCAACAAAAGCATTTTTATTAATAGTTAAAGAATCCGGATTAATAAATTCCTTAAAGTCTTTGTCTTTATGGCCATCTGGAGCTTCATTATTAAACAATCTATCATACATACGCACTTCGGCTTTTTCGGCGTGTTGAATAGAAACCCAATGCAAGGTGCCTTTTACTTTACGCTTGCTTTCTTCGGTGTCACTACCACTTCTACTAAGTGGGTCATAAGTACAATTAATTTCTGTGATTTCGCCATTTTCATCCTTAGTACAAGATTCTGCTTTAATTATATATGCATTCTTTAAGCGAACTTCTTTATCTAATTTTAACCGGAAGAATTTTTTATTTGCTTCTTCACGGAAGTCTTCTCGCTCTATATAAATTTCCCTTGAAAAAGGAACTTTTCTGCTGCCAGCATTTTCGTCTTCAGGATTATTTTCTGCATCTAACCATTCTTCTTTTCCTTCAGGGTAATTTGTGATAACTAGCTTTACAGGGTTTAACACAGCCATCACTCTAGGCGCGGTTTTATTTAGATCATCTTTTACACAAAATTCTAATAGTGCTACATCTGTAACATTATCACGCTTTGCAATACCCGCAACTTCACTAAATTTTCTGATGGAGTTGGGAGTATAACCTCTACGTCGTAATCCAGAAATCGTTGGCATACGCGGGTCATCCCAACCGGCAACATGACCTTCTTCTACTAATTGCAATAATTTACGCTTACTCATAACCGTGTAGCTGAGGTTTCTACGAGCAAATTCACGTTGTTTAGGGCGAATGCCGCCATCATAAATTTGATCTAAGAACCAATCATATAGTGGTCTATGAGATTTGAATTCTAATGTACATAAAGAGTGTGAAATACTTTCTATATAATCTGATTCGCCATGTGTCCAATCATACATTGGGTAAATATTCCAATCATTGCCAGTTCTATGATGGGCTTTTTTTAGTACTCTGTAAATAATAGGATCACGCATTAACATATTTGGTGAAGTCATGTCTATTTTAGCACGAAGAATATGTGAACCTTCATCAAATTCACCATTCTTCATTTTGTTGAAGAGTTCTAAATTTTCCTCTACAGAACGATCTCTATTAGGGCTGTTTGTACCCGGTTCTGTTGGTGTGCCTTTTTGTTTAGCAATTTCTTCTGAAGACTGATTGTCTACATAAGCTTTTTCTTTTTTTATTAATTGAATAGCCCAATCGTACAATTGTTGAAAATAATCTGAAGAATACAATTCATTCTCCCATTCAAAGCCTAGCCACTTAATGTCATGTTTAATGGCATCAACATACTCTTGCTCTTCTTTGGCAGGATTAGTGTCGTCAAAACGCAAATTTACAGGCGCATTATATTTCAATCCTAATCCAAAATTTAGACAGATAGAAGAGGCATGACCAATGTGCAGATACCCATTTGGCTCTGGCGGAAAACGAAATCGCAATTTGTTTTTATCGAAACCATTTGCTAAATCTTCTTCAATAATTTGCTCTAAAAAGTTTAATGATTTTTTTTCTTCAGACATCTTCTAAAAATTGACATGCAAAAATAGCTAAAATAAGTGAGCTGAGATTATTAATATGTCGTTTCGAAAAGAGCTTGCGATTGAGAAATCTATATTTCTCACATTTGTTCAAAATGACTTAAGGTTTAAGGAGGTTTAAACTTTAAAAACCAAGGATAATTTTAGCAATATAGAAGAATAAAAAGATACCAAAAATATCGTTGCTGGTGGTAATGAATGGGCCAGTTGCAATTGCAGGATCTATACCACGTTTATCTAAAATAATCGGAACAAATGTTCCTATTAATGCAGCAATTATTATTACACTAATCATAGATATAGCTACTGTAAAGCTAAAAGTAATATCCATTTTCATGGCAAACCCAGCAAGAATAACTAAAATACCTAATACAAGACCATTAATTAAACTTAACCCTACTTCTTTAACTAAACGGTTAAACAAGCTTCCTTTTACAGTATTGTTAGCTAAACCTTGAACTATAATTGCCGAAGATTGCACGCCAACATTACCTGCCATTGCGGCAATTAAAGGCGTAAAGAAAAATAAATGTTTGTATTTGGCTAAGGCATCTTCAAAGCCTTCCATAATAATAACAGAACCTAATCCGCCAATTAACCCTAAAATTAACCAAGGTAAGCGCGCTTTTGTAAGTTCAAAAATAGAATCATCGGCTTCAACATCTTCTGTAATACCAGCAGCTAATTGATAATCTTTGTCGGCTTCTTCTTTTAATACATCAACAATATCATCAATCGTAATTCTACCTAATAAGACTTGATTATCATCTATTACAGGAACTGCTTCTAAGTCATATTTAGCCATTACTTTGGCAACTTCTTCACCGTGATCATTTACATGAACAGAATCGACATTTGTAATATAGATATCAGCAATTTTTTCCTCATTTTTAGCTATGATCAAATCCTTTAACGAAAGTCTACCGATTAATTGTTCTTGTTTATTGACTACATAAATTGAATGTACTCTTCTAACATCTCTAGCTTGCCCTCTAATTCTTCGTAGACAACCTGCGACGGTCCAAGTTTCATAAACTTTAACCAACTCTTTTGCCATTAAACCTCCAGCGGTGTCTTCATCATAAGCCAGTAATTCCTCAATTTCCGCCTTGTGTTCTTCATCCTCTATCGCAGAAATAACACTTTCTTGACGCTCTTCTGGCAATTCAGCAATCATATCTGCTGCATCATCAGTATCTAGCTCCTCAAGTTCTTCTGCAATTTCTTTGGCAGATAGATTTTTTAGGATTTTTTCACGAGTATCCTCGTCAAGTTCCATTAAAATATCCGAAGTCTTTTCACTATCTAATAATTTGATAATGTAAACAGCATTATCAAAATTTAATTCCTCTAAGACTTCTGCAATATCAGCGTAATGCTCATTTTCCAACAATGTAAGAATAGCCTTATCATCTAATTGAGAGATGTGCAACTCAACTTGTTCTAAAAATTCTTTGGTTAATTCAAATGGCATCGTTTGCTATTTTTTGCGTCAAACTGATAAACTCCTCAACCGATAATTGTTCAGGACGTTGCGCAAATATAGCATCTTCTCTTAATTTATCTGAAAGATTAAAAGCTTTTAAACTGCTGCGTAGCATTTTTCTACGTTGATTAAAAGCTGTCTTTACCACTCGAAAAAACAATTTTTCATCAACTGGGAGTGTGTAATTTTCTTTACGGATAAGTCTGATTACGCCAGAATCTACTTTAGGTGGCGGATTGAATACGCTTGGCGGAACAGTGAAAAGGTATTCTGCATTATAAAAAGCCTGTGTTAACACAGAAAGGATTCCATAGGTTTTAGAACCAGGTTTTTCGGCTATGCGTTGGGCAACTTCCTTTTGAAACATGCCAGAAAACTCTGGTATACGGTGACGATTTTCTAAAGCTTTAAAAACAATTTGAGATGAAATATTATATGGAAAATTACCAATTATTGCGAATTGCTTGCTTTCGAAATAATCATCTAGATTTAGCTTTAAAAAATCTTTTGAAATAATTCTATTTGCTAAATTTAAGTAATGTGCTTTTAGATATTCAACTGACTCTGAGTCAATTTCAATAACATGAGTTGTAAAATCTTTTTTTAATAAATACTTAGTTAAGACACCCATGCCAGGGCCAATTTCTAAAACATCATTATAACCATTTTTAGTAAGTGAATCGGCAATTTTTTTGGCGATATTTTCATCTCTTAAAAAATGCTGACCAAGATGTTTTTTTGCTTTTACCGACATTAAGATTTAATGAAGTTTTTGGTGTGATGTACTACATCTAATTCGGTTCTAAACGCAACAAATTTATTGCCAAAAAGTTTTATGGCGTCTTCACGTAATCTATCAGCGTCATGATGATAATAAAGATCTAGTGTTTCTTTACTGTCGGTTGTATATTGAACTGAATAAGTAACACCACCCAATTCTTCTTCTACCATTACTTGACACATTTTTGCTTCGGTAAACTTACCGGTGTCTAACATTTCAGGTATATGCTTTTCTTGCATCCATCTGAGCCAGTCGTTTTCAACTGATTCATCAATATTTATTGTTACGTTATATATGTACATGTATATTTCTAATTAATGATGTCTCCTCTTAGCTTCCTGAAACGTTTACGAGCATCAACTAAATAAATACTAGACGGATGTTCGAAAATGATCTTTTGATACATTTCTTTGGCTTTTTCAGGAATGTTGAGTTTGTTTTCGTACAATTCACCCAATCTAAAATAACTATTGTCTAGTAAAATACTAGCATCTTGCATAGTAATAATTTTTTGATAGTTACTTTCAGCGTTGGTAAATTGTTGAATTTTTTCAAAAAGCTGTGCTTGTTTAAATAAGGCTACATCTTCTATTTCGTGGTCTTTATGGTTTTTTAAAACGAGATTTAAACTATCAATCGCCTCTTTATTTTTGTTCTGAAAAGCCAATAGATCAGCTTTAGCATATAGTTGTAATGCTTTAGGGATTGAGTCATACCCTAAATTATCAGAAATCAATAGAAATAAATCAACAGCATCATTGGCTATTAGTTGAGATGTAGATCCTTTTAATACTTTTAATTGAGTAGAAGCCCATTTAAAATCACCCTTAAAATAAGATGTTTGCGCAACTTTAAAACGTGCAGTTTGAGCTAATGTGCTGTTCTTTAGTTTGGTTTGAACTTGTGTGTAATGAATCAATGCCTGATTGAATTGATTAGTGTACACTAAAACGTCTGCTAGCTTAATTTTTACTTCACCTCTTTGAAAATCTGATGTTGTTCTTTGCAATGCGGCGTTTAAAATATCAATAGCTTTTTGAGGATTATTTTTCTTAAATGTTAGAAAATCTGCATAGGCTACCTGTAGGTCAATTGTATTATTATTAATACCGTATTGTTGAAATAATTGCTGGAATTTTTCATCTAATAAGTTTAATTCTTCTTTAGATATTGCCGTAGCAATACTGGCATCTAGTAAATACAATTGAGCCTCAAGCTGAGTATTTTGATCTGCAGTATTTTCTAATACATATTGAAAGGTGTTTTTTACAGTTTCAAAATCTTCATTATTAAAGGCAAGATCGCCAACTTCGATAATTCTTTCTAAACTTTCTTTATTACGTAGATAAATAGCTTTTTCTTGAACCAAAGCTTTGTCGTAATCCTTTTGCTGCATGTAAAGCCAGCTAAGTAACATATTCCACAAATTATTCGGATTACTTTGTAAACGTTTTAATAATAGCTTTCTAAAAAGTACATTATTTACATCTTGATTATCATCTGATAAGAAACGCCCTGCATAACGCTGAACTGTAGAAAAATAACTAGGATTTTTATCAACCATATTTAAATAAGAATCGAACATGTTTTCTATTTCTGCTTTTTCACCATATATAAAGGCGATATAAGCATCATAGTTGAGGTTAGGGTTCAATTCCATCGCTTTTTTATAAGCTTTTAAAGCATAATCTAATAGGTGGTTATCCTGAAAAGTCTTTCCGACAAGGTATCCTGAGTTAGGATTTTTTTCAACAGATTTTAAAGCTGATTCATAATAGGGTAGTGCCTGATCTGGTTGATCTTGAAGTTGTAAATTATAACCTACTTCAACATCTAAATATTGTTGCAAAGGAAACCTTTCCTTTTGTTGATTTAGTAAATCAGTAGCTTCTTCAAACCTTTCAGTTAATTGATAACAAGACAATAATTTTTTAAAATAATCACGCCTAATGGCATTCTTCTCATGTAATTGTTTATATAGTACTGAGGCCTTTTCATACTCTCCTTTTCTAAAATAACTATAAGCCAACTGAGAGCTTTGCGAAAAGCTAAATGTTGTAAAGAATAATAATATGGCAATAAAAGTAATTCGCATAGCGTTATAACGTGAGTAAACTAAAATTTATTTGCTACTTGATCAAAGGTAGTAAAAGAAGTGTTAAAAATTTGATAAAACGTATGAGTTGAACCTTTACTTTGTAACATTTTGGCATGACATTTGTCTATTAAGTAACAACAACTAAATACTTTTACAATGATCGAATTAAAGAAACACTACACGATTGCAAAGAAAAAAGCAAATCTTTTTATGAAATCTGGTAATATAAATGCATATGTTGATGCACTTATAGAAATGAACAGGTATAAAAAATTAATGGTAGCTGTTACCAATAACTAGTCTATTATCTTAAAACCAGTATATTTTTGTAATACTTCTGGTATCACGATGCCTTCTTCCGTTTGATAATTTTCTAAGATTCCTGCTAGTACCCTAGGCAGAGCTAAAGCGCTTCCATTCAACGTGTGTGCTAATTGACTTTTACCTTCACTATTTTTAAAACGTAACTTTAATCTATTTGCCTGAAAGGTTTCAAAGTTTGAAATTGAACTTATTTCTAACCATCTATCTTGCGCTGTAGAAAAGACTTCAAAATCATAAGTAAGGGCTGAAGCAAAAGTTAAATCACCGCCACATAATCGTAGAATTCTATAGGGTAGTTTTAATTCTCTTAGAATTTCTTTTACATGATCTACCATTCCGTCTAAAGCTTCATAAGAATTATCAGGATGCTCTATTCTAACAATTTCTACTTTATCGAATTGATGTAATCTGTTTAGCCCTCTAACATGTGCACCATACGAACCTGCTTCTCGTCTAAAACAGGGAGTATAACCAGTATTCAAAATAGGAAAATCACTTTCTTTAAGTAAAGTGTCGCGATATAAGTTAGTAACTGGAACTTCAGCAGTAGGTATTAAATATAAATTATCACCAGTTACATGATACATTTGACCTTCTTTATCAGGAAGTTGACCAGTTCCAAAACCCGAAGCTTCATTCACTAAATGTGGAACTTGTACTTCCTGATAACCTGCTTCAGTATTTTTATCTAAAAAATAGCTAATTAATGCACGTTGTAATTTTGCGCCTTTTCCTTTGTAGACAGGAAAACCAGCACCTGTAATTTTATTACCAAGCTCAAAATCGATAATATCGTATTTCTTTGCTAATTCCCAATGTGGTAAGGCATTTTCATTCAATTTCGGAATATCACCTTCACGGAAGGTTTCTTCGTTGTCATCTTCAGTATTTCCGACAGGAACTAATGAGTTTGGAATATTAGGAATCTGATATAATAATTGATTTAGCTCTTCTTGAGAAGTGTTTAATTTTTCAGCTAATTGTTTAGATTGTTCTTTTAATTGGATAGTTTTTTCTTTTAATAAATTGGCTTTTTGAACCTCATCAGACTTAAAGAGTAATCCGATTTCTTTAGAAATCTTATTAGATTCAGCAAGGATAGCGTCTAATTCGGCCTGAGTATTTCTTCTTGCTTCATCTGCACTTAAAACTTTGTCGATTATGCCTATAGCATTAGCAAAATTGCGAACCTCTAATCCTTTTAAAACACGTTCTTTATGCTCTCTTATAAAAGCTACTTGTAACATTGTAGTTCAACTTTAAGTGAGCAAAGATAAGGATTGCCAGTAGATTTATGAATGAAGAATTCTATTTTTAATTTAGAAGAATCGGGTATGACAACGATGTGCTTTAGAGCTTTCCGTAAATCGATAGGATAATACAAATTCGTGACTACCATCATTAAATTGATTTAAACTTTTTAGAGAATAATCGAACGAATAACCAATGGTAAAAACTGAGCTTAGATCTGCACTTACTACTATACTTAACGACTCACCATTATTATACGACAGCCCACCAGTAAATTTCTCATCGAACATAATATTAGCTGCAACATTAAGAGATATAGGAGCGCCACTAACGACCTTGGTTAAAAGTGTTGGCTTAAATTTTAACATTCTGCTTAATTCGAACACATAACCACTCATTAGAAAATATTGTGGCCTATCAGTTATTTCGCCATTAAAATGATTGGCATGTAATAAATTCAATGCTGATAAGCCCATATACCAGTTATCGCCATACCAGAATGCTCCTGCGCCTAAAGTGGGTGAAAATTTGGATTCTAAAGGTTCGGCTAATAAAGGATCGTTTGGGTCATCTGGATTACCTTTGCTTAAATCTATTGTTAAAATTTCTCCTCCTATTTTTAAACCAAAAGCAAGTTGAGATTTTTCTGTTGCTCTTATTGTATAAGACCCATCGATACTGAAGTCCTTTTGGTCAACAGGACCTAAGCGATCTAGAGAAAAAGAAGCTCCTATACCAATAGGTCTATTTTCTAGCTTCTTTTGTGCAAAAATATTATGTGTTTGTGGAGCACCATTTATTGGTGTCCATTGAATTCTCGAAGATAACGTTAAACTTAAAAATTCTTTACTACCAACGTAAGCTGGATTATAAAGTTGAGTATTGAAAATATATTGGGTATAATGTGGTACTTGCTGAGCTTGTATGTTTAATAATAAGGTTAATAAAAAACAGCTAAAAATAATATGTCTTAGGTATCTCTTCATTATCTAGCTAGGTATAACCATCCTGAGAATTTTTTATTATCAAAATTCAAATCGATAGTGTAGAAATAAGTGCCTGTTGGTAATTTTTTTGAACCATTGATTGTTGCTCCTGTAGTGGCAATTCCATCCCAATCATTTTGATAACCTCTTTTTTCAAAAACTAAATTTCCCCAACGATTATAAACTTGTAGCTTACTCTGTGGGAATGAAAGAATACCACCAATGTTTAAAAAATCGTTAAATCCATCGTCATTTGGTGTAAAGATGTTATTTACATTTATAGCAATAAATCTAACTATTGCTTGATCTGAGTCTTCGGTACATGAAGGGTCTTGACCAAATATTTGAACTCTAAAAGCTGTCTCGCTAATAGCTTGAGATACATTAATTAATGTTAGAGTAGTTGTGTTTGTTCCGGTATAATCAAAATCGTCATTAATATCTTCCCATTCTCCAGATACGGTATTAAATATTTGCCATTGATATGATAAGTTTTCGCTACTAGTAGCATCAACACTTAAAGAGATGTTATCGTTATCTAAAAAAAGTTGATCTTGTGGTTGCTCGTTTATTGTAATGCATGATTGACCATGTGTCTTCATACTGAGAACAAAGATGCATCCTAGTAGGAGTATTTGTCTAAACATTAGAAAAGGATAAAACCTATAAAAAAAGAACGAGTGTAAAGAAGCTATATTGTATTAAGGTGATTTAGTTTTTTGTAGATGACAGTAGCCAGTCACTATGTTTAAAATGATCCCATTTTATTGATGCTAAATCTATAGTGTTGTTTACTAAAGGTTGGCTAAGTTTTCCATTTACGCTAACATAACCTTTTACAAAGACTGAAATATCTTTCCCGTTTTTCGCATAACTTTTTTTAAGTCTCTGTGCAAATTGCCAAATCATGTCCGGTTTAGCCATTACAGACCGTTTTTGCTTATTGGTCAAGTACTGGTTTAGGTCAACTACTTCCTTTTTACCAGTTTCTTTGTCTATAACTGTAAAAGTTTGATAACCAGATTTTGCACGAAGCATCATACGCCAACTTAAACGATGTCCTTCTTCTGTCCAAAGTACATTATCTTTAATAACCCAATGTCTTAATGGAAGCAAAAATTGAATGACAAAATAAACTCCTATAAATAATATCAATACTTTCTTGTATTTGGGTATGATTACTTCATTTTTAACATAGAAAGGTTTCTTTTTTAGGAAGATATTTCGGATTGTTTCTGGTTCAAAAAAGAATAGTGCAAATGCTAAGCTTAAAAAAGGGAAAATACCAACTTGAAAGACTATTGCATTAAAAAGGTGGAAAAATATAGAAACAGCAAAAGCAAAAACCCGTGTTTTTTTGAACAATAATAAAGGAACAATCAAAAGATCAAAGAGTAAACCTCCATAACTTAAAAAATAAGGAAACCAGTCTGTAGTAAGCATCTTTCCTATTATGGGATAATTTCCTTTTGAAGCCAAGAATAGTTTGGCTGGTATAGCTTGTAGCCAGTCGGGATATATTTTTGCAATACCTCCGTAAAAATAAACTAATCCTATTTGTAGCATAAGTATGAGAGAAGTCCAAAAAGGAACCGAAATTGCTTTTAGGGTAGGATTTCGTTTTGCATCAACAGATAAGTAATTGTTCGCTGGTAAAAAGATCATTAAAAAGCTTAATAACGCTGTTAAATAATAGTGATTATTGTAAGAAGATTTTTGCATTAAATAGGTTGCAGACCATAGTAAGAAAAAAGAAATAATTGCTAAACGATATCGATAACCTATCATTACACAAAATCCGAAAATGCCCATAATGAGGTAATAATAATACATACCATTACCTGGTAAGGGCTGTAGAAAATCAAAACCAATAAAATTGAATGTAAACTTGGGTTCGACCATGGTTTTGGTTATCCAACCTGTTAAAATAGCACCCCAGGACTCTAGAAAAAGTAACAATCCGAAAATAATTCGAAAAATAATTAAAGGAGAATTGTCTATATGTCTAAAAAGAAATCGCTCCACTCTCTATTAAATTTCGAGCTTTCTGTTCATCTTTCTTAATTTGTGCAAATAAGTGTTCTATAGACGCAAATTTTTGCTCATCGCGCAAACGCTTTAAAAGATTTACTTGAATATTTTCTCCATAAAGATTAGCGTCAAAATCCAAAAGGTGAACCTCAATTGTTTTACGTTTGCCATTTAATGTAGGCCTTTTACCAATATTCATTATACCAAAATAATGGGAGTTGTTGATATTCGAATCAACAACATAAACCCCAGATTTCGGAATCAATTTATAATCTTCTTTTACATTAATGTTAATTGTGGGATAATTGAATTGTCGTCCTAAAGCTTTTCCTGCAACAACTTCACCATTCAACATAAAAGAATAGCCTAAATATTCATTGGCCTTTTCAATTTCACCTTCTTCTAATGCAGTTCTAATTTTTGTCGAACTTACTGCTACATCTTTAATATCTTGAGCAGGAATTTCTTCTACCTCAAAATTATAAACAGATCCATATTCTTGTAATTGCTCAAAATTGCCTTCTCTGTTTCTTCCAAAACGATGATCGTATCCGATTACTAATTTTTTAGCATGTAATTTTTTACTCAAAATATCTCTAGCAAAATCTAAAGCAGTTAACCGAGAGAATTCTTTTGTAAAAGGCTCAATAATTAAATGATCTAAACCAGTTTTTTCTAGCAAGTTTATTTTTTCATTTATTGTATTGAGTAATTTTATAGAATTGGTTTTTTGTAATACCATTCTGGGGTGCGGAAAAAAAGTTAAAATCACCGACTCGCCATGATTGTTTTTAGCGTTTTTTATTAAATTTTTTATGATGGCTTGATGGCCAATATGCACACCATCAAAAGTGCCGATGGTAACAATCGAAATATTTTTTTTGTTAAAATTTTGGTAAGAATGGTGTATATTCACTAAAGAAACTTAATGTTCTAAATTTATTTTTTCATTGATTTTAGCAAGCATTAAAGGAATGTTTTTCAAGCTTAAATCTGACTTCAAAGTTAATTCATTTTTTTTGATATCTATATTCAAATTACCACTAGTAATTTTAAAATATCCTGCTGTGCCTTTACAATAACAAAGTCGATGTAGAGTTACAGAAGCTTTTTGTAAATCTGTGTCAGCTAAGTCTAGTTTTTTTACATTTTTTGAAATTGAAAAATAGATAGTTTCACTGTAATGACTGTCGGCAGTATTTTTTAATTCTTTACGTTTATAGGAGTATTTAACAAGAATGTTGTCGCTATCAATCGTTTTTCCATAAAGCATTCCAAATTCATCCTTTTTTAATTCTAAGCTTTTATTGGGTATAACTTTTAAAAAACAACTTCCATTGTCAGGGCAATTGCTAATGTTAAAAGATTTACTTTTTTTTAAATCAGTTAGGTTAGAGGTTTGTTTTTGGGCATTACAGCCCATTAAGAAAAGAAAAACAGATAAAGCAAAATATATTCTCATAGTATGCTTTTTGTAAAGATATAAAATTTAATTGCCTAAATTTGTTTAAGACACTTTATAATGGTGACGATCGCATGAAGAGAGATTTATCATTCTTACTAACAGTTTTTTTTACATTTTTTTGTTTGTTTGGATTAGCCCAAGAGAGAACTTTATGGACAAAAGCAAGCGTAGAAAAAGGATTGCTAGTTGCTAAAAAAAATCTTCCCAAAAATTATAAAGCATATAATTTAGAAATTAATGCTCTTAAAGAGATGTTGAGCAATGTTCCTCCACGTAAAAATAAAGCACCTAAACCTAAAACTATTATTCAATTTCCGAATGCTGATGGTGAATTAGTAAAATACTCGATACAAGAGGCATCTATAATGCATTCTGATCTTGCTTCAAAATTCCCTAACATCAAATCCTATATTGGTAAAGGGCTAAACGACAAATCTACTTCTGTTCGATTTAGTTTGAGTAATTTAGGGCTACATGCTGTTGTGTTTACTAATTCTAAAAGTACTTTATACATAGATCCCGTTAAGTCCAATACAAATACATATGTAACTTACAAAAGAAAAGACTTAGAAATTAAAAAAGAGTTTACTTGTCTTACTGAAAGTCAACCATCAATACCTAAAACTAAAAGTTCAAATTTTAAAAATGCGAATGATGGTTTGCTTCGAACTTTTGAATTAGCACTTGCCACCACAGGAGAATATTCACAATTTCATATTAATGCAGCTGGTGTTTCTGGCGGCACTGAAGCACAAAAAAGAGCAGCTGTTATGGCCGCTATAAATGTTACTATGACTCGTGTGAATGCTATTTTTGAACGAGAATTAGCATTAACTATGGAGTTGGTTCCAAATAATGATTTATTAATTTATTTAGATGGAACTACTGATCCTTACTCTAACGGAGATGGAACAGCAATGCTTACTGAAAATCAAAACAATATTGATAGTGTTATTGGATCTACAAGCTACGATATAGGTCATGTATTTAGTACTGGAGGAGGAGGCGTAGCCTTTTTAGGATCACCTTGTGGCGGGTCAAAAGCTAGAGGAGTTACAGGTCAAAATGCACCTGTTGGAGATCCTTTTGATGTTGATTTTGTTGCTCATGAAATGGGACATCA
Source organism: Maritimimonas rapanae (assembly GCF_057837205.1). Taxonomy (NCBI): domain Bacteria; kingdom Pseudomonadati; phylum Bacteroidota; class Flavobacteriia; order Flavobacteriales; family Flavobacteriaceae; genus Maritimimonas; species Maritimimonas rapanae. The sequence continues at coordinate 2,038,009 of NZ_JBYQFI010000001.1, read as the reverse complement.
GTTTGGAGCTAATCATACCTTTAACGGAACCGCTGGAAGTTGCGGAGGAGGTAATAGAAATGATGCTACTGCAGTAGAACCAGGTAGCGGGACAACAATTATGGCTTATGCTGGTATTTGCGCTCCTCAAAATATACAATTAAATAGTGATGATTATTTTAATGTTAGAAGCATACAAGAGATATATAATTTTATCTCATCTGGTAGTTCTTTATGTGATGACGAAACAGCTTTAACAGGAAATGCAAATGCTCCGACTGTTGAGGCCGGTAATAATTTTACTGTACCTAAGTCAACACCATTAGTTCTTAGAGGGCAAGGCGCAGATCTTGATGGAGACCCAATAACATTTTGTTGGGAACAAAATGATAACAGTGTTGTTGGTATTTCTAGCCCGCCTATATCTACTCAAACTCAGGGCTCAGTGTTTAGATCATTAAGTCCTACAAGTTCACCTGACAGGTATTTGCCGGCATTAAGTACAGTTATAGCGGGTGATTTATCTTCTACATGGCAAGTATTACCAAGTGTAGGTAGAACAATGGATTTTATGTTAACTGTTAGAGATAATGTAGCTGGTGGAGGACAAACAGTTTCAGATAATATGACTATAACTGTTGATAATAATTCCGGTCCTTTTGTTGTTACAAGTCAAAGCGCAAATGAGGTTTTTTGGGCAGCAGGGACTTCTGAAACTATTATTTGGGATGTTGCAGGAACTAATAACGCTCCAATAAATACAGCTAACGTTAATATATTATTATCATTAGATGGTGGTTTTACATACCCAATAACATTAGCTTCTAATACTCCAAATGATGGGAGTCATGTTATTACTGTACCTTCTAATATAACGAGTACGGGTAGAATTAAAGTAGAAGCAGTTAATAATATATTTTATGCATTAAATAAAACCGATATAAGCATCGTAAATAATTTTGCGCTAAGTACAACTCAAAATACTAAAACAATATGTTTACCTGCAAATGCAGTCTATGACTTTAATGTGAATTTTGCTGCTGGTTTTTCAGAAACTGTAAGCTTTTCAACAAATGATCTTCCGACTGGGGCAAGTGTAAGTTTTAGTCCAGTATCTGCAAATTCAAATGCTAATGTTCAAATGACTATTAGTAATACAGATAATATTGCTCCAAGCACATATAATATTGAAATCGTAGGGACGTCAACTTCAGTTACTAGAACCTTAGATGTTGTCTTAAATATTTTTGAAAGTTCAATTGCTGATCCTGTTCTAGCAACTCCCTCAAATGGAGCTACTGGTGTGTTAGCAATGGGGAGTACTTTACAATGGGATGTTGATGTAAATGTAGAAAATTATGATGTTGAAATTGCGACCGATGCTGCTTTTAATACTATAATAGAATCTGCAACTATTCAAACAAATTCTTATATTCCTCAAAATTTACAAGATGCGGTAACTTATTATTGGAGAGCAAGAGGGAATAATAATTGCAACACTGGCAATTTTTCAGCTATAAGTATCTTTACAACTAGCCAAATTGTTTGCAAAATATATAATGCTACTGATACACCTTTAAATATACCTGATGATGATGTTTCTGGTGTTAATTCGGTTATAACTATTAGTGATGATTATATTATTAGTGATGTAAATATTGCCATAAATGTGACTCATACATGGATGCGTGATCTCATTTTTACCTTAGAAAGCCCACAAGGAACAATTGTTGAATTAGTAAATCGGCAATGTAGTGGAGCTGGTGGTAATGTAAATATGTCTGCAACTTTTGATGATTTAGGTGTCGACTTAGCTTGTGCAAATTCTACTCCTGTTATAACGGGAACAATAAAGCCTAGTGAAACGCTGTCAGGTTTTAATAGTGAATCTTCAATAGGAGATTGGATACTTAATGTTTCTGATAATGCAGGTGATGATGTTGGTAGTATAGACAATTGGAGCATAGAATTGTGTGAAAGTGTTACCGTAGCCAATGTAGACGGTGAAACGTTTCAAGACTTATCAGTTTGGCCGAATCCTACAGAAGATATAGTGAATATATCCTTTGTGTCATTTATAAATAACGATACTAATATTTCTATTTACGATACGCTAGGTAGAAGAGTAGTTTCAAAGAAATATAATATCGAAGAGGTAGTTTTTAATGAGGAAATAAATGTAAGTAATTTATCTAATGGCATTTATTTTGTTGAAATCCGTAAGGGTAAAGAAACTGCTGTAAAAAGATTATTAGTTTTCTAATTTATCCCTATTGAATTTATTATGCACGCATTGTAAACTTCAAAAAAAATCGTACTTTGCGACATTGTTAACCTTATAATTATACATTATGAATAAACTTTTTACTCTTGTTGCTATGCTATGTATTTGTGCAACTACAATGGCACAAACCGTAGTTTCAGGAACTGTTACCGACTCAGCAAATAATGACCCAATACCAGGTGTAAATATTAGGCTTGAAGGTAAATTTATTGGTACCAGTACTGATTTTGATGGTAATTTTACCTTGAATGTTACTGAACCTTTACCTTTTAAAGTAGTTTTTACGTCTGTAGGATATGAGAGCCAAACAGTAGAAGTAACCGAGAATAATCAAAAACTTACTATTGCTTTAATAGAAGGTACGCAGTTAGATGAAGTTGTAGTATCTGCTTCGAGAACTCCAGAAAGTGTACGTGAATCTCCAGTGACGATTGAAAGAATGGATGCCAGAGCAATACAAAATACTTCGGCCGCTTCTTTCTATCAAGGTATAGAAAATTTAAAAGGAGTAGATGTAAATACAAGTAGTTTAACGTTTAACTCTGTAAATACCAGAGGTTTCGCAACGTTTGCGAATACACGTTTCGTTCAACTTATTGATGGTATGGATAACTCTTCACCAGCGTTAAACTTTGTAATGGGTAACTTAATTGGTATAAATGAACTTGATGTAAATAGCATCGAATTGTTACCAGGAGCATCTTCTGCATTATATGGTGCCAACGCATTTAATGGTATCTTATTTATGACTAGTAAAAATCCTTTTGAACATCAAGGAATAAGTGCCTATGTAAAAACAGGTTTAACTGTTCAAGATTTGGCAGGAGATAATCAATATACTGATGTAGGTATTCGTGCTGCACATGCATTTAGTGAAAAATTTGCAGCCAAAGCCTCATTTTCTTATTTAGACGGAACAGATTGGTATGCGAATGATACAAATCAATATAGCGATGTAGGTTCAAGGGTAGGTGACCCTGATTTTGTTATCCCTGCAGACCCATCTAGACATGATCATGACGGGTTAAATATATATGGAGATGAAGTTACAACTGCTCTAGCTGGCCTTACCTTGAGGGGTGTTGGAGAAGTTTTGGAAATGACACCAGGAACAGGCTTTCCTGCGGGTGGAGCTGCTTTATTGCCAGATGTTAATATAGGTCGTACGGGTTATATGGAACAAGATTTAACAGATTATGATGCAAGAAGTATAAAGTTAGATGTATCATTAAACTATAGACCTTTCGAAAATGATGTAGAAGTTATCTGGAATTCTAGAATGGGTTTTGGTAATTCAATTTACCAAGGAGCTAATAGATATCAGTTAGACGATTTCTTTATTCAACAACATAAATTAGAAATTAAGAGTGATAACTTCTTTGTTAGAGGATATACTACAGCAGAGAAAGCGGGTGATTCATATGATATGCGCTTTACAGGTATTAATATGAATAGAGTAAATGCTTTAGAATGGTTTGGTACTTACGCAGGTGGTTATTTACAAACTGTGTTAGGTGGTGGTTCAGATGCTCAAGCTCATGCTACAGGTAGAGCAGCAGCAGATGCTGCTTATAGGCCAGAACCAGGTACGCCAGAATTTAGAGCTTTATTCGATCAAATAACATCAGACCCAGATATTTCTTCTGGTTCTAAATTTTTAGACGAGACTAAAGCGTATCATGCAGAAGGGAATTATAATTTCTCTCATTTATTTGATGATAAATTTGATCTTCAAGTTGGTGGATCTTATAGACAATATGCATTAAATTCATTTGGTACTATTTTTACAGATTACGATGGGCCTATAAAATATAATGAAGTAGGTGCTTATGTACAAGCAAGTACTAAAGTTGCGGACGAAAGATTAAAATTAACAGGATCTATTCGTTATGATAAGAATGAATTTTTTGATAGTAATATTTCGCCAAGAGCATCCCTAGTATACTCGGCTGGTGAAAATAGAAATCATAACTTTAGAGCTTCTTACCAAACTGGTTTTAGAAATCCAGATACACAATCTTTATTTATTGGTTTTAATGTAGGTAGAGCTATTTTAGTTGGTTCATCACCAGATAACTTAGATAGAAGACTACCTGGTACAGCTTTAACAGGACGCGATGTATATTTTGATTCTTATACAAGAACATCTGTAGACGCATTTAGAGCAAGTGGAAACCCTGCCCTATTAGTTCAAGCTCCAACAGACTTGGTAGCACCTGAAAAAGTGACGGCTTACGATATTGGTTATAGAGGTAGAATAGGTAAAGTAAATATGGATATAAATGGATACTACAATAGCTATGAAGGCTTTATTAGTCAAGAAATAGTTGTAACACCTAATAATGGTAGTACAGCTGATGCTTCTGGTATTCAAGATCTTATAACAGGTCAAGCAACAGCTTTTCAAACATATACTAATGCTTCTGCCGATGTTGCTTCTTATGGAGCTAATATTGGTCTAGATACAAAGATTTTAGGCTTTGATTTAGGATTAAATTATACCTATGCAAAATTAGACTTTGAACAAGCTGATGACCCTGATTTTTCTGCAGGCTTTAATACTCCAGAACATAAAGTGAAACTTTCTTTTGGACATACTAAATTATTTGAAAACTTTGGGTTTAACATAAACGCAAGATGGCAAGACGAATATTTATGGCAAGCAAGTATAGCTAATGCAATGATCCCTTCTAGAACTGTTGTTGATGCTCAAGTCAACTTAAAAGTACCAAAGATTAAATCTACATTTAAAATTGGTGGTTCTAACCTTGGCGGTGATGAATACCAAAGTGCTGTAGGTGCTGGTGCTGTAGGTTCACAGTTTTATGTTTCTTGGGTAATAAATAATTAAAAAATAGAATGAAAATGTATAATAAGTTTAAATATATATGGTTGTTGTTAGTTTTTATTGGGCTAACATCATGTGAGGTAGATGAGATAGAGACGAGTTTACCACCAGAAGCGGTATACCCTCCCTTAACTACTGGAAGTGCAGATTTTTCTAACTATGTAGCTTTAGGAGCTTCATTTACAGCTGGATTCTCTGATGGAGCTTTATTTAAAGCTAGTCAAGAAAACTCATTTCCTAATATTTTAGCGCAGCAGTTCGGAACGGCAAATTTTACACAACCGTTAATGAATGACAATATTGGAGGTTTACTCATTAATGGAGCAACGAATGAAAATTTCTTACCAAGATTATTTTTTGATGGTGCTGGGCCAGTAAGATTACCGGCTACGCCAACAACTGAAACTTTAGCAGGAACACCTGGGCCTTATAATAATATGGGTGTGCCTGGTGCTAAAAGTTTTCATTTATTGTTTGACGGCTATGGTAACCCAGCCAATTTGGGCGTTAGTGCTAATCCTTATTTTGTAAGAATGGCGTCTAGTCCTACCGCAACTATGTTAGGCGATGCAATGGCTCAAAGTCCGTCGTTTTTCACGTTATCTGAAATAGGAGGTAATGACGTATTAGGTTACGCTACTTCTGGAGGAGATGGTTCTAATGCTATCACACCATCTGCTGGCCCTCCTGGGGTTGGTTTTGATCAAACATTTGGAGCTATTGTAGCTACTTTAACTAGTGGCGGTGCTAAAGGTGTGGTTACTAATGTTCCTTATATAACAGATTTACCGCATTTTACAACAGTGCCTCATGCGCCGTTAGATCCTTCTAATCCAGCTTATGGACCGTTAATTCCTACATTGAATACAGTATTTGGTGCCTTAAATGGAGTTTATGCATTTTTACAATCACAAGGCGCAATTAGTGATGCTGCTGAAAGAACAATTGTTTTTTCTGAATCTGCTGCAAGTGCAGTAGTTATTAAAGACGAAGATTTACCAAATATAGCTGCACAAATTGCAGGAGTATTAAGTGCCAGCCCTCAGTTTGCTGGCTTACTAGCTCAATTCGGATTACCTACAGATCCTGCGACCGTTGGAGCAGTTGCAGCACTATTTGGTGCAACATATGGACAAACAAGGCAAGCTACTTCTGACGATCTACTTGTTTTGCCAAGTAGTTCAGTTATAGGTACTGTAAATACAGGTGTGGTTGCAGCTTTAATGGGGCAAGGTTTACCTCAGGCAGTAGCTGGTCAATTTGCAGTTGAGGGTGTAACATTACCATTAGCAGACAAATGGGTGCTATTACCAAGTGAACAAGCTGAGATCAAAGATGCTACAGACGCTTATAATTTAACTATAGCAGCTGTTGCTGGTTCAAATCCAAATGTGGCGTTAGTTGATTTAAATAGCATTTTAACCGAAGCTACTACATCAGGTGTTGTATTCGATAATTTTACGCACACAACTGATTTAGTTGTTGGAGGACTAGTTGGTCTAGATGGAATTCATTTAACTTCAAGAGGCTATGCTTTTATGGCTAATAAGTTTTTAGAAGCTATAGATGCAACATTTGGTTCAAATTTTATAGAGTCTAATACTACCGCAAAGGCTGTAGATTATCCAACTAATTATTCACCAACTTTACAATAAGTTTCGAAAAATATTATATGTAAAGCGCTTCTAATTTAGAAGCGCTTTTTTATTCCAAAAAAAGAAGAAAAAACAAGTTTATTTTTAAATTAAAAATTTATCTTTGCAGCGCGAAAACCGAGAGTGTTTTCTTTCAATTATAAAGCATAATATTAAATAGATAAGTAATGTCAAAAGTTACAGGTAAGATTGCCCAAATTATTGGTCCTGTTATCGATGTTGAATTCGAATCAGGAGCTGACCTTCCAAAAATTTACGATTCACTCGAAATAACTAAAAAAGATGGATCATTATTAGTATTAGAAGTAGAACAACATACAGGTGAAGATACTGTTCGTTGTATTGCAATGGACTCTACGGATGGTTTAAGTAGAGGCCATGAAGTGGTTGCTACGGGTAATCCTATTCAAATGCCAGTTGGTGATGATATCTACGGTCGTTTATTTAATGTAACAGGAGATGCTATTGACGGTTTAGGTAATTTACCAAAAACTGAAAAAGATGGTTTACCAATTCACAGAGAGGCACCAAAGTTCGAAGAGTTATCAACTTCTACAGAAGTTTTATTTACAGGTATTAAAGTAATCGATTTAATTGAGCCTTATGCTAAAGGGGGTAAGATTGGATTATTTGGTGGTGCCGGTGTAGGTAAAACAGTATTAATACAAGAATTGATTAACAATATTGCGAAAGGTCACGGTGGTTTATCTGTATTTGCAGGAGTAGGAGAGAGAACTCGTGAAGGAAATGACTTATTACGTGAAATGTTAGAGTCTGGTATTATCAAATACGGTGATGACTTTATGCATTCTATGGAAGAAGGTGGTTGGGATCTTGAAAAGGTTGACAAAGAAGGAATGAAAGAATCTAAAGCGACTTTCGTATTTGGTCAGATGAATGAACCTCCTGGAGCACGTGCACGTGTGGCATTATCAGGATTAACAATTGCAGAATATTTCCGTGATGGAGCTGGTGATGGTCAAGGTAAGGATGTATTATTTTTCGTAGATAATATCTTTAGATTTACACAAGCTGGTTCTGAGGTATCTGCACTTTTAGGCCGTATGCCTTCTGCGGTAGGTTATCAACCAACATTAGCAACAGAAATGGGTGCTATGCAAGAACGTATTACTTCTACTAAAACAGGTTCTATTACATCTGTACAAGCAGTATATGTACCTGCTGATGATTTAACTGACCCTGCACCGGCAACAACATTTGCTCACTTAGATGCAACAACAGTATTATCGCGTAAGATTGCTGAGTTAGGTATTTATCCTGCGGTTGATCCGTTAGATTCTACTTCTAGGATTTTAACAGCAGATATTTTAGGAGAAGAGCATTATAATACAGCGCAAAGAGTAAAAGAATTATTACAACGTTATAAAGAGCTTCAAGATATTATTGCCATCTTAGGAATGGAAGAATTATCTGAAGAAGATAAATTAGTTGTACATAGAGCTCGTAGAGCACAACGTTTCTTATCACAACCATTCCATGTAGCTGAACAATTTACGGGTATACCAGGAGTATTAGTTGATATTAAAGATACTATTAAAGGCTTTAATATGATTATGGACGGTGAGTTAGATAAATATCCAGAAGCTGCATTTAACTTAAGAGGATCTATCCAAGATGCTATTGATGCAGGAGAGAAAATGCTAGCGGAGGCTGAAGTTTAAAACAAAAATTTATGTTTTTAGAAATTGTAACACCAGAGGCAGTTTTATTTAGTGGAGAAGTAGAATCAGTTGCTGTACCAGGTATAAATGGTGAGTTTCAAATGCTGAACAATCACGCACCTATAGTGTCACTTTTACAACAAGGTAATGTTAAGATTAAAGGAAACGTTGAAGTTTCTGAAGATTTTAAAGACAAATTCTCTAAAGATGGAGATGATACTTTACTTACAATAAGTTCTGGTACAATAGAATTAAACGAAAATAAAATAATTATTCTAGCGGATTAATCTCTAGAATAATTAGTTATTCAAATATAAAAAACTCGAAGCATTGCTTCGAGTTTTTTATTGGATTAGTTTATGTGTTAGAATTTATCGGTTAACCACCTATATACATCATTTCCATTGGCAAATAATAGTAATGCTATTAGAATAATAAAACCTGTAACCTGAGCATATTCTAAGAACTTATCGCTAGGCTTTCTACCTGAGATCATTTCATATAATGTAAAGACTACATGACCACCATCTAAGGCTGGTATAGGCAATAGATTCATAAAACCGAGCATAATTGACAAGAAAGCCGTTATACTAAGAAATGTCTGCCAATCCCAAGTTGCCGGAAAAATACTTCCTATAGTAATAAAACCTCCTAGTCCTTTATAAGCACCAGTTTTAGGGTTAAATATCTTCTTAAATTGCTTTATATAACTTGCAAGTGTATTGTATGATTTTTCAATTCCTGCTGGAATCGCCTCCATAAAAGAATAGGTTTTAGTTTCTAAATCATAATACCCTAATTTACTAGCATCAATTATTGATATACTCGCTGGATAGACTTCGATTTTAGCAGAATCACTAACCTTAACGGTTAAATTTACATTCTCATTATTTCTTTTAACTGTAAGTGGAATTTCTTGACCTTTATAATTTTTAAGCGTAGAGCTCATTTCGTCAAAATATTTAATGGGCTCATTATTAACAGCAACAACAATATCCTTTGCTAATAATCCACTTGTAGTATTTAATGAAGAGTCAGTAACTTGCCCAACTACAAAAGGCATTCTTGGCATAATAAAACTTCCATCTTCTTTTTTGCGTTCAATTAACTTAGAAATAAAATCTATAGGAATTTCTTTATCTATTATTTCACCATTTCGTTCAATGGTATAAGAATTTCCATTAACAAATTCAGGTAAAAGATTACTAAATTTTCTAACCTCATTTCCATCTATTTTTAAGATCTTATCTCCAGTTTCTAATCCCAAATCTTTGCCTAATTGATCTTGTACCCAAACACCATCCTTTAGATTTTCGTTAGGCAAATATTTTTCTCCCCATATGTTTAAGATTAAGATGTATAAAAGTATTCCTAAGATAAAATTTACAGTAACACCACCTAACATAATAATTAATCGTTGCCAAGCAGGTTTAGACCTGAATTCCCAAGGTTTAGGTTCTTGCTTCATTTGCTCAGTATCCATGCTTTCGTCGATCATACCGGCAATCTTTACATATCCGCCTAGAGGAATCCATCCTATACCATAAACAGTTTCTCCGATTTTCTTTTTAAATAATGAAAATTTATAATCAAAAAATAAATAGAACTTTTCAACTTTGGTTTTAAATAATTTTGCAGGGATAAAGTGCCCTAATTCGTGTAAAACTATTAGGATCGATAAGCTTAAAATGAATTGTGATACTTTTATGAATACTTCCATTAAATCAATAAAAATTAAAAACGCACAAATGTACCATTTTATGGTCAATTGTGGGTAATTGACCGACATCAAAATAGCGTTAAACTTAAGCTAAAGTTATTTTTTAAGAATCGTTTTATGCAGCGTGCCTTGAGAGGTTTCTATTTTAACCAAATGCATACCAGCAGAAAGAGGTTTTAAGTTTATTGAAATAAGTGGACTAGATTCTTCTAATACCAGTTTACCAAGCATATTGTAAATTGATACTTTTTCTACTACAGCTTCACTAGAATTTTGAATTTTAATAAGGTTTATTGCAGGATTTGGATATAAAGAAATTTCCTTATTTAAAACTTCTTGATCGATACCAGCTTTTACAATATTATTATTTGAAATCAATTGAAAATCAGGATCTATTTCTATTGTTTCAATTTTAAAAGGTAGAGGAGCGTTAAAACTTTGCCCGCTTTGACTAATTTCTAATCTAACTAATTGCGATTGACCTTTAGTGCCAATTAATTTAATAGGTAAAGGCATTTCAAAAAAGGATACTGACGCGTCAGATTGTGATTGTTTTACTGTAAAACTAGCTTCATTTGTCGTTTCATTTTGAAACCAACTAACCTGATAGGAAGGATGCCCTTTACTTTTAAACCAATCATTAAAAAAATAAGTTAACTCTATATCACTTTTGTTTTCTAGAAGGTATTGAAAGTCTAACAAATCTACTTCAGTATTATTTTCCTCAATTGAATTTTTATAATCTCCAATAGCCTCATAAAAAACACTATCACCTAATTTATACTTTAACATATGTAATATCATTGCAGTTTTTAAAAAACTTGCTTCTTGAATATTACTATTTGAAGTCAATTTGGCGATGGTCTCTTTGCGCCAATCTATATTATCGGTATCATATCCTGTAAAAGAATTTTCCTCAAAGGAATTTACAAATTCACTTAGATACATGTTTTGCATACTAAATGCTTCATTTTCTTGAGAAACTACTATAAGCGGAAATATGAATAAAAATAAGCGTATTAGTTTATTCATATAACGTAAATTTGTGATATGTAATTCATAGCAAAGGGGGTAATAGTATAACAAATATATAAAAAATTAATGAAATCTAGTTTTTTTAAAAAACCAAGAATATCAATAATAATAGTTTTATCTATATTCTTAATCTCTGTTATAATAGGATATTTTTTATTAAACCCTAAAAAAACATTACCAATTTATAGCCCTTCCGATGTAAATCCTAAGTTAGTAGATTATTCCGTTCAACATATAAAGAGTAATCATAGAATAGCAGATTTTAGTTTAGTTGATCAGAATGGAGATATCATCACCAACAATACTTACAAAGATAAAATCTATGTTGCAGATTTCTTTTTTACCCGTTGTGCAACTATTTGCCCTATTATGACAGGTAATATGATAGAATTACAAAATATATATAAAGATGATGATGATATAATGCTATTGTCGCATTCGGTAACTCCAATAATGGATAGTATTCCTATCTTAAAGATGTATGCTGAAAACAAGGGTATAATAGCAAATAAGTGGCATATTACTACTGGAAATAAAAAGCATATTTATGATTTAGCTCGTAAATCGTATTTCGCAACTTTAGATGAAGGTGATGGAGGTGAACAAGACTTTATTCATACAGAACAATTCATATTAGTAGATAAAAAAAGGCAAATTAGAGGCTATTATGATGGGACTGATAAAAAAGAAATAGAAAGAATAAAAAAGGATATTGAGATATTAAAAAGAGAAAGATAAATCACTCTTTATTTTTTGAGTCCATATTAATTGTCACTGGCCCATCATTTAGAAGTTCTACTTTCATATTGGCACCAAAGATACCAGTACCAACTTTTTTACTTAAATCTTTTTCTAATTGTTGTATAAATTGCTCATACAACGGAATAGCTATTTTTGGTTTTGCAGCTTTAATATAAGATGGCCTATTACCTTTTTTTGTTGATGCATGTAATGTAAACTGACTTACTATAATTGCATCGCCATTTACATCTAGTAACGATTTATTCATTACATCGTTTTCATCATTAAAAATACGAAGATTAACGATTTTTTTAGTTAACCATTTTATATCACTTTTTGAGTCGTCATTTGTAATTCCTAATAAGATTAGAAGCCCATGTTTTATAGAACTTATAATTTTTCCATCTACAGATACAGAAGCTTTAGAAACTCTTTGAATTACTGCTTTCATATATAATTATCTACTCTATAATTTTCGTCTTCGCCAGCTAATAGCTGGAGGTAACTTCTATATCTAGAAAATGCAATTTTATCATCTTGAACAGCTTCCTTTATTGCACATTTGGGCTCATTTGTGTGCAAGCAATTGTTGAATTTACACTGCTGTTTTAGTGAGAAAATTTCAGGAAAAAAATCACCAATTTCTTCCTCTTGAAAATCGACGACTCCAAATCCTTTTATACCAGGTGTATCAATAATGCTTCCACCGAAAGGTAAATCAAACATTTCTGCAAAAGTGGTGGTATGTTGCCCTTGTTTATGTTGAGATGAAATTTCGGCTGTTTTTAAATTTAATTCAGGAGCAATTTTATTTATTAGAGTAGACTTACCGATACCAGAATGACCTGAAAACATACTTACTTTGTCTTTCATTAAATCTTCTAATTGATCAATATTCACATCATTTTTAGCAGAAATATTAAGGCATTTATAACCTATGTTTTTATAGATAGTTTCTAGACTGTTTTTTTGTTCTAACTCTTCTTTATTATAAATATCTATCTTATTAAAGATAATTATGGCAGGAATAGAATAAGCTTCGGCGGTTGCTAAAAAACGATCTATAAAACTCGTAAATGTCTGTGGTTCTTTAAGGGTAACCAGTAAAAAAACCTGATCTATATTAGCCGCAATAATATGCGTTTGCTTAGAAAGATTTACAGATTTTCGGATAATGTAATTTTTTCTGACATGGATGGTAGTTATTATTCCGTTTTCTGAATCTTCTTCTAGTTTAATATCTACTTTATCACCAACAGTTACAGGATTTGTACTCTTGATTCCTTTTATTCTAAATTTTCCACGGATACGACAATTTATAAACTGACCATTATCTAGTTTAACAATGTACCAACTACCCGTAGATTTTGTGACAACTCCTTTCAATTTCATTCAAGCAAAACTACCAAAATTATTTTCAAATGAATACAATAAAAAAATCCGTTTCGATTTATTCAAAACGGATTTTACAAGTTGTTTTTTCAATATTAATTTTCAACAGATAGATTACTGTACTTTTTAGCATAATATAACATTTGTTCTTCAAAAGAATTTGGTTGTACTACTTTAATTGCTATAATTTCACCAGCATCATTTGTTTCTGGAGTTAATACAGGATTTACAAACCCACTATATGGAGCAGATTTAAATTTACTATTACGCTCTAGTACTTCTTTATGTATATTTTGGTCTACTTTTACTCCATAAGTTTCTACTAAAGCTTGTGCAGCAGCGAAATCCCCTTCAGATTTAATACGTTGAGTTTCTTTTAATAATTGACCGAATAACTCACGTAATTTATTGTAATCATTTATGTTAAAATAAGTTTTTTCATCTCGGGTCACTTTTTCTATAACGCCATCGGCCTGACCTTTTTCAAAAACCCAAGCTGAAATCCATTGTCTATTACGCATATGTGCTTCTTCTACATCTGCACCAGGTTCTAGACGAATTAATTGAGTCATTAAACCATTTCTTATATAGCCATCATAAGCTGCTTTACCTGTTGCTTCCCAATCTTCAACTAATCCTAATTCTTGTAATTTATAGTCCATGAGATAATATAATCCAATAAGATCTGCTCTACCTTCTTCTAAAGTAGAAGCATAACTTTTTAATGTTTCTTTTGGTGTACCAATACCATCATTTAACTGACCAGAAGCATGGCCTACAACCTCATGCAATGCAGTATGTAATTTATCGGCTAATTTGCCATATTTTTCTTCTAATTCAATTTCTTCGGCATCATGAGCAAATTCTTTTAAACGACCTGAACCACCTGCATTGTTATAGGCGCCTATAATATTTCCTAAAGAAACTGATTTAGAACCATGTTGTTGACGGATCCAATTATTATTTGGCAGATTTACACCAATTGGTGTACTCGGTGATGCATCTCCTGCTTCGCCGGCAACATTTACCGTTTTATATGATACTCCCACAACATTTTTCTTTTTATGAGCATCCATTAGAGGAGAATTGTCTTCAAACCATTGTGCATTTTCTGATAGCACTGCCATTTTTTTAGACATGTCGAAATCCTTGATCTCTATAATACTTTCATAAGACCCCTTATACCCTTTAGGATCATTATATACTTCTATAAAACCATTGATCCAATCGATATTTCCTTCAGTAGAAGTTGCCCAAGCAATAGCATAGTCATCCCAAGTATGTAAATCTCCAGTTTTATAATATTCAATTAATAATTCTAAAGCCTTAGCTTGTTTTTCATTTTCAGCTACATCTTTAGCTTTTTCTAACCAATAAATAATTTTATCAATAGCAGCTCCATAGAGCCCGCCTGATTTATATACTTTTTCAACTAGCTTACCATCTTCTTTAACTAATCTAGTGTTTAAACCCTTTTCGATAGGTTTGTTTTTATCGACTTCAATGGCATTATAATAACTATCTACATCAGCTTCAGTTACGTCTGGACCATAAAAATTAATAGCAGATTCTAGAACAATATCAGCATCTTTAGATAGATTTACTTTTTTAGCATCTTTGTCATTAAAGATTACTTCTAGTGCTTCTCCTGTTAAAGCGGTATTGGTGTCTTTTAATAACTGTTCTAAATATTCTTTAGAAAATCCAGGTTTAATTTTATCATTTGAATAATGATGATGTATTCCGTTTGAGAACCAAACACGTTTTAGATAGGTTTCAAAAGCTTTCCAATCATCAGCAGTTTTATCTCCTTTATAAGATGTGTAAATATTTTCTAAGGCATTTCTTATCGATAAATTATGACGATAATTTTGAGCCCACATAATATCACGACCTGCTAAACCAGCTTGTGTTAAATAATAAACTAATGTTTGCTCTTTTAGAGTTAATTCATCAAATCCAGGAATTTGATAGCGTAATATTTTTAAATCTGCAAACTGATCTACTACATATTCAAATTTTTTATCTTCTTTGACTTCAGTTTCAACAGGCTCTTTACCTTTACAAGATATTAAAACACTCATAATAAGAATGCTATAAAACAGATATTTGATTTTCATTTGTTCGAATTTAATTTAATGAGCGCCAAATTTAATTAAAAATTGACTTAATTCTTTATATTTGTGATAATTACTAACTCTAATATTGTCTAAAATGAAAATCCTTAAATATTTATTATTGCTTGTACTTATAGTTCTTATTGGTGGTGCTATTTACTTAGCGACCCTAGATGGAAAGTATGATGTAAAACGTTCTAAAGTAATTAAAGCACCTGTAGAATTAGTTTTTAATAAAGTAAATGATTATAAAACTTGGGAAAGTTGGTCACCGTGGTTATGGAAAGATCCGAACACAAAATTAACTTTTGGTGAAACTACTTCTGGTAATGGAGCATCTTATTCATGGGATAGTGAACATAAAGATGTAGGTGCTGGTAGCATGGAAACTATTGAGAGTAAAGCTAATGAATCTCTCGATCAAAAAATTAAATTTACTAAGCCTTGGGAATCTGAATCAGATATTTATTGGACTTTTAAGCCTGCTGAAGGGGGTGGTACAGAAGTGACCTGGGGAATGAAGGGTGAAATGCCTTTTATGATGAGATATATGGCATCTAAAATGGATGAATATGTGGGTAAAGACTATGATTCTGGCTTGATAAAGTTAGACAGTGTTATTCAGTCTGATATGAAAAAATATAGCGTAGTTGTTAATGGAGAAACTACTCATGGTGGAGGTTATTATCTATACAATACCACGTCTTGTAAGATTGAAGAATTGGCCGATAAAATGAATAAAATGATGCCTAAAGTTGGTGAATATGTACAAAAGAATAATATAAAAATGGCAGGCATGCCTTTTACCTTATATCATAAATACGATGTAGAAAATAATGCCGTTATTTTCTCATGTGCTGCTCCAGTAGCTGATAGAGTAATTACAGATGCTGCTAGTGGCTTACAAACAGGTATGTTAAAACCTTTTAAAGCAATTAAAACGACTCTTAAAGGTAATTACGATAACTTAAAAGAAGCATGGGAAACAGCCTATAAATATATAGTTGATAATAATCTAGAACAGGTTGCTGGTAGTGCTGCTATGGAGGTTTATAAAAATGATCCGATGACACGAGCTAACCCTGCGGACTGGGAAACTGAGATTTATATTCCTGTAAAATAATTTTTAAAAACCTGAATCTTAATTCGGGTTTTTTTATACCTCATTATATCTAAAACAATCTGTTGTATGATCATTTACCATACCTGTAGCTTGCATGTGCGCATAAATAACTGTAGATCCTGCAAATTTAAAGCCTCTCTTTTTTAAGTCTTTAGATAGTTGGTTAGAAAGTTCTGTTGTTGCTGGTACTTCTGACATAGATTTGAATTTGTTTTTTATAGGTTTTCCGTTTGTGAAATTCCAAATGTATTTTGAAAAAGAACCAAATTCTTTTTGAATTTTTATAAAAGCTTGTGCATTAGAAATAGTAGCTTTTATTTTTAATTTGTTTCTAATAATTCCAGCATCTTGAAGTAATTCATCATATTTTGCTTCACCATAATTCGCAATCTTTTTATAATCGAAATTATCAAATGCTTTGCGGAAATTTTCTCGTTTTCTTAGAATAGTTATCCAACTTAAACCGGCTTGAAAAGTTTCTAAAATCAAAAATTCAAATAAAGTATCATCATCATATACAGGCACGCCCCATTCTTTATCATGATATTCAACATAAAGTGGATCTTCACCACACCAAGTACACCTTTTTTTATTCATAATTAGTTTATTGTTTGGGACGTTTTTTTATAAACAACACCTCGATCTTTTAAATATTCTAAAATATATTTAAAACAATTTTCATACTTACCGATTAGTTCTGGTGGGAATACACCTTTTTCGTTAAATAATCCATCTAAGAGCATATTTGCAGAAGCCGTAGCTGTATAACCTGTTGACCTCGCCATAGAAGATGTTTGAGAGTTATTACAATATTTATCATGTAAAGTATAAATGATTTCTTCAATTTTTCCTTGAGAATTTTCACCTTTTACTATCACTTTCATTACGGTAATTTCTTCTTCAGTATCATTTAATTTCCATTCATTAAATAATATTTTACTAGTAAAATCTAAAGGAGAAATTTCTGAATTATTTAGCAAGATTTTATCTTCACTAAAAAAGCCACTCTCTTTTAAAACTTTAATATACTCTACATGACCAGGATAACGTAGTGTTTTTTCCTTCATGTTTTTAATATGCGACATAGTGTGGATAATCGAACGAAGACCATCAGAATTAAAAGATTCTAGAGTGCCTATATTTTCAAATTCAATGTATTCACAATCGGTCAAAGCGTCTCTAGTTATAAGTTTTCCATTTTCTACATATCTAGCAGGTCTGGTATATTCTTCGATAACATCAACTGGAGAAAAAGGCGCTTTATAATTGAATGGCCATTTTTTTACTTTTGGTAATCCGCCAACTAAGCATTCAAAATCTGTTAGTTTTAATTGCTCGTTATAATAACCTAATATATAATTATCCATGCCTGGCGCTACGCCGCAATCAACAATAGCTGTTACATTATTCTCTTTTGCTAAATCATCCAATTTTAAAGAATTTTCAGGGAAAAATGAAATATCGACAACATCTTTTTTAGACTCAATAATTGTTTTTAGAGTTTTAAACCCTAGGAATCCTGGGACTGCACATATCACCAAATGGTAAGACGATATAGTTTTTTGTAAATCAGATTTATTAGTAACGTCTAGTTGTTTAATTTCAAGATTATTACATTTTTCTTTTATCTTTTTTAAAGCTTCTGCATTAAGATCTGTTACTGTAACTTGATGTTTTTTAGAGAGGTCAATAGCCATGGCACTACCAACCATACCAGCCCCTAATACAATTATTTTACTCATTTTTATAAATAGCGAGGTTAATTATTAGAAAGTTTAATATCTTTTGAAGACCAAATATAGTATATATTTAGGCTTAACCTTTTTGAATTTAATAGTATAATTATTAGTTTGGAATTAATTAAAAAAAAATTATATCAAGCTTGTCTTGATTTTGTAAAAGGCAAAGAAGAAGCTATTCTCAAAACTATTCAATCTAACCAAGAAGCACTGAATTCAGAAACTAAGAGTAGTGCAGGCGACAAACATGAAACAGGTAGAGCTATGCTACAGCTTGAAATTGAAAAAGCAAGTCAACAGTTAGAAGTAGCTCATAATATGAAAACTATTTTAAGTAGAATAGATATTCCAGAAGCTTCTAAAGTAGTTAGACTTGGAAGTTTAATTATAACCAATCAGGCGAATTACTATCTTTCTATTAGTGCTGGCGAACTATTGGTAAATGGAATAACGTATTATGGAGTTTCAGTTAGGTCACCAATTGGCAAGTTATTATTAGGTAAAAGAGTAGGCGAGAAGTTTGTACTCAATAAAGAGATTGTTGTTAAAGAAATATATTAATAAAAAATCCCGCTCATAGCGGGATTTTAATTTTATAATCAAAGAGAACTAATCTTTATAATCAGACTTTAATTCTTTTATTCCCATATTATAGAGCGTAAATCCAAAAATATCGGCAGTTTGTTCAATAGTTTTACTAATTGGTGTTCCAGCACCATGACCAGCATTAGTTTCAATACGAATCAAGGTTGGATTAGCACCTGACTGTTTATCTTGTAATTCAGCAGCAAACTTGAAACTGTGAGCAGGCACAACTCTATCGTCATGATCACCAGTTGTAATTAATGTGGCTGGATACTGCACACCTTCCTTAACATTATGAACAGGAGAGTATCCCTTAATATATTCGAACATCTCTTTACTTTGTTCAGATGTACCATAATCATATGCCCATCCTGCACCAGCAGTAAACGTATGATAACGTAACATATCTAATACACCAACAGCAGGTAATGCTACTTTCATTAAATCTGGTCGTTGTGTCATAGTAGCACCTACAAGTAATCCTCCGTTTGAACCGCCACTAATTGCCAAATAATCTGAAGATGTATAATTTTCAGCTATTAAATATTCTGCCGCTGCGATAAAATCATCGAATACGTTTTGTTTTTGCAATTGAGTACCCGCTTTATGCCATGCTTTTCCATACTCGCCACCACCTCTTAAATTGGCAACGGCATATATACCACCTTGCTCCATCCAAACAATACTTGTAGTTCTAAATCTTGGGGTTAAGCTAATATTAAATCCACCATAACCATATAAAATAGTTGGATTCTTACCATTTAGTTCTAGCCCTTTTTTATAGGTAATTATCATCGGCACTTTAGTGCCATCTTTTGAAGTATAGAATACTTGTTTTGACTCAAAATCATCACCATTAAAGTCCATCACAGGTTTTTTAAATACTGTTGAGCTTCCCTCTTTAGGGTTTAAGTTGTAAATAGTAGAAGGAGTTGTATAATTGCTGAAATTGAAGTATATATCTTTAGCATCTTTTTTAGCATTAAATCCGCTCGCAGTACCAATGCCAGGTAATTCAACCTCTCTAATTAATTTTCCGCTATAATCATATTGCATTACTTTAGAAATAGCGTCTTGCATATATCTTGCAAAAATATAACCACTACCAGTGCTTATGTTTAGCACATTTTCTGTTTCGGGTATTAGATCTTTCCAGTTATCTGAAGACGGATTATTAATATCTACCTTGACTAATCGTTGATTCGGTGCATTTAGATTAGTAAGAATAAATAACGTACTGCCATCATTATCTACAATAGTGTTATCACTATCAAAATTATCTACAATAGTCATTAATTTACTATTGGGCTTCGATAAATCTTTAACATAAAGATCATTACCTGAAGTAGACTTAGCTCCGCTAATTATTAAATACCGATCATCTTCTGTAACACCGCCAAAAATATATCTATGTTTCTGTTCTGGTGTTCCTCCAAAAATTAATTGATCATCTTTTTGCTCTGTGCCTAGTTTGTGGTAATATAATTTATGCTGATCTGTTTTGGCTGATAGTTCACTTCCTTTTGGCTTATCGTAACTAGAATAATAAAAACCTTCATTACCTTTCCAAGAGATGCCACTAAATTTCACATCAATAAGAGTATCTTCTTTAATCTCTTTTGTGATAGCATTCATAGTAATTACCTTACGCCAGTCTGAACCACCTTCAGAAATTGCATATGCAGCAATACTACCATCTTTTGAGAAAGATAATGCACCTAAAGAAGTTGTTCCATCCTCAGAAAAAGTATTAGGATTTAGGAAAACTTCAGGATCTTCACCTTCTTTTTGTCTATAAACCACAGATTGATTTTGCAAGCCATCATTTTTTCTAAAATAGGTATAATCACCTTCTTTAACAGGAGCAGTATATCTTTCGTAGTTAATTAATTTCTCTATACGTTTTTTTAGTTCTTCTCGATATGGAATCTTATCTAAATAACCAAAAGTTACCTTATTCTGTTCTTCTACCCACTCAGCTGTTTCATCAGACATATCATCTTCTAACCAACGATATGGATCTTTTATATCTGTTCCGAAATAGGTATCTACAGTGTCAACTTTTTTGGTTTCAGGATAGGTCATAGCCAGCTGTTCTTCTGTCTTTTTATCTGTTTTACAGGAAATTATAATTAATGTTGCAATAAATAAAAAAAGAATTTTTTTCATGATTAAGTTAGTTTTATTTTGAAGCAACACAAAACTACTAAAAAAGGAACTTTAAATTACATGATTGATTCTGAATAACAGAATTTTAACTTTTTTATTGACGTCAACATACTTTTGTAATTTTTAAACATATATTCGTACCAATAGGAGTAAAATTAAAATTTAAATGACTGAATTATTGACCAAAGAAACTTTTTTAGAAAAAGTTTTTAATTATAACGAAAATAAAGAATGGAAGTTTGAAGGTGGTATACCGTGTATAGTTGATTTTTATGCCGATTGGTGTGGGCCATGTAAAATGATCGCTCCAGTTTTAGAGCAATTAAGTGAAGAATACAAAGGAAAGATCAATATTTATAAAGTTGACACAGAAGTAGAACAAGAACTTTCTGCTGCTTTTGCAATTAGAAGTATACCTTCTATGCTGTTTTGTCAAGCCAATGAACAACCACAAATGGCCAATGGAGCTTTGCCTAAGCAAGAGTTAGAAAGAATAATTGAAGAAGTATTAAAAGTAAAAAAGCCTGAATTGTAATTCAGGCTTCATATAATTTTTTTATGTACTTAAGAAATTACTTTAGTAGAAACTAAATTATTTGCTACTAAATATTCTGCAATTTGTATTGCATTAGTTGCAGCACCTTTGCGTAAATTGTCTGAAACAATCCACATATTCAGGCTTTTCGGTTGAGATAGATCTCTACGAATTCTACCTACAAAAACATCATCTTTTCCTTCAGCATAAATTGGCATAGGATAGGTATTAGTATCTACATTGTCTTGAACAGTTACACCATCTGTTTCACTTAAGATTGTTCTAACTTCTGACTCGTCGAAATCATTTTCAAATTCAATATTCACACTTTCACTATGCCCACCAACTACCGGAATTCTAACAGCCGTGGCTGTTATAGCAATGGATCTATCATCTAAGATCTTTTGTGTTTCTCGAACAAGCTTTAGCTCTTCTTTTGTATAGCCGTTGCTTTCAAAAACATCACAATGTGGTATGGCATTTCTATGTATTGGGTAATGATAGGCCATATCACCTTTTTCACCTTTGTACTCATTTTCTAATTGTTGAACGGCCTTTACACCAGTTCCTGTAATAGATTGATACGTAGAAATTACCAAGCGTTTTATGCCATACTTTTTATGAAGAGGTGCTAACGCAACAACCATTTGTATTGTAGAACAATTAGGATTTGCAATTATTAGATCATCCTCGGTTAGCTGCGAAGCATTAATTTCAGGAACCACTAATTTTTTAGAGGCATCCATTCTCCACGCCGAAGAATTATCAATTACTATAGTGCCGACTTCAGCAAATTTTGGTGCCCATTCTAAAGATGTGCTACCTCCTGCAGAGAATAGTGCAATATCTGGTTGCATCTCTACGGCGGTTTGTAACCCTACTACTGAATATTCAGAATTCTTATAAGTTACCTTTTTCCCAACAGATCTTTCAGATGCAACAGGGATTAATTCCGTTATCGGAAAATTACGCTCCTCTAATGTTTTTAACATTACATTACCTACCATTCCGGTAGCACCAACTACAGCAACTCTCATAATTTATAGTTTACTAATTTCGATACAAAGGTCATAAAAAAGCTAAGATTATATGTATGCAAACGCCTAAAAATGGCTTAAGTTTAATTTGAGCCAAAATTATTACTTTTGCCGCAAATTATAACATTCTTTTAATCTTAAAATTAGTATAGCATGCAACTGTACAATACACTAAGTGCAAAAGAAAGAGCTGCGTTAATCGAAGAAGCTGGCCAGCAACGATTAACCCTATCTTTCTATCAATATGCCAAAATTGGCAATCCGCAATTATTTAGAAATCACTTGTTTGTTACTTGGAATGAGTTAGATGTTCTCGGCAGAATTTATGTTGCCCATGAAGGAATTAATGGACAATTATCTGTACCAGCAGAAAATTTCAAGTTATTTAAAGAACATTTAGATAGTATTCCTTTTTTAAAAGATATTCGTTTGAATATTGCCATTGAACAAGATAATATGTCTTTCTTAAAACTAAAAGTGAAAGTGAGGCATAAAATTGTAGCCGATGGTTTAAATGATGAAACTTTTGATGTGACAAATAAAGGCGTTCATTTAAAGGCGAAAGAGTTTAATAAACTACTCGAAGACCCTAATACTATTTGTGTCGATATGCGCAATCATTACGAAAGTGAAATAGGTCATTTTAAAGGCGCAATTACTCCAGATGTAGATACTTTTCGTGATTCGTTAGATATAATAGAAGAGGATCTAAAAGATCATAAAGAAGATAAAAATCTATTAATGTATTGTACTGGCGGTATACGTTGCGAAAAAGCAAGTGCCTACTATAAACACAAAGGTTTTAAAAATGTATTTCAGTTAGAAGGCGGGATTATAGAATATGTACGCCAGGTAAAAACCGAAGAATTAGAGAATAAGTTTGTGGGTAAAAACTTTGTATTTGATCATAGAAGAGGTGAGCGAATTTCGGCTGACGTGATTGCTGACTGTCATCAATGTGGCGAAAAATGTGACACACATGTAAATTGTGAAAACGAAGCATGTCACTTATTATTCATTCAATGTGATTCTTGTAAAGAAAAAATGCAAGGATGTTGTTCGCCAGATTGTCAAGAAGTTTTTAATCTTCCTTACGAGGAACAGAAAGCACTCCGCAAAGGGAAACATAATAGTAATAAGATATTTAAAAAAGGACGTTCAGAAGTTCTTAAATATAAAAAATAGCTATTCGTGTAAATAATAAGCAAGATATTTAAAAGCAAGTATCGTTAGAATAATGCCTAAGGCAACTAGCCATACTTTTTTATAATATGTTTTATGGAGTTTGATGTCTTTTCGGTAACTCCAAACAATACCAATAGCAAAAGCGACAATAAAAAAAAGTGCGAAAATTTTCTGACCAGTACTAAATTGCATTGAGATTCTTTTATGTCGACAAAAATACGTTTTTTTGTGTATTAAATTTTCTATATGAGTAAGAATGCAATTGTCTTCGGAGCAACTTCTGGTATCGGTAAAGAACTGTCCAAATTATTAGTGAATGATGGTTATAATGTGCTGATTACAGGAAGAAGACTAGAGCGATTAGAGGAAATTAAAGCGGAAAGCCCCGACCGATATAAAATTAGACAACATGATGTGACCGACGTAAATGATACCGATACATTTTTTGATGAGCTTCCTTCTTTTTTTGACAAAGTAGATCTTATAGTTCATAATTCAGGAATTATGCAACCTAACTTTAACCTTGATTGGAATCGTGACCTACCTACTTTAGAAACAAATGTTCTTGGAGCAACAAAAATCTATCAACGATCTTATAATTATTTTGCAGCTCAAGGTTATGGGCATTTAGTTGGTATAACTTCTGTAGCATCTTTAAGAGGTAATAGACAGGTGGCTGCTTACCATGCTTCAAAAGCATTTCAATCAAGCTATATGGAGTCTTTATATATGAAGGCTAAGAGAACCAAAAAGGCTAAAATAGATGTTACAAATATTTTGCCTGGTTATGTAGATACAGATATCATAAAAGGAGAAACTTTTTGGATGGCTCCTTTAGACAAAGCTACAAAACAGATATATACCGCTATAAAAAAGAAAAAGAGAAAAGCATATATAACAAAACGTTGGGCATTTGTTGCTTTTATGCTAAAAATTGTTCCAACAAAATTATTAATGAAGTATTTTTAATAAAGAATGAAAGATAAAATTAATGCTGTAAAAGAGTTTCATAAAGCTTTTAGCATAGGATATCAAACAGAACCAGTTGCAAAACTTTCTGAACAAAAAATGCAATTGCGTTTTGACTTAATGGATGAAGAAAATAGAGAATATTTAGAAGCTGCTAAAAGTGATGATTTGGTTGAGGTTGCTGATGCTCTTGGTGATATGTTATATATTCTTTGTGGAACAATTATAGAACATGGTATGCAAGATAAAATTGAAGATGTTTTTAATGAAATACAACGAAGTAATATGAGTAAGTTAGGAGCAGATGGAAAGCCGATTTATCGTGAAGATGGTAAGGTGATGAAAGGCCCAAATTATTTTAAACCAAATATTGCTGAAGTTTTAGAATAATAAAAAAGGAGCTCATTGAGCTCCTTTTTAAATTATATATTATTATTTTATACTTTGTATCTCCATCCATAAGGATCATCAGACACATTGTATTGTATGTTCATTAGCTTTTCTTTAAACATTTTCGCATAAGAATTCTCTAGCATTTCTAAGTCGAATGTCTCACCACTATGCTCAAATCCAGATATTTGCGTAATTACAGCTGCAGTACCTGCACCAAAAATTTCTTTTAAACTACCATTTTTGGCGGCTTCTTTAATTTCTGCAACAGCTACAGGTCTAACTTCTATATCTATATTATTGTCTTCGGCTAACTTTATAACACTTTTACGAGTAATTCCGTCAAGAATCCTATCATTATTGGGAGCTGTCAATAACTT
Source organism: Maritimimonas rapanae (assembly GCF_057837205.1). NCBI lineage: Bacteria > Pseudomonadati > Bacteroidota > Flavobacteriia > Flavobacteriales > Flavobacteriaceae > Maritimimonas > Maritimimonas rapanae. The sequence goes on along the minus strand of NZ_JBYQFI010000001.1, from coordinate 2,012,444 downwards.
ATCTCCTATTCTAAAAAAGATATTCATTGTTCCGGCTTCTTCTAAATATTCATGCGAATTAGCGTCTGTCCAAATAATTTGCTGAAACCCTTTTTCTTGTGCTATGCTTGTTGGATAAAATTGGGCACCATAATTACCAGCGGCCTTAGCGTAACCTACACCACCATCTGCTGCTCTGCTATATTTTTCTGCAAATAACACTTTAATAGGCATGCTATAATAAGCTTGTACTGGAGAACAAATAATCATAAATTTATATTCTTCAGAGCGAGATGCAGCTACAGCATGTTCAGAAGCAATAACAAACGGACGAACATATAATGCATTTCCAATTCCTTTTTTTACCCAATCTTTATCTAGCTGTAATAAAGTTGTTAAACCTTCAAAAAAATATTCTTTTGGGAATTCTGGAATTGCCATTCTTTTTGAAGAGATATTTATCCTATTAAAATTATCCTCAGGTCTAAATAACCACACATCATCATTGTCATCTTTATATGCTTTCATTCCTTCAAAAACTGCCTGTCCGTAATGAAAAACACGAGCAGAAGGTTCAATACTTAAAGGGCCATAAGGCATTATTTTTGGGCGTTGCCATTTACCATCTTTATAGTCACAAACAAACATATGATCGGTAAAGACTCTACCGAATTGCAAGTTATCAAAATCTACTTGAGAAATTTTAGAATTAGTAACTTTTTGAATATCAAGATGTGATGAAATTTGTACGCTCATTAGGGTAAATTTTTACGATGCAAAAGTACAAAATATAATACCTCATTCAAGGATTAGCTAGTTTTAGTTACTAATTTTAACTAAAATGCTTTTTTTGTGTAAAATAATTGCTAATTGCAATTAAATAAACGTAAAAAATCAATAAAACTTACTTTTTAAATAGATTTTTGCTAATGAATAATTCTTATAATTAGTACTTTTGTGTGATAAAAATATGATTATGAAACATTTTTTATTAATAGTTTGTTTTGCTTTTTTGATTGTTGGATGTAAAGAGAATAAAGAAGAGGCAAAAGTAATGAAAGCTACTTATGCATCATTTGGAGATAAGATTACAGAAGATAATACACTCACTAAAGATGAAATGGCAGAAAAGTTTTATTCGCTTAAAGATGGAGATACGCTTAATGTAAAGTTTGCCTCTACCGTTAATGAGGTTTGTGTAAAAAAAGGGTGTTGGATGAAACTTGACCTTGGTAACGAGAAAGAATCTATGGTGCGTTTTAAAGACTATGGTTTCTTTGTGCCTAAAAATATTAATAACAAAGAAGTTATTGTAGATGGTAAAGCTTATGTTACCAAAATCTCTGTAGATCAGCTCAAACATTACGCAAAAGACGGAGGCAAATCTGAAGAAGAAATAGCAGCTATTACAGAGCCAGAGTTTACATATGCTTTTGAAGCTAATGGAGTACTCCTTAAGGAATGATAAGGTATTTAATTTTATTTTTATTCTTAGCTTTTTTAATTTCATGTTCTTCTAAAAAAAATGATCCTGTAAAAGAGGAATATCAGCTATATGAATCGTCTGAAATGGCTTTGCTTATGCGTCAGATGTATGAATATAATAAGGTTGTACGCAAAAGCATCGTAGATAATGATTCTTTAATTGTTTTTCCAGAAGAATTTTTTAAGATTCATTCAGCTGTACTTACAGATCCAGCTGATAGAGATTCTATTTTTGAAACGCTTTCAAGAAAATATTTGCTTATGCAAAAGTCCATTCAAATTAGTAAAGACTCGGCAAAAGTATTTTTTAATAAAACTATAAATTCTTGTATAACCTGCCATGAGATTAAGTGTCAGGGACCAATACCTAAAATAAAGCGTTTGCTAATCAAATGAAACGGCAAATTTTAATTACTGGAGACGGATCTACTACTATTCACTTACCAGATTGGAACGAGCAATATCATTCTAAGCATGGCGCTATTCAAGAAGCATATCACGTATTCATTAAAAATGGGCTAGAACAGTTAAAAAATCATAGAAATGTATCAATACTAGAAGTTGGTTTTGGTACTGGTTTAAATTGTTTTATTACTTATTTAGAAGCAAAAAAGAAGAGAATCGAAATTAATTACTGCGGTGTTGAAGCTTATCCTGTTCAAAAGGATGAAATTGAAAAATTAAATTATGTTTCTGAATTAAATGCTATAAAAGAAATAGAAATTTTTGATAAGATACATTCACTTTTCTGGAATGAAAAACATCAAATAGCTCAAGATTTTTTACTAACAAAACGAAAGCAGTTTTTTAATGAAATTGATGACGTAGATACCTTTGATCTAATCTATTTTGATGCTTTTGGCGCAAGAGTTCAGCCCGAGCTTTGGTCGGTGGAGATCTTTAAGAAAATGTTTGTAGCACTACGACCTAAAGGAATTTTAGTGACATATTCAGCTAAAGGAAGTGTAAGGCGAGCAATGTTAGAAGCTGGTTTTTTTGTTGAAAGATTACCTGGCCCTCCTGGCAAAAGGGAAATGCTTAGAGCAATAAAGCATTAAAATAATATTAAATAAAATTTCATTTTTGTGTAACCAATATTCCGTTAAGGATGTCTTATCTACTAAATGAAACCATCCAACGACCAAATTTATATTGATAAAGTATTATCTGGCGATACTTCATCGTTTAGCTATCTTGTTGAAAAATATAAAGATATGGCATATACCGTTGCGTTAAAAATTGTGCGAAGTGCGGAAGACGCGGAAGAGGTTGCTCAGGATAGTTTTATAAAAGCATTTCAACAATTAAAAACATTTCAAGGGAAGTCTAAATTTTCTACTTGGTTATATACTATAGTTTATAGAACAGCTATTTCAAAAACTAGAAAAAAGAAACTAGAAGTCACAGATATAGATGAGTATGTAGTAGATAATTATTCTACTGATAGTTCTTTATCTCAAATAGATAGCTTAAGGCATGAAGAACAAGAGCATTTTGTAAAAGCAGCTATTAATAGATTGCCAGAATTAGATGCATTATTAATAACTTTGTTTTATATAAATGATAATACACTTGATGAAATAAAAGATATTACTGGCTATTCTAAAACTAATGTAAAAGTGCGTTTATTTAGAGCCAGAAAAAAATTATATAAAGAATTAGAATCTGTGTTACACAGTGAATTAAAAACACTGTTATAATGAAAAAAAATAAGGAGCAACATATCGACAAATTATTAAAAGATATTTCTGTAGATAAAGCACCAACTAGCTTTACAGATAGTGTTATGAATGATATAAATATCTTTACCAAAGAAGAATTACTTAAGGATATTAGACTCTCTAAGGCTTTAAAGAATAATGCAATTGATAAGCCTTCAACAGGCTTTATTTCGAATGTAATGCACAGTATAGAGGTTAGTACAGTAAATTCATATCAACCCATAATCAGCAAGAAATCTTGGTTTATAATTGGTGTAATTTCTATTATTGTAGTGACGTATGCTTTATATAATCAAACCCCTGCTACTTCTCCATCATTATTGGATGAAGCGATTCCTTATTTTGAACGTCTTCAGTCGTTATTTACTAACTTTAAAATTAATTTAAACTTATCGATGATATTTGTTTATAGCTTACTATCTATTAGTTCTTTACTTGTTTTAGATTTCTTTTCAAAGCAGAAAATCACCCTATAAATTTATTTAATAACCTTCTAACAATTTGGTCTTTATAAATTATTTGTAAATTTGTCGACCAAATTAAAAAAAGCTCCTTTTTAAAGCATCTGCTTCAAAAAGATTTTTTTATAAAAATAAAACTAGTAATATCTGTGACTTAATTGTTATATAATGTGTCATAGATTTAAATTGTGAACGGAAAGATAATATGGTAAAAAACTACACTCCTCTTAATAATCATATAAGACATTTTGTTAGAAGACTTACAATATTTACGGTATTGTTAGTTTTTACCAGTCTAGCAATTAATGCTCAAGCTGACTTAAGTATTACAAAAACGGTAAATGACCCTGCGCCTAATGTTGGTGATGTGGTTACATTTACCTTAACTATTCATAACGATGGACCAAACATTGCTACAGGTGTTACCGTTAGAGATGTAATTCCTAATGGGTATGGTAACCTTACTAATATTAGTAATGGTGTTACTCCTATAGGAACTACAGTTCTATGGCCAAACTTGATAATTCCCGTTGGAAATACACCTGCAGATGATATAGTTTTAACAGTAAATGCAACTGTGCTCCCTACAGGTGATTATAATAACAGAGCAGAAATAACAACTTCAGATCAGATAGATCCTGATAGTGATCCTTCACTAAGTTTTGATCAAGATGATGGAAAAGATGGCACTCCAGACGGTATTGATGATGACGAAACTAGTCTTGTTACAGTAGTACCTATGAGAGCTGATTTAAGTTTAACAAAAACAGTAGATAATCCAACACCTAATATTGGTGACACGGTTGTTTTTACGTTAACATTAACTAATGATGGGCCAGATACTGCTACCGGTGTTGCTGTTCGAGATATTGTACCTAGCGGTTATGGTAACATAACCAATATAGGTAATGGGGGCTCAAATAGTGGTAATATTATTAACTGGACAGGTTTAACGGTTAACTCAGGTCAATCTATTCCGTTAACTATTAGTGCTACTGTTTTAGCTGCCGGAGAGTATAATAACAGAGCAGAGATTGTTGCCTCTGATGTTCATGATTTAGATAGTGATCCTTCATCAAGTTTTGATGATGATGATTATTCAGATGGTATTGCTGATGATGATGAAACAGGTTTGGTAATTGTAACTCCTACTGTATCAGATTTAAGCCTTACAAAAGAAGTTGAAATTTTAGATAATAATCCTGTCGGAGGAAGACCTCATAGAGGTACAAATGTAGTTTTTACAATAACTGTAACAAATGATGGTCCTGAGGATGCTTCTAATGTAACAGTTAGAGATATTTTACCTCAAGGTTATATTTATCTTTCAGATGATGGAGATTATGATCCAACAACTGGTATTTGGAATATTGGAGATATTACTAACGGAAGTTCTGTTTCATTAAATATTACTGCAGTTATTGGTTTAATTGAAGATTATGTGAATTCAGCTGAAATTGTTACTTCAAATTTTGATCCTGATTCGACTCCAGATAATAATGATCCTAATGAAGACGATCAAGATACTGCTTCTGTAGATCCTATAGATATTTTTATTCCAGAAGGATTTTCACCAAACGGAGATAATATCAACGAAACATTTGTAGTGCCTGGTTTAGGATTCTTATATCCAAACTTTAAAATGGAGATCTATAATAGATGGGGTAATAAGGTTTTTGATTATGAAAATGAAGGTAGAAATAATCCATTATGGTGGGATGGTTTCTCAAACGGAAATCTAAACTTTAATGGTAGTGAACAAGTACCAACCGGAACCTATTACTACATTATATATTTCAATCAAGATAATTTAGATCCGATTTCTAATTGGGTATACTTAAATAGATAAAAAAAGTTCGATGAAGAAGATTATTCTATATATAACAATAGCATTTTGTTTGTTTACGGTTGATAGTTTTGCGCAGCAAGACCCCCAATATACCCAATACATGTACAATATGAATGTGGTGAATCCAGCTTATGCCGGATCTCGAGAGACTTTAAGTATTGGCTTGTTAGGAAGAAAACAATGGACAGGTTTAAACGGCGCGCCAGAAACGTTTACAGCTTCGTTACATGCTCCAATTGCAAAAAAAGTAGGATTAGGTTTATCTTTTATTGCAGATGAGTATGGTCCTATAAAAGAACATAATATTTACGGTGATTTTTCATATACCTTGCAAACGTCAGAAGAAGGCAGATTAGCTTTAGGTATTAAGGCTGGTGTAACACTATTTAATGCAGATCTATTATTAGAAACTGTAGATCCAGACCCTATTTTTGATAATATTGATTCTTCATCTGATTTAAATTTTGGAGTAGGAGCATTTTATTATACCGATCATTTTTACCTAGGTTTGTCTATGCCAAACATGTTAAAAGCATCACATATTAGAACTTCAAATGGTGAAATAACCGAAGTTTCAGATCAAATGCACTATTTCTTAACCTCTGGTTATGTGTTCGATTTAAATAAAAATCTTAAATTTAAGCCATCAGTAATGCTTAAAGCAACTTCTGGTGCCCCTTTATCGGCAGATATTTCGACTAATTTTTTGTTTAACGAGCGTTTTGAAGTTGGGGCAAGCTATCGTTTAGACGATTCTATTAGTGGTTTAATTAACTTTGCAATAACCCCAACATTTAGATTAGGTTTTGCATACGATCATACCTTATCTAATTTAGGTGATTTTAATAATGGTTCTTTTGAAGGAATTTTATTATGGGATATTAGATCAGCAGAGAAAAAAATTAAGTCACCAAGATTTTTCTAATAAAGAAAACAACATTGTCATGAGAAAAATATTAACCACACTATTATTGTTGAGTACACTTTTTGTTGTGGCTCAAACAACACCCGGAAAACATTTAGTAAAACTTCAAGACGTTAACACCAAGTTGGCAGATTTTGGAGTTGCTTTTTTTGGAGAAGGAAAAGTAGTTTTTGCATCACCTAGTGATAAAGTAACTATTGTAAAAAGAGTATGGCGAGAAAATGGCCAACCATATTTAGATCTTTATGTAGGAGATATTGATAGCACCGGAGCTGTAGTTAACAAACGTAAATTTGAAGGCGAGGTAAACAAAAGATTGCACGAAGGTTCAGTAGTGTTTACCAAAGATTTAAAGACTGTTTATTTTAGTGCTAACAACTATGATGAAAAGGAGAAATCTATAAGAGGTAAAGGAGGATTTGATAACATACAGATGTATAAAGCAACTGTTAATGATGAAGGTGTATGGTCTAATGTTGAGAAATTACCTTTTAATAGTAATGATTTTCAAACAGGATTGCCAGCATTAAATAGTGATGATTCAAAATTATATTTTGTCTCAGATAGAGAAGGAGGTTTGGGTAAAACGGATATCTATGTTGTAGATATTAATTCTGATGGAACCTTTAGTGACCCTAAAAATTTAGGACCTAGAATTAACACAGAAGAACGTGAAATGTTTCCATTTATGGCAGAAGATAATATTTTATATTTTTCTTCTAACGGTCATCCTGGGCATGGTAATTTAGATGTTTTTGCAAGTAAAATTTTTGATAATACTGTATCGCCAGCTTTAAACCTAGAGCAACCAGTTAATAGCCCTAAAGATGATTTTGCGTATATAATTAATGAATCAGCGCAAAAAGGATTTTTCTCTTCGAACAGAGAAGAAGGTAAAGGTGATGATGATATTTATTCTTTTATTGAAGACGAAGAGTTATTTATTGAATGTTTCCAAGAAATAAAAGGTGTGGTTAGAGATATAGATACGAAAGAATTAATACCAGGAGCCATAGTGCAAATTTTGGATGCTGACGGTAATCAATTACAAATCACGGCGGCTCACGAAGATGATGCTACGTTTAGTTTTAAGTTACCATGTGATGGAGATTATACTCTAGTTGCTACTAATGATGGGTATTTAAGAGAAGAGCGCTCAATTAAAACGGTAAACGATTTAGATGCTGATGCTTTAGTAGAAAACCTCGATATGACACCAGACTTTAAAATGGTGGGTGATGAGTTATTGATTAATATTAATGTAATTTATTTTGATTTCGATAAGCATAATATAAGACCAGATGCTGCTGAAGAATTAGATAAAGTAGTTGAGGTTATGAAAAAATATCCAGAGTTAGATATTCATGCAACCTCGCATACGGATTCTAGAGGGCCAGATTCTTATAATATGCGTTTATCAGATAAAAGAGCTAAGTCTACAATAGAATATATTATTTCTAAAGGAATAGATACAAGTAGAGTAAGTAGCGAAGGTAAAGGAGAAACTCAGTTAGTAAACGATTGTGTTAATGGTAAAGATTGTACAGAAGATCAACATCAGCTTAATAGAAGAACTAATTTTAGAGTTAGAGAACAGATTAGGGTGAAGAGAGAAGAAAAATAATCTTATTATATAAAAGTTTAAGCCGTGTTTAGCACGGCTTTTTTATTTTAAATACTCTAGTAAAGAGGCTAAAACTGGGTTTCTATTATTTTTATTCCAAACAACAGATAAAACAGTTCTATGCTTTATTTTATCTAACTCTATAAATTTTACACCCATATTATAACCAAGCTGTAATGATCTCGGTACTATAGAAATACCTAATCCGTTTTCTACTAATCTATAAATTGAACTCGCATGTATCGTGTTGTGAGATATAATTGGTGAAAATCCATTATCATCAAATAGTTGCATTACTTTTTCGTAATAAGAAGGGCTATAAGAAGGATCAAACATTATAAACGATTCATTTTTTAATTGACTAAGTTTTTTAAAATTAGAAGAATTTATTGGATGATTTTTAGGTAGAACTAAACAAAAAGGCTCTTTTAGAATTGGTAATACTTCTAGCGCTCTAGGTACGCGTTCTAATCTTACAAAACCGATATCAATTTCTTTAGATAATAAACTTTTAATCTGGCGTTGATTATCCATTTCTTTTAGGTTAAAGATTACTTTAGGGTATTCTTTTTTAAACTTTAATAAAAGGTCAGGAATCAATTGATGCATGGCAGAACCCACATAACCAAAACTCAAATTTCCTCGAGTACCATCATGTAAGAGCTTCGTATGAGATAATATATTCTCAAATTCTTTTAGGTTTTGTGTAGCCTCATGTTTAAGATATTTTCCAGCTTCAGTTAGTTCTACTTTTCTGTTATGGCGTTCAAACAATTGAACCCCAAGATCATCTTCCATTTGTTTGATCTGTCTACTTAAGCCAGGTTGAGAAATATATAGTCTTTCGGCAGCTTTTCTAAAATGTAAATCTTCGGCAACAGCTAAAAAATAGCGTAAATGTCTATGCTCAATTTGATTACTCATAGTTATCAATAATAAACAATATTAGTATTATAAAGCATCAAAAATAAGAATAACTTTGATAAAATTTAATAAATAGTATGTTTAGATACGGTATAGATCATTTAACAGTAGATAAGGCTATTGCTATTGCAAATGGTAATCTAAAGGCAGAACTCACCGAAAAGGCAATAATTCAAGTTGAAGAATGCAGAAAGAAAGTTGAGATTATGGCTAGCGGCAAGAAAGCTGTATATGGTATAAATACTGGCTTTGGCCCATTGTGTGACACACAAATTACTCCAGATGAGACTAGTAAACTTCAAGAAAACTTGTTAATTACACATGCGGTTGGTGTTGGTAATCCGATTGATAAAGAATTGTCAAAAATTATGATGATCTGTAAAGTTCATGCACTTTGTCAAGGATATTCTGGTGTTCGGTTAAAATTGATCAATACTATTATTTACTTTATTGAAAATGATTTATTGCCAGTTGTACCAGAACAAGGTTCCGTAGGAGCTTCGGGCGATTTAGCACCTTTATCACATTTATTTTTACCATTACTAGGAGAAGGAGAGTTTTGGGTTAAAGACAAAATAATTTCTGCTAAAGAAGTATTAGCATCTAGAGGACTAAAACCGTTAAAATTAGAAGCAAAAGAAGGATTGGGTTTAATTAATGGTACTCAATTTATTTTAGCGCACGCGATTGTAGGTTTAAAAAAGATGGACTATTTACTTGATCTTGCTGATCTTTCTGGAACCATGACTTTAGAAGGATTTCAAGGCAGTGCATCACCATTTAAAGAAAAGCTACACAATATACGTCCATTTAAAGGAAATTTAAAAGTTGCTGAGCGTATAAGAATGTTTTTAAAAAATTCTCAGAATGTTGAAAATCATTTAGAATGTGATAGGGTTCAAGACCCTTATTCAATTAGATGTATGCCACAGGTACATGGGGCTTCTAGAAATGCTTTTTATCATTTAAATGAACTAGCAGAAATTGAAATGAATTCGGTTACAGATAACCCTATTGTATTGAGTGAAACTGAAGCTATTTCTGGTGGTAATTTTCATGGACAACCATTGGCTATGGCGTTAGATTATACTTCAATAGCAGCTTCTGAATTAGGAAATATTTCAGATAGGCGTTGTTATTTATTACTCGAAGGTAAATATGGTTTGCCGCGATTATTAACTGAAAGTGGTGGATTAAACTCTGGTTATATGATTCCTCAATATACCACAGCTGCTTTAGTTACTGAGAATAAATCTTTGTGTTTTCCACCATCAGCAGATAGTGTACCAACTTCTTTGGGGCAAGAAGATCATGTTTCTATGGGAAGTATTTCTGGACGTAAGTTCAATCAGATATTAGAAAATTTAGAAAAAATATTTGCAATTGAATTAATGTATGCTGCACAGGCCATGGAATTTAGACGTCCAAATACCTTCTCTAAAATTATAGAAGAAAATTTTAAGCTTATTAGAGGTAAAGTTGCTAAATTAGAAGATGATAGGATTTTAAAAGATGATATTAATACAATGATTGATTTAGTTAAAAATCGATCTTTTAGAGTGCACTAAACAAAAGTTAAAATGACTTTTAAAGAAAATATATTACAAGGAATTCCATCGGAACTTCCTAAAAAAAGAGAATATCCTAAGGATGTAAATAGAGCTCCAAAACGAAAAGATATTTTATCTAAAGAGGAAAAACAATTGGCTATTCGCAATGCTTTGAGATATTTTCCAAAAAAGTGGCATGTTGAACTAGCGTTAGAATTTGCTGAAGAGTTGAATGATTATGGTCGCATATACATGTACCGTTTTAAGCCAGATTATAAAATGTTTGCGAGACCAATTGATGAATACCCTGCTAAATCACAGCAAGCAGCAGCTATTATGTTGATGATTCAGAATAATCTTGATCCCGCAGTAGCTCAGCATCCAGAAGAATTAATCACTTATGGTGGTAACGGAGCTGTATTTCAAAACTGGGCGCAGTATCTTTTAACAATGCAATATTTGGCTACCATGTCTAATGAACAAACGTTGCATATGTATTCGGGTCACCCTATGGGTTTATTTCCCTCGTCGAAAGAATCACCTAGGGTTATAGTGACTAATGGTATGATGATCCCTAATTATTCGCAACCAGATGACTGGGAAAAATACAATGCATTAGGAGTTACGCAATATGGACAAATGACGGCAGGTTCATATATGTATATTGGCCCTCAAGGGATTGTACATGGAACCACAATTACGGTGATGAATGCCTTTCGAAAAATTTTAAAGAAAGGAGAAACCCCAAAAGGAAAAATCTTCTTAACAGCTGGGTTAGGAGGTATGAGTGGAGCGCAACCTAAAGCAGGAAATATCGCTAACTGTATTACTATTGCAGCAGAAGTAAATCCAAAAGCAGCAACAAAACGTTATGAGCAAGGCTGGGTAGACGTCTTGATTGACAATATGGATGACTTGTTAACTCGCGTAAAACAAGCGCAAGCATCTGAAGAGGTTGTTTCTATCGCATATGTCGGAAATGTAGTAGAAGTTTGGGAAAGATTTGATGCAGAAAATATCTTTATACATGTAGGTTCAGATCAAACATCATTACATATTCCTTGGACAGGCGGTTACTATCCTGTTGATATTTCTTACGAAGAATCCAATCGATTGATTCGCAAGGAACCAGAAACGTTTAAAAAAGAGGTGCAGAAGACATTGCGAAGACATGCAGAAGCTATAAATAACCATGCAGCTAAAGGAACTTATTTTTTCGATTATGGCAACGCATTTTTATTAGAAGTCTCTCGCGCAGGAGCAGATGTAATGGCCGAAAATCAGATAGATTTTAAGTATCCGTCATATGTGCAAGACATCTTAGGTCCTATGTGTTTCGATTACGGATTTGGTCCTTTTCGTTGGGTGTGTACTTCTGGGAAACCAGAAGATCTAGATAAAACTGATGAAATTGCTATGAATATCTTGCAAGAGATCATGGAAAATTCTCCTAAAGAAATTCAGTTACAAATGCAAGACAATATCACTTGGATAAAAGACGCTAAGAAAAACAAAATGGTTGTTGGTTCTCAGGCACGTATTTTATATGCTGATGCGGAAGGAAGAGTAAAAATTGCAAAAGCGTTTAACGATGCTATTTCAGAAGGGAAAATAGGACCAGTTGTATTAGGTAGAGATCATCACGATGTGAGTGGTACGGATTCGCCATACAGAGAAACGTCTAATATTTATGATGGAAGTAAATTTACAGCTGATATGGCAATTCATAATGTAATTGGTGATAGTTTTAGAGGTGCGACCTGGGTTTCTATTCATAATGGAGGTGGAGTAGGATGGGGAGAAGTTATTAATGGCGGTTTTGGTATGTTGCTTGATGGTACTTTTGAAGCTGAATCTCGATTGAAGAAAATGCTTTTTTATGATGTAAATAATGGAATAGCGCGTAGAAGTTGGGCACGTAATAAGGAAGCATTATTTGCTATAAAGCGTGAAATGGAACGTACACCAAGTTTAAAAGTTACAATACCTAATTTAGTTGACGATAATATATTAAATAACCTGTTTTAATGGATACATTATTCAAGAATATAAAAGAATTAATTCAAGTTAGAACAGAACCCATATCGTTTGTTTCTGGTAAAGAAATGAAAGAGTTACCAACTATTAAAAATGCTTATTTATTAGTTAAAGATGGTTTGATTGCTGATTTTGGAAAGATGGAAGACTGCCCAGAAACTCAAGCAAAAATTGTTGATGTAACTGGTAAAATGATTTTGCCATCATGGTGTGATTCTCATACGCATATAGTTTATGCTGGTAATCGTGAAGGAGAATTTGTCGATCGCATTAATGGACTAACCTATGAAGAAATTGCCAAGCGCGGAGGAGGTATTTTAAATTCAGCTAAAAAACTACAAGAAACTTCAGAAGAAGAACTTTATGAGCAAAGTAAAGTGCGTTTAGAAGAAGTTATTTCTTTAGGAACTGGTGCCGTTGAAATCAAATCAGGGTATGGTTTAACAAAAGAAGCAGAATTAAAAATGCTTCGCGTAATTAAACGGTTAAAAGAGAATTATCCAATAGAGGTCAAGTCCACTTTTTTAGGCGCTCATGCTTTACCTTTAGAATATAAAGATAATAAAGATGGGTATTTACAAATGCTCATTGATGATATAATACCAGTTATAGCTAAAAAAAGCTTAGCCGAATATGTAGATGTTTTTTGTGAAACAGGATATTTTTCTGTAGCAGACACAGAATTGATTTTAGAGGCAGGTAAGAAGTATGGACTTATTCCTAAAATTCATGTAAATCAATTTACAGCAATTGGCGGTATACTGGCAGGCGTAAAGTATAATGCTCTTTCTGTTGACCATTTAGAAGAAATGCGAGATGAAGACATCGAGGTGCTAAAAAACACAAAGACAATGCCAGTTGCTTTACCAAGCTGTTCATACTTTTTAAGCATACCTTATACTCCAGCGCGTAAGATGATTGATGCAGGTTTACCATTAGCACTTGCTACAGATTATAACCCTGGCTCCACACCATCGGGTAATATGAACTTTGTAGTTTCAACTGCTTGCGTAAAAATGAAAATGACTCCAGAAGAAGCTATAAATGCAGCAACAATTAACGGAGCTTATGCAATGGGTTTAGAAAAACAATTAGGTTCTATTACTGTTGGTAAGCAGGCGAATTTAATAGTGACTAAACCTATCAACTCTTACAGTTTTATTCCATATTCCTTTGGAAATCATCAAGTTGAAAAAGTGTATTTAAACGGGAAGAAAATCATTTGAATAATTTTGCTCTTTTCTTATGTCAACAAGATAAGTTCTTATTGTCAACTAAAACCCTTGAGAAATTCTGTACAAACCTTTTTCGTCTAAAACCTTAAGTTTTTTACCATCTGAAGAAATTAACTCTTTCTTTTTAAATTCAGATAAAAGTCTAATGGCAGATTCTGTAGCGGTTCCAATAACACTTGCAATTTCTTCACGTGTTAGAGAAATATCTAAATAACCCTCTTTACTTTCACCAAAGGTTTCCTTTAAAAATAATAAGGTATCGGCTAGTCTTTGCTTTACAGTTTTTTGAGCCATTTTTGTAATGGATGCATTGGCATCCTTTAAATCATGACAAACAGTCTTCATCATATCCATAGAAAACTTTGGATTTTCTCTAATAGAATCAAAAATATCTTTTTTAGGTATAAAACAAGCTTCCATATCTTTTAAAGCGGTAACAGTAAGCGTTACAGGTTCTTCACTTAATACAGATCTATAACCCAACATATCACCTCCTTTAATAAAGCGGACTATCTGTTCCTTACCATTTGCACTCAATCTAGAAAGTTTGCATACACCTTGCTTAATACAATAAACACCATTTAAAGTATTTCCTTCCCTAAATAAAACATCACCTTTCTTAAAAGTCATGGCATCCTTATGATCAGACATGCTCTTAAGTTCATCTTTAGTTAGAGATTTTAAAGTATTAAATTCACGGATTATACACTGCTGACAGTTACCCATACCAAATTGAGAAATTACTATTCAAATATATTCAATATATATGATATTTATCATATTTTAGAAATAGTTTATATCTAACCTTTGTTTAAGGTAAATGAGTAATGTATGTCTTTAACTAATTGTTATCATTGTGGTGATGACTGTAGTAGTGATGTAACCCATTTCAATAATAAATCTTTTTGTTGTAATGGATGTAAGACTGTATACGAAATTCTCAATGAGAATGAACTCGGTAATTATTATGATTTAGAACAATCACCAGGCAAAATTCCAGAGAATATTCAAGGTAAATATGATTATTTAGACAATGATGCGATTGTAAAAAACCTTTATGATTTTAAAGATGAAAATACAACTGTAATCACATTCTATATTCCACATATACATTGCAGTTCATGTATTTGGGTTTTAGAACATTTAAATAAGCTAAATTCTGCTATAAGTTCTTCAATTGTAAATTTCCCTAAAAAAGAAGTTCGTTTAACATTTAGTAATAGAGAAACTACTTTAAAAAAATTAGTTGAATTATTAAGTTCTATAGGATATGAACCTTACATTAGCCTTGATAGTGAAACTACTCAAAAAAAGAAAGTTAATAGATCACTTTTATATAAATTGGCTGTTGCGGGGTTTGCATTCGGGAACATTATGTTGTTATCTTTTCCTGAATACTTTCAATCTGATGGTTACTGGTTAGAAAAATACAAACCCTTATTTAGAACCATAATTTTTATAACAGTTTTGCCAGTTGTTTTTTATGCTGCAAGTGATTACTTCCTTTCTGCCTATAAAGGATTAAAACATAAGATCTTAAATATAGATGTACCTATAGCCTTAGGTATTTCTGTGCTGTTTTTACGAAGTTCTTATGAAATACTTTTTAATGTTGGTCAAGGATATTTCGATAGCTTGGCTGGATTTGTTTTTTTTCTATTACTAGGAAAAATATTTCAACAACAAACCTATAGCTTCTTGTCTTTTGAGCGAGATTATAAATCCTATTTTCCAATTGCAGTCACTAAAATTAAAGATGACAAATCAGAAATAAATGTTTCAATCTACGAAGTAGAAAAAGGAGATCGACTATTGATCAGAAATAACGAGTTAATTCCAGTTGATGGTATACTTATCTCTAAAAATACTGAAATAGATTATAGTTTTGTTACGGGCGAATCTTTACCTGTTTCAAAAAAATCTGGTGACAAAATCTTTGCAGGAGGAAAACAACTTTTAGGAGCAGTAGAAATGGAAGTTCTACAATCTGTTTCACAAAGCTATTTAACACAGCTATGGAGCAATGATATTTTTACAAAAACTAAAACTAGCAAAATAAAAAATCTAACAGATTCTATAAGTAAGCAGTTTACTATCATTGTTTTACTTATTGCTTTTGCCTCAGGAATCTTTTGGTATTTTAAAGATGTAACAATGGTGGCGAATGTTGTAACTGCGGTACTTATAGTTGCGTGTCCTTGTGCGTTAGCACTTTCAGCACCATTTGCTTTAGGGAATATGCTACGTATTTTTGGTAAACGAAAAATGTATCTTAAAAATACTGATGTTATTGAGAATCTTTCTCATATAGATGCTATTATTTTTGATAAAACGGGTACTATAACTACTAACAAAGCTAGAATAGTTTATGACGGTTTACCACTTTCATATGAAGATAAACAAGCCGTTATTAGTGTTTTAAGAAACTCTAATCATCCATTAAGCAGAAATATTTATAATTATTTAACAGAAATTCATTCGCTTAAAGTTTCTGAATTTAAAGAAGAATTAGGAAAGGGTGTGCAAGGAAAAGTAAATGGTAGGCATGTAAAACTTGGGTCAGCTGAGTTTGTAAATGCAAAAGAACTTTCCTCTTTGCAAACTAAAGTTTTTATTAGTATTAATAATGAGGTGCTTGGAAAATTTGTTTTCGAAAATTCATACCGAGAACAATTAGGTTCACTATTCAAAGAATTAAAGAAAAGTTATCGTTTAGGAATCTTATCAGGAGATAATCGAGGTGAAAAAAATAAGCTCGAAGAAATACTACCTAATAAAACAATGTTGGTTTTTGATCAAAAACCAGAAGATAAGCTTAACTATATTAAAGAATTACAAGATAAAGGACAAAAAGTATTGATGGTCGGTGATGGGCTGAATGATGCAGGCGCACTAGCACAGAGTAATGTTGGTTTGGCTATGGCAGAAGACATTAATGTATTTTCTCCTGCTTCAGACGGAATAATAGATGCAACCAGATTTGCACAATTATCAAGCTTGTTAGAATTGTCTAAAAAAACATTGAAAATTATTAAAATAAGTTTTGTAATTTCATTACTCTACAACCTTATAGGTATGTATTTTGCCATTAATGGTTTGTTATCACCAATTATTGCGGCAATTTTAATGCCTTTAAGTTCTGTAACTATAGTAATTTTTGTAACCGTAGCAACAAATTTTATAGCTAATAGTAAAAAATATAAAACATGACATTTGTCATATTTTTTAATTTTCTACTCGCTTAATTTTGTCTATTAATCAGGTATGGTATGGGCGTTATTTATGTATTAATAACCGTTAGTTTAATTATTGCAATTATTTTTTTAGCAGCATTTTTTTTTGCTGTCCGCGGTGGTCAGTACGATGATGCCGTAACTCCCTCTATACGAATGTTATTCGAAAATAAATCAACTAAAAAAGAAACTTCAAAACCTTTAGATAAATCATAATTTATGGAAATGCAACAATTTTATTATGACAACAAGATTGTAAAAAACTTCTTGTATGCAACCATTTTGTGGGGGTTGGTAGGAATGTTAATTGGCTTATTACTAGCCTTTATGTTTCTATTTCCAGACCTAACCAGTGGAATTTCATGGTTAAGTTTTGGTCGTTTACGTCCACTACATACTAATGCAGTAATTTTTGCCTTTGTAGGTAATGCGATCTTTGCAGGTGTTTATTATTCTCTACAGAGATTGCTTAAAGCAAGAATGTATAGTGATCTGTTGAGTAAATTAAACTTTTGGGGCTGGCAATTAATTATTGTGGCGGCTGCAATTACTTTACCATTGGGTTATACCACAAGTAAAGAATATGCTGAATTAGAATGGCCAATAGATATAGCTATTGCATTAGTTTGGGTAATCTTTGGTATTAACATGATTGGTACAATTTTAAAACGTAGAGAGCGTCATTTATATGTGGCTATCTGGTTTTACTTAGCTACGTTTGTTACTGTTGCAGTACTCCATATTTTTAACAGTTTAGAATTACCAGTAAACGGATTAAAAAGTTATTCGGTTTATGCCGGAGTTCAGGATGCCTTAGTGCAATGGTGGTATGGTCATAATGCGGTAGCATTCTTTTTAACAACACCATTTTTAGGATTGATGTATTATTTCATTCCTAAAGCGGCTAACAGGCCTATTTACTCATATAAATTATCTATAGTTCACTTTTGGTCATTAATATTTATTTATATCTGGGCAGGCCCACACCATTTATTATATACTGCTTTACCAGATTGGGCTCAAAATTTAGGAGTTGTATTCTCTATAATGTTATTAATGCCATCTTGGGGAGGTATGATTAACGGGTTGCTAACACTACGAGGCGCCTGGGATAAAGTAAGAACAGATCCAGTATTGAAGTTTATGGTAGTAGCCATTACTGGTTATGGTATGGCAACTTTTGAAGGTCCAATGCTTTCTCTTAAGAGTGTTAATGCCATTGCGCATTTCTCAGATTGGATCATTGCTCACGTACACGTTGGTGCTTTAGCATGGAACGGTTTCTTAACTTTTGGTATGATCTATTGGTTAATACCTAGAATGTTTAAAACAAAACTATATTCTAATAAACTGGCCAACACACATTTTTGGATTGGCACTTTAGGTATTATTTTATATGCATTACCATTATATGTAGCAGGTTTTGTGCAAGCTTCTATGTGGAAACAATTCAATCCAGATGGTACATTAGTTTATGGTAATTTTTTAGAAACGGTTACTCAGATTATGCCAATGTATTGGATGCGTGCTATAGGCGGTACTATGTATATAGTTGGTGCTATAATAATGTTATATAACGTTGTCAAGACTGTGAAATCTGGAAGCAAAGTAGAAGATGAGCATGCAGAAGCTCCTGCTTTAGTAAAAATTAAAAAAGGACGTTTAGTAGGAGAAACTTGGCATCATGCTTTAGAAAGAAAACCAGTTCAATTAACAATTTTTGCAACAATTGCAATACTCATTGGTGGCATAGTACAGATTGTACCAACAATTATGGTGAAATCGAATATTCCTACTATCACAAGTGTAAAACCATATACACCGCTTGAATTAGAAGGTAGAGATCTATACATAAGAGAAGGTTGTGTGGGGTGTCACTCACAAATGATTAGACCATTTAGAAGTGAGGTTGAACGCTATGGAGAATATTCAAAAGCTGGTGAATTTGTATATGATCATCCTTTCTTATGGGGTTCTAAACGAACAGGGCCAGACTTGGCCAGAGAAGGAGGAAAGTACTCAGACAGTTGGCATTTAAATCATATGAATGATCCGCAAAGTACTTCACCAGGATCAATAATGCCTAATTATCAGTGGCTAAGTAAGAATAAGCTTGATATTTCTCAAATAGAGAAGAAGATGAAAGTAATGGTAAAACTAGGTGTACCATATTCTCAAGAAGAAATAGATAATGCACGTACAAGCATGAAAGAGCAGGCATTAGGTATCGAAAAGAACTTATATCAAGATCCTGCATTCGCAGAAAGTTATGAAGCTGCTAAAAAGGATGCAGCATCAAATGGACTTGAATTTACGCCAATGAATGAGCGCGAAATAGTAGCATTAATTGCCTACTTGCAGCGACTAGGTACAGATATTAAAGTAAAAGACGAACAAAAAACAGTTCAAAATAACTAATCATGTTAAAGTTTATAAAACATCATATGGAAAGCATGGAAGGTGTTGCCATATACCCAATGATCTCTTTATTGATCTTTTTTATTTTTTTCGCAGTGTTATTTTGGTGGGTATTCACAGCTAAAAAAGAATATATAAATAAGGTAAGCAATTTACCATTAGATAATGATAATACTTTAGAACTATGAAAAATAAATCAACCCTTGCATTTCTGCGTGTATTAATTGTTTTTGCAATTATTTTTATAATAGTAGAAAGTTTATATAAAACTAGTACAGAACCAGCTTTTATATCTAACCCTTCGGTAGCTTTATTTCTTTTGTTTGTGTTTTTATTACTGATCGGTTTTGAGGCATTTAATATATATGCAAATGATTCTGATGAGTCTTCAGACAATTTAGTTGAAGAAGACAGTGGACTCAAAGGCTTTCTTAAAAGTATGTGGGGTTCTAAGCCTATAGAGCAAGAAAAAGATATTTTATTAGATCATGATTATGATGGAATAAAAGAGTTAGATAATTCTTTACCACCATGGTGGTTATATTCCTTTTACATTTCTATTGTTTTTGCAGTATTATATTTAGGATATTATCATATTCTTGGAGGTAACACGAATGCAGAAAGTTTCGAAGAAGAAATGCGATTAGCGAAAATAGAAGTAGATAATTACAAACGAGCCAATCCTGTCGTGCTAGATGCGAGCAGTATGAGTGGTGCTGATAATTTAGAGGCAGGGAAGAAGATTTTTAAGACTAATTGTGCTGCCTGTCATGCTTTTGATGGTGGTGGAGGTATTGGCCCTAACCTTACTGATGAATACTGGATTTTAGGCGGTGGTGCTGAAAATATTTATAATACAATTTCTGATGGTGGCCGTGACGGTAAAGGTATGATTGCTTGGAAAAATAGTTTGAATGCCGAGAAGATTCAACAAGTTACCAGTTACATATTGAGCTTGAAAGGAGTAACTACTGAAAATCCTAAAGAAAAAGAAGGCGAACTCTGGAAAGAGTAAATATTTATCATTCATAACGTATTGAAGAATCTTTAGTTCTAGAGATTCTTTGTTTAACTCAAAAGGAAAATGAAGTTTGTAAATAATGGGTGAGCAAACAAAAGAAAGCTTTAGAGATTCTATAGGCACTATTGATGATAGCGGTAAGCGTTCATGGATATTTCCTAAAAAACCTAGTGGTAAATTCTATAAGTACCGTACTTATGTAAGCTGGTTTTTATTAGTTTTTCTATTTGCAGCACCTTTTATAAAGGTTAATGGTAATCAGTTTCTATTATTCAATGTTTTAGAACGTCGATTTAATATTTTCGGATTTCCATTTTGGCCTCAAGATTTTCATCTTTTGGTGATTTCAATGATTATTGGCGTAGTCTTTATCACATTATTTACTGTGGTTTATGGGCGGGTATTTTGTGGATGGGTATGTCCACAAACTATCTTTTTAGAAATGCTTTTTAGAAAGATAGAATATGCAATTGATGGAGATAGAGGGGCGCAAATTCGTTTAAAAAAGCAAGATTGGACTCCAGAGAAAATAAGAAAACGTGTATTAAAACATACCGTATTCTTTATCATATCTTTTTTAATTGCAAATGTGTTTTTAGCCTATATAATTGGTAGTGATGCACTATTTGAGATTATTACTGATAATCCAATGAATCATATAAGTGGGTTAATTTCTATTATCATTTTCACATTAGTTTTCTATTTTATTTTCGCTTGGTTTAGAGAGCAGGTTTGTGTGATAGCTTGTCCTTACGGAAGGCTGCAAAGTGTATTATTAGATAATAAATCTATTGTAGTTGCTTATGACTATAAGCGAGGAGAAAAAGAAGCAGGTAGAGCCAAGTTTAAAAAGAATGAAGACAGACCAACCTCTGGTAAAGGTGACTGTATAGATTGCCATCAATGTGTTGATGTATGTCCAACTGGAATAGATATCAGAAACGGAACACAATTAGAATGTGTAAACTGTACAGCTTGTATAGATGCTTGTGATTTTATGATGGAAAAAGTTAACCTCCCGAAAGGATTAATACGATTTGCATCTGAAGATAACATTGCTAAAGAAGAAAAACCAACATTTACAACAAGAATAAAAGCATATACAGGCGTATTGATCATTTTAATTGGTGTTTTAATCGCAATGCTTTTTATGCGTAATGCAGTTGAGGCGACAGTTTTACGATTGCCAGGTCAACTATACACTACTAAAGAAAACAATATAATCAGTAATGTATATACATACAAATTGATTAATAAAACTACCGATGAAATTAATGACGTAACTATAAAATTAATTTCACACGATGGTATAGTAAAATTAGTAGGTGAAGAAGATTTGTCAGTACCAAAGCAAGATTTGTCTGAAGGAACACTATTTATTGAAATACCTAGAGCATCATTAAAAGAGAGTAAAGAAAAAATTAAAATAGGAGTCTATTCAAATGGAGAGCTAGTAGAAACTACAACTACTAATTTTCTAGGACCAAAAAAATATTGACAAGAATTGTCATTCGGCATTTGATGCGGAATCTAGAATATAAAACAAGTTCTCGATATGTTCCTCTGGAATACTCGAACTGACAACTAAAGACAAGAAATTATGAAAATCAATTGGGGAACGGGTATCGTAATAGCATTCATCCTATTTATAGTCTTTATACTCTTTTTTGTTATAAAGGCCAGTACCAATGAAAAATACGATTACGATTTAGTCTCTGATGAGTATTATAAAGATGAACTAAATTATCAAAAAGATATTGATAAATATAAGAATACCAAAGAGCTAGGTGTTAAATTACAATTTAAAAAAACAACAAAAGGAATAGAAATTAGTTTCCCTGAAAATTATCAAACAGAAACTATCAAGGGAAACGTGTCCCTTTATAGACCGTCTAACCAAAGTTTAGATACAGACATCCCATTTGTCTTATCTAAAACTACTACATTACTCATACCTGATAATAAGTTGGTAGGCGGTCGTTGGGACATTAAAATTAGTTGGAGCGAAAATAATAAAGAATACCTCTATAAAAAAGAGTTTGTGTATTAGATGCTATTGTCTGCTATCATATTAGGTTTATTAAGTAGTTTTCACTGTGTTGGCATGTGTGGGCCTATAGCATTTGTATTGCCAATTGACCGAGCTAACAAAACAAAAGGTACTTATCAAACGGTGTTATACCACTTAGGTCGATTATTAGCTTACAGTAGCATTGGTGCTTTATTTGGCCTATTGGGTAGAGGATTGTATTTATCTGGTTTTCAGCAGCGGTTATCTATTTTATTGGGTATTATAATGATAGCCATTGTATTAATACCTGCTAGAATCTTTAATAAATATAATTTCTCAAAGCCCTTGTTTCGTTTAATTGGTCAAGTTAAGTCTAAATTAGGTTTTTATTTAAAACAGAAATCTAACAAAGCAATTTTTACTATTGGTTTTTTTAATGGATTTCTACCATGTGGTATGGTTTATATGGCATTGGTTGGAGCGATTGCTATGTCAGAATTCTATTTGGGTGCCTTGTATATGTTTATTTTTGGTCTTGGCACCATACCCATAATGACACTTGCTATATATTCTAAAAATATTTTTTCAATTAATTTTCGTAAAAAAATCACCAAAGCCATACCAGTATTTGTAATATTAATTGGTTTGTTGTTTATCCTTAGAGGTATGGGTTTAGGCATTCCTTATGTATCTCCTAAAGATGTAAAACTACAAGTACATAATACACCCATTGAGTGTGTAGAATAAATTCAAAAAAAATTATAAATAAGATAAAATGAAAATAGTAGATGCTACTAGTGCGATTAATAATGTAAAATCTGGAGACAGAATATTCTTTCAAGGAGCAGCGATGACCCCAAATGTTTTAATAGATGCTTTATGCGAAAGGTATCAAGAGCTTTCTAATATTGATATTATTCAAGTGCATACTGAAGGGACTGCCAGATATACCGAAGCGCCTTATGATAAGGTGTTTAGACTAACAAGTTGTTTTGTTGGTGGCAATGTCAGAAAATCTGTAAATTCAAATAGAGGTGACTATATCCCTATATTTTTAAGTGAAATTTATCATTTATTTGATGATGGAATATTACCCCTAGATGTCGCTTTTATACAAGTATCTACGCCAGACAGACACGGCTATTGTTCTTTAGGAACATCTGTAGATATTACTTTGCCAGCTTTACGTTCTGCAAAGATGGTCATTGCTCAAATAAATCCACAGGTGCCTAGAACACACGGAGATGGAATCATACATGTAGATAATATTGACTATGCGGTACATGTAGATAAGCCTATCCATAGTACAGAATTAGGAAATCTATCACCTGTAGAGAAAAAGATAGGAGCTTATGTAGCTAATTTAGTAGAAGATGGTGCTACGCTGCAAATGGGTATAGGTAATATACCAAATGCAGTGTTAAATAATCTTACCAATCATAAACGATTAGGTATTCATACCGAAATGTTTTCTGATGGTATTTTGCCATTGGTTGAAAAAGGCGTGATCACTGGAGAAGAAAAAAAGCTTAAAACAGGAAAATTAGTAACCTGTTTTGCCGTTGGTTCAAAAAAACTCTATGACTTTATTGACGATAACCCCATAGTACATTTTAAAGAAGCAGCTTATACCAACGATACCTCACTCATTAAATTAAACCCTAAAGTGACTGCTATTAATAGTGCTATAGAAATAGACTTAACCGGACAAATATGTGCTGATACTATTGGTAAGTATCAATATTCGGGTGTAGGTGGGCAAATGGATTTTATTAGAGGAGCAGCACTCTCAAAAGGAGGGAAGCCAATTTTCGCCATGCCATCTGTAACCAATAAGGGTTTATCTAAAATTACACCTTTTTTAAAACAAGGTGCTGGTGTAACAACCACAAGAGCACATGTACATTATGTGGTTACCGAAAATGGTGTGGCAAATTTATTTGGCAAAAGTTTAAAGCAAAGAGCTAATGCTTTAATTGAGATTGCACACCCAGATTTTCAAGAAGAATTAGAAAAAGCAGCATACGAAAGGTTTAATAAATAAGTCTATTATTTATCTAAACTTATAAGTTTAATTTTTATTGAAAAATACTTTTCATCTATGATAATTATCATAGATGTTTATACTACTTAGAGCTACTTTTATGATATAATTTAAAAATCATATCAAATGAAAAAAACTATAATTTCAATATTAGTTTTGACTATAAGCGCTATTAGTTTTACTTATGCGCAAGAAAAACTAGAAGAGGATAAAGGATTTAGTAATTGGCAATTTAGGTTACGAGGTATAGTTGTTACTCCAGATGAAAGCGCTACAATACAAGGCATTGGTGGTAATGCAGATATTTCTACTGCTGTAGTACCAGAATTAGACATTACTTACTTTTTTGATGAAAATTGGTCAGCAGAATTAATTTTAGCAACAACAAATCATGACGTAAAAGCAGTTGGAACTGCAGTTGGCGATATAGATTTAGGCGATGTTTGGTTATTACCACCAACCTTATTAGGTCAATATCATTTTACGGGTAACGATTTTATACCATATTTAGGCGCTGGTTTAAACTTAACATTGTTCTATGGGGTAGATGAAGGCCCAGTAGCAGATGATGTAGATTATGATACTGCTGTTGGTTTCGCGTTTCAGGGAGGTTTTGATTATATGTTGAATGATAAGTGGTTTCTAAATGTAGACGTAAAAAAAGTATTCTTAAATACTGACGTTACTGTTAATGCTACAACGGCTTTAGGAGCAACTGTTGGTGCTGATGTAGATATCAACCCATGGATATTTGGTTTTGGTTTTGGCCTAAAACTATAATTTAATAACTTATAAATTTATAAAAGCCGTTTGATGTGAGTTCAAACGGTTTTTATTGCATTAAATTTAGTTTAGATTTGTTAGTTTATTACAAGCATATAGCCTAAAACTTGTATATGATGCTATTCTTAGACTTTTACAACTCAGTTTTAAATACATCTATTACCTCTAATAATGACTTGCCATATCCGGTAAGAAAAATTCAATTTCAAAAAGGAGACATTATAACTGAGTATGGTGAAGTTGAGGATGCCATTTATTTTATAAACAATGGTATCGTTGAAATGACGATTAGGAGTTATATGACTGAAAAAGTTATCGACTTCTTTTTTGAAAGCGAATTGGTTTGTGGTTTTACATCCTTTTTAACTCAACTACCTACAGATATACAAATTACAGCATTGATTGATTGTGAAATAGAAATGATAACTAGAGAAGACTTAATGAAAGCATATAACACGTCACTTGATGCAAATAAGTTTGGAAGAATTTTAACAGAACAAGGATATATAAGAAAATCTAATAGAGAGAAAAACCTTTTAACTAAAACGGCAGAAGAAAGATATGCCGAAATGTTTAAAACACATTCACAATACATCTCCTATATACCAGTAAATAAAATTGCAAAATATTTAGGAATACACCCAGAAAGCCTTAGCAGAATTAGAAAAAAGCTAAATTCCTAACATAGGTCAAGTCCATTTTTTAGTTTAAAATTTCAGACACAATTACTTTTGCGATCTAATTAAAAACTAAGATTTATGGAAAATTTATTTTCACAATTACCGAATCCGATAGAGATTCTACTAGACCCTTTATCACTAGCCGTGTTAGCAACTTATGCTTCATTAATAATTTGGGAAGCTATATTTCCGGCTAGAAAACTCCCAAAAGTTAAATATTGGAAGCTAAAAGGATTGATTTCATTCTTCAGTTTCTTTTTTGTTGCTTCTTATTTACCAATGTTAACTGATCCTTTTCTTTCTCAGTATCAATTGATAGACTTAAGTCAATTAGGAATTGTTGCCTCTTCATTAATAGGGCTAATTGTATATGAATTTGGAATATTTGCTTATCATTATTCCATGCACAGATTTGATTTTTTATGGAGAACATTTCATCAGATACATCATAGTGCAGAAAGACTTGATACTTATGGTGCGCTATTTCATAGCCCTTTAGATATGATAGGGTTTACATTACTTGGTAGTATAATATTTGCACTTACTATTGGTTTATCGCCTCAAGCTATCACAGTAGTTTTATTTATAATCAACTTTTTAGCTTTCTTTCAACATGCTAATATAAATACACCACATTGGATAGGATATATTATTCAACGCCCAGAAAGTCATTCTATTCATCATGGTAGAGAAATACATAAGAATAATTATACAGATATACCACTAGTAGATATGATTTTTGGAACGTTTCAAAACCCTAAGACATATCATAGTGCTACTGGTTTTTATGACGGTAGTTCTAATAGATTATTAGAAATGCTTTTGTTTAAAGATGTGTCTTTAAAAAAGGATAAATAATGGATAATTTAAATTTAAAAGCAAGTAAACAATTTAAAAATAACCCAGTTTTAGGACCAATTAATTCATGGATGTTCAAAGTACTTTCAGGTTATATGAATTGGCTTTTCGGAAATTCAAAGAGAAAGTTACTTAAAGACCATCCAGATGTGGTAGTAGAAATTGGCTCTGGATCTGGTGCAAATATGCGATATTTAAAAAAAGGAACTAAACTAGTAGCTATAGAACCTAATATTTATATGCATAAGAACCTTCAAAGGAGTGCTGATAAGTTTGGAATAAATTTAGAAATAAAAGAGCTTACAGGCGAAAGTATAGATTTGCCAGATAATTATTGTGATTTTGTATTATGCACGTTAGTATTATGTACGGTAGATGATCCAATAAAATGTATAAATCAAATCAAACGAATATTAAAGCCTTCAGGAGTTTTTGTTTTTATTGAGCACGTAAAGGCAAAAGAGAATACTATATTGGCCTTTATTCAAAAATTAGCGCATAAACCATGGCATTGGTTTTTCGAAGGTTGTCATACTGATCGAGGAACAAAAGAATTATTAGAGACTAGCGGTTTTAGCAGTTTAGAATTAGAAACATATAATTCATACTCTCCATTTATTCCTATAATTCCTCAAATAAGAGGGAGGGCAATTAAATAAATCATTTTTCTTTATACCTCAATTCCCCAGTTTCAATCTTAATAGCTGTTCGTGCTAAAATAGTAAACACAAAAGCACCTAACGCCCAAATGCCTAAGGTGACGCCAATTTCTATACCTGTTGGTGTGTATTCGGCTATTTTACCATAAGGTCCTGGTATAAACCCTGGTACTATTAGGCCAAAACCTTTTTCTATCCATATCGCTACAAATAGAATAAAGCATGCAAAGAATAATACCTTAAAATTATTACGTAGTTTATGAAAAGTAAGTATAATGGTAGCTAGCACATTTAAAGAAATGGAAGTCCATATCCAAGGTAGAAGCGCAGTTTTACCATCTAAACCAAAGAAAAGGTAGTAGGCACTCTCACTATGATGAGTTGGCGCATAGAATTCTTTAAATAATTCTGAGATCAACATAATTAAATTAATCTGTGCAGCCACAGTAACTACCATAGCCAATTTCTTTAAAGTCTTATCTTCAATTTTAAACTTTGTGTAGGTTCTAATAATAGCCAAAACTAGAATGATCAATGCAGGCCCGGCAGCAAAAGCAGAAGCTAAAAATCGAGGACCTAGTAAGGCATTATTCCAAAACGGACGTGATTGTAGGCCTTGATATAAAAATGCGGTAACCAAGTGAATGGCTACAGCCCAAAATACCGAAATAAGCGCTCCGGGTACATAGACACTTTGCTTCGATTTTTTTCCTTGATAATGTCTAAATAATATATAAAACGGAATGGTAATGTTTAAGAATAGATAGCCATTCAATACAATAACATCCCAGGTAAGCATAGAATTAGGGAAGTTAAAGACACCAATACCTGGTATCATATGCCATAAAACAGAAGGACCACCCATATCTGCTATTACAAATGCCAAACACATAATTAAAGCGGCTACAGCAACTCCTTCACCTATTAAAACAGCTTGTTTAAAATCAATGTCTTTCAGTACATAGGTAGGCATTACGAGCATCACCGCGGCAGCGGCAACACCAACCAAAAAGGTAAAATTAGAAATATACAATCCCCAACTTACACGATCTGTCATACCTGTAACACTTAATCCTTGATCTAGCTGAATGGAATAACAGTACATGCCAACAAGCATAACAAAGGTTAAAAAAGCCATCCAGATATGGTATTTTTTAGAGCCATGAGTAATAATGTCTAAGCTATCTTTAATTAAACTCCAAAAAACTTTAAGTCTTCTCATTATATGCATTTTAATCCATAAAATACCAGAACTTAGGTTCGGTACCTAGGTCTTCTTTTAATCTAAACACTTTTTTATTTGCTAATACCCAGCGAATAGTGCTATCTGGATCTAATAAATTACCAAAAATTCGTGCTCCGGTTGGGCAAGCTTCAACACAAGCAGGATTTTGACCTGCTCTTGAACGTTGTACACAAAATGTGCATTTTTCTACCACACCTTTTTTGCGTAGTCGATTTCCTAGATAGTGCTGATTCTTGTTTACTTCGTTTTCTGGAACTTCAGGTTTACTCCAATTAAATCGGCGACCATCGTAAGGACAAGCGGCCATACAATATCTACAACCAACGCACCAATCATAATCTACTACTACCAATCCGTCTTCCTCACGCCATGTAGCTTGCACAGGGCATACTTCAATGCATGGTGGATTATCACAATGAAAACATTGTGTACCCATATAAAAATGACCTTCTGCAGGAACCTCGTGGTAATAATTATCATCAGCCTCATTAAAATTAAAGCCTTTACCATCTTTCATCTCATGAATACGGATGTACTGCATTTCAGATTTTCGATCTTGATTGTTTTCCTCCACACAGGCATTCACACAATCCATATATCCTTGACATTTTGAAATATTGAATGCATACCCAAATAATACATCTTCCTCAGCATTTTTAGAAGACATACTAATTGTTTTTCCTGTACGTAATTGATAAGAACGAACTAAACGATCTACAGTGGCTTCTTTTTCTTCATCTTCCATCAATTTATAATTGCCCTTAAATTGTTCCTCCCAATCTATTTGTGCTTTTTCTTTAGACTCTTCTCCCGCTACAACACTGCATGAAGTACTTACAGCTCCAGCACCAATCAATAAACTAGCAGTTAGCTTTTTAAAAGCTGAACGCCTACTCATTTTTACATCAAAAACCTGTTCAAAGCCATCCTTTTGTCGTTCTTCACCGATAGAGGCATCTACAGCAGCATCAAAAAACTCTTGATCGCTCAAATTTTTATCTGAATTGCATCCACCTGAAGGATTTCCACAACCACAAGAACCTGAACTTTGATTTTGCTTACGTTTACTATTTAAGTTTAAAGAAAACCATTTTTTTTCTTGACTGCTCATACCTGATTATTTACGTTCTTCAACTTTTTGAGTGTTATATCGTTCTGGCCATTTCGATTCAAAGTGTGGTTTGTGTGGATCATGACAGTTTACACAAGTCATAGAAGCTCGCGGCGGCGCCCAACCACCTATACGTTTACCATGTGCTCCACCTGTCCAATCATTAAATTGTTTTGTATGACACTGGCTGCATAATTGATAACTTTTATTAAAATCTATTTTAACATCGGTTAAACTTTTAAGATGATCCATGTCATTCCCATTATGACAGGTTACACAATTCATAGTATTTAAATTTGCATGATCTAACTTGATGTTCCAATGCGCTTTTTTTAAGTCTTTACTTTGCATATTGGCTAAAGGCTTTGTATGACATTCGGTACATGCATAAGATTTTAATTGCCCTTTTCTATCTGGTATTAGAAATGTTTGTCCGTTTTCGGTTACTTCTAAGGTTTTTATGCCTTCTATAAATTCCTCTGAAGAAATTGATGTACCATGATAATTTTTACTTTCTGCTTCTATTTTATCTGTGATACTATGGTATTCTTCTTCGTGATGTTTACATGATGTCAACAATGCAACTAAGCAAAAAACAGCTATTATTTTAATAAAAAGGTTATTCATTAGTAGTAGCTCTTTTAAAGATTCCTATATCTGTTACTTTTTTAGTATTTAGCACATGACATTGGCGGCAATTAATACGCTCAGGATGTGTTACTCTAATTTCTTTTGGAGCACTCGGGCCTGCATGACAGGATAAACAGTTTTCTCGCATTTGTAATTGATGAGGTATTACCGGAGGGCTACCAGCTAATGCATTGTTAACTCCAACTGAAGGGATAGTTCCTTTTGTGAAATTTGTTCCTTTAAATAATGATTGTGTTTGTTCAGGGACATGACATTGCTTACAGTTGACCATTTCTGGATGGGGAGTAACAGGAGCATATGCATTAAATTTTTCAGCAAATCCACCATTCTCATGGCACTTCAAACAACTATTGCCTCCCATACTTCGCTCATCTGACATTGGATGTGGGATACTTGGCGGCGCACCGTGATAAGCTCTATTGTTATAATAAGTATCCATAGAACGTTGATGATTTTCATCAACAGGCATGTTCATATAATCTAAAGCATATTCAGAACGCTGAAAAACACCTATTTCTGAAGGAATAATTGGCAATTCTTTATCTTTTGTAATCGGTACATAAGCCTCCTCTAAGCCTTCATAATAACTATAATTCCAAACAATAATAAAGGCTAAAAAGAGCAAAACAAATAGTGATATGATACCGAGTCGTTTTTTCATAGCCTATGCTTTTTCAACTTTAACAGCACATTTTTTATAATCGGGTTCCTTAGAGATTGGGCAGAAAGAATCTAATGTAATATCATTAATGAGCATATTTTCATCAAAAAATGGAACAAACACTTGCATTGGTGCTGGTACTCCACGTTGATTTACAGAAGCTGGTAAGGTAATTTTTCCACGTCTTGTGGTTAACTTTACACGATCTCCTGTTTTTATTTGCATACGTTTTGCGTCACCCGGATTCAATTCTACATAAGCTTGCGGCATTGCTTTGTGTAATACAGGAATTCTACGTGTCATCGAGCCTGTATGCCAATGCTCAACTACACGTCCAGTATTTAACCAATATGGATACTCTGCATCTGGTTCCTCTGCAGCAGGCTCATACGGGCGTTGCCAAATAATGGCTTTGCCATCAGGTTTTCCATAAAAATGAAATTCTTCTCCGTTATCACAAGCAGGATCATATTTAGCATTAAATCGCCATTGTGTAGATTTACCATTTACATAGGGCCAAATAGCACCAGATTCTTTTTTAAGAACAGCTAGCGGTGCCATGTTATGCTTTTTTCCTTCATGAAATTTTCGGTATTCGTTATAAATTTCTTCTATATGAGTTTCTTTACTGTAACCAAATTGCTTTTCATATCCTAGTCTTTTTGCTACTTCTACAAGTTGCCAGGTGTCACTCATAGCATCACCAGGCGGTTCTACCATTTGCTCAAAATACTGTGTTCTACGCTCTGAATTACCGTACATACCTTCACGTTCAACCCACATAGCAGATGGCAAAATTACATCTGCGATATCTGTAGTAGGAGTAGGGTAGATATCTGAAACTACAATAAAACGTCCTTCTTTTTTAGCACCATCTCTATAGCGCTTTAACTTTGGCATTGTTACCATTGGGTTGGTTACCTGTATCCACATAAAACGAATATCACCTCTATCTAAAGCTCTAAACATTTCTACGGTATGATAAGTAGGCTTTGGATCTATATTTTCAACGGGCACACCCCATATTTTAGCAGCAAATTCTCTATGTTTTGGATTCATTACTACTCCTTTAGGTAATTTATGAGTTAGTGTACCTACTTCTCTTACTGTACCACAAGCAGATGGCTGTCCTGTTAAAGAAAAAGGACTATTACCAGGAGTAGATATTTTACCAGTTAATAAATGAATATTGTACACTAAGTTATTGATC
Organism: Maritimimonas rapanae; assembly: GCF_057837205.1. NCBI lineage: Bacteria > Pseudomonadati > Bacteroidota > Flavobacteriia > Flavobacteriales > Flavobacteriaceae > Maritimimonas > Maritimimonas rapanae. The sequence goes on along the minus strand of NZ_JBYQFI010000001.1, from coordinate 1,980,068 downwards.
CATGTACCACGTGTATGTTGATTCATACCCATACACCAAAGTGACATTACTTTTTTATTCGGGTCACCATAATAAGCAGCCATGTATTTAATATCCTTGGCTGATACTCCCGAAATTTTTTCAACTTTTTCTGGCGTATAATCTTCTAAGAATTTTTTGTATTCTTCAAAACTTATTTTCTCAGGTTTATCGGTAAACTTATAGTTATCCTCTAAGCCGTACCCCATATTTGTAAGTCCTTTGCTGAAATTACAGTGCTTTTCTACAAAGGATTTATTAACCCAGCCATTTTTAATAATCTCATAACAAATAGCATTAGCTACAGCCAGATCAGTCTGAGGTAAAAAGAGGATGGACTTATCGGCGGCCATACTTGTACGTGTAGTACGCGTGGCAAAATCTATAATTTTAACACCTCTTCTTAAACGTTGATCTAGCAATCGTGAGAATAAGACAGGATGCATTTCTGCCATATTATTTCCCCAAAGCACAAATACATCAGCATGGTCTATATCTTCATAGCACCCCATAGGTTCATCCATTCCAAATGAGGTTAAAAAACCAGTTACCGCACTAGCCATACACAAACGAGCATTTGCCTCTACATTGTTAGTACCGATACATCCTTTAAATAATTTAGAAGCCACGTAGCCATCTGGTATAGTCCATTGCCCAGATCCATAAATAGAAACAGCATCTTTACCATGATCTTTTATGGTTTCTTTCATTTTAGAAGCTATTAAATCTAATGCTTCTTTCATCGAAGTTTCTACATATTTACCATTCTTTTTAACGAAAGGTTTTGTCAATCTATCTTGACCATACATAGCGATTACAGAATGGTACCCTTTAACACAACATAAACCTTTATTTACAGCAGATTTTGGGTCTCCTTTTACAGCCACTGCTTTTCCATTTTCAACACCAACCAATACGCCACAACCTACACCACAAAAGCGGCATGGTGCTTTTTTCCAATCTAAATTTCCACTATTCGAAATTCCTTTTTCTTGCTCATCAGCAAACAGAATTCCGGGAAACATGGTCGCTGCCGCTGTCATAGCAGACATTATTGCCATTTTCTTTATAAAACTTCGTCTATTTGATATAGAAGTATACATACATTAATTTTTTTGAGGTGTATTAAATCCTGAAACCATTGCTAATAGCTTAAGACTAGTAATAGTTTCTAATTTTTCTTTTACTATCTTTTCTTCTTCCTTATTTTCGGTTTCGGTAACAACAATAAGAATGTCTTTGTTTTTTGCAGGAATAACTTCGCACTGTTTTATGGTAGAAATATCTTTAATTAGCTCCTCTTTTTTGCCTTCATAAGGATGTGCTAAGTAACTTTTTATGAGCATGTTTAGTTAGTTTTTTGCGTAAACAAATTACGTAAAAAAACTGATAATTAAAATATGATAAAAGTCATATTTTATAATATAATTAAAGAGTTATTTTGTTTAAAAGATAAAAAGGTCTTTTTATTTTTAATTTAACCAATTTAATTATGTTATCAAAAAAACAAGCACGAAATTTCTTTCTTGGAGGTACAGTGGTAACGTTTCTTATTTTCATAGGGCTTACCATTTATTCTTTTAGTAAAGAACAGGATCAATCAAATTATGGAGAAATTACCGAACAAGTAGTTCGAGGTAAAGGGTTATGGGAAGCTAATAATTGTATGGGATGCCATACAATATTGGGTGAAGGAGCCTATTATGCACCTGAATTAACCAAGGTGATTGATAGAAGGGGCAAGGGTTACATTAAAGCTGTTTTAATGACACCGGTACCTTGGGAACCTAACGGTAGAAAAATGGTAGCCTATGGATTTTCTGAACAGGAAGCCGAAGATCTTATTGCATTCTTTGACTGGATTGATGATATAGATCTTAACGGATTTGATAGGGTTGTTTCTCCATTAGCAAAAGATAAAATCAATAACTAAACAATAATAACATGAAATATAAATCACAAAAAGTAGCTTATTGGTTTTTTGCATTATCAATGCTACTATTAGTTTTACAATTAGTCTATGGTTTTATAATGGGTTTTGCACGTATTGGACTAGATGGATTACACGATATTATACCGTTTAATACTGCACGTGCAGTACATACTAATCTTTTAGTTGTGTGGCTTTTATCTGGTTTTATGGGTGCAGCCTATTATATTATACCTGAAGAAGCACAAAGAGAATTAGTAAGTGTTAAGTTGGCTTATGTACAATTAATTTCATTGGCATTAGTTGGAGTTGCTGCAATAATAGGGTATCACTTTAATTGGTGGGAAGGACGTAAGTTTTTAGAAATACCCAGACAATTAGATTACTTGGTGGTTGTGAATGTACTCTTATTTTTAGGATTAATACTCATTACCTTATTTAAAGGAAAACGTAGAACAACAACTGCGTTAGTACTCTCTATGGGATTATTATTTGCGGCATTATTGTATATACCTGGTATGCTACCATTTGATAGTCAAGTTATGGATTCATTTTTCCGTTGGTGGGTAGTTCACTTATGGGTTGAAGGTGTTTGGGAATTGATTATGGGTGGTATCCTATCATTCCTATTAATTAAGTTGACTGGTGTAGATAGAGAAGTTATTGAAAAATGGTTATATGTAATTGTAGGGTTAACTTTCTTATCAGGAGTTTTAGGAACTGGACACCACTACTATTATATAGGTGTAAATAAAATTTGGTTAATCGTTGGTGGTATTTTTTCTGCCTTAGAACCTTTAGCTTTCTTGGCAATGGCATTATTTGCAATTAATATGTATCGTAAAGGGGAAAAAAGGCATCCAAATAAATTAGCATTGTATTGGACTTTAGGTGCGGCTATTATTTCCTTTTTAGGAGCTGGTCTTTTAGGTTTTGCACATACATTACCACAAACAAATTTATATACGCACGGTACACTAGTAACTGCAATGCATGGTCACTTAGCATTTTGGGGAGCGTATGCCATGATTGTACTTGCAATTATAAGTTATAGCTTACCAAATATGACAGGCAGAAAATTATATACAAGTTCACGTGGTAGAGCAGCTTTCTGGCTGTCTAATATCGGAATGATAGGTATGACCGTTGCTTTTGGTGTAGCTGGTGTAGTACAAGTGTATTTAGAAAGAAAACACAAGATGGAATTTATGCAAGTACAAAATGAAATTAGTATTCACTTCGTAGTACTCTTAATATGTGCTTCTATTCTTACACTGGGTATTGTTCTGTACATAATAGATTTTATTAAACATGGAAAGCCAACAGATGAGGCTTTAGAAATGAAAACAAATTAACAAAGATAAAATCAATATAATAGGTCTAAAAAGTAATCTAAAATTGGTAAGTTTTACTGGTTCATAAAGTATCAATATTGCTCATACCTGTTAATTCAAATTACTTTATGTGATTGCTTTTTAGATCTTAAATAAAATATGATGCTTAATAAAATAGAAGAAGAAAATACAGCCAAACTTAAGAATGCTACGGTGATCCCTTTTTATAGACCGATAGCAAGAGAAATAGATGTTTTTGAACATGCTTTTAATAGTAAGATTCCTTTCTTATTAAAAGGCCCAACAGGTACTGGTAAATCTAGATTTATTGAGTATATGGCTTATCATATAAAGAAGACCTTAATTACCGTAAGCTGTCATGAAGAAACGTCATCAACAGATCTAATTGGGCGCTATATAATTAAAGGAGCAGAAACTATTTGGTTAGATGGCCCTTTAACAATGGCAGTAAAAACAGGAGCCATTTTATATTTAGATGAGATAGCAGAGGCAAGACCTGATGTAATTGTTGCTATACATTCGCTTACAGATCACAGACGCGAATTATTTATTGATAAATTAGGTGATACTATAAAAGCTCATAAAGATTTTATGTTAGTAGCCTCTTTTAATCCAGGGTATCAACGTGGTTTTAAGGAATTAAAACCCTCAACCAGACAACGTTTTGTGGCTGTTTCATTTAGCTATCCTGAAGCTAAAGCTGAAGCTGATATTATAGTAAAAGAGACTAATATTTCTGAGTCTGATGCAAAAAAACTGGTAAACATTGCCAATAAGATTAGAAACTTAACAGAGTTAGGTTTAACGGAGACGGTTTCAACACGATTATTGGTTGATGCGGCTAAATTAATTCATTCAGGCTTATCAAAAAGATTAGCTGTTCATGTAGCTGTTGTTGAGCCCCTAACAGATGACCTTGAAGTCATAAGTGCTCTAAATGATCTATGTGATTTAATGATTTAAGTTATGTTCGAATTCGAACCAGATGAATATATCTTCACCAAATTTGCTCACTATTTTAAACGTAGAAAAAAGAGTAAAGAGGCTAGTTTAACTTATGCAGTTAACTTAAGTGAGATAAAGCCTAGATTAACCATTTTTGCCAGAGCTATTACTGGAAGTCCGATTGAAATTTTTAATGCTGAAAGAGAAGGAGGGTATAAAAATAACAACTTCTTTTTACCAGCAAAATATGCTGAATTCGAAACGATAGAGGAGAATACTACATTTTATTTGTTTAGGATACTCTATTTAGCAGTCCAAAAGAATTTAGGTTTAAATTGGAATGAAAATAAAGAATATACACTTAAAGAATCGCAAGAAAAATCTCATGAAACTTCAACTAAAGTTTTGAATGAATTATTCAAAGAATTTCCTGTAACAGAAAACTATTATCAAAAGTTCATTTCACATTATACAAAGACATCAAAGAAAAATAGTATGCCAGATTTTTCATTTGTATATGGAAAATGGATGTTAAACACAGTTGAAGAAGATTTACAAGATATACTTGAGAATTTCTCAGAGAAGGTAAAAACTGCAGAACAGGTGCAACCAAAAACAATTTTAAATGCTAAGGCTGTTGAAGAAATTATTTGCGTACAAGTTGATGAAAAACAAGTTGAAGATGCAGTACTGCAACATCAGTTTGAAAAAGTAGAAACGGCCGATGAATTTGGTGGTAACTTTAGAAACATGGATGGTGATGATGATTTAGAAGACCATGCTAATGCTTTGGAAGATCTAAGTATGAAATATACAGTTAGAGTAGATGACACTGCACATTCTGTTTACCAAGCTGATTTTATTGAAAATACCACAATTGCAGAAAGTTCAGATAGAGACGAGAAAGGATATTTTATTGCCTACGATGAATGGGATTATTCGAAGAGTACTTATAAAGAGGATTTTTGTAAAGTGTACCCGAAGACCATTCTTAAAACAGATGTTGATTATTATAAAAGAGCCATTACAGAGAATCGTTCTACTTTATTAGGCTTGCGAAAAATGTTAACAACAGTAAATAATAGGTACCAGCAACTGCGGAGGCAAACACAAGGAGAAGAATTTGATTTAGATGCAATTACTGACTTATTTGTTGATGTAAAGTCAAGACATACACCTTCAGAGAAAATATATTTATCTAAACGTAAAAAGGAAAAAGATTTATCTATTCTATTATTATTAGACAGCAGCCTGTCTAGTGATGGGTATGCAGCAGGAAACAGAGTGATAGATGTAGAAAAGCAAGTCTCTATTTTATTTGGTGAAATATTGAATGAATTCAATATCGACTTTTCTATTGATTGTTTTTATTCTAAGACGAGGAATCATTCAAGTTATATTACTATGAAAGGTTTTGATGACGATTGGAGCAAAGCTAAGTATAAGATAGGTGCCATTGAGCCTAGTGGATATACACGTATAGGCCCAGCACTAAGACATGCCGGTGCTTTACTAGATAAACGTTCTACCAAAAACAAATGGGTGATTCTTATTTCTGATGGTAAGCCAAATGATTATGATCGGTATGAAGGACGTTATGGTATTAACGATATTAAACAAGCTTTGCGAGAATTGAATGAGCGCCAAATAAACTCGTATGCATTAGCTATAGAAGCACAGGCTAAGTACTATTTACCGCAAATGTTTGGTCAGAATCACTATCAGATTTTAACTACACCTGTAGAGTTATTACAATCGCTGGTGAAGTTGTACGAAAGAATTAAGCATCAATCATGAAATAACTGATTGTTTTAATATTGTTGCTAATGACTTCTTGTGCTAAACATGAAAATAGAGTAACTGTAATTTTAGAGAATGGTATTATCAATTCTGAGACAATTAAATCTTTAGAAACACCAGAAAAAGCATTATTACTTTGGTACTTGTATGCTTATGGCAATGCATGTGAAGATTTATCAAAATCAAAATGTCAGATTTTAGAAGAATTAAATATAGAGGATGAATGTGATCAAGAACATTTAAATTTTTTATTGCAATGGTTTTCTACCGATATGTTAGCAGTATACAAGATAAACAAATGCCCTAATATAGCTTCGAATTCTGCTATTCAAAACAGTTTTGACAAGCTTATTTTAACAAGAAAAAGTGATACCCTTTCTATCGATTATAATATCAAGGGATTAAACAATAGTCAAGAAAAGTCTTGGAATATTAATAGAATAGATAAGTATAAAATAAAAGGGAGTACACTAGTCAAAGTTCAGAATGAATAAAATTATTATAAATCATAAAAACATTTACTACCCACCAGGAGGAATTTTATTATGGATTATCATTTATTTAGAATTGTTAACTTTTGGAATAGCATTAGTGATTATGGCATTTTATAGTAAGCAAGAACCTGAAAGCTTTCACTCTTCTAAGTTGCTCTTAAATACTACTTTTGGCATGCTTAATACATTATTTCTTTTAACCAGTGGCTTTTTTATGGTGGTAAGTGTAAAAGAATTGAAAGTAAAAAATGATCAAAAAGCTAAACGATATTTATTATTAACGATACTCTTTGGTATTTTCTTTTTGATATTAAAAACAGTCGAATACGTTGATAAAATTGAAGCGGGACTAACAATGGGGTATAATACTTTTTTTAATTTTTATTGGATGCTTACTTTATTTCATGTAGTTCATGTTATTGTAGGTCTAATAATTTTAGTTTCAGTTTATTTTGGAATAAAAAGAAAAAAGAATGATGCTAACATATTAGATGTAGAAGCAAGTGCAGCTTTTTGGCATATGTGTGACCTTATATGGTTATTACTTTTTCCTGTAATTTATTTGATCATTTAAAATGAATAAAAAAACAACTATAGTCTGGATTTTATTACTTTTAATTTCAGTTGTTTCTGCTATTGTATCTAATATGCAAGGAAAATATATTGCGCTAATAATACTACTATTTGCAGCACTAAAATTCTTCGGGGTTAGCTTTCAATTTATGGAACTTAAAAATGCACATACTTTTTGGAAAAGTCTTCTTATAATCTATTTAGTCATAATTATTACTTTAATACTTATTGTAAGATAAATATTGTTCTGTTAATATAATATATATGATATTTATCATACCTGCTAATAACTTACAAAACTAACTTTGCATAAAAGACAATTAAGAAATATAAAATGAAGGAACTTTTAAAATCTAGCTTAGATATTAGTATGCCATATCAAGCTTATATTGATTTGACAAATAGTTGTGTTGAAAACCAAAAAACTACTGGTAGCGAGCAAACACAAGAACGTATTGAATTTACCAAACTTAATGCTAGTAGAATGCGCCGCTTAAATAAAACTATTAAGTTATCTAATGAAGCAATAGAGGTATTTAAAGATGCTACTAAACAAAATTGGTTGGTGATTACTGAGGCTTGGTGTGGTGATGCTGCTCAAACTTTACCAATTTTAAATAAAGTAGCAGACGTTTCCTCTACTATTGATTTAAAAATTGTGTTACGTGATAATAATCTAGAACTGATGAATGCTTTTTTAACCAATGGAGGACAAGCTATTCCTAAAATTATTATTCTAGATCAAAATTATAATGTATTAAATACTTGGGGAGCACGATCTAAAGTTGCTACACAATTAGTTGTTGACTATAAAAAACAATTTGGCAGTATCGATGCAGAGTTTAAAAAGAACCTTCAGGTTTGGTACAATAAAGATAAAGGAATCTCTATTATTAATGATTTGTTAGAAATAGTTACTGAGATAAAAGACTCAGTAAAAGTCTAATTTTTATTTACTTTTAATTGATAACCAAGAATGCTAGATATAGCTATTAGTAAAATAGAACTTGCAATAACTAAATACATATAATAGTTATCTATTAGATCTAATTTTAACCAAACTACTATTCCTTTATAAAAAATAAGCACTTCTGTTAAAATAAACCCAGCAAGGTAAATAAAGGTGACTTTTTTATTCAACACTATTAATTTAAAATAGTTAAAGAAAGCTAGTAAGGCAACACTAACAATACCCAAAAATATCCAGTGAATATAGCCAATTACAAAATTGATATTTGTTGCTGTAGTGATTGCAAAATATGGTATTGAGCCTAAGAATTGGATAAATAATTTTATTAAAAAAAATAGTGTAACTATTCTAAGTAGCCACAAAAATAAATTCGAATTTCTATCTGTATGATCTAATTTAAAACCATAAAGTTTTTTTAATAGCAAGATAATCGCAAGTAATTGTAATATAGAACCTAAAAAAGAAATTGCATAAATGCTAGCATGTGGTTTCATCCATAATAATGAAATACCAAAAGTTGTTATAACACCAACATTAAAAAGCCAAAAAAACAAATTAAATACTCTTTTGGAAATTATTATGTGCTGTTGTTCTAAGATGTAAAATAATACCCCCATTAAAGCCATAATAAACCAACCATTATATTGAAAATGCAGATAAAAATAAATGGCATTTCTATAGAGGTTAGAATCGTTTCCTGCGGTATTCATAATATAACCTAATGCCCACGGGCCAATGCTCGAAAGAACCATATACCACAACGCCATTCGAATACATTTATAGGAGTTTGTCTTCTTTTCATCGTTTAAAGTATACTTTAAAAATAGCCAAGTAAATATGTAAGAAGCAAATAGAAAGAGTGTAGAGAAAATGATTGAAAATAGAGCGTACCCCGTAAAAGGAAAGGTAACTAACATGCCTATTATGGTTAACTGAGTGCCCCAAAATAATGTTTGATATTTTTTCTCTATGGAACTTTTGGGTAAATATAATTTGTAAATAAGTGTAGTTAGCGCTGTATAAGCCCATCCTAACAATGCTATATGTGAGTGTGTATGTACTAAATATTTATAGTTTGCAGGAATATCCACTAACTGAAACAAACGTAATAGTACACCTAACAAAGCAATAAAAAGAAAATAGGAGAGCGCTATGAGGCTGTGTCTTTTTAAAAAATTCATCAACTAAAAATGTATTTAAAAGTACTTCTTTCAGATAAATTGTTTGAAGATATTGCTAAAAAATGGAGTACTCATTAATTTGAATACTCCATTTTCTCATTAACAAATAAAACCTATTATTTCACTAAATTAAATTTTATAACAAATTAATTATCAACTAGTTGTTATTGCTCTGAAAAAGGGTAGGCTTAATAATTAGCATTACCCATCCCCAGTTATTTGTGTTATCGTCTGTATTACCTTTAAGTATTTCCATGCCATCTGATGCAAAAAGGTGCGAATATCCGACTTTTACTGTAACAAATTTTTGAACTTTGTATGAATAAACTAAGTCTAATTCATTACCTAATTGCTTTTCACTAAAATCTGCAGCCGCAGAAAAATTATGAAGCGCAATATTTAAGTTTGACTTTTTATTAAATTTAAAATTAGCATTAGCATGAATATCTAATAAGCCTACATTGTTTATGTGATTACCTACATAGAAATAATCCATCAATCCATTAAATTTATGGTTGGTGCCATAAAATGGTGTAAAGGCATTGTTGTCTCCATTTGTAGGAGCTCCATCATCATTACCACTTTGTAATTCTAACCCCAAGCCAAGTTTTGTATTATCTGATGCTTGAAATACTGCTTCTAAACCTAACAAATAGGCACTTAGATTATTATTCATTCTATCATTTCCGAATTGGTAGTATAGATTTCCAGTTAAGGCAAACTTTTCTTCACCATATTTTAAATGTGTGCCAATAGTTTGACTATATCTAGTTTCATTATTGTTTGAATTAAGCTGGTCAATATACTGAAGACCATTATTTAAAAACAAGAAACTGCCTAAAAAATTATCCCACTTTTTGTGAAGCCAAGCATATTGAAATGCTTTATAAGTATTTGTAGTTAATGTAGTGCCTACCAATGACTCACCGTCTTGGTTAAAGGCAAAACCAAAATCCATTTTAAAATTATCTTTTGTATATTTTAATAATGCTACATCATGGCTTCTTGCTTGCTGCGCCCACCCAACGTTACCAAAAAATCGACTGTCATCATAAATTATTTCTTGACGACCAGCTTTGATAGCAAAGTTATCGCTTAAAGATAATTGCGCCCATGCTTGTTGAATTACAAGACCATTGTTATCTGAAGTATTTAATTGTGGAACATCACCCCAAACCCTAACATCTTGTATACTTAAATAGAAATCTAGTTTTTCCATTTTATAGCCAGCATTCAATCGTGTTCGTTGAGAAACAAAAGCTGCAGGATCAACATTGTCTGGAAAAAGTGTTTTAAAGCCATGTCTATATTCAAAACGTGGTCTTATTTCTGCGTCAATTTTTAATTGAGCATAACTTGAAGCTATAGTTAAAACAAAAATAAAAACTAATAATCTATTTGATTTCATAATAATATAATATTAAAAATAGGTGGTAAGGTTTTCTAACCTTTTATTGAGCAAAAGTATAGTTGCTTTACTGATATAAATATGACTTTTATCAGCTTACTTAATAATTTTTTCTGCAAAGTTTCCACATAGATTTAAGGTCTCTTTTACATCATTTAAAGTTGTTCTAGGGTTTATTAAACACATGCGCAATACTACTTGATTTTGTAAAATTGTTGTAACTAATAAAGCTTCTCTAGATTCTACTATCTGCTTAGATATTTTTTGATTTATGTTGTCTAGCTCATTTTCGGAGTAATTAAATCTAATTGGGTTATACCTAAAATTTATAACAGCTAAAGTAGCTGGAGAAATTACTTCCCAATTGGGGCTTTTTCGCAGCACGGTTTCAACTTTTTCTGCTAGATCTATATTATATGTTACTGCTTTTTTAAATGCTTTTAATCCAAATATTTTTAATGACATATAAAACTTTAAAGCTCTAAAACGCCTCGTAAGTTGTATGCCGTGATCATAGAAGTTAATTTCTGAAGTATTTCCTTCAATATCTCTTAAGTACTCTGGTTTTTCACTAAATGTTTTGCTTAGCCATTTATGATTACGTACCATTAAACAACCCATTTCATAGGGCTGATATAGCCATTTATGTGGATCAATGGTAAGAGAATCTGCTTTTTCAATACCTTTTAATAACTGACTTCCTTTTTTAGATAATATAGCTGCCCCGCCATATGCACCATCTATATGAAACCATAATTCTTCTTCTTTACAAATCTTAGCGATATCATTTAACGGATCTACACTACCAGTATTTGTTGTGCCAGCTGTAGCTATAATACAAAATGGTTGCAAACCTTCTAATCTATCTTTGGCAATTGTATTTTTTAGCTTATTAATAGCCATTTTAAATTCTATATCGGTGGGGATAATTCTCACCTGTTCTTTCTTAAACCCTAATACTCTAATTGCCTTAACATTTGATGAGTGCGCTTGGTCTGACATGTAAATTATAGCTTTAGAAAAATCATCACTACATTTTTGTCTTCTAGCAGTAACTAATGCAGTTAAATTAGCCATAGAGCCTCCACTAGTAAAAATGCCACCACCTTTTACAGCTGGAAATTTGAATAGCTTTAGCAACCAATTCATAGTCACAATCTCTAATTCTGCTGCCGCAGGAGAAGCAGCCCATCCACCTGAAAATACATTGAAACCAGTGGCTAATGTATCAGCCATAACACTAACATAATTGCTAGGCCCAGGAACAAAAGAATATGACTTTGGGTGTGAAACAATACTGCTATTAGGCAATACTTTTTTAACTACAAAATCAAATACTTCATTATATGCTGTGGGATTTTCAGGCGCTTCGGTTTTAAAAATTAGATCCATTTCTTCCCTAGAAGCAATGGTAACAGGTTTTTTTTCACTCTCAGTATCAAAATGCTCTACAATAGTATCAATAACTTGATAGCCAAACTCCTTCATTTCATTCTTTTTCAATTGCAATTTGTGCAGATCATTCATAATTCAAAGTTTTTTCAAAGAAACAATTATGGTATTCGGTATAATATGATAATTGTCATATCTATTTTAATTCATATTCCTTTTATTTATATTGGGTAACCTATAAAAATTAATGTCAAAATGAGCTATAATGAATATGAATTGCACGGTATTAATAACAGGTTTGTAAAATTTCAAGACTATTTAGGTGAATTTGTTTATGGAGGAATTGATGGAGCAGTGACTACATTTGCTGTAGTTGCAGGAGCTGTTGGGGCTGGGCTTAATAGTACAGTTATTATTATCCTTGGGTTTGCTAATCTTTTTGCAGATGGTTTTGCTATGTCGGTAGGTGCTTATTTATCAGCAAAATCTGAAAAAGACAATTACGATAAGCATAAGAAAATTGAATACTGGGAAGTAGAAAATATGCCAGAAACAGAACGTAAAGAGGTAGAAGAAATTTATAGAAGAAAGGGTTTTGAAGGAGAACTCCTACAACAAGTGGTAGATACCATTGTGGCCGACAAAGATAGATGGGTAGATGTGATGATGAAAGATGAATTGTTAATGGTAAAGCAAACTAAGTCGCCAGTTAAAATTGGAGCCGTTACCTACTTATCTTTTATTTCAATTGGGTTAATACCTTTACTTATATATGTTTGGGATTTTATAGGAAATTTTCCTGGCAATTTATTTTTATGGACAAGTATTTTTACATCATCAACCTTTATTTTAATTGGCTTTTTAAAAACCTATGTTACAGAAACGAGTAAATTGAAAGGCATTGTTGAAACCCTTATACTAGGAGCTATAGCCGCAATTGTTGCTTACTTTGTTGGTGATGTTTTAGAAAGTATTATAAGCTAGGATCTAAATATTTTTCACCTCCTCTTTTTTGATCAAAAGACTATTTTCTTCTAGAATAAAAACCATAAGTTTTACATAATCATCTACCGTTTCTTTTATATCTGTAGGGTCAGTAATATCAATAAATCCTTTCCAAATCAATTCTCTATCTTTTGTAGCACAGATACAGTACAACGATGCTTCTGCATGATATATAGGGTATTGTTCATAATATTCTGGATTGTAGTAAATATCTTGATTCATGAAGTATTCATCTCTAAATTTTCGGTAAGTATTGTCAATATCTTTATACGATTTAGAAAGGCGTTGTTTATTTTCTGAACCAATAATTTTTGAAAAGAGTATGGTGTCGAAACCATCAGCCAGAAGTCGATTTTCAATCTCTAAAAGATCATCTTCTGTTTTTTTCTGATTATCAAAATATTGATAACTAGCAATAGCCTCTATTTCACGGGCTTCATACTCTTTTCTCAACTTAGTTTCAAATGCTTTTCTTGCTTCAGTATTTGAAGTCATACCAACAATTAAAACTTTAGTCCCTTCATAAGCATCAACTTCTGGATTTTTCCAATTGTCTACTAACTCTGTGGTTGAACAGCTTATAAATAAAAGCGTAGCGAATAATAAAATAATATTTTTCATAATTGTATGTTTTTAAACTTAATAAGTGATATAACTAAATTTTTAAATGTTAAACTTAATTACAGTTCTAAGGTATTTCATGTAAACAAAATACCCTATGATATTTATCAGCTGATATTAAATTTCTTAGTTAAAACTGTTACTTTTTAACTATAGTAGTAATCTCTAATTAAAGCTTTTACTTGATTTTTAGTCATACTATCAGCTTTTAGAGTAACTTTTACTTTATTGTTTAAATCATGATATCTAGTTTCTAATTCTTTTTTGAATTTAATTCGAGTTTCAGCAGGCCCAAATATGGCAATTGCATTTGCATCTTTTATTTTAGAAACAATTTCTTTAAAATAATTCTTTAATTGATTTTTTTCTCTTTCTAAATATTTACTGTCTTGAACTACATCTTGTGGCCCTCCTTTAAGACGTGTGCCTGAACCACCATGAATACGGAAATGTTCGATGTTAGATTTTACTGTTTTTAAAGTTTCTGTTTTATCTTCTAATGTTATAATGTAGGCTTTGTCTTTATCAAGCCAAATTCCAATATTTTTCATACTATTAATTTTAATTTTTCACGACTTCTATGTATGGTTAATCTTATTCTTCTAACTTACTAGAAGGGTATTATTTGGTATGCAATATTTAATAAAATGAGCCCTAAGAGTAATAATAGAATATATAATGTCTGTACAAACTTCACATTTATCATTTCTACTAATGGTAAAAATCGTTTTGGAAATGTAAATAGTAGTACACCTTTTAATAAAGCTATCCAACCAAATATTGTGATTATTAGTTTCCAGTTTGGTTCCCAGATGTTATGAAATAATATATTTAGAAGCCCTATAATAATGGCTAAAAAAGCAATTAGTAGTAAGAATTTTTCATCTTTTATACTATTCACAATCTGCTTAATTCTTTTAGGATTAAAACTTAATGACAAGAAAAAAATCACTAAATACCAGCCCCAAAATTTTGCTAAAAAAAAGAAATATTTCCCATAATAATACCTATTTAACTATCTTAAAATTAACTGATATATAACAAAATAGAAATGATAATTGTCATAGTTTGTTGCTACTGTAGTTGATAACTTGCATACTATAATTATTAAATAGAATTAATGAAAGTTTCACATGAAATAGGTGTTTCTTTTTATCAAAATTTCGGGAAGCTATTATATGCAATAGCGGCTTCTGATAGGCATATTCATCAACAAGAATATGAAGCATTTAAAAAAGTCTTAAAGAATGAGCTTTTAGAAAAAATTAATAGTGATTATATGTCTTATGCTTTATTTCAGGCTGAAGCAAGCTTTGATAATTGTAATAGTATTGACGCAGATGTTATAGAATGTTTTAATGATTTTATAGTATATAAAAGAAGCAATGAAAACTTATTTACAAATGAAATAAAGAAATTGGTTAAAAATGCTGCTACCTCGGTTGCAACTGCTTTTTCTAATAAAAATAAGTCAGAGTTGATTTTATTGGCTAAGCTAGATTTAGAATTGAAATAAAATATAACAGTAATGAATAAAGCCAGCTTTCTAGTACAGAATTTAAAATGTGGCGGTTGTGCACATACTATAAAGACTAAACTTGAGGATATTAATGACATCAGTAATGTAATTGTAGATGAGCTGACTTCTACTATTCATTTTAATTATATAAATAAAGAAACATTAATTGTAATTGAGAATAAATTGAGCTCACTTGGTTACCCGATAGAAGGAAATTCAAATTCCGTTATAAAAAAAGCTAAATCTTATATAAGCTGTGCTACTGGAAAATTATCTAAAGGGTAATATTAGATAATTAAGGAATATAAAAATTTTAAGCTAACTCTAATGCAATCTTCATCATATCACTATATGATTGCTCACGATCTTGCTGACTTGAAGCTGAGCCAGTAATGATGTTGTCACTAACTGTTAGAATAGATAGTGCTTTTATATTGTATCTTTTAGCTAAAGTGAAAAGTATTTGTGTTTCCATTTCTACACCAAGAATTCCGTGTTTCTGCCATTTTTCCCAACGGTTTGGCTGCGCATCGTAAAAAGTATTGGTACTAAATACAGATCCTTGAATCGTATTTATATTCATTTTTTGAGCAACGTTATACGCTCTTTGCAATAAATCAAAATCAGCAGTTGCTGCATAATGCATTCTTCCGAAATAATTACTGTTAGCATCAGAATCACCCGAAGCACTCATTGCCAATATAACCTGACCTAATTTAAGATCTTCTTGTATACAGCCGCAAGTACCTACTCTAATAATATTCTTAACATTATAGGTATTTATAAGTTCATTTACATAGATTGAAGTACTGCCCATGCCCATTCCTGAGCCTTGAATGGAAACTTTTTTTCCATTATAATTTCCTGTAAAGCCATACATGCCTCTTACTTTATTATAGCAAAAAGCATTTTCTAACATGGTATCAGCTACGTGCTTTGCCCTTAAAGGATCACCAGGTAATAAAACAGTTTCGGCAATATCTCCAACTTTAGCTTCTAAATGAACACTACTCATATGTTTAACTTATTTAATTAAAGGAATAAAATTTAAGGTTAAGCTCCATAAGGAATCCAAATATTCTTAATCTGGCTAGAGTGACTTAAGAACTCATTACCTTCTCCTTGGGTATTATCTAGCCAATTTCTATACTTACCATAATTCACCCAGGTGCGTTTCATATTATCGGCAGACAACAACTCAATGTCTTTAGATCCTTCTTTGCTGCCAAAGTACCAAATGGCATCTACATCATCATGCTTTGCTAATACTTGGGCTAATTCATCTTTATTACCTGTAATTACATTTACTACACTACCTGGAACATCTGATGTCTCTAATACTTGATAAAAATCTGTTGCTGAAAAAGGTAACTTTTCCGAAGGAATTACCACAACATTATTACCCATAGTAATGGCAGGGATTACTGTCGATATAAATCCTAACAATGGGAATTCATCAGGACAAACTATTCCCATAACACCAAACGATTCTGGCATTGCTAATGTTACGTTTCTATGAGTTGTATGATGGACATTTCCATCATATTTATCTGCCATGGCTGCATAAGAATAAATTCTTTCAATTGAAAGATCAACTTCTTGTAAAGCACTCACTTTACTTTGATTGGTCATTTCAACTATTCTATCGGCAAATTCTTCTTTTCTAATCGCAAGATTTTCAGCTAAATAATACAATACTTGTGCACGCGCATGCCCAGTCATATTGCACCATTTAGTACAAGAGTGGGCGGCTTCAACGGCATTTCTTATATCTTTTCTGTTTCCTTTAGAAACTTCACCAATATAATTGCCATTAACACCATTGATGATCGCACTATAACCACCATCTGGTCTAGCTTGTTTGCCACCAATATACATTTTAGTTGTTCTATCTATCTCAAAAGAAGGTTGAGATGATTTTAACGAGCCATTAGATTTATGTTTAGGAAAAGAAATAGGTTTGTCTGAAAAATTATCTTCAATTTTTGGCTTCAGATATTCCATTAAACCTTCTTTACCACCCTCTCTTCCAAATCCTGACTCGCGATATCCACCAAATCCTGCCGCAGCATCAAATACATTGGTACAATTGATCCAAGCTACACCTGCTTTTATTTGTGGTGCAATGTCTAATGCTAAATTGATGTTTTCTGTCCAGATACTACAAGCTAACCCATATCTAGTATTGTTAGCCAATCTCACAGCTTCTTTATGAGATCTAAAAGTCATTGCCACTAAAACGGGACCAAAAATTTCTTCTTGAGCAATAGTTGCAGAAGGAGACACATTTGTAAATAATGTGGGTGGATAGAAATAACCATCTTTTGGGCAAGACCAAGATGGTTGATTAAGTGTATTACCTTCTTCTACACCTTGTTTTACCATTTTTGTAATGGTATTCAATTGATCTTTATCTACTATGGCTCCAATATCAATACTTTTATCTAATGGATTACCAATTCTTAATGTTTCCATTCTAGATTTAATCTTCTTGTAAAGCTTATTGGCAACACTTTCTTGAACTAATAATCGAGAGCCTGCGCAACAAACTTGTCCTTGATTAAACCAAATAGCATCTACGATACCTTCTACTACGCTATCTAAATCGGCATCTTCAAAAACTATGAATGGTGATTTTCCACCAAGTTCTAATGATAATTTTTTACCAGTTCCTGCTGTTGCTCTTCGAATAATCTTTCCGACTTCAGTCGAACCTGTAAAGGCAATTTTGTTTATGTCTTTGTGGTTTACAATTTCTGCTCCTGTTTTACCATGTCCAGTGATTATATTTACCACACCATTTGGTAAACCAATTTGCTGACAGATTTCTGCAAACAATAGCGCTGTTAAAGAGGTTGCTTCAGCTGGTTTTAAAACTACAGTATTTCCCATAGCTATAGCTGGAGCGATTTTCCATGATAACATCAATAAAGGAAAATTCCAGGGAATAATTTGACCAATAACACCAAGTTCTTTATAGTCTTTTAGTTCTGTATCTCTTAACTGAGCCCAACCAGCATGGTGATAAAAATGACGAGCTACTAAAGGCACATCTATATCTCTGGTTTCTCTTATAGGCTTTCCATTATCCATCGATTCTAACACCGCAAAAAGACGAGAATGCTTTTGAATTTGTCTTGCTAGGGCATACATATATCTTGCACGTTGATGTGACCCAATTTTTATCCATTCTGGTAAGGCCTTCTTGGCAGCAGCAACAGCTTTATTCACATCGGCTTCATTAGCTTCAGAAATTTTTGCTAACTTTTCTTTATTTGCTGGATTAATACTGTCAAAATATTCTCCAGAAGAAGGAGCAACCCATTTTCCGTTAATAAATAACTTGAATTTTCTTTTATGACTATCTAAAAACCTAATGGCTTCATCAGCACTTTCAGGAGCCGGACCATAAGCCATTGTTTCATATATTTCTTTTACTTCCATTTCTCTTTAATTAACCCATTGGGTGTCTATATGACGCAGAATACCTACCCGTAACAAAATGTTCTAACTGTCTTTCTATATCGCCAAGTAAACTACTGGCTCCAAACCTAAATAATTCAGGGTTGAGCCAATCATTACCTAATTCTTCTTTAATTAATACTAGCCAGTTTATTGCTTGTTTTGCTTTACCAATACCTCCAGCTGGTTTAAATCCAACTTTGTTGCCTGTTAATTCATAGTACTCACGTATAGCTCGAATCATAACCAAACTTACTGGTATGGTTGCATTAACAGGTTCTTTACCTGTACTAGTTTTAATAAAATCTGAGCCTGCCATCATACTAACCCAACTAGCTTTTGCAACTTTTGTAAGAGTAGGAATCTCACCAGTTGCAAGAATAGTTTTCATATGTGCTTCTCCACAAGATTTTCTGCATGCGGCAACCTCATCATACAGTGCTTTCCAATCTGAACGTAATACTAAATCTCTACTCACAACAATATCTATTTCTGTTGCACCGGCGGCTACAGATAGTTCAATTTGTTTTAATCTTTCTTTTATAGGGATATTTCCTGCAGGAAAGCCTGTAGAAACTGCAGCAATAGGGATGTTAGTACCTTTAAGCCCCTTTGCAGCATCTTTTATAAAATTATGATAGACGCAAACGGCACCAGTTTGAATATTAGCATCTTGCATACCTAAGGCTTTTAATAAATCTTGTCTTACCGGAGATCTCGCCTTGGCACATAATCTTAAGACATTACTTTGCGTATCATCACCCGCTAGTGTTGTAAGATCTATACAGCTAATTGCTTTTAATAACCAGGCTGCCTGCCATTGTTTTTTAACGGAACGACGTTTGCCTAATGTGGCTGCGCGCCTTTCTACGGCACTTCTATTAATATTAATATCTTCAAATAGACTTGCGTCAAACGGAATACCATCATTTCTATCAAAAAGTGGTTCAAATTCTTTATTTGATCTCATTGTTTTCGTCTTCATTTTTTCACCTATCATACATTTTTCGTTTTAATTCTAATTAATAAAAATACTAAATACTATAGAGTTTACCTCATTATTTGGATAATTAATGGCTCCTGTTGTGGTTTTTCATTAGAAAATTTATACGCTAAATCCATTAGTTCTGTAGCCTTTGTAAAAGATTTTTCGTTATTAGAATAGAGTACAGCCAAAACTTCATCTTTCTTTACATAATCGCCAATTTTCTTTTTTAAAATTATGCCAGCAGCATGGTCAATTACATCATCTTTAGTTTCTCTACCTGCACCCAATTTTACTGAAGCCAATCCTATATCTAAAGCATTTAATTCTGTAATATAACCTGTAACAGTACTTTTATAACTCCTTGAAAATTTAGATACTGGTAACAAATCTGGGTTATCTACAACTTTTACATCCCCACCTTGAGCATGTATAAATTCTTTAAATTTATCATAAGCTTTACCAGAATTAATTAAATTCTTTAATATTTCAACGCCTTCTTTCTTATTCTTAGCGGCATTGCCTAAAACTAACATTTGACTACCTAATTCTAGGCAAAGCTCAGTTAGATCTTCAGGGCCTTTTCCCTTTAAGGTATCGATAGCTTCTATTACTTCTAAAGCATTACCCACAGTATTTCCAAGAGGTTCGTGCATAGATGTAATAACAGCTACAACTTTTCTATTCATTTTAGAGCCAATCTCTATTACCATTTTGGCAAGTTGCCGTGCATCTTCAACAGTCTTCATATAAGCACCAACCCCAACTTTAATATCTATTATAATGGCATCGGCTCCACAAGCCAATTTTTTACTCATAACGCTAGAAGCAATTAATGAGATATTTTTTACAGTGCCTGTAACATCTCTTAAAGCATAGAGTTTTTTATCCGCTGGAACTAAATTGGCATTCTGACCACAAACAGCAATATTATGTTGTTTTACCTTTTTGATAAAATCTTTTTTAGACATATCTACAGATAGACCTTCGATTGATTCCATTTTATCTAAAGTGCCACCTGTATGGCCTAATCCTCTCCCTGACATTTTTGCGACTGGTATACCTGCGGCAGCTACAAGCGGAGCTAAAACTAATGTAGTTTTGTCACCTACACCTCCGGTACTATGCTTATCTACTTTAATTCCTTTAATTTCTGATAGATCAATAAGATCACCTGAGCGCATCATGGCATCAGTTAATAAAGCAGTTTCTTTATAGTTTAAACCATTGAAATATACGGCCATTAAAAATGCAGAAATTTGATAATCAGGTATCTCACCCATAACAAGCCCACTAACAATAGTTGTAATATCGCTTTTAGTTAGTTCGAATCCGTTTCTTTTCTTTTTTATGAGATCAACCATATATCTTAACTTTTAGCTAATTCTACTAAACATAAAACGGTTTAAAAACTTTGTTGTGTAAAGAAGAAAAAACCTATAAATATACTTAAAAATCTTTCTTTCTAGACTTATAGGCTATTCTCCAAACAGGAAGTATGATCCATAAAACTAAAACAGAGAAGGAGGTAAGCATCCCTAGATTAGTGCCGAAGAATTTTTGAAATACAGCACCGGTATATCCTAATAATGCAGAAATATCTAATTTAAGGAGTATCAATATTCTTGACAAATCAATAGGATTAAACATTGTGGTTATTAGTGAAAATTTATCTAGTGGATATTCCTGTAAAAGCACTAGAGAAATTAAAAACAATCCATCATAAATAACAGCTAAGAATAACCATAATAAAATAGCATAACCAAAACCTTTTATCTTATTTTCATTAGATAAGGCAATATTAAAAGCCAGCGCAACGAAAATAAAAGTAAGAAAAGCGCCAACAAGTAACAAAGACAAAAAGTTGAAAATAGCTGAAGATTGTAATACACCATAAGCAAGAAAAGGAATGCCTAAACCGATCACTAAACTTAATGAAAGTGAAAGCGAGACACCTAGATATTGCCCTAAAAATATAGTAGACCGTTTTAAAGGTTGGGCTAATAGCAATTCAGTAAATTCTCTTGAATTATAATAATACATCACCCCAAAAATAGTTCCGATAAGTGGTGTTAATACTATAATAATATTTAGTAGGGTAATTACAGCTTTTGATGTGTCATTATTAAGAAATAATAGCACAAAACCTAAGAGTAAGTAAAAAGCAAAATAGACATAACTCCAACGGCTACGCATCAAATCATAAAAACTATATTTTAAAATTTTAAACATGTTCTTTTGATAATATTGTGGCGATAGCCTGTTCTAGATTCTCTTGTTTTGTTACAGACTGTAGTTCTTGAATACTTCCTTTAAAATAAATCTTTCCGTCGAGTAAGAAGACTATTTCATCAGCTACTTCTTCAACAAAACTCATGATATGAGAGGTTATTAATATGGTTTTACCATTCTCTTTTTCTTTTTGAATGATTTCTTTTAAGTGAATTAATGAAATAGGGTCTAAACCTGTGGTTGGCTCATCTAAAATAATTAATGGACTATCGAACATAAAAGTTAATACCAAATTTACTTTTTGCCGAGTACCCCCAGAGAGATTCCCTAGTTTTTGATCTAGAAAAGTATTTAAACCAAATATTTCTATTAGATCTTTGTCTGAAGTTGGTTTTGATCGTAAATTCTTGATCATCTTGATCAACTCTTTTACCGTAAGATTACTAGGAAAATTTGCTATTTGCGGTAAATAATCAATTTCATTTCTGTACTCATGTTTGCCTAAAATACTATCATCATCAATTTTTATAGAACCTTTATTAGGAATGACCATTCCTAAGACACTTTTGATCAAGGTAGTTTTACCAGAACCATTAGGACCTAGTACCGCAAAAATACCACCGCTTTTAATAGTTAAATTAAGATCTTTTAAAACCTCTACTTTACCAAATTTTTTATATAAATGCTCTATAGCTATCATTTTACAGGTCGCATTAATGGGTTTTTATCTAGCAAGTTATCTGGTGTAAAAACTGGTGATACTTTTTCAGAAAAATTTATAATATCTACAAATAAACTTCGCAACAATACCAAAGTTTCTGGTGTTTTGTTTACAATATATGAGAATAATTTTACAGGTCTATAAGGTACGTCACCGTAGCCATTTTTATCAAGATCATAGCCTGTATACGAGCTCCAATAATTTTCATTAAAAGAATTATCATTCAGTTTACTATTGTAAGATATATCAAAAGCATTATTCATAAAATTGTTTTGCTTAAAAACATTGGTATAACAAGCTCCTGAAATCTTTACTCCCCAGCCGTTTCTAACAAAATTATTGTTTTTATAATTTATTCTAGTGGAACCTTCGGTATATACGCCTGTGGTGTTTTGTTCAAAAGTATTGTGTTCAATTTCGGCATCATAAATTTCCTTTAATAATAATCCATATGATGCCGTGCCCCAGTTTTCTGAAAATGTATTGTTTGTCATATTTATAAACTTAGAAAACATCACTGCAACACCAGAACCATTTTTGGTAAATGTGTTGTTATGGTACTCATCATTATTAGAAAACATAAAATGTAAACCATAGCGTAAATTATTATAGCTTTTGTTCTTAAGAACTTTACTTTCGGTCACAAATTCGAAATAAATACCATCACGAAGATTATGCAATTCATTATTTTCTACCACTACATTTGAGCAATGCCACATATGAACTCCATTGCCTGAACCTGCTTGATCAATAGCTTCACTTGAGATATGGTTATTTCTTATAACTCCGTGATGAGATTTTTCTACAAGCAAGCCAAAAAATACATTTTCTAAAGTGGAGTTTTCAATAGTAAAATGTTTGCTTTTGGAAATATAGATAGCAGCAAAATCTTTTGTATAACTCTGCCCTACATTTTTTAAAGTCAAGCCTGAAATAGAAACACTATCTGATTTTATAACAAGAATGTATCCTTTATTTTGCCCATCTATAGTAGGATTATTCTTTCCAACAATTTTCACGGGTTTATTAATTAAAATATCATGTTCGTTATATATACCTTCATTTAAAATTATTGTACTATGCTTATCTGCTCTTAAGATTGCTTCTGATAATGAGGCAATTTCACAAGTATTACAAACTTGAATTTGAGCGAATCCAACTTGGGCAGTACATGCAATGCACAACAGTATAATATTAGTATATAACCGTAACATTAATTGTAAATATAAGGATATAAGCTTTGAAACTCTTGACAAAAACGCTTTTATGCTGAGTCGTTTAATTATCTAATTATTAGAAATTTAGAATCTAGATTTGCAACAACGTAATGTTCAACATGTGCTTTAAAAGTATATGTATTATGTTGTTCTAAGGTGAACATTTTCCCATCAATATAGAAATCGATATTACCTTCTAAGACAACCAATAAAGCCTTTTTTGGTGACGAATGCTTAGGAAATATTTTACCTTTTTCTAAAGTAATTAACAATGTTTCTGTTGTCTCTGTTTTAAATATTTTGGAAACTTGTAAGCCGTTTACAGTAGCTTCCTGAATTAGGTTTGTATTCATTTTAGTTATTATAAAAATGTTGTTGAATAGTACTCCAATCGTAGACCGTACCATTATTATTTTTTCTGATCATACTTATAGCATCACTTTTCATTTCAAAACCAGTAAGATTAGCTCCCATAGGGCTTTGTATTGAGTCACTAATTAAAAAAGTAGCCTTGGTAGCATCTATCAATTTTTCAGGTGTTTTATAATCTGTAATTAAAAATAACCCAATCTCTTTCTGATCTCTATTTTCTAGGTCATTAAGCATACACTCAATAGCATCATATTTAAATGCCTTTCCTTTTTTAGTAACTAATTGAGAAGCATGAGTTTTATCTACAATATTCATCTTGCAAAAATGACAGGCATCTTTACCATACTCAATTTTGGCAGGTTCAATTGAACATGAAATCAATGCAAAAATCAGTAAAAGAAAAACTGTACTTCTCATTTAATTTTTGCTTGATTCTTTTTTGCCTAAAATATATGCTAATAATGCGGTAGCAATCCCCAGTCCTAAAAAGTAAGCGCCTAATCTAGGGTAGGAGTGTGCAGTAAAATTTAGAATATTTTTTGTGCCAAATAAAGGTGGTTGAAAGCCCATTTGTGTACCGTCTGGGTTTGTAAACTTCATAATAGCTTTGGGGTCTAAGTTATGACCATAATCATGTTCCCAAAGATAAAAGTCGTAGAGGCCAGCAGCACTTAATAATACCATTAAAATAAACCAATATAAATACCACTTATGATTAAACTTAAAAGCTATTATTAATCCTATGATTGTTGTAGTTATAATACCGATAGGAAATATTTTAAACTCTGGAATTGCCTCAGGTATATACTTCATCCCTACATAATGATTCATTAGATTGATATTTTTAATATCATGAGGGTTTGCATCAGCAAAATCATTAATATGAATATTCATTCCTAATGGTGTAGGGTATTGAGGCGCTTCTAATGTAATATTCCATAAAGGAAATAAAAACAAGCCTAATGGTAATAATGCTGCCAAGAACATTAATAGTTTAGATTTTTTCATTGTTTATCTTTTAGAAAAGGTTAACAAAAAGGCTGCAAGAAATTAAATCTCAACATTTCAATACAGCCTTTTTTAACTAAAATAATCAAACCATGCATTGGCTTAGTTATTCATCGTCTAACGACCATGATAACTCTATGTTAGAATTCTTTGGAGATACTCTAACATAACCTTGCATTTCTTGGTGTAAAGCAGAGCAGAAGTCGGTACAATAAAATGGCCAAACACCTACTTGCTTTGGTTCCCAGGTAAACGTTTCTGTTTGACCTGGCATAATTAATAGTTCTGAAGTATTAGCACCAATCATACTTATACCATGAGGTACATCATAATCTTGCTCTAAGTTAGTTACATGAAAGTATACTTTGTCGCCAACTTTAATCCCTTCGATATTATCAGGAGCAAAGTGACTTCTAATAGTACTCATATATACATGCACTTCATTCCCATTTCTAGTAACTTTTGTTTCGCTTTCACTTTTTACAGCGTAAGGGTGTTTATTTTCTTCTAGCTTAAAGAATTTTTTAGAATTTTTCTTTACAATATCTGCAGCAATACCAGCAGCATAGTGTGGCTCACCAACAGTTGGGAAGTCTAATAATAACTCCATTTTCTCACCAGTAATGTCATATAACTGAGCAGATTGCGTTACTTCTGGGCCAGTTGGTAAATATCTGTCTTTTGTAATTTTATTCATTGCCAATACATATTTACCAAATGGCTTTCTTGAGTTACCACCAGGTATCATTAAGTGACCAACCGAATAGTAACAAGGTTTTCTATCTATAACCTCCCAAGTACCTAATTTCCATTTTACAACTTCAGAAGAAATAAAGAACGTAGTATAAGCATTACCATCTGCGTCAAATTCTGTATGTAAAGGGCCTAAACCACCACTTTTAACAGATCCTGCAAGAATATCTTCGTAATTTAAAATAGGAATTCCGTAAGCATCGCCATCAAATTTCTTTTCTTCAATAGCTTTCATCATTTTTGTATAAGAGTGTACAGTTACATCTGCAGATAGCTTACCACTACCAACAATATATTCACCAGTTGGGCTTACATCACAACCATGCGGTGATTTTGGTGTAGGTAAGAAATAAATTGCACCAGGCACATCTGTAGGATTAACTGTTAATACCTCTTTTTTCATAGTTGAAGTTGCAGAATGTGTTTCATCACTATATACATTATGTGCATAGTTTGTTGGCATTTTAGTACCACCACCATTAGCAACATATTCTTCAATCTTTTTCCAGTTAACAGCAGCTATAAAATCTTTATCGTTTTGAGAAGCGTTTACTTCTAATAATGTATGAGATTCTTCTGTATTATATGTTGTAAAGAAGAACCAACCATGTGAGTCACCTCTACCAGGGTGCGCTTTATCATAATCAAAACCAGGCATTAAGATTTGGAATGCTATTTCCATTCCACCATCTTCTTGATCTACTTTTAAGAAAGTCAATGCTCCTTTAAAGTTACCTTTGTATTCTTTAATAGACATGTCTTTTTGAGGAACAGGCACACCAAAACGAGTACCAGCAACAACATATTCTGTATTTTCAGTTACATAAGATGAACTGTGATTACCCGCACTGTTTGGAATTTCAATAATTTCAGTAGTCTCAAAAGTAGTAAGATCAATTTTTGCTATACGAGGCGTATTGTTACCATTAATATAAACATATCTACCATCTAGTTCACCATTCGTCTGAGAAATATCTGGGTGATGTGCATCATCCCAAGGAATAAAACCATGAGATGTATTTAACATAGGTTTCGTTTCTTCATTATAACCCCATGCTTTTTCTGCATCTTGAGAGAATACAGGAATCACTTTAAATAATCTACCAGATGGCAAACCATATACAGCTAGTTGCCCACTAAATCCACCAGAGATAAAGGCATAGAATTCATCATGCTCACCTGGAGCTACATATACTTTTTCTGCTGCATTACCAGATAAAGCACCTTGGCTATTTCCGTTTGAATTACCATTATTACCACAGCTAAAAACTAAAGTTACTATAGTAACGAAGGCCATTAATTTTGCTATTTTTTTCATTATTTTATAGTTTTTTGTTTGGTTATTTTAAAGTTCTAAAGTATTCTAAAACAGCTCTTGCATCTTCTTCAGTTAAATTCTGATTTGCCATAGGAGAACCATTAAATTCTATAAGTAGTTCTTTAGCTAATGGATCTTTTTGAACCATTTCTTCAGGATTTAAAATCATGTTCATTACCCATTCAGGAGAGCGTCTTTCTAAAATATTTTGTGGAGAAGGACCAATAAATCTTTTGTTAACTCTATGGCAAGCGGTACACATTTTTTTAAACACTTCTGCACCTTTAGTAGCCATTTCTTGGTTTATTTCAGCATCCAACGTTAGAGATTTAACTGGGCCAATACCTTTATTATTTAAATCTACTTTTTCAGAGGCTTTAACCTCAGTAGAAGCCGTTTCCACTTTAGGCTCTTGTTTAGTAGGTTCTTCTTTTTTTACTTCTTTTTGTTCAGTAGCTTTTGCTGGAGTATCTTTTTTAGATTTATCACCACCACAACTTGCTAATAGTATTAATGATAATACTAAAAAGCCAAATACTTTTTTTGTCATTATTTTAGTTTATATAGTTATTTATTATTCAGCTGGTACTAATACGTCACCAATGACGTGTATCCAACCATTACTCACTTTTACTGTTTTTAACACTTTAGTACCGCCTACATATAATCCGTCATCTTTTTTCTCAACTTCTAAATATTTACCAGATGCCATGTATAGTTTTCGTCCTTTTTTTGCTTCTTTTTCTAACTGTGTGTCAGGAAAATTTGCTGGAGCTACATGATTAGTAAGAATAAATGCAAGCTTCGATTTATTCTCTGGCTTTAGTAAAGATTCAACTGTACCTTCAGGTAATTTGCCAAAGGCATCATTTACAGGAGCAAATACGGTAAGAGGACCTGCATTTACAACAGCATCTTCTACGCCGGCAGCTTCAATAGCAGCTACTAGAGTGGTAAAATCATCTAAAGATTTTGCAACCTGAAGAGCGTTAGCCGCAGAGTCTTCATCTACAACTGCAGATTGTCCTTTGCTTACTTGAGTTGTTTCGTTAGTTGTTTTTTTAACTTGGGTGTTATTTTGCTCTGCTTTTTTGCATCCTGTTATAAGTAAGACAGAGAAAATTAATAATAGTAAATAGTTTGGTTTCATTGTAATAATGTTTTAATTTACGTTACAAAATTAGTTACTCGATTATCACAAAAATATGATAATTATCATATAAAAAGATATTTTTATCTTTTTAATTTGAATATGCTTTCACAATCAAGTAAATATGCTATTAGAGCGGTCATCTATTTAACATTACATTCAAGTAATGAGAAAAAGCATAACCCAAAAAATATAGCTGACACTATTGATATACCTGCTCCCTTTTTGGCTAAAACGCTACAACAATTAGCAAAAAAGGATATTATATCTTCAACAAAAGGTAGAAATGGGGGTTTCTTTTTAACCAAAAAAAATAAAGAGAATCATATTATTTCTATTGTTGAATGTATTGATGGTTTAGAAAGACTTACAGCCTGTATGATTGGATTGCCAAAATGTGGAGACCATAACCCTTGTTCTATTCATCATGTGATAGCACCATTGCGTAAAAAATTACTAGATGAATTTAATAATAAATCACTCCAAGAATTTGCTGATGAGGTGAAACAAGGTAAAACACATATCTTTTTATAATTACTGTCTTTAAGAAGGTACTACTAGAAAAGGAGTTTTTAGATGTAAGCCTATCTTAGAGATTACAGGTTTAAAGAAAAGATTTTCAAAAAAAGTGTGCTTGTTATTGATCATCATTAATAGCTGTGTTTGGTGATTATTTTGATAAGTATTTATTGCTTCTGGTATACCATCGTCTCTAACTGTTTCATAGACATCATTATATTCTATAAGTAAACGTTCTAGGGTAATTCTGTTTTTGTTTTGTTCATAATCTAATTCACCGTGAGATACATGAACTACATGTATTTTAGATTTATTTTTTAAGGAAATAGCCTTAATAATATCTAGATGTTTATCATCGTAATCTATTTTATAGTCTGTGGGAAATAGAATATCATTTGGTGATTCAAATTTATAACCATCTGGTATCGCTAAAACAGGACATTTAGCCTTATTAATTACATGTACAGTGTTTGTGCCAAAAAGAACTTCATGAGCCCCAGAGACGCCTTTTGTACCCATAATGATCAGATCTATGTTGTGTTTCTTTGTAAAGGTTTTCAATTCATCTGTTAGCGTATTAAATGAGGTTACCAATTCAAAACTATGCTTATCATTTTTATACTTACCTTTTATTTTCATAATAAGGTCAGTTAATCTTTCCTCAGCATTTTTTCTGACCATTTCTGAAACATCATCTGCAAAATTACCTGCAGACATATGAAAATCATAACTATAAATTATTGGAGTATACGTATGCAAAAGATAGAATGTACAAGATTCACTTTTAAATAAGTTCAGTGCGTAGTCTATTGCATTTTCAGAATTATCTGAAAAGTCTGTGGGTAAAACAATTCTTTTCATTTTAATATGTTTTAAATTTTAAATGTCATTACAGGTATGGTAGCATGATTGGCAATATCTTCTGTTATACTTCCAGCAAAAAAATGTGCCAATCCTCTTCTTCCATGTGTGGGTATAGCTATAATATCTGCATCGATTTTTTTACTGTAGTTAAATATGCCTTCTTCGGCAGAAAAATCATTGTAATAAATTACGTTATCAATATTCATTTTTTTATCACCATCGGCTATGGTTAAAAACCCTTCTGCCATTTCTTTCATTTGTTCTGTGCTTTTAAAAGTTTGAGGTAGGTTTACATATACTAAATGTACGTTAGCATTAAATGAAATAAATAGATCTATAGCTTTGCGATAAACATCAACATTTTCTAATTTAAAATCGCACGCAAATACAGCTTCTCTTATTTTAAAGTTGCCTCTTCTTTTCTTTATGACCAATACTGGTATATCTGAAGTTCTAACAACTTTTTCTGTATTAGAACCAACAAAAATATCTTGAATCAATCCTGAAGTGCCATGTGACCCCATAACTATTAAATCTACTTTATGTTCTTTAGCAGTATTATTTAATCCGCTAAATACGGTGTGATTTTCAACAGTATCAGACACTTTAATTCCATCTAAATAATCTTTATCTAGAAAGGTTTTAAAATTTTTTTGAGATAATTTTAAATGAAACAATGCTTCTTCTGCAGATTTATTTTCTGTAGTATTAATTAAACCATCGTGTAACCCCATCATATGGGTTACTATTATTTCTGCATTATTTTGTTTAGCTATTTGCGCAGCCACATGTAATGCATATTCTGATTGCTCAGAAAAATCGGTTGGAACTAAAATTTTCTTCATGACATATAATTTTAAATTATTACTTAAAGTTATAATCTCATAAAGAGAAAAACTATGATATTTATCAGTAGGGAGATAGGTTAAATAAAATCTATAATTTTTCTATCTCTTTTTATAAAATAAAGTTTATTATTTTTCTCGATCTTTTTACGATATCCAAATAAATGAAATACCTCTGTTGCTAAAAACATAGCTGTTTTCGGATTAACAATTAAAGTGTGTTTATGTTTTGAATCTTGTTTAATGCCTGGTAATAATCGTAGTAAATTATGCAGTTTTAGTTGTCTTAAAACAACTGATAGATATATCCAAATTTTTGAAATTTTATTAATGATAAAAAAACCATCTTTACCTTGTTTTTGGTACAAAGGCATAAAGATATAACCATCTCTTTTTGACTTGATTTCCTTTTGATTACTTAAAGCTAGAATCTCATTATTTTTAATGGGGTCAAAATTTTTAAAATCATTTATCATCATAAAATCTTCTCGATCTTCTAAATGATACCTATAATTTATTTCGAAAAAATCTTTATAAGCATAATACTTATTTAAACAACTTGTTCGATTATCAAATTCTATAATTTCATTTTTATCAAGACATTTACTTTCAACAAGTGCTTTCCAAATAAATGCTTCACAATTTTCAATAGATTTAACGTCATTGTGCTGACCAGCTTCAAATCCTAAAGAAATATGCCCAAATTCATTAATGAAACTTAACAATGGTCCTTCTAAATATTCTTCAATACCCAAGACAATAGGTACAGAAAAATTTGAAGCAAATTTTCTATTATTCAGTGAGTCGCTAATTGTTATAAAAGGTATTGTTTCTGCAGAAGTTGTGTGCAAGTCTATAAAATAAAAAGTCCCTTTATTTTTTGATAAAATTCCCTTAATTATAGTATACAATTCATATTGTTCACTTTTCTCTGAATTTGAAGAATCAGTTTCATTTAAATTAATAATATTCTCTTGAGTCCAAAGTCTATTTAAATCGACTTTTTCGTAACGAATATTTTTTTTAAGGGCATTTAAGTTACCTGCAATGGCATAAAAATTTCCTTTTAAAGAAACCTTATTATTTTTTATGTATTCGACAACATTGTTTAATCCATAAATTCCTGCGGGTTCGTTACCATGAATTCCTCCTAAAAAAACTATTGTTGGTGCAGTATTTTTAATTTGAGAACTATATAGAATGCGTTGTAGCCGGATCTCCTTATTATAAAACTGAATTGTAATACTATCCATTATTAATTAAATAGTATCAATTTTTTGAATATCAGTTTTTGTAAGCATACCTACCAATTCTTCATTATCTAAGATTGGTAAACAACCTACTTTATTTTTAATCATAAATGCTTTAACTTCTTCTATAGACATTTCTGGATGCCCTACTTTAACAGATTTTATCATAATATCTTTAGCAACTCTAAAATTGTCTTTAATGTCTTTTTGACTTAAGTGGTTAATTGTAGACCTTGAAATTATACCTGTAAGCTTATTCTTCTTGTTTACAACAGGTAAATGATGGATGTTTTTCCAATCCATAATCTTATATACAAGCTCAACCAAATCGTTTTCATTTACTACAAAAACCTCAGTTGTCATTACCTTATATACTTTGTCTTGCGATTGAATCTTTTCTCTGGTTTCTTTTCTTGCCAATCTCCATTGATACACTGGTAAGCCTTCGAGTTGATTTTTATATAAATTATGTGTTAACAAAATATTTGACTCATCTCTTGAAACTTTTTCCTGTAGCTTTCTACTACTTCTAACCATCCATTTACTACCATTAGTATTATGATCTATTCTTTTTTCTATAATATTCAAATAATGCTTAATATCAACTTCACCGACCCCAGATTTTTTTAAACCCTTTTTTGCCATAGGTATTAGCACTTCTTTTGCCAGTTCTTTTGCAGAAACACCTTTGCCAAACCAATTAAAGTAAGTATCGATTCCTGTTCTTGCAGCTTTTATAAAATTGCCTCTTGCATCTTTAAAAGGCATTAATTTATAAATATTTCTATACTTATCTGGCATACCTTGCATAACACCTACCCAAAATAATGCATTTGCAATTTCATCTTTAATGCTTGGTCCAGCTGGTATATACCTATTTTCTATGCGTAAATGAGCAATATTTTTATGTACACCATAACACACTCTGTTCCATTTATATAAGGTGCCATTATGTAGGTTTAATGCTGTAAGCTTTGGTTTAATACCTTTTTCTAATTCTTCTGTTGCACTAGCTCCAAATTCTGAAGTTACCAATGGAGCATACCTTGTAATATCATCTGTAAATACTTCTAAAATTGAGTTCCGAACCCAATCACTACCAAATGATACTCGGGGTTTTTGTTCTCTAAGTAAATGCGATGTATTACGCATGTCTATACTTTGCTGAAATAAGGCTATGCGAGTTTCACTCCATAATTCTCTACCCAATAAGAGCGGAGCATTGGTCATTAGAGCCAGTACGGGACCAGCAATAGCTTGAGACCAATTATATTTATCAATTATTTCATCTAGCCCAATCTGTAAGTGTACCTGAAAACTTGTATTACAAGCTTCGAATAGGATAGATTCATGATTTAAAATTAATTCATCAACGCCACGTATACGTAACTTAAAATCTTCACCTTTAATGTTTTTCATAACATCATTAAGCGTTTTATAACGCTTATATGGGGTCATGTTTTCAAATACTAAATCTTTACGTTTGAATGTTGGGAGTATTCCTGTTAAAATAATCTTATTATCATCTACTTGATTAGCAGCTACTCTAGCTTTATCTATTAAATGTGTCAGGTCATTTTCTAATTCAGAAAAACAATTATTTTTTAGTTCTAACGGATCTAAATTTGCTTCAATATTAAATAAGCCCAGTTCAGTAGTGAAATGATCATCACTAATTTTATCGAGTATTTCTAGCGCATTAAAAGAAGGTCTATAATGCTTATTTGTTATTACTAATTCTTGTTCGGCTCCAATACGTTGAATACCTTTTTCAAAAGCATCGGTTTCAATCATAATATCTAATGCTTTCATATCATTAAGCAATTGTAGCGTAAATTCTTTACGCTGCTTGTTGGTTGTTATTGCTTTGACAGATTGCGAGCCCATAGTATTAAATTGTCATAGAAAATAATTGTGTGTCAGGTTTATTACTGGTGAGTCTTAAATCAAATGCCATACAGATATTTCTTACAAATACTCTGGCATCTTCAGGCACTAATAATTCACTTTCTAAAATATATACCAGTTCATCTTTTTCTAACTCTTTAAGGCGTTCTAACACTTCTGTTAATTGATTAAACTTTTGATGATCTTTTTGCCATGAAGTTTTAAAATGACACATAATATTTAAGATATGTTGTCTTATAATTAAGTCTTCTTCTGTTAGCAAATGTCCTTTAACTATAGGTAATTCTCCTAAGTCAACTCTTTTTTGATATCCTTTTAGCGTTTTTTCGTTTTGAGCAAAACTATACCAAGAATCACCAATTGCAGACATCCCTAATCCTATCATTAATTGAGTGGGGTTGGTAGTATAACCCATAAAATTACGATGTAAACTAGCTGTATTAAAAGCTTTGTATAATGAATCTGTTGGCAATGAAAAATGATCCATACCAGTTTCAATATATCCAAGGTTTGTAAGCATGTGCTTACCGATTTCGTATAATTTTCTTTTAAAACCACCTCTTGGTATGTCTTCATCACTAAATCCTCGTTGACCAACACCTTTTACCCAAGGTACATGTGCATAGCTATAAAATGAAATACGATCTGGCTTTAATTCATTTGTCTTTTTTATAGTATCAATAATATTTGCAACAGTTTGAAATGGTAAGCCAAAAACTAAATCATGGCTAATAGAAGTGTAACCAATTTCTCTAGCCCATAAGGTTACATTTTTAACGTTTTCAAAAGACTGAATTCTATTAATTGCTTTTTGAACTGTTTCACTATAATCTTGAACTCCAAAACTTACCCTAGTAAAACCTAATTTATATAGAGTTTGCAGGTGTTCTTTGGTTGTGTTGTTAGGGTGTCCTTCAAAGCTGAACTCATAATCTCTGTGTAATTCTACTGAATTTAAAATCCCATTTATTAACGTGCTAAGATTTTTTGAAGTAAAAAATGTAGGAGTACCACCTCCGAGGTGCAATTCTCTTAAAATTGGCTTTTCATCAAATAAGTTTAAATATAATTGCCATTCTTTCAATAGTGTTTTTATATAGGGTTCTTCTACCTCGTGGCGCTTTGTAATATGCTTATGGCAAGCACAAAAGGTGCATAAACTCTCACAAAATGGTAAATGAATATAAATGCTTATTCCTTTTTCTTTACTACTTTCTTTAAATGAAAATTGTAAAGATTGTTTCCAGTCTTCGATTGAAATTCCATTTTTATCCCAATAAGGTACTGTAGGGTAACTTGTATATCTAGGTCCAGGAACATTATACTTCTGAATAAGATTAACACTCATATGTCAAATTTTTTATCAAAAATAGAGCTGTGAGATGCCAAATACTATGACAAATGTCATAGTTAATTTTTATGTGAGTATCTATCTTTATATGAGAATTTAAATTAAATATTATGAAAAAAAGAACTCCAATTTCGAATATTATGACTAAAAATGTCATAACTGTTAATCATACTCATGATTTAAGAACAGCAGAAAAATTATTTAAAGAAAATAAAATAAGGCATATACCTGTGGTAAGTGGAAACGAAATTATAGGTATGCTTAGTTATACTGACCTTTTAAGAATTAGTTTTGCTGATGCCGTTTATGAAGATGAACAAGAAGTAGATACAATGGTATATAATATGTTTACTATTGAGCAGGTAATGGCAAAAAATCTGGTAAGCGTTAATTCTAATACTACAATAAAGGAAGTTGCAGAAATTTTATCTAAAAAAGAGTTCCATGCTTTACCAGTTGTTGATGATAATAAACTGGTAGGTATTGTAACTACAACCGATTTAATAAACTATTTAATAGAGCAATTTTAGCTTAATTTTTTTAGCAGGAAGTAAAACTATTTCCTGCTTTTTTTTGCAAAAAAATAATTTAGAGACATGATAAAAGTCATTCTTTTTAAGATTGATAGTCAATAACTTAGTGTGATATAGAAATAAATTATATCTAAAAGTTAATATCATGAAAACAAAAAAAGCAGAAAAGGCTAGGCTAGAAAATTATAGCAAGCTTTTTTTTCAATTAGGATTGGTACTTTCTCTATTGATCGTTTATCTATCAATAGAATTTAGAACATACGAGCGTACTTTAGATACATTAGTTCAAAGTGCTACTCAAGATGAAATTATAGAAGATATTCCAATTACAGAACGAATTGAGCAAATAACGCCTCCACCTCCGCCACCTATGACACCAGAAAAAATAGAAATAGTTGAAGATAAATCTGAATTAGAAGAAGCTGTTTTAGAATCAACCGAGTCTGATGAAAATCAAGTTATTGAAGTAGCAGAAATTGTTGATATAGAAGAAGTAGTAGAAGAAGAAGAGGTAGTAGAAGATGTTCCGTTTGCAATTATAGAAGAAGCACCTGTCTACCCTGGTTGTAAAGGGACAAAAATGCAAAAGAAACAATGCCTAAAAGATAAAATTAAGGAGCATGTAAATAAAAAATACAATACTGAATTAGCAGGAGATTTGGGATTAGATAAAGGGAATAAAAAAGTATATGTACAATTTAGAATAGATAAGGATGGAAATGTTACTGATATAAGGGCTAGGGGACCACATAAAAGATTAGAAAAAGAAGCTATAAGGGTAGTTAAGTTATTACCAAAGATGGCTCCTGGAAGACAAAGAGGAAGATCTGTGAGTGTAAAATACACTTTGCCAATAACTTTACTTGTTTTGTAGTAATATATTCTAGTATTGATAATTTATAACCAATGGATTTAAATCATTCAAATTATAATTTGTCTGTTTCATCTTCAGAAATTGAAGTTGCGACTAGGTTCTATGCTAAAGTCATTGGTTTAAGATTAAGAAAAGAATCAAACAAAGAGGTAGAATTTGCTAGCAAAAATTATAGCATAATAATTAAAAAAAGGGAATTTAAATAGCTTTACTTCTTACAAAGAAATGACTAATAGAGGTATTTCTGTATGAAATCCAATTTTTTTGATAATGGGTTCGTGAGTTAATTTTTCAATTAAGCTATGCTCATAATTTGCTAAACAAATAATATCAACATCATTATTGTGATTATACAAAGAAATAGAATTAGAAATTGATTTATTAAATTCGATTTCTTTATACTTTATATTATTTGTGCCTAAATATTTCTTGATATTATCAATATTTTGTTTTTGTGTGTTATTTAGTTCTTTTTCCTTTTTTACATGTAGTATTTCTAAATCAAGGTTGTGAATTAACATAAGTTCCATTAATGTTTTTAACTCAAAACTTCCTAAAGATTTCTTCAAATCAGTTGCGAAAGTAATTCGTTCAGGCTCTTTAAATTCATAATCTTTAGGTACGGCAATTATTGGGCAGTCACTAATAGTTTTAATTAACCTCATAGTATTGCTACCAAGAAAGATCTCTTTAATACCAGATGCCCCAGTAGTTCCCATTACAATTAAATCAACTTTTTCTTTATTTACTAAACCTTTAACTGCTGAACATATACTATCATGCATTGATATTGTTCTATACTCATGTTTGTCATTTAGTAAATATTCATTTAGATAAGCCTCTATTTTATCAAGCCCATTTATTGATTCTTCTTTCAAAATATCATATAGTCTCCTTGTTGCTCCTGCATGAAGAGCTGTACTTACTCCGCCAGTATTAACTTCATAAGTATTTAGAATATAAAAAGTACAAGGAATATCATCATGCAATCGTATAGCATATGTAAGTGCATCCCATGCATTGTCTGAAAAATCTGTTGGAATTAATATTTTTTTCATGGCTAACTATTTAATTAATAAAGTTATAAACCACTTTACATAAAAAGAATGATAAAAGTCAGCTTTATGATTTTATAAGAATAATATAAGTTATTGTAAATGAATTCAAAATCTATTAAAAGGACTTCTGCGTGCAAATGAAAAAAGGCTTTGAAGGTTAAAAATTTTCAAAGCCTTTGTTTATAAAGCTCCCCCTCTTGGGCTCGAACCAAGGACCCTCTGATTAACAGCGCATTTTTTCACGAATAAGTTAAAGGAATTAGCGTTTTAAGACACTGATAATTAGTGTTTTAATTTTATTTGGTTTCAAATCTATTCATTTGAAATCAAACAGTTGCGTGCAAATTGAGTGCAAATTTTTTAACTTATATGTATGAAAACGAACGTGACATTGACGCTGGATCTACGACGTAAAAAATCGAATAATACCTACCCCATAATTTTACGATTAAGTCATTTAAGAAAGACAACTTCAATCTCTTTGGGTTATTCTATTGCAAAAGAATATTGGAATGATAGAAAGCGATGTGTTAAGAATTCGTATAAAGGGGTTTCATCCGTCAGGAAATTAAATAACATTCTATTAAAAGAGAAAACCCGTGCAACCGATATTATCAATGATCTATTTGATAAAAAAGAATTGGAGTTTTTATCGATCAAACAGGTTAAGGATAAAATAGTAAGAACCAGTAAGTACGAATCTTTTTTTGAATTTGGGTATGGTCTGGTAGAAGAATTAAAAAAAGCTCGACGCTATGGTACTGCGCGGAGTTATAGTGGGACTTTAGGTACTTTTAAGACCTACAATAATAACAAAGACTTAAAGTTCAATGAGCTGAACTATCACTTCTTATTGAAGTACGAGAGCCAATATTTATCTAAAGGGAATAGTATCAATGGCCTGGCTTCAAATCTAAGAACCATTAAAGCAATCTATAATAAAGCGATAAGAGCGGGCTTGGTCAAGAAAGAGGCGTACCCTTTCACGAACTATAAGATTAGAACCATACCTACTAAGAAAAGAGCTATAGACTTAGAATCGATCAAAAAAATCTTAACGCTTGATCTAGATAAGAATACGGCATTATTCCATTATCGAAACTACTTTTTAGCATCTTATCTCATGTACGGCATCTCTTTTATGGACATGGCATTCTTAAAATTGGAGAATATTGTTAATGATCGCATTAAGTTTCAACGTTCAAAAACTGGTAAGCTATATGACATAAAAATCACCGATCATTTAAAGGAAATATTTTCTATCTACACCAAAGGCAAAGAAAAAGATCAATATATTTTTCCAATTATAAAAAGAGATGTCCTTGAGCTGCAACATAAAGATATTGATTGGGAACGTCATAGATATAATAAAGGTTTAAAGAGAATTGCAATGCAATGCGATATTGATCATAATCTTACATCGTATGTTTCTCGGCACAGTTTTGCGACGCAAGCTATGTTGCAAAATGTTCCATTGATAGCTATATCAGCAATGTTAGGACATAGCAAGTTAAATACAACCCAAATATATTTAAAGTCGTTGCCTAACAATATTCTTGATGAGTATAACGAGCAAATAGCTTCATTTTAGAAATAGTTCTAATATTAGTCTTCAGGCTCTAGTACCAAAGTGATTTTATTGAAATCAGCTGCACTGTTGATGACTTTTCGATAATCCTCGAAGATTGAAGTATCAATAATGCTCAATCGGTAATGCTCATCAGCGGTTATAACGATAGTATTTCCTTTTACTTCATAATAAGACTTAAACGATAGAAGTTCTTTGTTATCCTTTGAATATGAATTATCAATATTGATATCTTCCAAATTAGCCACCTTATAGCCCTGCGGTAACGTAACATTTATTGTTCTATAATAGCTTCTTTTGTGCTGATCTTCTAAAGGGAGGACACGTTTTTTTTCCTGATACATCTGTATTTGCCGACCAATGACTTCTCCCAATTTAAAAAGATACTTTTTTCCCGCTTTCGAGGTAAAAGCTTCAGTTTCTAAGTCAACCACAAAATGTAAAGGTTTAACACCAAATAATTCTGGAGCTTCATTAATAATTTCACTACTAATTACCTCTATATTTTCAGTCATACTCTGTGCGAGGTTTTCGATCAACTCCTCCCTGTCCTTATCTTTCACCAAATGCATATATGGGTGAAAAGACTGCCCATAATAACCAGTAAAAGATCGGTCTAATTTTATAATGTTCTTTGTAATATCTTTTTTGTCAAATGTGACGTCTATTACCATTTTATCAATGGTTTTATTCGCCCCCAGTGACTTAATATATTTTATTTTTCCTATTGCGGACTTATAATCTCCAACCTTGACTTCTTTAATAAAGAGGCCATAATTATCCGTCAAATTTGGAGGTGGATATCCATATCTAGTTTGAATATCTTCTGGAGATAAATACGATTTATACTTTGGGAAGTAAAATAGAAAATCTGTTAGAAAGTTATTCGCTTCGAATTCTTTATCAAACTTAAGTTTTTCACGATCACTTGTTATGACCATTTCATGCTTAATATTTAACGATTTGAATAAAGCCGTATATAATTTGATAAAACCTGTGCTATTTGCAACTCTATTTGTCAGTATTTGAGTCAAATCTTTTAGTTCTTCGCTACTACTGTCATACTGAGCGACATTAGTCTTAATGAACCTATCTAGACTTCTAATTTTAGATTCTTCATCAATATCACCTTTTGAAATTGCCTCAGAACTAAATTTGGCAATGAGCTCCTTATCTTTCTTAGAGGGTTCCGTATAGTAAAAGTTATGAATGTTCTGGGCCACACTACCATATGATGAGATATCGCGCATATTATTTTTGAGGTTCTTATCAAGTTTATAAACAATTGATCCGCGCGATGCTTGCCATGGAGATTGATTTTCATTTTCAAGACCTTCTAGTTCCTTAAGGGATAACTTCCAATGCAATTTATTTTTACTTAGAGTATCTTTTTTAATTGCGGGTAAATCGTTGTAGCTTTTAAAGTCAAAGACGAGATTTGAAGGAGAGTATACGTCAAACTCTACATTTTTTTTATCAAATGTAGCTTGAAGACGGAATAATTTTCCCTTGTAACTCGGGTATTTTTTTTCTACATAATAATATTCAATAATACTTTCTTTACCAATACCCTCGAAGGCAAAATATTTATACTGCTTTCCAGTTTCTTCGTCTTTAGCAGTCAAAATTTTAGAATCATCTAAAACAATCATTTCTCCGTTTTTTGTGATTACCCTTGCCTTGCTCACCAGTAATTCAGAATTCGAAGAATAGGGGAGGTAAACCTTATTGTAGGCTTCAATTTTTTCATCACTATTCAGCCATAGGGCTTGATGTTCCAAATAATATTCCGTCAGTTGACTTTCACCATCATAAGCAAATTCTACTACATATTTATCCTTGACAGCAATCATCGGTTCCGTAGAGTTTCCTACTAACTCCTTATAGCTAGGGTTGTCATCCCATTCATAATTCTGATAAAACGGAACATTTTGGGAAAAGGTTTGAAGAAATATTAGTAAGAAAAATAGTTGTATTAATGTTTTCATATTGAGTTTAAGATTATTTTTTGCGGAGGACTACAACTTCTTTGTATCCTTGCTCGATTTCATCAATTAATTTATTTATTTTTTTTTGTGCTTCTAGATCAAACAATAATGAATCTAAGGTAATAGTATGCATATATTGAATGGTATTACCCTCTTGTTTATAGGTTATATTACTTATTAGATATTCATTCGAAACTTCGACATTTTCGGGTAAATAATCTAAAGAATACCCCTCTGGTATTTTAAAAATGGTTTGGTATGATTGGTAGTTTTTGAATTTATGTTCTACCGGAGTTTTTCTATTCTTCTTGGTTCTTAACGCCCCAATTTCCTGATTCAAGTTCAAATTCACATAAATTTCATTTCCAATAGTATTAGCATAATTCGAAATCTCGAATTTATATTTCACTTTAAGGTTTTTATCGTATTCAAATTTATTCTCTTCTATAAGATCCTCGATTAAGAAGCTATTATTCCCTTTTTCGAATTTAGAATTATAATACTCTTTAATTTTTGTATCCGTTTTTTTCTTTTCTAAATCATAGAAGTAATCTATTTTTACATATCCCGAAATTTCAGATTCAGATGCACCCTTAAGACCGTTACCCTCTAATTCAACGATGGTCTTATCAGAGTATGCATTTTGTTGAGCATCTATTACAGGTACATTTTTTATTTTAAACGTCTTTTCGTCATAGCCTACTAAAGCTTCCTTACCCTGAATGAACGAGGTTGGCATTTCAATGGAGTTGTATCTGCCCGTGGCATCTAAAAAATATGTTCTTCCTTCAAGTTCAAATGAAAGTATCATGTGATTGTCTACAACTGGGGTTGGGACTTCGTCATATTTATATGGGATGCTTCGAGTTCCAATCCATGTAAGATTTCCTTTAATTCCGGCTATTTCGAGCATTTTCATTAGAATGCTTGAATTATCTTTACAATCCCCATATTTCTTCTTAAATACATCATTTGCCTCTCTTGGGATAAAGCCGCCGAGTGCATATTCGAAGGCTATATATTTAATATTCTCTTGTGTCCAGTAATAAATTGATTTCGCTTTTTCTAAATCATTTGTTTTTCCCTTGGTTAATTTTTGAACTAATTCTTCTAATGTGGCATCGTTCTTTTCTTTATTAATATTTTCAACCAAAGAATAATACCAACCATATAAATCCGAAACCTCACCCAACACTTTAATTTGTTTGCCATTTAATTCATAGCTTTTAATTATCGGTATGATATGCGGTAATATGGTCTTGTAATTCGGACTATCATCTTCTGGGTCAAATTGATCAATGCTTTCAGTTGTCCACGTGTAGGTATTTCTTTTTCTACCTTCTTCTTTTGAAAATTTTATCTCAACATTATCGGTATTTACTTCTTTGAAGTTAAGTTCAACATTTTTATCCGCGATAATAGTAAACCTATTTTTTCTAACTGGGTAGAAGTTGCCAAAATAGAATGGGTTAAGAAAACGAGGGTTTTTTATTTTTTGAACGTATTTTAACTTCGCTTTTGCACCCTTGCTAAGGTTAGGGTAGATAAAATTTAACGATTTAGTATCATCATAAAAGAAATCGTCAAGCTCATCTTTTTCCTTAAAATCCTTGACTTTTATTTCTTCATATTGTCCATTTCTCAAAATAAATGAAGAGGCTTCTATTTTTTCAATTTCATAAAATGAAGAGAAGCTTAATGATTGCTCAGATTTATAAGTAGCACTTTCATCCAGGAATAAATCTTCTTCTGTTGTTTCTTCAGTTATGATAAAATTTCCTTTATCTAACGCTATTTTTATTATTGTCTCTTGATTAAGTCTAACAGAATGAGAATTTGGATACTCTTCCTCATATTTTTTTAATTCTGAAGATATCTGGCCATAGGAGTTTATGATTGCAAAAAAAGCAACTAACAACCATTTTATCTCAGAAAGTTTTGGAATCGATAATATAATCATTAAAGTAGTTTTCTTCTATTGTTAATTTCCCTTTCTCATTGTAAGTTTTCGATACTCCTGACTTAAGTCCATTTAAATAATGCACTTCTTTTTTTAAAGTACCAGTATCATAATATTCTTTTAAAACCTCATGAAGAGAACCTAGCATGTACTCTCTTTGTTTTTTAATTTCTCCATTTTCAAAATAATCTGTAACAGTTCCATGATATTCCCCTTGTTCGTAAGGAATTTCACTAGCAATTTTTCCAGAATAATAGTATTCTTTATAATTATTAATTAAATCCCCATTTTTGTATTCCATTTCTCTGGAGATTTTACCGTTATCATAGCGTGCAATAACTTTGCCCGATTCATTTTTTAAAGGAATCATGGGTAGTTCTTTAGAATCTTTATCCAAATGGCTATATCCTATTAACCGACCATGACTATAGAATCTTATAAGTTGTAATTTGCCAGATTGACTATAGAATTCCTTCCTGCCATGATTTTTATCACTTTTGTTCTGAGTTGAAGTATTAATGTTACCATTCTCATAGTACGATAAATCGGTTTTTTCAGATGAACCAAAATCATAATAATATTTGTTTTCAACTTGCCCGTTTTCATAATAGCTAATGTATTCGCCATGTATATTTCCCAAAACATAAGTTGAAATACTTTCTATATTTCCATTATCATAATACCACGTCCATTTTCCATGCTGCTCTCCATTTAGGTATTCACCAGTAGTCTTTTTTCTGCCATAGAAATCATAATGAGTATAGAAGCCATGTTTCACTCCATTTATATAATCTATTTTTATTCTTGGTTTTTTGTTGAAATGACTAAATATAATTTCGCTTTTAGCTTTTTGATCGTCAAAGTTTACCTGCTCGAAAATATTTCCATTATGGTCAAAGAATTTGTCGGAAGTGTTTTGACCAAAGTTATAGTTACTTATTTGAGTTAGTTTTCCATCTCCAGAAAAATAATGTTGTTCACCATGTAATGACCCTTTATGAAGGAAATTAATAACACTAAGAGTACCATCTGAATAATAACTTCTCCATTCTCCATGTTGACTGCTATTCTTGTACCAGCCTTGAGAACTCATTTTACCGTTTTTATGATAATCGACATAGTAACCTGTTAAGGTATCATTTTTATATGTTGAAATAGATTTTACTTTTCCATTTTTATAATATGCCTTATACTCTCCTTGAGCTCTATTATCTAAGTATGTTCCTTGTTCGGTCAGTACGCCATTATTTGAGTAAAACTTCCAAATGCCTTTTTTACCTCCTTTGATATCATACAGCCCTTCTGAAGTAATATTACCTTCAGGTGAGTAACCCGTATAATAAAATTCACCTCCTTTTTTTCTTCCTTCTTTTAATACTTTTCCTTGTTTATCAAAAAACTTGAAGGCAAGGACCTCACCTTTTCTATACTCATATTCATAATGTAACTTACCATCAAAATCATAATACTTATAATCGCTATCTAGCGCCCCACCATTATATGTATATTCAATTTGAATAGTGCCGTTGTCATAATACGATTTCCAATTTCCTTCATAAGCTCCATTTAAAGTCTGCCCCACTTCCATAGGATTGCCATTCGAATGAAAGGTCGCATATTTACCATTGTATAGATCATTCGAATAATTTATCTCAGATGATTTTTTTCCATTTAAATGATATTTGATTTCGGGACCATTTTGACCGCCATCACTAAAACTCATATCAGCGTAGAGTGCGCCATTAGAATAATATTCTAAAGCCCTCTCTTTAACCTCACCATTAGAGTATTG
Source organism: Maritimimonas rapanae (assembly GCF_057837205.1). Taxonomy (NCBI): domain Bacteria; kingdom Pseudomonadati; phylum Bacteroidota; class Flavobacteriia; order Flavobacteriales; family Flavobacteriaceae; genus Maritimimonas; species Maritimimonas rapanae. The sequence goes on along the minus strand of NZ_JBYQFI010000001.1, from coordinate 1,935,109 downwards.
AACTTTAAATTCCGGTAAGACTTCTCCTACTTTAAAATATGACATATAAAGTCCATCTAATTTTCCGTCTTTATAATATTTCTTTTGAAGTAAGGCACCTTTGTCATTATAGTATTTATATTCTCCTTCGAGATTATCATTAATATAGTTGGCAGAAATTTCAAGTTTACCATTGTCATAATATTTGGCATATTTTCCATTTAATTTTCCACCTTGATAATTTACGGTCTCTTTTATTTTTCCAAAATGATTAAACCAATTCCATTCACCTTGTCTTTTTGCTGATTCATTAAAATTTCCTTTTGCCGAGAGTCGACCATCTGCGTTATAAAATTCCCACAACCCAACAGTATTATTATTTTCAATTTTTCCAAGGGCTTGTAAATAACTATTTTTGTAGTAAGAAGTTATTTCAGTTTCCTCTCCATTCCAAGATGTTTTCTTCTTTTGAACAATCTCCTTCCATTTAGATTTATATAAATCTATGAACTCGGATATATCCTTGACATTTTTCTCTATAATCTTCTTGTAATTTTTGTTTTCTATTGAATAGGAAATTGTATAACTAAAAATGTTAAAATGCCCTTGATTTTGAATCCATTTATAGAATGGCACGAACCTGGTATCCCAAAACCCCCCATTTCCTGAAAAATCATCCAATTGTGCTAAAAGTGCATGGTTTTGCTTAATTATAGCAATGTTGATATCATTTCCGGTTTTGTAATTGTCATTTAAAGCAATTCTATTATTTATTACCAAATCAATATCTTCAAATGCTTCATCATCTTCAGATATACTAATATCTGGGTTTCTTGAATTCTCATTTTTGCTCTTTACTATATTATTTAATGCTTTGAGCTTATTAAAGGCATCACTAGCATCAGGTTCTAAAAGTAAATACATATTAAAACACATGAGTGCCTGACTGATCAGTTCTTGTTTGTAGCAGATATTTCCCAACTGGAGATACGCTTTCCTGTAAAAGGGATTTAACTCAATCGTGGTTTGATAAGCTTTAATAGCTTTCTGTATTTTTCCGGAATATTCTAAAGAAACACCCTTATTATACCATAGTAAACTATTTTTAGGATAAGTTTTTAGCGCCACATCAATTAAATTAATCGCCTCATCATACTTCTTTTGATTTATAAGAGCCACACCTTTATTCATGTAGAAAGATCTACGCAAATCCCCACAGTTTTTGTTTAACCCATTATCTGTCATTTCTATAGCTTCCTCATATTTCTTAAGGGCCATCAAGTAATAAGATTTAGAAACCATTACAGAACAATAGGTAGAATCATTCTTGTTGATTTTATTAAGAAGATCAAGGGTGTTATCGAAATCGCCATTTTGAGAACTTTCAGCTACTTTTTTAGAAATTTCATCAAAGTCAATATATGGCAGTTTTTCTTGCGCAAAACCTAGGTAGCAGAAAAACAGTAGGGGGATTAGCAATTTTTTAATCATCTGGCAAATATAGAAAATACAACCAATTATTTAAAGCACAGTTTTTTTAGTATAAACAAAACAAACGTTTTTAAACCTGTTGATTCAGAGGATGCACTTGATCATGAGAATCCACAGGTTTAAAAATGAACCAAATCCGCTTTGTGGATGCGGTAGGTATGCAAACTACAAAAATTTTGATGTTATTTCTTCAAACTGTTCTTTTGAAATATCTAGTCGATAATAACTCTTTCCAAAAGTACTTTTGGTATAAACAAGTTGTTCTAATAATGTAAAAGACTCTCTTTTCAAAATATTGACTCTTTCTTGGTTTTTTTCATAATGAGTTTTGTAAAATTCCAACAATGAGTCTCTAGGGTCTATTTCATCCTTGCTTTTTTTTTCTAGTGCTTTCTTTTCTATTAGTTTAGGTTTTTTCTCTTTGGCAACTCCTTCAAATAATAATTGCATCATTGCATGTGTGGGCTTTGTCTGATTTTTCTCAATATCCTTAATGATGGCTACCAGTCCATTTATTCTCTTTTTGATTAATATTTCTAGAGTGTGATAGTTAGAAGAAATTGGTTCGGTTGGAGATATATCATGCTCTTCAAAAAAATCAAGGATAACTTCCATCGATTCAGAATGAGATGGTGCAATAGCTTTAGAGAAAGACCTAAATCTATTAGCGGTTCTAACCTTGAATTTTACAGTACCAAATGAGCTCATAATCAATCATTTTATTTTTTTTGACTCAAAAAAACTTCGGAAACGTTGAAGTACAGAGCTATTTGCGTCAAACAAGTATTTCAAAATATTTTGTATATCACTAAAAATCAATACATTAATTATTGCAACGTCGCGTTAGCGCGTTGCCCTCTTGCTATTCAAATCTCGTTCGCAAAGCGAACCTTATTTTCATACAAATAATAACACTATTTGCATTATAAAAGTTAGCACTTCTAAAGGATTATTCAAAGTTTAAAATGGATGCAAAACAGATGAATTTTAAGCAAAAAATATGATTTTAATTAAAACAAGAATTTAGAGCGCGTATTCTTAACTGTTACGCACAAAAAATTATTTGAGTATAAAAGCATTATTGTTAAAGAATAACAAGATTGAGTTTATGAGAATTATAACTTAATGTATAATTACTTTTGAACCATCCACCCAATGTTTGAAGTCATCAGCATAATAGAGATAAACAGTACTAGCTGGAGCCTTATAGCTGCCTAAAGTTTCGGCTTTTAAATCTAATTGTATTTCTTTCACTTCCGCAGCATTAAATTCTTTCCAATAAAATACTAAGTAGTTATCAAAAATTTCAAAGTAGTCAGCTTTGTTTTTTTCCAATATTTCTTTTAACTGCCATGGTTGAGCGGACGTCCCAGAGGGAATGCCAATAATAGCTGTAGTCATTGGTAAAGGCTTCTTTGTTTTATTTTTTACGATGATATTCATTCTCATATTTTGACCAACACTTTGAACAGAATTCAAAATTTCAGTTTTCAACTCTAGTTTGCATTCAGATGAAGAGTTAGGAATTGTACTGTCCCATTCAACATTTAATAAATATGGAAATGTTATCTCAGGATTTGAAAAGCTTACTTGGATCTTTTGCTGTCCTTTTTTAATATGCTTCTCTAAATTTTCAATAACAATTTTACCTTTATTATTTAATTTAAGTTCAGTTTTGATTTTCTTACCATTGATTTGAATTTCAACACCGTTATCTTGCGCAATGATTTTTTGTTTTTGAGTTTTAGTATATTCTATTAGAGCCTTCAAAGCCATTGACGTTGATTGCGTGGACCCAAATCTTCCATTCTTTCTCTTCGATATTAGAAATTCAATGCCCTGGCTTACCTTGTATTCAGAATTACCTTCTTTCAATAAAGCTAGAATATTAAATGCAGCAGTTTCTATTTCTTTAGCATCACCATAAGAGCGTGTAATCGTATTTTCAACAGGTAATTTTTGAAAACCATAAGTTTCAATATTCTCTTTTATTTTATTTATTAAAATGGTTGCATTGTCATTTTTGCCTAAGTTCATGCTTGCTAATGCCATTAATGCCATTCTATAGGAGTCGTTACTGACAAGAGCTTCTTCATAAGTAGATTTATATTCATTTTCAATGTTTGCACTCACACCGGATTCACTTATAGCATAAATGATGTAGGCATTATTTACATTTTCAGGGGCGGCTGAAAAACCATATTTACCTCTATTTTGCTTGAATCCACCTTTTCCATTTTTTCTACTCATTAAATAGTTAATAGTTCTTTGAATCATTGGTTCACTAACTCCATCATAAATTTCTTTCATTTCTGTGAATTGCATCAGACCATAAGCAGATAATGCTTCATGTGGAGGAGTATGGCCATACCATTCAAATCCATTCTTTGAGGTTTCGTAAGCTGCTAATTTTTTATAGCCCTTTTTGATAAAACTCATTGCTTTTTTCTCAATTTCTGGGTTGCTTTTCCCAGATTCTTTAAGATACTTCAGGATTAAAATATTTGGATATGTGCTCGAAGACACCTGCTCAAAGCAACCGTATGGCTGTCTTATTAGTGATTCAATTCCATCCATAACATTGCCAACAATATCTGTATAGATTGAAAACTCAGCTTTCAAACTTCCATCTACTACATTGTCTACATTAAATTGATACGAGTCATTTTTATAACCTGATATTGAGGCTTGAGTAGGAAAATATGGACTAATAACTGTAATGTCCCTGTCAATTTTATCAGTGTAACTATCACTATTTACACTAACTTTTATTATTGCATCTTCAACCTTTGAAATTGGAATTACTGTGATTGTTTTGGTTTCCGTAGAATTCGGATCAAGGTTTAAAGCATTACTGTTGACATCACTCAACAATTTTAATTCTTCTGGAAGCTCAATTCTTATTTCTGCTTTTATAGCCTCTTCAGATTCATTTGTAACTATTATTGGTAATTGAATAGTATCGCTGAGTGCCATATAATTTGGCGTTTTAAAATCTATATTCAATAGTTTCTTTGTGGCATATTTTTTTTCATTTCTACCTACCAACCCATTATACCCGATACCTTCGGCAGTTATTACAAATGAGGTAATAGCGTCAGAATTATAATATTCAAAATAAGCTTCACCATTTTTATCAGTTTGAACTACAGGATTCCAATAGATAGTTTGTCTAAAGTCAGTTCTGTCTTCAGGTAATTCTTGACTTTCATATATTGGTGCGTAGAATTGTTTACTTGTATAAGTTTTTAGAGTATTGTAATTATAAAATGTTTGTGCCGTATAGTTCTTAAACTTCTTATTATTTAAAGATTTACTACCGTATAGTCGATTGAAATTTCGGTTTTTAGTAGTAATAATTATTACTCCATTAATACCATTTGAACCATAAAGTGCAGAAGCTGCAGCACCTTTTAAAACATGAACATTTTCAACATTTGACGATTCTAAATTGTGCAATGCCCCATTTGTTCTGCCATTTTGATCAAAGGGTATTCCATCAATTATTATTAATGGTTGTGAATTACCGCTTAGAGAGCTTGCACCTCTTATAACAATACTAGAAGCACTTCCAGGTGCGCCTGAGTTGTTAGTAATGTTTACGCCAGCAACTCTTCCTTGCAATAGTTGTCCGACATTATCTATGTTCGAGGTTGAAATATTACTATCTTCAACAACGGTTGCAACTGCACCCGAAAGAGATTGTTTTTTCTGGACGCCATATCCAACTACTACAACTTCATCAAGGGCATTATCACCACTGAGTTTTATTCCCAGTTTATTGGAGGATAATACTTTCTCTTTGACTTTTTTAGTCAGCGGCTTTTTAATATTTAACTGCTTGAAATCAGTAGTTTCTGATTTATCAGTGATGTTATATTTATTTTTCTTAACAGAACTTTGGACAAACTTCTCCTTAAGTATTTTTAAATCTTTTCCATCATCTGTATAAGCTAATAAAACTAGATTACTACTTTGATCTACTTTAAATGAAAATTCACCTTTGTCATTCGTGTCAAATTTTAAGGCCTTATCTGAGTATTGATCAAATAATAATAAGTGTGCCTTGACAGCTTTATAATTTTTGTCAACTACTTTGCCGTATTGTGTTGCCTTTGAATCTGGTTGATAAATGGCATTAGTAGGCGTAACGCTATTGTTATTGATATAATTTCTCCAACCATGTGTTAGCATTACGTAATCCAAAGCGATATTTGCCTTCTCTTCTTTAGCGTCAAAATAAAACGCAGGTTTATGAATCTTCCCTCTTAATTCCGAAGACATCAACAAATATGAGTTTATATTATCTTGTTTGTCATCAGCAAATGAAACCAATTTATTGTCAGCAATACTAACAGATAAGTTCGATGGAACAGGAGCATTAAATTTGTCAGTTGTCCTAATCTTTACCTTTACTTTTTCACGAGTCTTGTAGATTTCTTTATCTAAGGAAACATCAATATTAAGATTGTCAGATTTATTTGCAAAGACCAACCTTTCTGCTACGATAGTATTATTTGAATCGTGTAATGAAACTTTAATAATTCCTGGGGGTAAATCGGTCTTGTTTAATTTATACTCAGCCCTATTATTTGATATTTTAATGTTACTGGTTAATAAATCTTTGTAGGAATTAGAAACACGAAGGTTTAAATCCTCATTAAGCGTTGAGTAAATGTTAAGTACCAAATTATTGCTCTCTTCGGTTACTCTAAACCTTGTGCCAAAAACTCGTATTTCGGGTAATTTAATTAAAGAATCTGATGTAAAAGGTTCAGTAATTCTGGCATAATAGTTTCTTGTTTTTGGGGTTAATAAAAAGCTACCCATGCCTTCGTGATAACTTTGAAATTTTGTAATTATTTGCCCATTTGCATCTACAATTTGTCCACTTACATCTGCTGGTTTGCCAAATTCATTCATAGCCTTAAAGGCGATTTGATTTTCCACATCGATCATTGCACTACCACTTTCGGGGAAAAATTGTAAATCAATATTATTTAAGGTTACTGGAACGCTCCTCGATATTGATTCTCTGGAGCTCTTATAAGGAACCAAAACGTTTAATAAAACATCTGACGAATTTAGGCTATCTGGTAGTTTAAAAACTATGTCTTTTTTTCCTTCACTATTCGTTTTAGTTATTTCTGAAGAATATTCAACCCCATTGACCTTGACTTCAAACTTAATACTCTGGTCAGCTACAGGAATATTTTTAAGGCTTTTGGCTTCAAAATGAGCAATAACTTCTGAGCTTTTACCATATGCTTTTTTATCAAATTCTAGAGTCATCAATAAATTTGGGCTTATCACTTTTTGAACTACAATTTCTTTTTCGAAATAGGATTCTTTTCCATAGTTTTTCATCCAATTGGTGTACATTCTTAGTTTATATATACCACCAACCCAGTTCTCTGAAATTTGAAAATCACCATAGGCATATCCATGGTTCACTGAAGGCCTAATATCCTTTACAACTGTTCCTTTAGGGGAAATTAATTCTGCATAAAGTACTTCACTAATTGTGGAGATTTTATTCTCTGCATTGGTGATATACGATTTAAACCAAATTGTTTCTCCGGGAAAGTATAAAGGCCTGTCTGTCTGCGTATATATTTTTTCAATAAAATTCTTTTTGTTTGATTCAATATTATTGAATGAAAATAAGAATGAGATTAAAATGAATGCTATAAATTTTCTTGTTTGCATAGCCTTAAATTTTTATATTAATCTTGAATCCAACTTCTTTAACTATCGGAAAGTTGAAGTAGTCTAACCCCTTTCCTGCGGCATAATCAAAAAGTGAAGAATAAGGTGAGATACCATCTTCTTTTGTCATAGAGATTAAGTTATATGCGTATAAGCTTAGCTCCAACTTCCTGAAAAACTTACCACTGTCTCGGCTGACAAAATCATAAGAAACACTTACTGATTTAAGGTTAATAAATGTTCCATCAACAATAGCTTCTTCGTCAACACCGTCGAAACCATATCGCACCCATCTGTTAAGTGTAACATCTTGATTAGGGTTGGTAAAGTCTACTGGCGTGGTATTGGTATTACCTGATTGATCTACCCCGTCAAAAATAAAATTAGTAACACCTCTTAAATTTGCAGACTCTTGAGATCTACCTGTATAATTCAATACATTATTAGTTCCGTTCCAGACATCACCACCTTTTTGAAAATCAATCAAAAAATCAAATCTGAATTTTCCAATGTTAAACTTGTTGTCCATGCTTAAGTTAAACTCAGGAGTGGTATTGCCAATAATTCTTTTCTCAGAATCTACAATAGGATAGCCGTTGTTATCAATAATTATAGAACCGTTAGCATCTCTTAAATATGCAGAACCAACTATAGTTCCGGTTTGTTCACCAACTATTAGGTCATTTGAAATAGTTCTAAAACCAGCAATTGGAATGGAGCTAATATTGCCCGTGAGGTCTAAAACTTTCCCTCTGTTTCTGGAAAAAAGAAAAGTTGGTTGATAGCGGAATGATTCCCAATCTCCACCTATACTTAATCCCAAACTTGCTTCTGAACCTTGATTTTTGATGGATGCAATGTTTAGAAGTTCAAAACTTCCATTATTCAGTACAGGAAAAATACCATCATTGGTTTTAGACAGGTAATAATTTACACCAATGGTAACGGTATTGTAAAATAATCTTAGATTGGTTTCAATGTCAAAATTTGTTGCTGTTTCTAATCTTAACGCTTTAGAATTGAACAAATCATTATTAGCCATTAATGATTGTGATTCTTGAGGAGTAATATTAAGGCTATTATGACTTAAATTACTGTAATATAAAGGCATTTCTTTTGCCTCTTTTGCGATTCCTCCGGCAATTGAGAAGGTATTCAGCCAATCCGGATAGCCTATTAATTCCCGTAACTCAACATAAACTTTTGCAGATGGTAAAAAAAGTTCACTTCCCTGCAAAGCTGAAGTAACAGAGTTGTTTATTAGAGATATATCCGCGTCGAACTCAGTATTCAGATCGAACTTAATCTCATTAGACATTCTGAACGCATTATTCTCTAATGTATTACTTATTAAAGATTCGTTCGTCGGGTTGCCAAAGTTTAAATCTGTAAAGTCATCTTGTTCGATCAAACTATAGTCAAGGGAACTATTTTTATATTTAAGTGATGACTTAATTTGAATACGAGAAAAATCTTCGATCTCAAAATTGTAATCTAATCCCAAGTAGGCATGGAGAGAATTTTCGGAGAAGTTTTTCTTACTTCTGTAGCCATCTTCAAAGCCAACAGTATTTATTGGCAGTGCAAAATCCTGTTGATCTTTTTCATTATTGTAACTTATAATTGAATTCAGTTTTACGTTGTCATCAATACGGAAATCAGCTTTCGCTCCGATAACAGTTGAAGACGTCTTGCTACGGTTTTGATTTAAACTTAATAACCACAGAGGGTTGTTAAATTCGTTTGGACTAAAACTGCGTTGCGTAATATTGTTAAAAAGGAATCCCTGACTGTTTTCAAAAGAATTAGGAGTTAGAAATGTTGAAAGCAATAAATTATTAAGAAAACCATTGATATTTGGTTGATTATTAATTTCGGTATTTGATTTGAAAAATACTGAAATAGTATTCTTGTAATCATAGTTAAGGTCGAATTGTGTCAATTTACTTCTCTCGACGTCAAATAAATCATCTTGGGTTTTTCTTCTAGCATTTACATCAATTGAATGTGTATTATTGGAAACCTTAAAATTTAAATTATTGGATAATACTATACCAGTTTTGAACAATTCATTATCATAAGGTAGTATTTGATTTTGTGCAACCCCATTTATTAGCCTTCCATTGCTGTCGTATGAATAATTAGAACCATCAAATGTTATTGAGTTGACATTGGGACCAAACGAAAATATCTCATTTGTTTCAGGGCCAGCCCATTGATTTACCCCATTGAAAGGCCTCCCTTGGGCAAAAGTATTTTGCAATTTTGGTAATTTGTTTTTGTCTACAAATTGAAGACTGATATTACTGTTAAAATTAACTTGATAAAGAAGATCAGGCCTGAAATATGTAACCTTAATTCTGTCATTATATTCTTTTATATTCTTAATTCTTTCGGTCTCAAGGAAACCTTTTCTTTTATTATATGTTAGTCCGTTTTCTGATAGTTCTTGGTTTAATTTTAAGGAGTCTGTAACTGTTTTAAGAGCATCATAATAGTCACTACTTATAATTTTCTGCACTGGTTCCTCCCTCATAGTAGATTTTAAGATTTGCTCTCCAAATAACTCTCTTGTGACCACAATTTCTTTGGTAGCCATACCAATAAAAGTAAATTGTAGAATATCTCCCACTTGGCATTCTATGCTATAATTACCATCAAAATCAGTTTCAGTACCCACGTTTGTTCCTTTTACAATGACGGTGGCCCCAGGAAGCGGCCCAGATTCATCTTCTAAAACTCCGGTTACAACGCCTCGTTGAGCAAATAAAGAGAAGCCTATAAGGGTGAAAATAAGAAAGGGGAGTAGGTATGTTCTTTTGATTGGTTGCATTGGTTGAATCTTTGCTCAAATCTAGATAAATGGTATAGTTTATAAAAGTATGAATGAGTGAAAGTGTTATTTTGATGAGGGAAGTGATTATTTAGTAATGATTAATGGCATAATATTGAGTAACGAGTTGCTCTCTTACTATTAAAAGCTTTCATATCAGGTATGTAAATTTTCAATTCTCTATCCTGAATTAATGTTTCTGTAATGAGAACAACTTTTTGTCGTAAAAATTTACTATTTTTGCGACAAAATATAGAAATAAATTCAATGCAAAGTATTGAAGATAAAATAGAAAAGAAGATAAAAACAAAGCAGAGAGGCACTTTGCTTTTTCCGGATGATTTTATTGCTTATGGTTCCACAAGGGCAATTCAGAAAGCATTAGAGCGTCTAACAAATAAAGAGGTTATTCGAAGAGTGGCGAGAGGAATTTTTGTAAGACCTGAGTTAAGCGAGTATATCGGAGAGGTAATGCCTACAGCTGAAGAAGTAGCACATGGAATTGCCAAGCGAGACAAAATCAAAATAATACCTGCTGGATCTCATGCATTAAACAAGCTCGGACTAAGTACACAAATTCCACTAAAGCTAGTTTATTTAACTGACGGTTCTCCACGTGAGATTCAAATTGGTAAGAGAACAATCAAGCTCAAAAAAACAACACCGAAAAATCTATTAGCAAAGGGCAAGATAAGTAGTCTCGCTATTCAGGCATTAAAAGAGATTGGACGGAAACAACTGACAAAAGAATTTGAAGAAAAGATTGTTCAGTTACTAAAAAAGGAAAAAAGAAAAGAACTGAAACATGATATTCCTTTGGCTCCTGTATGGATAAGAAAAATAATGCAAAAAGCACTATGATCAAGTTTTTACAAATAGCGGATAATGAAAAGCGCAAGATATATCAAGATGTTTCCAACGAGATTGGTGTACCACCTCAGGCGGTTGAGAAAGATGTTTGGGTAACACTCATGCTCAGGGTGATTTTCTCATCAGAACTAGCACCGCACTTGATTTTTAAAGGAGGGACATCATTGAGTAAAGCCTTTGATATAATAAATCGTTTTTCGGAAGATATTGATTTGGGAATTGATAGAAGGCGCCTGGGATTTGAGGGCGACCTAAGTAAAGGACAAATTCGCAGACTAAGACGAGCTTGTCACACTTTTGTTTCAGGTGAATTGACGGAACTAATAAAGAATCAGCTGAATAAATACGAAGTAGATGAAAGCCTGTACGAGTTAGTTGTAGAAAACACACAGATTTCTGACCAAGATCCGGAAACTGTTTTAGTAAACTATAAATCACTTTACGAGAATGATGAAATTCCATATCTATTGCCGAAAGTAAAAATTGAAGTAAGCGCACGATCATTAATAGAGCCCTATCAAGAAATTGGAATCCAATCTTGGATAGATAATCAGTACCCCAATGCATCCTTTACGGAAGGTACATTTCCAGTTAGTGTCACGGATGCACAGAAGACCTTTTTAGAAAAACTGATCCTATTACATGAAGAATTCCAAAAGCCAACTGAAAAGATTAGACACTTTAGAATGTCTAGACACTTCTATGATATTGGTCAAATTTTAAAAACTCAATTCGGCAAATCAGCTTTGGAAAACAAGGAGCTTTTCAAAAACATCATTGCACATAGAAAAGCATTAACACCAATGAAAATGACGGACTATGATACGCTCACTTTAGAATCACTTAATATAGTTCCTCCGAAAGAATTCATTGACAACTTCAAAACAGATTACAAAGAAATGACCAGGACCATGATTCAGGGAGAATCAGGGGAGTTTGAAGAATTATTGGATGAGATATTAAAGAACTTGAAATAAGCAAGATTGCAGGAGATGACATTAATCAAAGTATGGTATTTGTTGCATGTTTCGTAAAGCACTCGCCCATACATGAATCAATAGATATAATTAATTACTAGTTCGAAGCAACCTTTTTCCTTGATTAACATCTTGTCCTGATAAACTAACCAGATTTATTATGAATTATATAATACTTGACCTAGAAGCAACATGCTGGAAAGATAGGTCAATTAAAAAACAAAATGAGATTATTGAAATTGGAGCCGTAAAGGTTGGTGTTTCTGGAAATAAAGTGGGTGAATTTAACAGGTTTATTAGGCCAAAATTAAACCCTATTTTGTCAGAGTTCTGCAAAGAACTTACCTCTATAACGCAAACGGAAATTGATAATGCTCAAACTTTTCCAGAAGTTATTTCGGAATTCCTTGATTGGATAAATATTGAAAACGATTATGTTTTGTGTTCTTGGGGGTTTTATGACAAAAAACAATTTCAAAACGATTGCAAACTTTATCAACTGAATTCAGATTGGACAAATTCTCATATTAGCTTGAAACATCAATATGCTTCCATCAATTATTTAAGAAGACCATTAGGCATGGGTGGAGCTTTAAAGAGGGAAAAGTTAATTTTGGATGGGACACACCATAGAGGAATTGACGACGCTAGAAATATTACTAAAATATTTATGGAGTATTTTGGTAGATGGTCGATAGACAAGTAAAATTTTTAAATGGATTAGTTAAATTCTTTAATTAATCTATCTTTTACATTTACAATGTCTCATTCCTAATTCCTTGGCTTTTGAAATACTTAATTCGCTTATTTTAGATTTGCATCTTTTGAAAGACGCATGTGAGGTTGTTGGATGATAAATCATGCTGTTACCACATCTATATACTTTATCTTTAACCGACTCATTGAGAACGCTATACTCCTGTATTTTACTAGAGTCATCATTTATGATAGAAGAATCTGCGAGAAATAGATTTGGATCTGAAATATCGAATTTGTAATTAACCGATTCTCTGCCCAACAAAAAAGAGGTTATTATAGCGACAGCCAGAATCAAGTTTTTTTGGTTATTTCTCATAATAAATACAAATTAGAATGAGATAAAGTTATCTTAATTCTTCAATTTTTATTATTGATGATTTAAACATTTCAATTATTGGATTTAACTCCTTAAAAAATATTGTGCTTCCACTTCCATATTTTTCAAGTGTCAAGTACCACGTAATTTTACCATCTTTCACTAGATAGCCTATTTGAAAACCATCATCTGTTACGAATTTGTTTTCAAGATAATTTGATAACGAAACCATATCCTCCACCGATTGGTCATTTAAAGTATTGATGGCCTTTTGAATTTCAAGTATATCCTCGTATGCTATTGATGCCTTTTTTGTGTCATATTTGCCCTTGCTAGAAATTTGCAGAAAAAATTCCTTTTCATTTCCACTATAAATCTTTCTTATTTTGACATCAGCTATATCATATTTGGATTTCAGATTTGGTAAACTGTAGTCTTCAAATTTAATAATAACACCAGTTTTAGATACAAAATCTAACATTTTGGAGTTTTGTTTCTTCTCTTCTTGACTTTCTTGCCCAAATACATTAATAATTGAAAGAAAACAGACTGTTAATAAGAATATATTTTTCATAAATGCTTTAACTTGTATGACATTCTCTAGAACAATAATAACATCCATTTACTTGAGAATAATATTCTTTAGCTTCCCTTACAGCATCCTTGCAATTACTAAATTCTCCTAAATAAATTCTATTTTCTAAAGATGGTAACCAAGCACAACCTGTCGTATGAACTTCATGATCACCATTATCTTGTCTATTTTTATTTACATAGTATTTAGCCATAATATTTTATTTAAAAATTGATTTATTTAATTCTATTTCTCTAAACAATTTTTGATCAGATGTTATTAAAAATTTCTGTTTATTAACTTCAAAAATGTAGTGATTTCGATTACAGTTTTTAATTCTGAAGATTAAGGCTTTGACACCCGAAATTAAACCTTCATCCTTTGCTTTACCATGGACGTAGTTGGAGCATGAAACTTTGAAAAGACAATTTCTTCGTTTGGCTGGAGGAATTAACAACCAATATATCCTTATGGCAAAAATTAATATTAACTTCATTACTCCTTACAAAAAACTACCATTTGCTTAGAAGTTGTGAACCCTTGAGTTGCACCTATTCCAAAACAGCCATTGTCACCAGCAACATATGTCGATATGCTCTCAACCCTTATATATTTCCATCCATCATTAATTCCTTTATTTATGAGTTCTTCGAGTTGCTCGGATGGAGTTTTACTTTCATTTTTATTTCCAATCGAAGCTACAAATGGAACGACTTTAAATTTCATTTTGCTTATCCTTTATAACCATTTCTCCTTGCATTAGCAATACAATCTGACTTGTTCTTATATCCTTCTGCGGAAGCACCAACAATTTTTCCATTTGGCGCAATTCTTCTCCATCTCCATTCTTTTTTAGCATCTAGGTAGAATTCCCACTTATCGTTCATAGTTTTAAATTTTAAGTTTATGTCTACAAACATAAAAGGGTCCTAGATGACTTCCTTACGGTAACCCGTAAAATCAAAAGAAAAGTGAAAATTGTAGGGTTAAATAAGCCCTAAATCCTTAGTAATGGTAACCAGATGCGTAGTATTGTTTGCTTTAAACTGAGCCTTAAGTTTATTTAAGTTTTTCTCAATGGAACTAAGACTGCTGGGTGAAATGTTATTTTCTTTAAAATAGTGACTTATTTCTTCTTGAGATAAGCCTTTGGAAAGTTGTTTTACTAGATTTATATCGTAGTCGGTTATTTCAAGATTGTTTTTATTATTAATAGCATTTTCAACATTCGGGGACAAAAAAAGTTTATCATCAAATACAGATTTAATTGCTTTCTCTAATTCTCTCAAACCTTTCCTTCCTTTACAGATGTATGCGTTAATCCTTTGACCTAGTACTAAATTTCGAATTTTTTGAAAACGATTCTCCATCGAGTATACCATAATCTTTAATTCCGGATATTCAGATCTAAGCCTTTTAATAAGTTCCTCACCTGTAGCAATTTTATCGTTTCTGTAGTCTTCTTTAAAAGAAAGATCCGTTATAATAAGATCAAAAGGTTCATTGTTTAAAACACCTTTTTTAACTTTTAAATGAGCATCATCACAATATTGAGACTTAATAAAATCTTTGATTCCCAAATCCGAAAGAACATTAGAAATTCCTTCATTGACGCTATCATGATCATCAACAATAAGTACCTTTTTAAACATAATTAAACAACAATGTTAGCTTTGAATCCATTATTTTCTTCAGACTCAAAAGTAATTGTTCCCCCAACAGATTTAATACGGTTTTCCACATTGTTAAGTCCGTTTCTCTTTTTTATAATACCGCCTATACCGTCGTCCTTATAACTAATTTTAGTTTTACCTGACTTTTGTTCAAATGTCAGTACAACTGTAGAAGCCGTACTGTGTTTTTTCATATTGATCATTAACTCTTTCAAAACTTTGTAAAGAACATTCTTTACTAGTGGGGGCATCGATTTCCAATCAACCTTAGAAATTCCTCGTGTCAAAACAGTTACTTGATCTGTTGAAAATTGCAGCAGCATATCGCTAATAGCTGTGCTAAAATCTTCATCAGTATAATTCGAACTTAATTCATTGGAGATATTTCTTGCTCTGTTATAAATGACATCAAGTTTATCTAAGATTTCTTCTTGATCATCATTTCTTTGAACTTTATTCATGGCCTCATAGACTTCGTTGGCAAACTCATCATGAATTCGTTTAGAAATTTTAGATTCTGTATTAAATACCTGTTGTAATTTTTCTCTTTTATGTTTTGACCTTAAAACGAAGTAAGAAAATGTTCCTATTAATAGAAGAAAAATTCCAATCGCTTGATATCCCTGTTTCGACCTTTTCTCTTTTTCTTTCTGAATTTCATTTTCTTTAGCCAACTTCTCTTTTTCAAAATAATTATACTTGTAAAGGGCATATTTATTTTCATTTACCTGTTTTGCACTGGCAATACTATCAGTTAATCTTTTATACCTAGTCACATTAGGGTCTTCATCTAATTCTATTAGATTGGATAAAGCATTTTCAACATATGAAATACTCCCTAAACTTTCGGCTACGCTTAGTGCTTTATTTGCATAATCTTTTGCCTTTTCAAAATTATTTCTGTCTTCGTAATATCTACTGAAATAATTATAACTTGAGTATATTCCTTCGACATTATTTAGCTGTAATCTTATATCTAAAGCCTTTTGTAATAAATGAAGTGCATCAAATTCCTTAAGCTTACTTTTTACATAGCCTAGGTTGGCCATGGACATCGCCAATTGTATACTATCTCTGGATTCTAAACTATTTAAATAAATCTCTTCATATTTATTTTTCGCCAGCTCATAGTTCTCTTGAACCTGGTGTAGATATGCAATGTTATTTTTAATAGTACTCAGCCTTCTTTTATTCTTTGCAAGATTTTCGGCTTTATTATAATAGTCAAGAGCTACATCGTAATCTTTTAATAATCTATAAATCCGACCCAAATGATTATAAATTCCCAGTCGAGACTCATCACTATTGTCATTATGCTCATTTATTATTTTTAGAGCTTCAATTGCCGATGATTCGCTTTCGTAGTAGAACCCCATTTTGAATTGAATAATAGCTATTTGACGAAGATTATTTATTAATTGAAGCGTATCCTTTTTATCACCATTTACTTTTTTTAACTCTAAATAAAAATCAAGAGCCCTTTGAGAATCGCTTGGGTTCTTAGGATAATTGGCGAGGTTATAATAGAACCGAAGACTATCTTGATTCTTTAGAATTGGATTGTTGAAACCAAAAGAATGACTTGAATAAAAAAAACAGAAACAAAAAAGGGAATGAAATATTATTGTTTTCATTCCCCTAATGTACTAACTATTTCTAGTTATTAATCTCCTCCTGGTGGTGGTGGAGGTGGAATATCTCCTTCATTTCCACAACATGCTTGTGGAGAGACTTCCTCAACGGCTTCAGATTCAATGATGTCATCAGATGAACATGAAAACAGAAAAAAATTGAGGAAAACCGTAACAAAAATTAAGAATAATTTCTTCATTTTATATGGGTTTTAATAGTTGAACAATTGTGTTGCTGCTAGCATCACAACACCCTATAAATCGAAGAGACGTCTCTCTTTTTGGGAAGTTTATAGTCGAGTAGTAAAGATTATCTTCCCGTATAATTTTTACGATTCGACTCAATCAATATCAACTAATTGATGACACAAATGAAAGTAGAATGATCTGGAAATTCTGGAAACCTTGTAGAAACTATATGGAAATATTTTTCCAATAATTTTCCTAAATTTAACTCCCTATTAATTAACTAATTAAATGCATAGTAAGCTTATAATAGAAGCTTTTGAAAAGGCAAAAAAAGAAACAGGTTCTAGAAAGAAAACCCGATGGTCAGAACATCTTTCTGATTATATATCTGAAAATAGTGGAGGTAGTTTTACGGAAAAGAGTTTAAGAACATATTATGATCGAATTAAGCAAGACGACAAGACTCATGTCGAGCTAAAATCCTTTGTTGTGAACGCTTTATTAAAATACTTAGGTTATTCAAATTTCAAGGATTTCTTAAATATGAATGAGGAGGGAGAAAAAGTAAAAGGTAACCCCCTAATAAAGGGAATGAAAAATTATAAGACTACAATCCTCACTTCTTCATTATTAATCTTGTTAGGCTATGTTGGTTATGATTCTACAAAGAAAGATTGTATGGTATGGGTTGATAATCGCTATCAAAAAGTAAATTGTAATCAAAAAGGCAGTACCGATTATATTCCGGTAGTGTATAAAAATCTTGAGAAGGTTCAGCCGGAATGTGATTATCCTTTTTTTAAAGCTAATGGAAAGGAAAATTTATGGTACGGTAAGTCGTTAAAAGGGGAATATGAGTATTTCACTTACCCTGGGATTCATCCTGAAACAGAAGAGACTTTGAAAAAAATTACACAGCACATAATTGATAAATATATATGTGTTGATTAAATGAAAAGTAATAGTTCGCAGTAAATGGTAACAAATGCTATGCTCTTAACATATATTGTTAAAGACTAATTCCTGTTGGCATTAACAAAAAATTGCGCCAAAAATATAGACGCATTTTACTATTTCTTTTTCATTTTATTATCGTTTTCAATAAAGATAGAGATAATGCTATCTTTATCTAATTTATCTAAAGACAAACAATAATCAGCCTTGTCTTTATCAGAACTGATAGTTCCTCCCAATAAATCAATAATTTGGCGTAATGGCAATGAATTACTCCATTGCTGATGCAATGCTTTCGTAGCAAGTGAAGCTATTTCTGAATTCCCAGAAACTCTCGTTTGTCCTGCTCCAAAATTTAAGAGAACAAAACATTGTTGCTTACCTTCTGGGAGTAGTATTCCTAAGATTGTTTGCCGCTGTATAGATTGAGATTTTACTTCAGCAAAAAGATTATTTGGATTCATCATATACTTATAGCTAATACCATCACCTTCACCAACAATAATCTTGTATTCACAATCATGAGCGCCAGAAAACACATTACTGTTTATTAAAGTCGGAACTTTCAGGCTTTTGTTGGCATATAGGTATTCCACTGCTCCATTGGGTGCATTTGTAATATCTCCTGAGTAAAGTAAATCCGCATTTCCCTGGTTATAAGCAGCATTCCAACCTATTTTTCCACCTATATTCAGTCCAGACAAGTCTATATCATGAGCACCCCACGAATTTTCCCAGTACACACCAACAGCTAATTTCTCTCCATAAAACTTTGTTCCTGTTGGAATGTTTCCTACATACATTTTTTCTGAAGTAGGCAAAGCATATTGCACATTATATGGTAAATAGAATGTTTTATCACTTAAATCAAATCTCGTCTTTAGGTAATTTTCGAGAAAATAGTAATTGGCCCAAACCACATTTTTAAAACCACTTTTTTTAACGTATGACTTTCCGCTTCTTATTCTGTAAACAAAAGTATCTTGTCCTTGCATTCTATTATAACATGCAGCAAGTGCCTTAAATAAAGCAAATGGTGTAGCATTATCCAACCAATGCACCTCACTTTCTGAAATTATCATACTAGTTACATGGTTTAATGGATTAATCACTAAAGGCTTGTGATGTGTTTTAGATAGCTTTGATATTTTATTGATCGTCTTACTACATCTCGGTTTGAAAGCTAAAAATAAAGGTTTGAATCGATTAAAAATCTCAGCCAAATTCTCTAAGCCAAATTGTTCAAACTGAACTGCTGGATTAAAGTTAGAAGCTTTAATCGCTTCAATAGCCTCATCACTTTTAATCAATAAAGACTCTCCAGTAGCTCTGTAAATTATGTACCTAAAAAACTCTAAAGTGTCAGGAGGTAATACCCCATACATATCTGCTATTTTAATAGTAGCTTCTTTGTTTTTTATGTTTTCATTGCCAGTAAAATTGTATTTTAACTCACCAACTAGTACAGAAAGGATATCATTGATAGTTTCCTCTTTTAGAGCCATCCCAGATTGTAGCAATTGTAAGCATTTGGCAGTCAATTCTTCTTTCGAATATCCTTTTACCACTTTAAAGACAACCTTAAGTTCAGGAACGTCTAAAACTTCTTCAGGAATATAGATCTCACCTTGAAAATTACTTCCGTAAGTAGAAACATAATGATGTATTTGCTGCATTAACAAATTTTCTCTGGAACTATTTTTAATTTTTAGCCAAGACTTATGAAAAGTTTTGTTTAAACCATAACCATCCAACTTTTCTTTTTTGAAAAATTTGATAATGTCTTTTTTTGCCCATAAGGCGCCCGATTCAATTACAAAACCATCCTTTGAAATAAAAGGGGCTTCAGTTGATGCTTTTGAGATTACACCGTTAAATAGTTTTAATGTTTTCATTGTATTAATTTTTAAAAAGGTGGGAAGTATATTGAGTAATAGTCATATATAGGAACTTCCTTTACCTGTTATTAAAAGACGAAGCGTAAATTTTACCACAAACTCTTTCGAGCTCCGGAGTCGAACCAGAATATAGGAACGCTTTGTGTCTTTATTTTAAAATGGCGAGAAGTAAAACTTTCTAAAAGGAAAAAATAGGAACTTCTTGTGCCGGTTTTTATTGAAGTCCAGGTGGGACTCGAACCCACGACTACCCGATTAGGAATCGAATAGAGGAACTTTTTTTGCAAACTGCGAAAAGTATTGGTGCTCTACCCTCTGAGCTACTGGACTATATTAAAGAACGTTGATCGAACCTCGCCAGTTCCTTGTTGCTGGCGAGGTAGTACTGAGAAGCACTATAAAAGACCTCTGCTAAATCACTTTACAAATATTTAAACTCAACTACGCAATTATCTTGCGTAGATTAAAAAATGTTGTTTGCGCTGTAGGAATAGCAAGATTCGAACTCGCATCTTTGGGGTCGTAACCCAATATTCTATCCAATTGAACTATATTCCTTAATTAGTGGAACAAACAGGAATTGAACCTGTATCTTCGGAGCTTCAATCCGACGCATTGACCAACTTTGCTATTGTTCCATTTGGGTGACTTCGGGGCTCGAACCCTGTTCTTCTCATTCACAGTGAGGCGTTTTACCAAATAAACTAAAGTCACCATTTCGAAGACCTGATAGGATTCGAACCTATATTTCAAGAATCAAAATCTTGTATGCTAACCGTTACATTACAGGTCTATTTGTACTCCACCTTGGATTCGAACCAAGACTACACGGGGCTTAAACCCGATGCCTCTTCCAGTTGGGCTAGTGGAGCCTAGTATGGGGAGAGAGACTCGAACTCTCAAAATCCTGATTCTAAGTCAGGCGCGTTTGCCAATTTCGCCATCCCCACATTTGGTATTGTACTCTGTAGGGGAGTCGAACCCCTATTTCCTGATAGAAAGTCAGGCGTACTAGCCGTTATACGAACAGAGCAATTTGTCTGGGAAGCAGGGTTCGAACCTGCGACCTCCCGCGTCCAAGGCGGGTAAACAACCACCGTTATCTTCCCAGAAAGAGTACCACATCGTTATAGATTATAACTATAGTTATTCGAGAGACAGTCGAATATCTCATGTGGTACATGTGGAAGTGGTAGGACTCGAACCTACATGCTCCGAAGAGACCAGATTTACAGTCTGGTGAGCCAACCAATTGCTCAACACTTCCTCTTGAGACAAGGATGAGATTCGAACTCATAAATAACGGATTTGCAATCCACCGCCTTAACCATTCAGCCACCTTGTCTTTTTTTTGGCGGAGAGCAAAGGAATCGAACCTTCACCATTTTTACATGGACTTGATTAGCAGTCAAGCGTAACGAACCAGTATTTACCTACTCTCCAATGCAGAAGGAGTGGGAGTCGAACCCACACGAGTCATTATCTCCGAACACTTTTCAAGAGTGTGGCCACCACCTATTGGCTTGTCCTTCCAAATTTTACTCATAAAAAAAGCACCTCTTTTTCGGGAGGTGCTCTACTCATTATTGCGTTATATATTAAATCAAATCATAACATAAGTATTCTCCCTAAATCTAAACTTGCGTTGCTCATAACGATACAACAGCTCCAAGCGCTTCGGTGAACAAAGACATAAACTTGATGAAAAACTATGTTGCGAATGAGATTTCATTATCCTATTATTTGTTAATCTTTTCAACGTTGCAAATATGTAATCAATTTTTTAAATATACAAGAAAAAATAATTTAAAACATTGAATATCAATTACTTATATTAAAATAAAGCAATATTAGTCCTGTCCGTATTCAACGGATAATTATCATTTTTCACAATAGTCTGTCTCCCTGTTGTTTATCAATTATTTGCTATTTTTTATGCTTGTCTAACTTTTCATTTTGTTTTAAAAAAAATTCATAAAAAAAGCGCCCATTTTCATGGACGCCAATTATAATATTGTGTTTTTAAGTTTAGATCACCTCAAAAAATGATTAAAATAGACACGTAACGCCCTCTTTCGTCTAGGTAATTCTTGTACCCATCGATAGTCACACTGACTAAACAGTGATTTCGGTTCAGTATGTATCCTATTTTCTTTCATTTATTTTGCAAATATGAGATAATAACTAATATCAATCCAAATTTATTTCCAGAAGTGATACCATTTTTTAGAATTTTGAGCAACTTTTGGAACCTCCAGCTCTCCATTTATTAAAACATCCTTCTTACCTTCCAGTGAAAGCTTTTCAAATTTGGAAAGAATAGTTTGAGCTAATTCATGGGTGTAATTAACGATCTCTTTCTTATTTATAAACCCTTGTTTAGCCAAACTTATTTCATCTTCCAAACCATAAAAGGAATAAATCAGTTTATAATTTTTGTCCCAATCTTGATGAGAACTTATTCTTAAAACGATTTTCCATAGTTCTTCAATTTTCTCCTCTTGAATAAGCACTTGACAGTTCATTTCAATCATGTTTATTAAATATTCTTCATTGTCATAGTTTTTAAAACAAATTTTCTCTAGATCATATAGTGCATGTTTGCCCTTATAATTAAGACTAACTAATTCGAAAATGAAATCATCGTTCTCAAGATTATTAGTTATCTCTGAATTAGTATATACCCATTGTTCAAACTCCTGAACCGATATAACTCTTGAAACCGCCTTAAATATTTTATCCTTTATTAAGTCCATTTTAAGTACGACTTCTATTTTTTCGTTTTTGCTTCCAAGGCGCATTTTTCTTCCAGTCACCTGCCATTATACATCCATATGGGAGTACTTCATCAATCACTTTTCCTAGTCCAAACTCTTCCATTTGGTTTCTAACGGTTTCTGCATTTTTATAAGCGCTTGGCAACTCGGTAATATCAATTTCTTCAGAGAAAAATCTAACATCTAAACCTTTGGTTTCTTCATTGAAAATTTCTTCAAAAGTTCCTGATTTACTTTTTCTATGTTGAGTTCTGCTCACATTTCTACCAGCTCCGTGTGGTGCAAAGCCTAAATTTGATTTCGTTGTTTCACCTTGCACAATTAATACTGGCTCAGACATATTTAAAGGAATCAATCTCGGCCCTGTAATATCAGGCATAAACTTTTCATCAAGAGGCGTTGCTCCTTTAGCGTGGTAAAATAAATCACCATCTTTAAACACAAAATTATGTTCATTCCAAAATCTGTTATCCAATGTTACTCCTAATTTTTCTAAAGTAGCATTATGGATAACTTCATGGTTTCTTTTTGTCCATCTTCTGATAATCTGCAAAGCTTCCCAATATTGTTGACCTTCCTCAGTATCAAAAGGAATCCATGCATTTTGCTTCAAGGTGTTTGGAGATAATTCCTTTCTGAAACGCTCTGCGACTTTCATACCTTTAGAGTATAAATTCGCTCCAAACCCTCTACTTCCATGATGTGTAACCATCATTGTATTACCAGTATTTTTGGATTTGCCGATAAACAAAAAATGGTTTCCATCACCTTGAGTTCCTAAATGGGATCTAGCAGCTGAAATACACTTTTGATCATTCAGGAAATAGTTTGATTCTATCTCGGCCAATAAATCCATTGGGAAACGAAATTGAGTACTTCTATCACGTCCACCTGGTCCAAAATGTGTAATACCATGAGCAGCATTCAAAACATCTTTTGGATTAGCTTTACCAAAATCAGTTAACATTACCGAGCAGCAAATATCAGCACTGTGCATACCCGGATGAATTGCATTCTTAGCTACTACAACACCTCCTACTGGAATTGTTCCAGTTGATCCTGTTGGACAAGCATCAGGCATAATAGCACCATCTACTAAAGTTGGTGTTTTCATTAATACTTCCATCGTTTCTATAACAGAGTTTACATTAGTAACCTCTAATTCATTCTCAGCTTTAATATTAATTGAGAAAGGAACGCCGCTTTTATGTAATTCTATTGGGTCAGGAGATTTAAATTGCTCTAAATACGTATCTAAAGCTTTACCTTGTAATTGATTTTCATTAATGTATTCCAAGGCTTCTTTAAACCACTTCGCCGGTTTAAAACCTAATTCGATTAATGTGTTGCCATTTATGTTAACTCTATTCTTCATTTTTTTAAAACGTTAAGCTCCGTTGACTCCTCGTTCAACGGAGCGCTACTTAAAACCTGTTTAATTAGGCATATTTATAATACCGGCACAAAGATTTTAATCTACTGCGCAATTATTTTGCGTAGATAATAATTATTTTTATTTTTCAAAAAAAATACAACTATGGCATTAAATAAGAATGCTTTAATTCGGTATAAAACAATTGACAAATGTTTACAGAATAATAATAGGCAATGGACTCTTGATAATTTAATCGAAGCCTGCTCAGATGCTCTTTATGAGTATGAAGGAAGAGATACTAATGTGAGTAAAAGAACCATACAGTTAGATATTCAAATGATGCGTGGTGATAAGTTGGGATATAATGCTCCAATTGTGGTATATGACAAAAAGTATTATAAATATGAAGATGAAGATTTCTCAATTACGGATGTGCCATTGACTGAGAATGATATGAATGTCTTATCTGAAACTGTTGAGATGTTAAAACAATTCAAGGATTTTTCATTGTTTTCAGAGTTGGGAGGGATCATTCAACGATTAGAAGATAAAGTTTATTCTGAAAAAAATCAGGGAGCTTCAATTATTCATTTAGATAAAAATGAAGGATTAAAAGGATTAGAATACTTAGATACGTTATATCAAGCTATTCTAAAGAAAATTGTTTTAAAAATTAAATATCAGTCTTTTAAAGCAAGACAACCTTCTATATTAACATTCTATCCTTTTATTTTAAAGGAATTTAATAACCGCTGGTTTTTGGTGGGTAAAATTTCTACTAAAAATCCCATTGTAACATTAGCACTTGATCGAATATTGGAAATAGACTTTGATTTGAACATTCCTTTTTTAAAGGAAGAATTTAATGGCGATGAGTACTATAAGAATACTATTGGGGTTACCGTTATGAATGACGATCAACTATATAACGTAGTTTTAAAAATTGATCGATCAAATGCGCCTTATGTTTTAACTAAACCCTTTCATCACTCACAAAAAATTATTCAAAAGAATGACAATGGCAGTGTCATTATTAGTTTTTACGTTCATCTTAATTTTGAGCTTGAAAGATTAATTTTGGGTTTTGGAGATGCCTTAGAGGTTTTAGAGCCAAGAATGCTTCGCAAGCGAATTAGAAAAAAAATGGAAAGAGCTCATCAATTATATAACGGATCAGCAAATTAATTTTCTAGAAATTACTAAATTGCATTAAATAGCAACAAATGCTATGATTTAACTTCGTGAGTGCAAATTGAGTGCAAATGAAAAAAGACTTTGAAAGTAAAAAACTCTCAAAGCCTTTATTTATCTAGCTCCCCCTCTTGGGCTCGAACCAAGGACCCTCTGATTAACAGTCAGATGCTCTAACCAACTGAGCTAAGGAGGAATTTACAAAACCATTTTTCGTTTTGCGTGTGCAAATATAAATGTTTTTAGACTTTTTGCAAGCTTAAAAAACCTTTTTTTAATATTTTTTTAATAGAATATTTTACGTTTATTTAGTCATAGTTATTATTTCAAATAATTGTACTTTTGTTATAATTATTTTAAGCAATCAACCACTACTGAATAATGGATAGGTTTTCATTTTTAAATGCTGCACATACAGGTTTTATCTCAGATTTATATGATAAATATTTGATCAATCCTGATTCAGTTGAGCCTAGTTGGCGTAGTTTTTTTCAAGGGTACGATTTAGCAAATTCTAATTATTCCCTTAACGGAGAAGATAAAGCTACAGTAGAAGTTCCTGAGCATGTCCATAAGGAATTTAGAGTAATTGAATTGATAAATGGATATCGTTCAAGAGGACACCTATTTACAAGAACTAATCCTGTTCGTGAAAGAAGAAAATATGAGCCAACTCTCGACATTGAAAATTTTGGACTTACATCCAATGATTTAGATACTGTTTTTGATGCTGGTGAGATTTTAGGTATAGGTAACCAAAGTCTAAAGGAGATTATTCGACATCTAGAAGCAATTTATTGTGACTCTATAGGTGTGGAGTATATGTATATTAGAAAGCCTGATGAAATCAAATGGTGGCAAAGTAGATTAAATGAAAATGATAATCACCCCAATTTTGATGTAGAAAAGAAGAAATATATTCTATCAAAACTAAATCAAGCTGTAACTTTTGAGCAGTTTTTACAAACTAAATTTGTTGGTCAAAAACGTTTTTCTCTAGAAGGAGGCGAAGCTTTAATTCCAGCTATCAGCAATGTACTATACAAAGCAGTAAACGACTTTCAACTTGAAGAATGTGTATTAGGTATGGCCCACAGAGGTCGATTAAGCACCTTAATAAATGTATTTAGAAAACCGGTACGCGATCTATTTAGTGAATTTGAAGGCAAGGATTTTGAGGATGATAGTATAGATGGTGATGTAAAATATCATTTGGGTTTAACGTTAAACAAAACCTATCAAAACGGAAAGCAGATTAAAATGAATCTGTGCCCTAATCCTTCTCATTTAGAAACGGTAGATGCAGTTGTTGAGGGAATTACAAGAGCAAAAATTGATAGAAAGTATAATGGAGATTCTTCCAAAATATTACCAATATTAGTACATGGTGATGCAGCAATCGCTGGTCAAGGTATAGTATACGAAGTCATTCAAATGGCTCAATTAAATGGTTATAAAACTGGCGGTACCATTCATATTGTGGTCAATAATCAAATAGGTTTTACAACTAATTATTTAGATGCTAGATCTAGTACTTATTGTACAGATATTGGTAAGGTAACTCTGTCTCCGGTATTGCATGTAAATGCAGACGATGCCGAAGCTGTAGTACATGCAATAGAAATGGCTTTAGAATTTAGAATGCGTTTTAAGCGTGATGTTTTTATCGATTTACTCGGATACAGAAAGTATGGTCATAATGAAGGTGATGAACCTCGTTTTACGCAACCAAATTTATATAAGGCAATAGCAAAACATAAAAACCCTAGAGATATATATGCTGAACAATTAATTCAGCAAGGTATTATAGATGAGGATTATAAAAAGAAGATCATTGCTGATTTTAAAGCTATGCTCGAGGCTGAATATGTAAAGTCTAAAGAAGACCAAACTTCTAAGGTAGTTCCTTTTATGGAAAGTACTTGGAAAGGATATTCACGTCAAGGTGTAGAGGCAATGCTTTCTAAAACTGACACAAAATATTCCGATAAAAAATTAAAGAATATAGCTAAAATTGTATCTACTGTACCAGATGGTGTGAAGTTCTTACGTAAAGCCGAACGTATTTTGGCCGATAGAGCTAAGATGGTAGAAAATGATGTGATTGATTGGGGTATGGGAGAAACAATGGCTTATGGAAGTTTATTAGAAGAAGGTTACAATATTCGTATTTCGGGGCAAGATGTTGAGCGAGGTACATTTAGTCATCGTCACGCAATTTTGCGTGATGAAATTTCTGAAGATCGCATCAATCTATTAAATACAAATCCAGATAATAAAGGAGAGATGTATATCTATAATTCCTTATTATCTGAATACGGTGTCTTAGGTTTTGACTATGGTTATGCTATGGCTAACCCTGATACATTAACTATTTGGGAAGCCCAATTTGGTGATTTCTCTAATGGTGCTCAAATAATATTCGATCAGTATATTTCTGCTGCCGAGGACAAATGGAAAATGCAAAATGGTATCGTTGTATTATTACCACACGGTTACGAGGGTCAAGGTTCTGAACATTCTTCAGCTAGAATGGAACGCTATCTTCAATTGTGTGCCATAGATAATATGACAGTTGTAGATTGTACAACCCCAGCAAACTTCTATCATTTATTACGCCGTCAGATGAAGCGTAAGTTTAGAAAACCTTTAATTGTATTTACACCAAAGAGTTTACTAAGGCATCCTAAGGCAGTATCAACAATGAACGATTTTGCTAAAGGTGAATTCAAAGAAGTAATAGATGATACGGTTAATCCTGATAAAGTAAAAAAGCTAGTATTCTGTACAGGTAAGTTTTATTATGATTTATTGGCTGAACGTGAAAAGTTGGGAAGAGAAGATGTAGCGCTAGTAAGAATTGAGCAACTATTCCCATTACATACAGAGAAATTACAGCAAATTATAGATAGATATAAGAACGTAAAAGAATACGTTTGGGCACAAGAAGAGCCACAAAATATGGGTGCTTGGAGCTATATGTTACAGCGCTTTAATTTGGTTAAGCTAAATGTAGCTTCGAGACCGTTTTATGCAGTACCGGCTGCTGGTTCTAGTGCAAGATTTAAAAGAAGACATCAACGAGTTATAGATCAAGTTTTTGAATAAAAGAATAAAATAATAAACGATGGTTTTAGAAATGAAAGTCCCTTCTCCTGGGGAATCGATTACCGAAGTAGAAATAGCAACATGGTTAGTAGAAGATGGCGATTATGTTGAAAAAGATCAGGCTATTGCCGAAGTAGATTCAGATAAGGCTACTTTAGAATTGCCAGCAGAAGAGAGCGGAATTATAACGCTTAAAGCGGAAGAGGGAGACGCAGTAGCTGTGGGTGCAGTAGTATGTCTTATAGATACTAGCGCTGCTAAACCATCATCAAATGGAACTCCTGCAAAAGAAGAAAAAAAGGAAGAAGTAAAAGAAACTGTCTCTTCGAGCGCAGTCGAGAAGTCTGCAACTTATGCAACTGGAACTGCTTCACCAGCCGCAAAGAAAATTTTAGACGAAAAAGGAATAGCTGCTAGTACTGTAAAAGGCACCGGAAGAGATGGTAGAATTACAAAGGATGATGCGGTAAAAGCAACGCCAAGTATGGGTACACCATCAACAGGAGGAATAAGAGGAACAGAACGTAAAAAGTTATCAATGTTACGCCGTAAGGTTGCTGAGCGATTAGTTGCTGTAAAAAATGAAACAGCAATGTTAACTACATTTAATGAGGTTAATATGCAGCCAATTTTTGACCTGCGTAAAGAGTTTAAAGAAGATTTTAAAGCAAAGCATGGTGTTAGCCTAGGTTTTATGAGTTTCTTTACAAAGGCAGTTGTAAGGGCTTTACAATTATACCCTGATGTAAATTCTATGATCGATGGCGATTATAAAGTTTCTTATGATTTTCAAGATATATCGATTGCGGTTTCTGGTCCTAAAGGATTAATGGTTCCAGTAATTAGAAATGCAGAGAACTTAACCTTTAGAGGTGTAGAAGCAGAAGTAAAACGATTAGCTATTAGAGCACGTGAAGGCGAAATTACTATCGATGAAATGACAGGAGGTACATTTACTATTACCAATGGCGGTGTATTTGGCTCTATGTTGTCTACGCCAATTATCAATCCGCCTCAAAGTGCTATTTTAGGTATGCATAATATTGTAAATAGACCAATGGCTGTTGATGGACAAGTAGTGATTCAACCAGTAATGTATGTAGCATTGTCTTATGACCATAGAATTATAGATGGTCGCGAATCTGTAGGTTTCTTAGTAGCTGTTAAAGAAGCATTAGAAAACCCAATAGAATTGCTAATGGATAACGATACTAAAAAGGCATTAGAAATGTAATTTATCACTCTCTGAGCGAAGCGAAGAATTTTAAAACCCATAACATCCGTTATGGGTTTTGTTTTTAAAAAGGTAACTTTCTTAAATCCACGTTCCCACCTGAAAGTATAAGTCCAACCTTTTTACCTTTAAATTGAGCTTTATCTTTTAACACTACTGCTAAGGTAACTGCCGAAGAAGGCTCTACCATAATCTTCATACGTTCCCAAATAAGTTGCATGGCTTCTTTTATCTCATCTTCAGTCACTCTAATAATTTCTTTTACATGGTTGCTAATTACAGCAAAAGTAATATCCCCTAAAGATGTTTTTAAACCATCAGCTATTGTATTAATAGTATTGTTATATTCAATCTCACCACTTTGTAAAGATCGATAAGCATCATCAACTTCAAAAGGCTCCGCACCAATCACCTCACAATTGTTGGAAAAAGACAAAGCACTTAATGCTGTGCCAGAAACTAGTCCACCACCACCAACGGGTACAATTATACAGTCTAAATCAGGTTGATCTTCTAATAATTCTTTTCCTGCAGAAGCATTTCCTAAGATTACATTAAAATCATTAAACGGGTGTACAAAAGTAGCACCAGTTTCTTCTTGAATTTTCTGCGCTGTGGCTTGACGAGATTGTATGTTTGGTTCACACTCTGTAATAATACCATCATATCCTTTAACAGCGTCTTTTTTTACTTGAGGAGCATCACTAGGCATTACAATATGTGCTTTAATGTTCAAATTTTTAGCAGCTAAAGACAATGCCTGCGCAAAATTACCTGAAGAATGTGTAACAACACCTTTACGTTTTTGATCGTCTAATAATTGTAGAATTGCATTTGTAGCTCCACGCATTTTAAAAGCGCCCATTTTCTGAAAATTTTCGCATTTAAAATACAATTTGGCGTCAGCCATGTTATTAATCTGCTGAGAAGTTAATACTGGTGTATTGTGAATATATGGAGCTATTCTTTCCGCAGCAGCGATTATGTCATCTTTAATGTCCACTTATTTCATAATTTTTAATTCCTGCTTTAATAGGTATGTTTAATCGATTTTCTTTCGGTGGTATAGGGCAAGAGAATTTAGGGTTATATACGCAATATGGATTGTAAGACCTATTAAAATCTATAATTATTTTTCCTTCTGAAGGATATTCAGGCTCAATATATCTACCTCCACCATAACTTTCATCTCCAGACGTAGCATCTGTAAAAGGAATAAAAAGAGCATCATAAAAACTTGGAGAATCTTTATCCTTACATTGATACACCCTAAGTGTAACTTCTTTCCCATTAAGCTTAAAATTAGCAACTCCATAAGTAATATATAAGGGTTTACGATCTGTCGTCGTTGCCATTTCAAACAGTTTAGGATCTTTATTTAATTCAAAATCTGCTATAATTTTATAGGTAGAATCTATCGAGAAAAAACTCAAACTTCTAAACTCTTTAAAATCTTCTTCACTAAACGGAGTCGTTTCTTTATCGGAAAAATTTTTATTCATGTTGTATTGATACTCCTTAATAGAACTAACATAGTTATTCTCATTTGGTTTTTGAGCACAAGAAATTATAGATATGAAGATAAATAATGACAGTATTTTTTTCATTCTTTAAAAATAGCAATTAAAAAAATTGTTTTGTGAAATAATTTTGTAGTTTTGATTCATCAAATAATAAAAATGAAATTCTATACAACAAATATTAAAGTAAGATCACAGAAGTGTGTAAGAGCATTTTGCTGGTGTTTTAATTTGTTGTAACTATAAAGAAATAAATAATAACAATACAAATAAGACCCAGCTATAAGCTGGGTTTTTTAGTTTTATATAACCAAATTTATATCAATTAATCATGCAATTGATCAACTTTTTTAATGGAAAAATTTTACAGCCCTACCTAAATACATTTAAAGGTTTGTCTAGAGAAGTTTGGTGGCTAGCCTTAATAACTTTAATCAATAGGGCGGGCACTATGGTGATTCCGTTCTTGTCTTTGTATCTCACCAAACATCTTGGTTTTAGCTTAGGTAACGTAGGGTGGATTATGAGTGCCTTTGGATTAGGTTCTGTTGTAGGTTCATGGTTAGGTGGTAAGTTGACTGATAAAATTGGATATTATAGGGTGATGGCATTCAGCTTAATAGCTACTGGATTTTTATTTGTTGGATTACAATATTTACAAACGTTTGAAACTATTCTTTTAGGAATATTTCTGGTAATGCTTGTTGCAGATATGTTCAGACCAGCAATGTTTGTTGCTTTAAGTGCTTATAGTAAGACTGAAAATAAAACACGTTCAGTAACATTAATTCGTTTGGCAATAAATCTAGGGTTTTCTGCAGGCCCCGCTGTTGGTGGATTAATTATTACCTCTATAGGATATAATGGATTATTTTGGATAGATGGAGTTACATGCTTTTTAGCAGGTATTTTATTACTAAATGTACTACATCCTAAATCAGCTAGAATACAAGATGAAGTGAAAATTGATAATCCAATATCGGCATATAGTGATAAAGCATTTATACTGTTTTTAGCTGCGATGACATTATTTGGTTTTATTTTCTTGCAATATTTTTCAACAATACCGCTGTATTATAAAGATCAATCTTTAACTGAATTCGAAATAGGATTATTAATGGGTATGAACGGGTTTGTAATATTTTTGTTAGAAATGCCCTTTATTAAAAAATTAGAGGATGGTAAAAGATCAAAAGCAAATTTAATGATCCTTGGAGCAGTTTTAACTGGAGCAAGTTTTTTAATTTTAAACTTAAGTGGTTGGGTAGGCATATTAATAGTTGGTATGTTATTAATGACTGTTGGTGAAATGATATTATTTCCTTTTTCTAACTCTTTTGTTATGGATAGAGCTAAAAAAGGTAGACAAGGTGAGTTTATGGCTTTGTATAGTATCTCATTTTCTGTGGCTCATATTTTTGGTCATAATGTAGGGATGCAACTGGTTGACAAAGTAGGCTATGAAATGACATGGTATTTAATGACATTTCTTTCAATACTATGTATTCTAACCTTATGGCGATTGAATAACGTTACAAAAAGAGAAATTAAAAGTAATTGATATTAAAAGGTGGCTTTATAAAGTTATAAGGTCATCTTTTAGTTTAAAACAGAAAATTCTATAGCAGAGTTAGTAAAAATTGTATGTGTTTGTGTCTTAAAATCTTCTTCTTTTGCCTTAAAAATATTCGGTACAAAAGTTTGAGGATTTAAATCAATTAACGGAAACCATGTGCTTTGTACTTGTACTTGTAACTTGTGTCCTTTCTTAATAGTATGAAATACATCTTGTAATTTAATAGTTACCTCTGTCATTTTATTAGGTACGAATGGTTCAGGTTTAGAAAAACTATTTCTAAATTTACCACGCATTACTTCACTGCGAACCATTAAATGATAATTGCTCAACTTTAAATGATCTTGCATGCCTTCTTTTTGTTCCTCAACATCCGCAGGATGCACATCTATAATTTTTACGATCCAATCTGCATCGGTACCAGTAGTAGCTACTTTAAGCTTGGCTAAAATATCTCCAGCTAAAGTTAAATCTTCTTCTAAAACATTGGTTTCAAAAACTAATACGTCTGGACGCCTAGCCGCAAATCGTTGATCATCAGTCATATATTTTCTTGGAGTAAATACGGTTTTGATATCTTCAGAGTAAGGTACAGGACGTTTAATATCACTTATAAACTTAATTGGTTTGTTGCTATTTGACGAAGAATTTAATTTTTGATTTTCAGATAGAAACATAGTTTTTTTAGTACTATTTTCTGGCGGCCAACTTTCATAAGTTTTCCACTCTTTTTTACCAGAATCATATACGTAAGCTTCGGGTAATTTAGAATCTTTACTACCGTTACCTTTTAAGAAATGATTAAAGAATTTTGTTTCAATGTTTTCTTGATAAAACTCTGAAATAGAATCACCAAAATAATAATTACCAACAATATTTTTTCCTTTTGCTCTAGACCAAGCACCATGATCCCATGGGCCAAAAACAAGAGTGTTGTAATTTTTTGGATTGTATTTTTCAATGGTTTTATAGGTTTCTAGAGGGCCATATAGGTCTTCTGCATCAAACCAACCTCCAACGATCATCGTTGCTACAGACGGTTTAATATTTTTAAGATGCTGTATAATGCCTTTGCTTTGCCAAACACTGTCATAATTTGGATGTTCTACAAATTCTTTCCAAAAGAAATCATCGATATGGTCTTTACCCTTTACACTAGATATATCTAGCGACTCATATTGAAAATACTTGTTTAAATTACTTAAGGGGCCTGCATCTAAAAAGAATTGATATTGGTCTTGTGTACCAAGTTCAGGGAGTTTATACCAAGCAGAATCAATGGGTTTATCCTTTGGTGTACCAAACAATGGAATTGCTCTAAAATAGCTTAATAGAAAGGCACCATTATGATGAAAATCATCGAAATAGAAATCACCAATACAAGCTTGAGGTGAAACTGCTTTTAATGCAGGATGAGCATCAATTGTAGAATAGGTAGCATAAAACCCAGGATATGATACACCCCAAGTACCAACATTTCCATTATTATTATCAATATTCTTAACCAACCAATCTATGGTGTCGTAAGTATCTGAAGATTCATCTATATCTGTACTGTCTTTTTTATTAGGAATGTAAGCACGCATATTGTCATAAACACCTTCACTCATCCAACGGCCACGAACATCTTGGTATACAAAAATGTTTCCTTCTTCCATTAAGTGCTTATTCGGACCAATAGTTTCATGAAATTTATCTTCTCCGTAAGGTTGACAGCTATAGGGTGTACGTTTTAATAACAAAGGATAAGCTTTACTTTTGTCTTTAGGTGTATAAATGGTAGTATGTAATTTAATACCATCGCGCATTTCTATACTTACCTCTTGCTTATCGTAATTGTTTAGTACATAAGTGCTTGGTTTTGTTTCTACGCTTTTTATTTTAGGAAGGTCCTTTTTGGTACAGCTTATTAATAAAAAGATAATAAAAGTGAATTTTAATACTGTTTTCATAATTGGAGTTGAGGATGATATTGGATAAAAATACAAAAAGAAAACAAACTGAATAATAGATCTTTATATGGGTTTTATCTCTCTTTGATGAATTACTTGCGATAGAACAATTTGTGTTTTTGTTTCTCCGTAAGAGATGAGTTGATCTATAAAAGATTCGAGATGTTTTTGATCTTTAAGAACAACTTCCATAACAATATTTTCATTGCCTGTTACACGATAACAATTTACAACTTCGTTATACAATTTTACCTTTTCAAGGAAAGGTTTCAATTTACCCATAAAGGCTTTTAATGTAATAATAGCTTTAAACTGATACCCTAATTCTTTTGGCGACACAATAGTTTTATAGCTTTCAATGATGCCTGTATCTTCTAGTTTTTTTATACGTTCTGATACAGCTGGTGAACTAATACCTATTTTTTTACTGATGGCAGTATTTGTTTGCTTTGCATCTTCTTGCAGCAGTACTAGTATTTGTCGATTTATTTTATCTAAAATCATTTTGAATTTACATGTATAATCTTTAATAATTAAAGTAAAAATATACTTTTTATTTAAAAGTAAAAGTATTATCTATTCGCTAGTATGTAATTTTGGTATGAAATAATGATTTAAATTAATATGTCGTCTCAATTCTTTGATTTGCCTATTTATAGAAAAGCTCTCGAAATTAGAACACTTTCGTTGAGTATATCTCATTATTTACAGGACGATTTAAGTAGATTAAAAGAGGATGGTTCTGAAGATGAAGATATTTATTTTTCTGGTGATATTGTGCAACAGTCCAGTGCATTAGGTCCAGAAATTTTAAATGCCGAAAAGAATAGATACCACTTTTATAAAAAGGATATTCACCTTAATTCTTTATATAAATTAACCAATCTTTTATATAAAAATTGCAAACGATTAGAACGTTCTAGTAGTAATGCCAGAGATTATTTAAAATTATTACGTAGAGAGTTAAAAACTTTTAATAGGTTGCAAAAAAACTGGCGGCTAACTCTTTAGAATTATTATTTATATCTCTTGCCGTGTTTAATAACAATATCTACATTCTGAAGTAGACTAATATGTCTTAACACATCGCCTTTAACAGCAATTATATCGGCATCTTTTCCTTCTGAAATTGTACCTACTTTATTTTCTAAACCCATCCATTTTGCTGGCCAATAAGTAGCTGCCCTAATTGCATACATTGGGTCTATGCCAAATTCGTTTACCCAAACGTCTAATTCATTCCATGTTGACTGACTATGAAATTTCATAGGAATACCACTATCGGTGCCAATCATTAAAACAACTCCTGCTTCCATTAATTGTTTAATTTTTTTCTCTAAAGTTGGCTTCCTAACTGGAGTTAGCTGAAAATAGGGTAAACGATCTTTATGCTTAAAGCTATTTTTAATATCGGCAATAATTGTATCATTTAAACCTCTATGCCAAGAAGTATTATCTAAATGTTCACCATTATCACGAACATATTCATAATTATATAATCCTTCTACAGTTGGACACCAAAATAAAGGACCTAAATTCATTTGTGCCGTACGTTCTTTAATTGCATCCATAACGTCTTCAGGATATTGAGGCGCTGATGATAATCCAGTATGCTCAAAACAATCTACACCTGCCTTTAATCCCATTCTAATTTCTTGTGGGCGATGGCCATGAGCTACAACTTTTAGTTTGTGTTTATGTGCTTCATTAACAAGTGCTTGCAGTTCTTGACTACTTAATTGGTCTTGATCAACTAATTTGATACAATCTACTCCAGCATCAGCTAACTTTTTAACCTTTTTTTTAGCATCATCGACCCCATTAATTCCCCAACGAAATGCTTCGGTACCAGGATAGGGCTTTTTCTGTAAAAAAGGTCCTGAAACATATAAAGTTGAGCCTGGTATTTCACCATTATTAATTCTGTCTCTTACTGAAAGACTTTCTTTTAGTGGCCCGCCCAGATCTCTAGCACTGGTAACACCCGCCATTAATAACTGTTCTGCAGAAGATGGCATAATAGTATTTTCTAATAAAGGAGGATAGGTTTTATCCCAATAAGCATAATCAGCATGACCATTAATCATAGTATGTACATGCATATCCCATAGACCAGGAAGTACCGTCATACCTTCAGTAGAAATTACTTCGGCATTACTCGGTATTTGCAATGTTTCAACAGTTCCAACTGCTTTAATTTTCTTACCCTCAATAATAATGACGCTATTTTTAATAGGCGTAGATCCATAACCATCAACTAAAGTACCACCAACAAGTACTCTTAATTGTTGTTGAGCTGAAACAGATAGAAATAAAAATAAGGATAGGGCTAAGAGTGAAAATCTCATAATTATAAAGATGATTTAGTAAATACTAAAATACAATATAATTATGAGAACATATTGATTTACATATTTCTACGATATTGACCACCTACTTCAAATAAAGCAGAAGTAATCTGACCGAGAGAACAATACTTTGTTGCTTCCATAAGTTCTTCAAAAATATTTTTATTTTGAACTGCCGCTTGTTGAATAGTAGCTAATTGTTCTTTTACTTTATCAGCATTTCTAGTATGCAAATGTTCTAAAGTATTTATTTGAAATTGTTTTTCATCTTCAGTAGCTCTTATTACTTCTGCTGGTTGTATTGTAGGCGAACCTTTGGAACTCAAGAAAGTGTTAACACCTATAATAGGAAATTGTCCGTTATGCTTTAAGGTTTCATAATACAAACTTTCTTCCTGAATTTTAGAGCGTTGGTACATCGTTTCCATAGCACCTAAAACACCGCCACGCTCAGTAATTCTATCAAACTCTAATAATACAGCCTCTTCAACTAAATCGGTTAACTCTTCAATGATAAAAGCACCTTGAATTGGATTTTCATTTTTGGCTAAACCTAATTCTTTATTGATAATTAACTGAATAGCCATCGCTCTACGAACTGATTCTTCGGTTGGTGTAGTAATAGCTTCATCGTAAGCATTTGTATGTAACGAATTACAGTTGTCGTAAATAGCATATAATGCTTGTAACGTTGTACGAATGTCGTTAAAATCGATTTCTTGAGCATGTAAAGAACGGCCAGAAGTTTGAATATGATACTTCAACATTTGTGCTCTTGGATTTGCTCCATATTTATGCTTTAAAGCTTTTGCCCAGATTCGCCTAGCTACACGACCAATAACAGCATATTCAGGATCTATACCATTAGAGAAAAAGAAAGATAAGTTCGGACCAAACTTATTTATGTCCATACCACGAGACAGGTAATATTCCACGTAAGTGAAACCATTGGCTAATGTAAATGCTAATTGTGAAATTGGATTTGCACCAGCTTCAGCAATATGATATCCAGATATTGAAACAGAGTAAAAATTTCGGATATTGTTTCCAATAAAATACTCTTGCACATCACCCATTAAGCGCAATGCAAATTCTGTCGAAAAAATACAAGTATTTTGAGCTTGATCTTCTTTTAAAATATCTGCTTGCACGGTACCACGGACTTGAGCAATGGTTTTAGCCTTTATATCTTTATAAACATCTTTTGGCAAGACCTGATCTCCGGTAACACCTAAAAGCATTAATCCTAATCCATCATTTCCTTTAGGTATTTCACCATTATAGGTAGGACGGTCTGTGCCTTTATAAATGCTTGTAATTTTTTTCTCAACTTCTTTTTCTAAATCATTTTCTTTTATATAAACCTCACATTGTTGATCAATGGCGGCATTCATAAAAAAGCCTAACAACATTGGCGCTGGACCATTAATAGTCATAGAAACCGAAGTCATAGCATCTGCTAAATTAAAGCCTGAATAAAGTTTTTTTGCATCATCTAAACAGCAAATTGAAACACCAGCGTTTCCTATTTTTCCATAGATATCTGGTCTATAATCAGGATCGTTTCCGTAAAGGGTAACTGAATCGAATGCTGTTGATAAACGCTTAGCTGGCATACCCAAACTCACGTAGTGAAAACGACGATTTGTACGTTCTGGACCACCTTCACCTGCAAACATTCGTGTTGGGTCTTCGCCAGTTCTTTTAAAAGGATACAATCCGGAAGTATAAGGAAATTCACCAGGCACATTTTCCTGTAGACACCAACGTAATATATCGCCCCATGCCTGATACTTTGGTAAAGCCACTTTTGGTATTTGTGTATGCGATAATGATTCTGTATGTGTTTCTATTTTAATTTCTTTATCACGAACTTTAAATGAATAAATAGGCTCTTTATAACGATTTACTTTAATAGACCAATCTATAATAACTTCCCAATTGTAAGGGTCAAGATTCATTTTGGTTCGATCAAATTCTGCAATCAATAATTTTATAAAATCTGCATTTTTAGAATTTGTATTGATAGAATTTGAATCTATACCAGTTTTATCAAGTAGTAATTTTGATTCTGAAACTGACTCTATTGTTTTACAGATTCCATATAATTTTTGTGCAACCTCAACTTGATCATTTGCTTTTTTATCATAAGCGCGATTGTTTTCAGAAATCTCAGATAAATATCGTGTACGAGCAGGAGGAATAACAAAGATCTTTTGGCTCATTTCTTTTGAAATCTCGAAAGTAGATTTTAAATCAGCATCTGTTTTTTCAACCAATTTATCCATTATGGCCTTATACAAAGTATTCATTCCTGGATCGTTGAATTGAGAGGCGATGGTTCCAAAAACTGGCATTTGATCTTGAGGAGTATCCCAAAGATTATGATTTCGCATGTACTGCTTTTTTACATCTCGTAATGCATCCTTAGCACCGCGTTTGTCAAACTTATTGATAGCTACTAAATCAGCAAAATCTAGCATATCGATCTTTTCTAATTGAGTTGCAGCGCCAAATTCAGGAGTCATTACATACAATGAAACATCTGAATGTTCTAAAATTTCTGTATCAGACTGACCAATACCAGATGTTTCAAGGATAATTAAATCATACTCAGCAGCTTTTAAAACCTCTACGGCTTCGTTGACATATTTCGACAAAGCTAGATTAGATTGACGTGTTGCCAAGCTACGCATATAAACGCGAGGTGAATTAATGGCATTCATACGAATTCTATCACCGAGTAAAGCACCACCAGTTTTTCGTTTAGAAGGATCTACAGAAACAATTCCTATAGTTTTTTTAGGAAAATCAATTAAAAAACGACGTACTAGTTCATCAACTAGAGATGACTTACCTGCACCTCCTGTTCCTGTAATACCCAAAACAGGTGTCTTAGAAGTCTTATTTTTAGCATGGATAGTTTCTAAAGCATTCTTAGCTATTTCTGGAAAATTTTCAGCAGAAGAAATGACTCTTGCTATTGATTTTGGATTCTTTTTCGGAAGTACTTCTGCTTCTCCGTTAAGGGTATCACCAATTGCAAAGTCAGATTGTTCTACCAAATCATTGATCATGCCTTGCAACCCCATTTCGCGACCATCATCAGGTGAATATATTCGTGTAATACCGTAATCCATTAATTCTTTAATCTCTTCAGGTAGTATTACACCACCACCACCACCAA
Organism: Maritimimonas rapanae; assembly: GCF_057837205.1. NCBI lineage: Bacteria > Pseudomonadati > Bacteroidota > Flavobacteriia > Flavobacteriales > Flavobacteriaceae > Maritimimonas > Maritimimonas rapanae. The sequence goes on along the minus strand of NZ_JBYQFI010000001.1, from coordinate 1,894,988 downwards.
ATATTTTAATGTGATCAGCACCTTTTTCTTTAAGTAGGTCGTACATGTATTTAAAATATTCATTATGACCACCTTGATATGAGGTCATAGCTATGGCATTTGCATCTTCTTGAATAGCTGTATTAACTACTTCTTCAACACTACGATCATGGCCTAGGTGAATAACCTCTACGCCAGTAGATTGAATAATACGACGCATTATATTGATTGCAGCATCGTGACCATCGAATAAAGAGGCTGCTGTAACGATTCGTACTTTATGTTTGGGCTTATAGGGTGCAATTTGCTCCATCAAAGAATAAATTTTGTGGTACAAATTTACTGAATATTATGGACTCTTTTTATTTTAAATATTTAAGAAAAGCCCAAAATTTTCTATCTAACAAATAGTTTGGATTTCCTTCATGATGATATGCTTCTTTCTCAAAACTAATGCTATGATATGCTCTATTCCAATTACCAAATCTAATTAAGTGAAAAAGGAATTCAACTAAATACCAAATAAAGAAAAAAATGATTAATAATTCTATTTGTTGTCGTAAGTGAATCTTCTCATGATTTATAAGTATATCATTTTTTGATAATGATCTATTCTTTAAAAAAATAAAAGGGTAAATAGCCAATCCACTATAATTTTTCGGAATTAAGAATCTAGAGAATAAAATCATACTTATAAATGGCTAAGGGGCTACTAAAGTAATAATTATCCTCAAGCATTAATAATGTATTTGAATATGAGTCTAATATGAAGACAATTTAGTAAGCTTTTATTGATAATTTCAGGTAAGATATTATCGGGAATGACTCGCTAAGATAGTTTTAACGTCTTTTTAACTTTATTATCGTTTACCTTTATAATCATAATTCAAATAATCATCTTTTAAAATGAAGTCAATCAGAATAATTAGTATATTATTCTTACTAATAACTATCAATAGTTTTGGGAGCAATCTTAACTTTCTAAAAACAGAAAGTAGACAAGTAATTGATAGTATTTATTACTCACAATATGAAATTAATTTAACAAAAGCTAATGCTGAAAAAGTTGTAAATGAGTATGAAAAGTTGATTGAAAATAAAGTTTCATTAAATTTAGATGACTATAAAAGATTAGCTATAAGTTATGCAGTACTTAATAGTTCTGAAAAAGCAAGTTATTATATAGTAAAACATATTAAAACATCTACAAATACTAATATATTGAATTATGATGTTTTCGATAATATAAAAGATACCGAATCTTACTCAACAATAATAAATAATTATAAACCAAAATTAAATATTTGGATATTGTTCTTCTTCTCAACGGGTTTAGTTGGAGTTTTTTTAGCTATTGTTTTAAACTTGCGCAAAAAGGGAGATTATTTAGCTAATATATTAATAAGCTTGTTTGTTTTATTGCATTCACTTTTTGTAATATATGTATGTTTGTTTTTGTCAAACTATATATATCAATATCCTAATTCTTTAAGAGTTACAACTTCTTTTTCTTTTTTATATGGCCCTTTATTATACTTTTATTTTAAACGCATATCAGAAAAATATAGATTTAGGTATATAGATTTATTACATCTTTTACCAACAATAATTTTAATTCTATTTTTCTCTCCCATTTATTTTGCTAGTTATGATGAAAAATTATATTTAATATTTAATAGAGATGAGCTTTTACAAGGTAATTTGAATATGATTGTTTTGGCAAAGAGTATATCTTTAATTATATATGGATATCTTACATATAGTGTTTATAAGAGGAATGATAAAAGGAAAAAACCATCTTATAAGGTTATTATTAAATGGCAAAGAAATATAATGATACTATACATTGTTTATGTGATTTTTTATATAATTTATGCTATCTCTCTAGCTCAAAACACACCTTATATTTTTAGATATCCGCAAATATTTATTATGTGTTTAATTGTACTTTATGTTGCTTATACAGCATATGTTCAGCCAAGAGTTTTTAGCAAAAAATATTTATTTGATGAATTAGTTGCGAAGTATAAAAAATCTGGATTAACAGATAGTTATTCTGTAGAACTAAAAGAACAATTACTTAATTTATTGAATGAGGAAAAAGTTTATAAAATTAATGACCTGAGCTTAAATTCTCTGTCTGAAATTATGGATACTACTAGACATAACTTGTCTCAAGTTATCAATGAACATTTTAATATGAACTTCTTCAACTTAATAAATAAGTATAGAATTGCAGAGGCACAAAGAATTTTGTCAAATGACTTTAATGGGAATCTCAATATTATTGATGTAGCCTATGATGTAGGTTTTAATAATAAGGTTACTTTTAATAAAGCCTTTAAAGAAGAAACAAAACTTACACCTTCTCAATTCATTAAAAGTATTTCTAATTTAAGAGTAAATTTGAGGTAAACTTCTTTCGGAATAGTCAACTATTATAGGCTTTACCTACATTTTTCTTATTAACTGTTTTATTTGATCTGTATTTGAATTAATTGGCAGGTTAATATGTATCTGTATTTTTAAATTTCCACTAAATTTTGACTTCATTTAAAGGTATTCCTCATATGCCTGCCGTTTTTCAACTACCCTAATTCAAATGTTTAATTTAAAAATTAATTTATGAAAGTTAAAAAACTTTTATTATTGATGTTATATGTTCTTAGTATAACTTCAGTAATTGCACAGCAAAAAACTGTTTCCGGAACTGTCACAGATGGTGATGGTCCATTGCCTGGTGTAAGTGTGATAATTAAAGGCACTACTACGGGCACAGAAACAGATTTTGATGGTAAGTATTCGATTAATGCTAATACAGGAGATATTTTAGTATTTAGTTTTGTAGGTATGGCAACGGTTGAAAGAACTATTGGTACAACCAATATAATTGATGTAGTTCTACAAAGTGATAATTTACTTGATGAAGTTGTTGTAGTTGCGTATGGTACTTCGAGCAAAGAAGCTTTAACAGGAGCTGTTACTCAAATTAAAACTGAGGATATTGAAAAAAGATCAATTACTAATTTATCTACTGCTATCGAAGGTGCTTCGCCTGGTGTTATAGCCACAGCGAGTGGCCAACCAGGATCAGGTCAAAATATCAGAATTAGAGGTTTTGGTTCTTTTACGGCTACAAATGCACCACTATATGTAGTCGACGGTATACCTGTTAACGGTAATTTAGCAAATATTAATCCTAATGATATTGAAAACATTACAATTCTTAAAGATGCTTCATCAACAGCTCTATATGGTAATAAAGCAACAAATGGAGTAGTGTTAGTTACCACTAAAAGGGGTAAAACAGGTAAAGGGGAGCTTTCTGTTAATGTATCTACAGCTATAATAGATAGATCTATACCAGAATATGATAGAATAGATGCTTTTCAATATTACCCAGTAATGTGGGAAGCATTAAGAAATACTTCTGCTGTTCCAGGAGTTAGTAGTCAGGCTGATTTAGATGCTGCGAATTTAGCTGCTAGTAATGGTATTTTTGGAATATTAGGATATAATCCGTTTAATGTTCCTAATGATCAAATTGTTGGTGCAAATGGTCAATTAAACCCAAGTGCTTCATTACTTTATAATGATTTTGATTGGGAAGGCGCTATAACTAGAACGGGTACAAGAAGAACAGCAGATATTAGTTACCAAGGAAGAACTGAAAATGCTGACTATTTTGCTTCTTTTGGATATTTAAATGAAGAAGGTTATCTAATAAAATCTGATTATGAAAGATTTACTTCAAGAGTAAATGTTAATTATCAAGCAAAAAAATGGCTAAAAGTTGGTGGAAATCTAGCAGGTAGTAAATCTCAAAGTAATCAAGGACAATTAGGTGGTAATACAAGCTTTAGAAATGCATTTAGATTTACTAGAGATATTGGGCCAATTTATCCAATCTATGCTCATGACCCTGCAACTGGCGCATTTATTCTTGATGCTGATGGAAATAGAGTATTTGATCTTGATGATAATAGACCTAGTGGAGCAAGTACAGGTAGACATATAGTTCTAGAAAGAATGTTAGATGTAGATTTCGATGAAATTACCAATCTTAACTTAAAAACTTATGCTGATATCACTTTAATGGAAGGTTTGACTTTCAGAACGAATTTGAGTTATGAAGAAGACAATTTTTATAATACTTTCTTTTGGAATACAATAATAGGCGACGGAGCTCCAACTGGTTTAGGATTTAGACAATATGTTAGAACAAGAACTGTAGGATTTAATCAATTGTTAAATTATACCAAATCATTTAACGATGTTCATAATTTTGAGTTCTTGGCTGGACATGAAAGTCAACAACTGGAAATAGATGATTTAAATGGTACGCGTAGAACACAAATAGCTGCAGGTAATTTAGAGCTAATTAATTTTGTAGAAACAACAGGTCTTGAATCACAACGAGATGAAGCAACAGATGATAGTTATTTTGGTAGATTAAATTACAATTATGATAATAAATATTTTTTAAGTAGTTCAATTCGTACCGATGGTTCATCACGTTTTACAGATGAAAAAAGATGGGGTACATTTTGGTCGTTAGGTGGCTCTTGGAGTATTGATAGAGAAGATTTTATGAGTGATGTTTCTTGGATAAACCAATTAAAATTAAGAGCATCATACGGTGAACTTGGAAATAGTAGAATACTAAAATTAGTAAATAATGTGTTCGTTGCAGATTACTATCCAGCTCAGGCTACTTTTGCTTTAGATAATAATAATCAAAATGAACCAGGAGTAATTAGATCAAGTTTAGGAGCTCCAGATTTAGAATGGGAGACTAGTGCTAATTTTGATGTTGCATTAGAATTTGGTCTTTTTGATAGAATAAGAGGTTCTGTAGAATATTATAATAAAGAATCTCAGAATTTAATATTCAATGTACCTGTTGCATTTTCTGATGGAGCTGATAGTAAATTAGAAAATATAGGTACTTTATTCAACAGAGGTATTGAGGTTAGTTTATCGGCAGATATTTTTAAGAATGAAAACTTTTCTTGGAATTTAACTGTAAATGCAGCTACAATCAAGAACGAGTTTACTGAGTTGCCACAAGGAGAAATTATTAATGGTACAAAAAAGCTTCAAGTAGGTAAAGGATTATTTGATTATTGGATTAGAGATTGGTACGGTGTAGATCCTAGTGATGGTTCAGGTTTATTTGTAGCGGATGACCCTACAGCGTCAAACGTAAGAACTATTAATGGTGTGGCAGTAACTCCTAATTCTACAAATGCTAAATTTCATTATGCAGGTTCTGCAATTCCAGATTTAACAGGTTCAATTACAAATGATATTAACTATAAGAATTTTTCACTATCAACTTTATTTACTTATCAAATAGGTGGTGAAACATTAGATTTAAACTATCAAGGAATTATGAGTGCAGGCTCATATGGAACAGCAAAGCATGTTGATATTTTAGATAGGTGGCAACAACCCGGTGATATCACAGATGTACCAAGAATGGACGCTTCTTTGTCATCACAATGGGATGCAGGTTTTTCAGATAGATGGCTTACAGACGCTTCATTTTTTAATTTAAGACAAGCTAATCTATCGTACACTTTCAACAACGATATAACAGATAAAATTGGCGTTTCATTTTTAAGGTTATATGTTACTGCCGAGAATGTATTTTCTATTAACGCTAGAAAAGGCTTAAATGTTCAGCAACAATTTAACGGTAATACTTCTAATGTATTTACACCAGCTAGAATTGTATCATTTGGTTTAAATGTAAAATTATAATACAATGAAAAAAGTAAAATATATTTTAATATTAGTTTTAGGAATCTTGATTCTTAATTCTTGTAAAGAGGATTTTTTAGAAACGGCACCTACAGATCAGGTAGCGGCCAGTGAGGCTGTGAGTAGTACGGCTACTGCTAAAGCGGTAATTAATGGAATACATAGATCACTATATACACGTTGGAATAATATTCAAGGAAACTGCGGTATTGGTGGTATTTATATTCATATGGATTTATTAGGTGAAGATCAGGTTATTCATAGAGAACAATGGCATAATAGAGTTTATAAATGGACGGCTGGTAGAAGTGACACTGATTTTTACGCTGAATTTCCATGGCGATCATATTATATAATAATTGCTAATGCTAATGTTTTAATTAATGGTATTGAAAATGCTGCTGGACCAGAAGATGAGAAAAATGAGATACTAGGTCAGGCATTAGTGTATAGAGCATGGTCTCATTATCAATTAGTACAAACATATGGCGGAAGATATGTTGCAGGAGGGGGTAATAGTCAATTAGGAGTGCCATACAAGAAGAGTGAACTAGAAGAACAACTTGCTAGAAATACAGTTGAAGAAGTTTACGCTGAAATTAATAGTGATTTAGACGCTGCCATTACTGCTTTAGAAGGTTTATCTAGAGCAAATAAATCTCATATTAACCAGGCTGTGGCTAAAGGTGTAAAAGCTAGAGTAGCTTTAACTATGGGTAATTGGGCTTTGGCATCACAATTAGCTCAGGAAGCAAGAGCAGATTTTAGTTTAATGGATAAAGAAACTTATGCTCTAGGGTTTCAAAGTTCATCTGAGAATAATCCAGAGTTTATGTGGGCAAGTCAAGTAGTCTCAGATCAAAATGATGGTTTTGGTACTTATGGAGCCTATATTTCTAGAAATTTTAGTTCTTCTGCTATTCGAGGAAATCCTAGGTCAATAAACTCAAAATTATATGATATGATTTCTGATACTGATGTTAGAAAAGGTTTATGGGATCCTACAGGAGAACATTTAAACCTTCCTTCAGGGAAATCATTATTAGCTGCCCATCAGCGAAGACCTTATACAAATCAGAAATTTTTAGCTGTGAGTAATGGAGATAGTAGTATGGATGTTCCACATATGAGAGCTGCAGAGATGTATCTTATTGAAGCTGAAGCTCAGGCAAGATTAGGAAATGACGGTGTAGCTGCTCAAGTATTGTTTGATCTTATTACTACAAGAGATGATGCTTATACACTTTCTACAAATACAGGGCAAGACCTAATAGATGAAATTATGGTTCAAAGAAGAGTCGAACTATGGGGTGAAGGTTTTAGATTTTTAGATTTAAAACGTCTTAATTTACCTTTAGATAGAACAGGGGCAAATCACGTAGCAGCACTAGCTGATAATAATTTAGAGATTCCAGCAGGTGATATTCGATGGGAATGGTTGATACCTAGAGAAGAACTTGATGCAAACCCTAATTTAGTTCAAAATCCTCAATAGGATTTTATATTTTCTGTTTAAATAACCACCTCAATTGAGGTGGTTTATTAATTATGAAGTAGTTTAAAGTAATTAAATGCTTCTAATAATCTTGAGCCATACCAGCTAAAATATTCTCCATCAACTAACAATATTCTTGCTTTCGTAAATTGTTTAATTTCTTGAATATGATTTTCTTTAAAAGGATAAGGTTCAGATGATAATAGAATCAAGTCCATACTTAGTTTTTTTAATGATTCAAGTCTAATTTCTGGATAACGATCTTGACCCTCAAATACATTTTTAAAATTATTTAGTCTTAGAAGTTCATTGATGAAATTATTATTCCCTACAACCATCCAAGGATCTCTCCAAATAAAATAAGCTACTTGTTGTTGAGATTTTTCAGATATAAATAATCTAAAATCATTCAACTTGTCTTGTGTTTTTACAACTAATTCTTTTGCTTTAAATTGTAAATTAAAGATTTCTCCTAGATCGAAAATAAACTGAAAATTATCTTCTATAGTTATAATATCTGAAATGTAAACAGGAGCAATTTTTTCTAATTCGTTAACAATTGCTTGCGTGTTCTCTTCTTTATTACAAATTATAATATCAGGCTCTAAAGCTTTTATCTTTTCATAATTCACATTTTTGGTTCCTCCAACTATTTTTAAGGTTTTTCGAATATGTTTTGGGTGTACACAAAATTTTGTGATTCCTACTAAAGATTTTTCTAAACCTAACTCAACAAGTAATTCTGTTTGACTAGGTACCAATGAAACAATTCTTTTAGGTGTATTTTTAAAAATTAAAGCCCTATTTAGCTGATCTTTAATTTTCAAGAGCTAACTTTTTTTCCAGAAGTAAGGAGTGAATAAAATCAATACAGTAAAGAGTTCTAATCTACCTAGAAGCATTAAAACAGCTGACCACCATTTTCCTAAATTTGGTAGGCTATCGTAATTATTTACAGGGCTTAATTGCCCAAATGCAGGACCAACATTACCAAGTGAAGATGCAGCACCACCAAGTGCTGATTGATAATCTAGACCTAATAAACCAAATACAACCGCACCTAAAGCAAAAATGATAAAATATAGAATAACGAATGCAATAATATTGAATACAATATTTTGTGAAATTGACTTATCATTATATCGCACTGGTATAATTGCATTCGGGTGCATTGTTCTTTTAAATTCTAAAAATCCATTTTTTATCATAATAACATGACGGACAAGTTTTATACCTCCAGAAGTTGATCCAGCAGATGCGCCAAAAAACATCAAGATAAAGAACAAAACAGTTAAGAATGGCGTCCAAATGGTAAAATCAGCAGTAACAAATCCTGTAGTTGTAATTATAGCTGTTACTTGAAATAAGCCATGCCTAATAGCACTTTCTAACTCACCTAAAACCATAGGGTGTGCAATGGCTTGAATTTCTGTTGGCACTCTAGAAATGTTAGCTTTAAAATAAACTACTAGTGTAACTATAATTGTAATACCAATAATATTGAAGAAGTATGTTTTAAATTCTTCATCTTTTAAAACTTTTTGAACTTTTCCTTTAAATGCAAAATAACTTAATACAAAGTTTGTTCCTGCTAGAAACATAAAGAATATAATAATATATTGAATCAATGGTTGATGATTCCAATGTGCAACACTTGTATTTTTAGTGGAAAACCCTCCTGTAGAAAGCGTACTCATTGCATGATTTACAGCGTCGAACATACCCATGCCAGCTAATTTTAACAATAAGGCCTCAGCTAGAGTTAATCCTAAATAGATATACCATAACCGTTTAGCTGTATCAGTAATTCTAGGATGTAACTTGTCTGCTGAGGGGCCAGGCGCTTCGGCAGCGAATAGTTGCATTCCTCCGATACCTAGTAATGGTAAAATGGCTATTGTTAAAACGATGATTCCCATACCACCTATCCAATGTGTGGTACTTCTCCAAAAAAGAATACCCTTAGGTAAACTTTCAATATCATTTAATATAGATGCACCTGTGGTTGTATAACCAGAAATAGTTTCGAAAAAGGCATCTGTAAATTGTGGAATTGAATGTGAAAACATATAGGGCAATGAGCCAGAAAGTGACATAAAAATCCAGCCTAATGTAACTATAAGATATCCTTCACGTTTTTTTACTTCTTTACTGAACCCTTTGGTAGCAAATCGAAATAGTAATCCTACTATAATTGTTACAATTCCAGCAAAGAATATTTCTTTAGTGACACCATCCTTGTAAAAGAAACTAACTCCACTTGAAAGAAACATAAAAATTCCATTAAAAATGAGCAAGAAGCCCATCATCTGAAAAATAATTTTTATGTTCAGTTTTTGCATGTCAGCGATAAAATTTAGTCAAACAACTTTTCTACCTTGGGGATATCTTCGTTAAAGCAACATACTACTACTTTGTCATTAGCTTCAATTTTAAAATCACCCAAGGCAATAATTCCTTTACCATTTCTAACAACACCTCCGATAGTTGCTGCTCTTGGAAAATCTAATTCTCTAATAATTTTTTTGGTTATTAAAGAATTTTTTCGAACATTAAATTCTAAAATTTCTACACCAAAATTGTCTAGTGTAGTAATATCTATTACATCACCTTTACGTATGTATTTAAAAATATTATTGGCGGCTAACAGTTTTTTATTAACCACAGTGTCAATACCAATAGATTGGGAAAGATTTGAATAATCAACATTACCCGCTAATGCTATAGTCTTTTTAACCCCTTTAGATTTTGCAGCTAGGCAAGACATAATATTAATATCGGCGCTACCCGTAGCACCTAAAAAAGCATCCATCGAATTTATACTTTCTTCGTCTAGTAAATCTCCATCTCTACCATCACCTAAAACAACAAGCGCATTAGGTAATCTATCTGCTAATTCAAAAGCTCTTTCTTTATTTTTTTCAATAATTTTTATATTTAATTTGCTGTTACATAGTTCTTTGGCAACTCTTTCACCAATACGACTACCTCCTAAAATCATCACGTTTTTTATAGTCTCTTTATGCTTCCCGGTAAGCTTATAAAGTTCATTAACTCCTTGCTTTAGAGTTACAAAGTATGCTAAATCATTTTCTTTAAAAACAGTATCTCCACGAGGAATGACTGTTTGATTGCTAATTAAATTTTTAATTGCAATGGGCATAAAATTGATATTAGGAAAAGTAGCAGCAGCTTCTTTTACAGAAATACCAACAAAAGGCGCTGTGACGGGTAATAAAATGCCTATCATAGTTAGTTCACCATCTTCAAACTCATGCATATCATTGAAAGCAGCTTCGCTTAATAAAGATTTTATTTCGTTTGTTGCTAATAACTCTGTAGAGATCAATTCATCAATACCTAGTTCATTAAAATCAATTTCGTCTTTAAAATCTATAAACTCAGTATTATTAATTCTGGCAATAGTTTTTTTAGCACCAAGTCTTTTAGACAGTGTAGAAACAGTAATATTAATAGCTTCATTAGAAGAAACCGAAATTACAAGGTCAGCCTCATTTACATTTGCTTCTTTAAGAAGAGAAATTGAGGTAGCATCGCCCGTTACAGTTTTTATATCTAACTTACTTTCAATATAATTTAATCTATCTTTTTTTAAATCTATTAGAGTAATATCATGGTACTCGTAGGAAAGTAATTTTGCTAAATGAAAGCCAACTTCACCAGCACCAGCAATGACTATTTTCATGCGTGTTTCTTAGTTAAGAAAATATAGTATGGGCAAAAGTATTACTTTTTTCTTTTATATCTTTAAAGACCAATTTATAATTGATGAAAGTAAAGAAAAAGTCTTTTTCTATAAAGTCTTGGAATGTAGATGATAGGCCTCGAGAAAAATTAATTGCAAAAGGGAAAAAAGCCTTATCAGATGCTGAGTTAATAGCTATTTTATTAGGCTCTGGTAATAAAGAAGAAACTGCTGTAGATCTTGCAAAAAGAATGCTAAACTTTACTGATAATAATTTAAATGCTTTTAGTAAGCTAAGTATAAATGATTTAATTCAATTTAAAGGAATTGGTGAAGCAAAAGCAATTACAATAATTACAGCATTAGAACTAGCAAGAAGGTGCAGATTAGAAGATGCTTTATCTCAGCCCAAAATTACCTCAAGCAAATATGTTTTTAATATTATGCAACCTATTATTGGTGAATTACAGCATGAAGAATTTTGGGTATTGTTTTTAAATAATGCCAATAAAGTACTGCATAAGAAACAATTAAGCAAAGGAGGTTTAACAGGCACGCTAGTAGATGCTCGTATCATATTCAAAAAAGCTGTAGAATTATTAGCAACAGGTATAATTTTATGTCATAATCACCCTTCAGGAAAATTAAAACCAAGTGAATCTGATAAAAAATTAACACATAAAATTAAGCAAGCAGGTGAAGCATTAGATATAAAAGTCTTAGACCATTTAATAATTACCGAAAAAGACTATTTTAGCTTTGCTGACAGTAATCTACTTTAATGCTCTTAGTTTATACACATAAAATAACACCTAGACTTAATTACACCTTTAAACACTTTTTTACAAGAATTTTACAAATTCCTGTTGAGTTTACTACTAAAGTTGAAAAATTTGTTGCTCATAAGGGGCCAAAATTGACCTATGCTAAACAACCACTAGGAAAAGAAATTTTTGTAAGAAGTTCTGATTTATTGTTTGAACAAGGTATAAACGATGTAGATATATATGTGGGCAAATGGCAAGATGTTCCATGCTTTTTTCAATATAGGCAAGAAGCATCTGTTCCTTTTGATATTTTTGCTGCAACTTTTTATTTGCTTAGTAGGTATGAAGAATACTTACCACATTTAAAAGATCAATTTGAGCGTTTCCCTGCAGAAGAAAGCTTGGCATTTAAAAACCATTTTTTAGATAAACCTCTTATAGATATTTGGGCCTATAAATTTAGGGAAATCTTAAAAGAAAAGTTTAAAGATGCTAAGTATGAAGAACGTACGTTCGAGTATATTTCTACTATAGATGTAGATATTGCATATTGCTTTAAACATAAAGGAATTGTAAGAACTTTAGGAGGGTATTTTACAGACTTATTTCAATTTAAAATTGGCGATCTTTGGTCTAGAACCATGGTTCTTTTAGGATTTAAAAAAGATCCTTTTGATACATTTGATACGTTAATTGATCTTCAGAAACAACATAATATAAAGACTATATTTTTCTTTTTAGTAAGTGAGTATACTACTTACGATAAGAACACATCATCTAGAAATAGTAAGTATAGGTCGCTTATAAAGTCTGTGGCTGACTACTGTAAAGTTGGTTTACATCCTTCTTATTTTACTATGAACAATGAGCTAAAATTAAAGAAAGAGAAAAAACGTTTAGACGAAATTACTAATACGCCAGCTGCTAGATCTAGACAGCATTATTTAAGATTGACGATGCCAGAAACGTATCATAACCTAATAAATTTAGAGATTGCCGAAGATTACACCATGGGCTATGCACAACAATACGGATTTAGAGCTAGTACTTGTACACCATTTTATTTTTATGATTTAGATTTTGAAATTCAAACACCATTAAAAATCTTCCCTTTTGCGGTGATGGATGGCACCTTAAGAGATTATCAAAATTTATCGAGTAAAAGGGCTTTTGAAGTGATTCTAAAATTAGCTAATGAGGTGAAGCAAGTGAATGGTACATTCATAACGTTATTTCACAACGAAACTTTGAGCAATAAAGGAAGATGGAGTCGATGGAAGAAAGTTTATACAGATATTTTTAAGCAACTTTCTCAATATTAAATGATACAGTACCTTACTCGTAATGAACTAGATGTACAGAAATATAATGACTGTATTTCTATGGCAATTAACTCTAGAATTTATGCATATAGTTGGTATTTAGATATTGTAGCCGATAATTGGGATGTACTAGTGTTTAATGATTATGAAACAGTAATGCCTTTACCTTGGCGGAAGAAATATTTTATAAAATATATTTATTTAGTTCCTTGGGTTCAACAATTAGGAATATTTTTTCAGCAACAAATCGATAAAGATTTAGCTGTAAATCTCTTAAATGCTATTCCTAAAAAATTTAGGTTTATAGAGATGTTTTTGAATTCTCAAAATCCCATTGAAAATAAAAATGTAATTTCAAGAAATAACTATACTCTCAGTTTAAATCAATCATACAATGATATTTATAAAGGTTATAATAAAGGAAGAAAAAGCGATATAAAAGTTGCAAATAGAGCAGAGCTGTTGATTGATAAAACAAATGATCCTTCTAGAATAATTGAATTATTCAAAAAGGTTAAATCTAAAGAGGTCAATCGAAAAGAAAATGATTATAAAATATTAAGAACGCTTGTTAAAAAACTAATTGAGTTAAATAAGATTATAATTTATGAATCTTATAATCAACAAAATGATTTTTTAGGAGGTACCATTTTTTTAATTGATGACTTTAGAATTACTTATTTATTTTCCTCAACAAATAAAGAAGGGCGAAATAAAAACGTTATTTCTTTATTAATAGATAAGGTAATTAAAGAGTATTCAGGCTCTAATTTTATATTTGACTTTGAAGGTTCAATGATTGGTAACTTGGCATCTTTTTTTAAAAGCTTTGGGGCAGAAGTAGAAGAGTATTATCATTTTAAGAGATACCGATTTTGAAGAAAAATATGAAAGAGAAAATAAAGGTTTGCTTTTTAGCAGATAAACATGGTCTATATGATGATAGAATCTACTGGAAAATGTCTTTGTCCTTATTAAAAAAAGGTTTTGAGATTTATTATATTTTAATTAGCGATAAAGATTCTGAAGGGGTTACTAAAGATGGGATAAATTATAACACTTTTAAGATAAATTTTTTTTCAAGTAATAGATATATAAATTATTTAATTAAATATTCTAGACCAAAAACTAACTATGATAAATTATTTGAGAAAGCCAAGGAAATTGAGGCTGATGTTTATCACTTTCATGATTTAAATATTAATAGAATTGGAAAGAAATTAAAGTTACTAGCTCACAAACCAATTGTTATTTATGACGCAAGAGATCCTTTTGCTCAAAATATAAAAGATTATATAGGAAGTGAATCTGCTTTAAAACCATTCATAAATTTATATGCAAATTATATTAATTATTGGGAAAAAAAATGCGCTCAATATTATGATTTTGTAATTTCTAATGAGGCAAATGTCAGAGATATGTTTAGAAAGGTTATGTCAGATAAAAAAGTGGATGTAATTTATAATTATACAAATCTTCATAAACAAAGAAAGGAACTAACTAAAGAGTACGATCTGATTTATTGTGGTGGAATTACCAAATTTAGAGGCGCATTTAAAATAATAGAAACAGTTAGAATTCTAAAAAAAGATTTTCCAGAAATACGAATGCTCTTTTTGGGAAATTTTTTTACGAGAGAATTTAAAACAGAAATTAATAACCTTGTTATCAAATATGAATTAATTGACAACATTATTTTAAAAGAGTCAGTACCATATAATGAAGTTGCTAATTATTATAACAAGAGTAAAATTGGGTTAGGGATTTTTTTGCCAATAAAAACCCACAGAATAATTTTACAGATAAAAATATTTGAATACATGGCAATGGGTCTACCCATTGTTGGTAGTAACTTTGGGCATATAAGTAATTATATTTTAGATAATGATGTAGGTATTACCGTTAACCCGTTAAACGCACAAGAAATAGCAAATGCAACAAAAAAAATACTCTTAACACCTGATCTTTATTCAAAATTTAAACAAAATGGTATTAAAGCAGTCGAAGAAAAATACTACTGGAAGTTGATGGAAGAAAAACTGTTCTCAATTTATGAAAAGCTTTTACCTAAAAGTTAAACAAATTTTTTATGAATAATAAAACTTTTATAAAAGACTTCTCTTGGTATTTTTTAGGATCATTTTTACCATTATTAATCGGTTTTATAAAAACACCAATTTTCACCAGACATTTTGATAAAGAATCTTTTGGTTATTTAGGATTAGTAACTATAACATTTTCTTATTTAGGTATGTTATTATTTTCGTGGTTGGCATCTTGCATTTGGAGATATTTTAATAAATATAAAGACGAAAAGAACCTTACAAGCCTCTATTCTAATTTATTTTTTTTGTTTGTAATTTCTGTTATTCTATTATTTATTATAGCTTCAATTTGGTATAAAACATCTGAACATAATTTAACCAAGCAATTGATTTTTTATTCATTCTTACAGCTTATATTTAATCAGTTGTTTTTGTATTATATGGTAATCGTAAGGCTAAAAGGAAAGGCAAGTTTTTATACAATTGTTCATTCATTGAGATCTTTATTGGGGCTTATCATAGTTTTAATATTGGTTTTTATATACCAACTTAATATTGCCGCTTTAATAATGAGTCTGGCAATTATTGATGCTTTATTAGTGTTAGTTTTGATTTTGATTAACCCAGCTAATGTAAAGGTGAACTATAATACTTTAAACAGAATACACCTTAGAGAATTGCTTAATTATGGGTTTGCTGGCTTAATTATTAATATTGGATTCCTAACAATAGTAACAAGTGATAGATATATTATTGCTTGGTTAACTAATATAGAAAATGTCGGTGTTTATGATCAAGTATATAAAATAAGCCAATTATCTATATTAGCTCTGGTTACAATTTATTTTAACACAATAAATCCTACTTTACTAAATAAATTAGAAGTTAATTATAATGATTCGATAAAATTTGTTAGAAGATATATTAAGGCGATATTTTTATTCGGGTTCCCAATTGTGATCTATTTAAGTCTTTTATCCAAAGAAATTTCTAAAGTTCTTTTAGGTGAAGAATTTAGATCAGGATATACAATGATGCCTTTTGTTTTTTTAGCGGCATACTTGCATGGTTTATCAAACTTTTACGAGTTAAGACTTAAATTTTCTGATAAATTAAGAAAGTTAAGTCTAATTGTAATCATCATAGCATTATTAAACATAATTTTGACATTAATTTTTGTAAAATTTTATGGGTATAAATCGGCTGCTATAACAACTAGCATAGTCTATTTATTATTAATTATTATATTTCATTTCTATGATAAAGATTTATTAAAAACGAATATATCACAAAGAAAAATTTTCATAAAAGTATTATCTGTACTTGGGTTACAAACGCTAGCCTTTATAATTATTAATACCCAATTAAATGTGACAATATCTTATAATATTTTTTTAGGAATATCTTTTGTGTTGATATATTATATAATATTTAAAAAAGAACTTCTAACTATTGAAATTCCAACTGGTTTATGATTAAACACATCTTTTTCGATCTTGATCACACTTTATGGGACTTTGAAACTAATTCTGGTAAAACATTTGAGTTTATACTACATAAAAATGACATTAACGTTGATCTGAATCAATTTTTAGAGGTGTACAAGCCAATAAATCAACATTATTGGAAATTATATAGAGAAGAGAGAATTTCGAAACCGGAGCTTCGATATGGTAGGTTAAAAAATGCTTTTGACAAGTTAAATTATATGGTTGAAGATTCGATGATAAATATTCTTTCAAAAGAATACATTGATTTTCTGCCAAACTATAATGCTTTGTTTGATGACACGATTGAGGTTTTAAATTATCTTTCATCAAAATATATATTACATATTATAACAAATGGTTTTGATGAAATACAGTCTCTAAAATTGGAGAAATCTGGTATTAGAAAATATTTTGATGAAATTATTACTTCAGAAAGTGTTGGTGTTAAAAAACCAAATCCAAAGATTTTTAATCATGCTTTAGAAGTTGCGAAGGCTAAACCTAATGAAAGTATTATGATCGGTGATAACATCGAAGCAGATGTATTAGGAGCAATGAATGTTGGTATAAAAGCAATTCATTTTAATTTTGAGAATGAAGCTAGCAATAACAATATAATCAGTATAAATAAGCTAGAAGAACTTAAACAATATCTATAGTTTTTAATTAAATTTGAGTAAATCTTTATAAAATGAAAAAAATTGCCCTTGTTTTAATGTGTTTCTTTTTTTTAAGTGTTATATCAGCACAAAATAATTTGAATGCCTATAAATATGTTATTGTTCCTAAAAAATTTGATTTTCAAAAATCTGAAGATCAATATCAACTTAATTCTTTGACTAAATTTTTATTTGATAAAGAAGGGTTTATAACACTATTTGAAGGAAATGATTCTCCTCAAGATTTATATAATAACCCATGTTTAGGATTAAAAACGAAAGTTGTAGAAAGTTCTAACCTTTTTTCAACTAAGTTAAAAATTGAATTAGCTAATTGTAGAAATGAAACTGTTTTTACAAGTATTGAAGGAAAGAGCAAAATAAAGGAATTTAAAAAAGGGCATCACGATGCTTTACGGAAAGCTTTTGAAGCTGTAAAAGCAAGTAATTATTCTTATAATTCTAACCTTTCAGAGTCAATTAAAAAAGAAGTAGTAGTTGCTGAACCAATTAAGGTTAGTGAGTCTATTGCTGATACTCAAGAAAAGGTAGAACAAGTTGTTGAAGATAAGCCAACAGAAGTAGTTGAGAAGGTAGAAACTTCAGTTAAAGAAGTGCCATTAGATGCTATTAAACTTGATAAAGTTAAGGTTATAAAGAATGGTAAAGAAGTGCCTCTTGTTGCTGCAGAATATAAGATTCTTTATGCGCAAGGAATTGAAAATGGTTTTCAATTAGTTGATAGTACTCCACAGAAAGTTTTTATCGCATTACAGTCTAATACTAAGTATTTATTTTATTTAAAAAACAAGGCAGGTATTTTATATAAGGAAGGTGAAAAATGGTTTGCAGAGTATTATAAGGATGGAGAATTAGTTAAAGAAGAATTAAATATTAAATTTTAATAGTCGTATTTATCTTTCCATCTATTTTTTAAGAAGGATCTAAAATTGTTTTCTCTCGCGTTATCTCCTGGTTCGTATAGTTTAGTATTGTTAATTTCTTCAGGTAAAAATTCTTGATCTACAAAATTATTTTCATAACTATGAGCATATTCGTAGCCTTTTCCATATCCAATATCTTTCATCAATTTTGTTGGTGCATTTCGCAGATGTAAAGGCACAGAAAGATCGCCGGTTTCTCTAACAAGCCCTTGAGCTTCTTTAATAGCCAAGTAAGAGGCATTACTTTTAGGTGAATTGGCCAAATAAACAGCACATTGGCTTAAGATAATGCGTGATTCTGGATAACCAATTATAGAAACAGCTTGAAATGTATTAGTTGCTAAAATCAACGCATTTGGATTCGCATTTCCGATATCTTCTGAGGCAGCTATAACTAGCCTTCTTGCTATAAATTTCACATCTTCACCAGCTTCTATCATTCTTGCCAACCAATAGACGGCGGCATTTGGGTCGCTTCCTCTAATTGATTTTATAAACGCAGATATAATGTCATAATGTTGCTCTCCTGTTTTATCATATCTAACAGTATTCTTCTGAACCTTATTCAACACAAGATCATTAGTTATTTCAATGGGCTCATCCTCAGAATTAACTATAAGTTCAAAAATATTCAATAATTTTCTTGCATCCCCACTAGACAATTGTAATAAAGCATCTGTTTCTTTTAGTTGAATAGTTTTTTTTGATATAACCTCATCGCTTTTTATCGCTCTATTTAACAAGGCAATTAAATCGTCCTTATCAAACGCATTTAAAATATATACTTGGCAACGAGAGAGTAGGGCAGGTATCACTTCAAAACTTGGATTTTCAGTTGTAGCCCCTATCAAAGTCACCCAACCTTTTTCTACAGCACCTAATAAAGAATCTTGTTGAGATTTGCTAAATCGATGGATCTCGTCAATAAAAAGAATCGGATTTTTAGTTGTAAATAAGCCTCCACTTTGCTTAGCTTTATCAATTACATCTCGAACATCTTTAACTCCAGAATTAATTGCACTTAGCGTATAAAAAGGACGATTAGATTCATTGGCGATTATATTCGCCAATGTAGTTTTCCCAATTCCTGGAGGCCCCCAAAGAATTAGAGAAGGAATGACTCCACGTTTTATATGTTCGGTAAGCGCACCATTTTTTCCTACCAGATGTTGTTGACTAATATAATCATCTAAAGTTTTAGGTCTTATGCGCTCTGCCAATGGAGTTGTCATTTAGCAAAAATAGAGAAAACTGTTCTTTATTGTGTCATGATTTTTATCGTTTAATGACAATTTGTATGTTTTATTATTGTTGGACTTAATTTTGTATTACATTTAAAATATGACTACTGTAGAGGAAGACAAACAATTTAAATTCACACCATTTATGCTCGCAATGGCGCTTTATGGAGTGTTATTTTTATGGATTGTTTATTGGTTTGAAGTAAAGTTTGGATACAATTTCACTAAATATGGCGTATATCCAAGAACAGCAAAAGGATTAAGAGGAATTATTTTTTCACCTTTTATTCATAGTGGCGTAAGACACTTATTTAACAATTCTGTCCCTCTTTTCGTCCTGTTAATGTCATTATTCTATTTCTACAGAAAAATTGCCTTTAAAATATTGCTATATGGGGTTTTACTTAGTGGATTATTAACTTGGTTAATTGCAAGACCATCTTATCATATTGGCGCAAGTGGTATAGTGTATTTATTGTTTAGCTTCGTATTATTTAGTGGAATTATAAGAAGATATAATCGTCTAATAGCAGTTTCTTTAATTGTAGTTTTTCTTTATGGAAGTATGATTTGGTATATTTTCCCGATTGAAGAAAGTATTTCATGGGAAGGTCACTTGTCTGGATTTTTAATAGGATTACTATTTGCTTTTATTTTTAGAAAACATGGTCCTCAAAAAGTCACATATAATTGGGATGATGAGGAATATCTAGAGGAAAATGATGATAATGGAGAAGAAGAGTAGTACTAATTCATTCTTTGTCTAACAACTTCGTATAAGGCAACACCACAAGCAACTGAAACATTTAAAGATTCGATTTCACCGAGTAAAGGTAATTTACCTTTCTCATCAGATATTTTTAGAATGCTTGGCGAAATTCCTTTATGTTCTGATCCCATAATTAAGGCAGTGGGTTTTTTAAAATCTACTTTATAAATGTTATTGTCAGTTTTTTCTGTAACAGATACAATCTGGATGCCTTCAGCCTGTAATTGATATATGGCATCTAATAAATGATTTACTTTACAAATAGGTATTTTAAAAGCAGCACCAGCGGAGGTTTTAATTGCATCTGCATTTAGCGGAGCACTACCTTGAGATGGTATGACAATTGCATCTACACCAGTACATTCAGCAGTTCTTAAAATGGCACCAAAATTACGAACATCTGTTAATTGATCTAATAATAATATTAAAGGAGCTTTACTCTGAATATTTTCTAGAATAGTATCTAGATTATAAAATGAAACTTGAGAAATTTTTGCAACTACACCTTGGTGATTTTGATTTTTAGATAACTTGTTTAACTTTTCAATCGGCACATAACTAGAAGAAATATTATGCTTTTTAATTAAAGAATTTAATTCAGAAAAAAGACTTCCATGTAACCCTTTCTGGATATAAACTTTTTCAATTGTATTGCCAGAAGTAATCGCTTCTATAGAGGTTCTTATACCAAAAATAAGTTCATTTTGTTGCATGCCGCAAATGTAAGTTAATTATTAAGCATAAAAAAACCACCTCAATTGAGGTGGTTTTAATTTAATTATATACTAAAGCTATTAGTAACCAGGATTCTGATCAGCTTGAGTAATTGCATCATTAGCATCAATTTCATTTTGAGGTATTGGCCATAATAATTTAAATGACTCAAAACCACCTACTACTTTACCATCAAGTACTTCTTGAGCGATACCTAAACGTTTTATATCATCCCAACGATCTCCTTCACCATAAAATTCGAATCGTCTTTCATTTGCGATTACATCAACCACATTACCACTATTTAAAACAACATCACCTAAACCGGCTCTGTTCCTTACCATATTAATATAAGTAGACGCACTTGCATCATCTCTTCTTGCTAATACTTCAGCATACATTAATAAAACATCAGCATATCTGAATACATATGGTTGATCAGTACCACCACCAGCATCTTGATATTTATTCAAGTATGCCGAAGTGAAATCACCATTGTTAGCTATCATGTCAATTCTAACATCACCAGCAGCAAAATCATTTAATAATTCTTGGCTTGGGGCTACTTCTCGTCTACCACCTGCATCAGATGGGTAAAAGAAAAAAGCTAAGCTATTACCATCAGCAGCACTATAATTTACTCTAAAAATAGTTTCAGAAGTATCATTACCCACAGCATATAAAGAAGCGTAGCTAGGAGCTAAACTATATTTACCAATTAATGGCTCTAAAGTGCTTTCAGCACCTGAATAATCACCTTGATATAATTGAACTTTAGCTTTTAATACTTGTAATGCATCTTCATTCATTCTAAATGTACTACTAGTACCAATTTTACCGTCAGCCAAAGCAATTTCACTGTTAATATAGTCATATACCGCTGATTCACTTGCTCTTGGTACATTATTAGCAGCATCACCATCTAAAGGCACTGTTAGTTCAGTAATTGGAACTCCTCCAAAAACTTTTACTAATTGAAAATAGGCCCAAGCTCTTAAAGCATGCGCTTCAGCAAGAAGCGGCTCTTTTTCTGCTGCTGTAAGTACATCTTCACCTGCTGATTCAACAACTCTTATAACTTCTGTAGTTGTATTAATTATATCATAATGATCACCATAGAAGTTGTCAATATTTACATTATTAGTTAAAATCGTATTGGTCCATATTTCAGTAAACGTTGGAAAAGAACCAGTATGATCAAAATTGTCTGCATATAACCCGCTATACATTTTTGGATCTGCACCTCCAATATATCGCTGCTGCATATCATTGTAAGCTTGAAATAACGCAGTTTCTGCCGAAGTTGCATCAGTAATAAATAAACCCAGACTTAATGCAGAAGGATCAGTAACATTTAATTCTTCTTCACAGCTAGTAAATAATATAGCTGTAAAAGATAAAATTGTGATTAAAAAATATTTTTTCATTTTACTTTGTTTAAAAAATTAGAAAGAAACGTTGACACCAAATTTCCACACTTTGTTAGCACCTTGTGTTAAGAAATCAGTACCACCTGTAACTCCGGGTGCACCGTTGAAGTTTACTTCAGGATCTATACCAGAGTAATCTGTTATTAGCACTAAATTATCACCTGAAACATATAATCTGACAGCATCAAAACCTTTAATTTCCTTAAAAGTATAGCCTAAAGTTACATTTCTAAGTTTAATAAAAGAACCGTCTTCTAGTAAACGTGTTGCATCCTGATTATTCCAACCCTGAGTAGTTAAGTTAGGTCTTGGTAAATCAGTATTTGTGTTTGTTGGTGTCCAATAATTTAACTGAGACCTAAATTTATTGAAAAGTCTGTTACTAGATGCACCTGCAAATTGTAAGTTATTATTCCAAACATCATTCCCTTCAGATAATGCCCATAAAAAACCTAAATCAAAGCCTGCAAATGAAATATCATTCTTCCAGTTAATTAAATAATCTGCCCATGGTTTACCTGCAATAATAAAGTCATCATCATTTAATAGGCCATCACCATTTTGATCTACATAACGTACGTCTCCAGCACCAATATTTGGGTTAGAAGCTAAGAATCCAGCTGGAACCTCAGAAGCATTTTGATAAAGACCATCACTTTCTAAAACCCTAAAGGCACCTAAATAAGTACCTTCTTGTACTCTACTTACAAAACCAGTATCAAATGCACCGGTACCACCTAAACTAGTAACCTGATTATCTACAGTACTAAAACCAATATTAGTTGACCAATTAAAACCACGTGCATCATCACTTCTAAAGATTTCAGCAGTTAAATCAATCTCATGTCCTGTATTTGACATTTCTCCTACATTTTGTGGAATAGCTCCATTTATACCATTACCACCTTGTGAGGTAGCATTAGGAACATCTAAGATTAACGAGTTATTATTAGTCGTTTTATCAAAGTATGCATATGTAAGAGATAATCTATTATTAAAGAATTTTGCCTCAAACCCAAGATCATACTGTGTAGTTTCCTCCCAAGTTATAAAAGGATTAGCTAAAGCTAAAAAGCTGGTACCTTGATTAACATATGATGCAGAACCTACATTTAGTTGACTTTCAAATCTTCCAACAGCAGTAGTATTACCTGTAACACCCCACGAACCTCTAAGTTTAAAATAACTTAATACATCATTTTTAAACCAATCTTCATCAGATAGAATATAGCCTACAGAAGCTGCTGGAAAAAAGCCCCAACGATCATCAGGATTAAATTTAGATGAGGCATCTGCTCGCATAGAGAATTCTAAGATTAACTTATTCCACATTGTAAGCCCTAATCTTGAAATTAATGAAACTCTCTTCTCTTCTGTAAAAGAACTATTAGTAGTAAGAGGTGTTGTTGCTTCACTTAAAAACTGAAACTCAGGACTTGAAAACCCTTGTGCGTCTGCTCTTAAGAAATTTGACGTATTTCTTTCATACTCTGCGGCAAGAAAGGCTCTTAAACGAATATTATCTGTAATATTAGGATTATACGTAATAGACTGTAATAGTTTCATACGTCTAAAGTTGTTTTTATCCTCTCTAGAGTAACCTAAAGGAGCACCTTGAGAAGTGGTAATTGGGTTGACTTGACGTTCTCTAAAATTCAATTGGTCAAAACCAAAATTTGTATTCAAATATAAATTATCTTTTATATTATATTGGAAATCCCCATTAGCTAAAATCCTAAAGGTATACCCTAAGTTTAAATCTTCTACTGCATTTTGTATAGGATTAGAAAAAACAAATGGTGAATTATCAAAATTTCCATTAGCATCACGAAGATTATTACCAGGAGCTTCCAGAATTGCAGTTGACAAAGCGCCAAAAATATTATTATCACTTTGTACAATTTGCAAATTCTCATCTGTTATAGAAACACCACCAGTAAATTTAAAGTCATCTGATAGTTTTTGGGTTAGATTTAATCTAACATTTCGTCTATCGAAGTCCTGATTTAAAAGAACACCTTCTTGTTTAAAATGCGAAAGACCTAAATAATATTGTGTATCATCATTACCACCAGAAACATTAAAATTAGTATTATATACAGGTGCATCTTTAACATATAATTCATCCATGTAATTATCACCTTGATCTTTTACAGAATCATACCAAGCATCTAAAGTAGCTTGATCTGCTCCAAAAACGTCAGCATTACCACCCCATGCAAATGACCAAAAACCAGAAGGAAATGCAGAATTTTCATAATAGGTGTCACCAAATCTTAACCACTCACCATAGTTCATGGTTTCATACTGTTCTTGTGCGTTTTGAAAGCCCACAGAAGTAGAAAGATTAAATTTGGCTTTACCTCTTTTACCTTTTTTAGTTGTAATAATTACAACACCATTAGAACCTCTATCTCCATAGATAGCTGCTGATGCCGCATCCTTCAAAATTTGAACTGATTCAATATCATCAGGGTTTAAATTTGATAATGCACTGTTTTGCTGACCACCAAAACTATTACTAATTGTAGTTCCAGAGAACATTGGTACACCGTCAATCACAAATAATGGGCTATTAGATCCATTAATAGAAGAAGACCCTCTAATACGTATTCTTACCTCACCACCTGGTGCACCAGAAGATTGTGTAATTTGTACACCAGAAGCCGTTCCTTGCAAAGCTCCAGCTAAGTTAGCTGTACTAATTGCTTGAACATCTGATGGTTCAACTTTAGAAATATTTGTCGTTAAATCTCGTTGGCTTACTTGACCATAACCAATCACAACAACTTCATCTAAAACATTATCAGCAGCAAGCACAACATTAATAACACTTGCAGCGCCCACTATTTTTTCTTGAGATGACATTCCTACAAAACTAAATACAAGCACATCACCTACATTAGCATTGATAGAATACTTACCATCAAAATCTGTCTCGGTACCTGTTGTTGTACCTTTTATTAATACACTAACCCCCGGTAAAGGACCTGTTTCATCAGATACTGTACCAGTGATAGTCTTTTCTTGTGCAAAAGTAAATTGCACAACAAACACTAATAATAGTGTTAAAAATCCACTAAACTTTGTTTTCATTATATGATTATTTGAATTAATTGCGCCAAAAGTCATAATAATAAGTTAAAAAAACAAGTTTTTTAACTTAAAATGTTAATTTAAAGTTAATGAAGTACTAAAAGAAATTTTGACATACAAAGAATTAAGAAAACCTTAATAATAACACAAGTGTTTTACTACCCACAATTAAATTTTCAAGTATAAAATTACTTAGTGAGAATTAATCAATTAAATGGGTTTTTTAATTACAATTACCTATGTTATAATTGTTTTCAATTGGATTACTGGGAGCTAAGTTTTTCCCAGCAAATGCTGGATAATTTTTACTATATTTTATTGCTCTAAATGTTAGATTACTAGATGGCTCATCACCTTGAGTCATAACTTCACCAGAAGTTTTAACAGGATTAATATATTTCCATACAATAGTTTCGTCAGGGTCAATCTCAAAGAAATACCCCGAATCTGAGTCACAAATTAATGTATTACCGTTAGAAAGCCTTTGAGCACTTGACATTATTCTTGAATTAAAGTTATTTGACATAGAAGATTCATAACTCCATTTTAATGCCTCTGGGCCGTAATAATTTTCTGTATTTATGATATATTCTCCCTTAGGATTTACATGAGGATTTATAATATCTATTGATGAAATATTTTCTAATCTACCATTACCATTATTAAACATCAAAATTTCCCCACCATTTTCATAGTTTAATGGTATCCAATGAGGAAAATGCTGACCATATAATTTTTGATCATTTTTTGTACCTCTTTTGTAGGCTATTGGATTTCCCCAACGATATAATAAGTCTCCACCTTTTTTCATATTACCACCAGAGTGTGAAGCTGCTTCTAAAGTAGTTGTAGAATGATCAATAATAAGTATCTCGTTGGTTTGTCTTGAACTAATTATAATTTGATCTAAAATTTCATTGTATTGTATAGAATTAAAGTGAAGCCAATTAGCTTTTCCGTTAGATGTGCCTAAGTAATTAATAT
Source organism: Maritimimonas rapanae (assembly GCF_057837205.1). Taxonomy (NCBI): domain Bacteria; kingdom Pseudomonadati; phylum Bacteroidota; class Flavobacteriia; order Flavobacteriales; family Flavobacteriaceae; genus Maritimimonas; species Maritimimonas rapanae. The sequence goes on along the minus strand of NZ_JBYQFI010000001.1, from coordinate 1,868,581 downwards.
TCAATAGTTGAGGGTTATTTTCTACAATTCCAAAATTATTTTTTGTGTTATCAAAATCTTGAATAAGATGATCCCATATATTCCATTCCCAGACTATGTTGCCCCCAAATTGACCATTTGGTTCAACTTCAATGATCTGTTCATTATAAAGTTCATTTTCAGTTAAATTTTCTGGATTTCTACCAGAGCTAATTGCTTCAGTTTTATTTTTCCTTGTTATGGCGAGTATTAATACATTACCATTAGGCAATGGATATATATCATGATGTTGGGTAACATTTTCTGAAGTATACTTATATTCCCAGGTTAGTTCACCATTCCAAGAAAATTTCTGTACAACACCACCAATACCTGGAATGTTTAAATTATCATTTTCAATTACTCCAGCGCGAAGAATAGATCCATCATCTAATAAATATACTGACTTACCGTCTATATAGTTACTAGTCCATTTTTTTATTAGATTACCACAATTATTAATTAGAAAAGTTGATTTTTCTACACTAAATAGTGTATAAGCATCACTAACTTTTTCCTTATTTAAAGACAAAGTTCCTACTGTATTTGTTGAGGGAATTTCAATTGGAGGTGTTATAATTTCTGGCAAAGAATCCAAATCTTCATCATTACTACATGAACTAATAATATAACAACCAAGTGAGAATGAAATGTAAAATAGAATTTTTTTCATAATGCTTATACCCTAAATTAAAAACAGCCATCAATAATTGATAGCTGTTTTTAATTAAAAATAATAATTTACTCTGTATATAAATCAGGCCAATCTGTACCGTCTTGTCTTGTTAAAACAGCCGTGCCAGAATCACCATAATCATTTTCCCATTTAATAGTTAATTTATCTCCAGATACATCTGTGATAGTCCAGTCATAAACTAATCCATATTGATCCAGTCCACCAGAAGTTATTTTTAAACATGAATCCGTAATAATAGCATCATCACTAGTTGCCGGTGAATCTGCCCAACATGTACCATACTGACCAAAACCTAAATCTGACACAAGGTAAGAACCTCCTCCTTGATCAGTGAATGTAACTGTACCGTTTGCAGTTGTTGAAGTACAAGTTGAGTTAGTGGCAGCCAAATTTGTTGATACGTAGTCATATGTTCCTGCTAACTTAGAAGCACAATTCATAGGTACATTAAGATCACCACCAGAAGTTATCATTTGCCCATCACTCAAATTAAAGAAAAATTTGAAGCTAAAACTATCATCTAATGATAAATTATTTACATCAACACCACCAATTGCAGAAGCTACTTCATTTAATGTAAAAGTATTGGAATATGGAAATGAACCTACGTCCGCAATTTTTTGAAAAGGTCCACCATTGAAATTTACGTGTACTTCGGCAGACGTAGCTTGAGCTCCACCTGATTCTGAAGGGTTTAAAGTAAAACCAACCTCAGCAGAGTTCACATCGATGATGTCAAAAAAACCATTCAAAACATCCGACACAATAGGATAGACTCCATATTCACTTGGAGAGTAAAAAGGGTTTTCCCCATCTTCAACAACACAAGAACTAAAGAGTATTGTGAATATAAATAGAATTTTAATATTTTTCATTGTATTAATTTTTAGTTGTTATTGAAAAATCCATAGTGAATCAAACACGGTAACACTAGTTGGTGTATTTGGGTTTGTGTTTATAGACTCCTGAGGATATAAAACTCTTTGAATAAATTGACTAGCTACTGGTTGACCAGCTTGTGTAACTGGAATTGCCAAATAATTAGGGTATTTATAGTCATGTCTTCTTGTATCTACCCAAGATTCACCATTCATAGTTACCATAGCTTTATACTTTTCTGTCATAATTTTTTCCAAGGTAATAGATCCAGCTGTCTCACTTGCAAAATTAGCTATATAACCAGGTTTTAAACTCATATACTCAGTTAGATATGTTGCATCACTCGGCATAACAAAATCTAATTGAGATTTAATAGCATCATTATGAGCATCTGCTGCATTTTGTGTAGCCCCATTTAGCCTAAACTCAGCTTCAGCTTGGATAAATAGTAATTCGAAATGAGTCATAATTAATTGAGGAGATACATTTTGACCATAAAACCCTTTTGGACCAATAGGAGAGTAACTAATGTTTGAAGTTCCAAATCCATTTGATTTACCATTAAATCCTACAAATGCGCCGTCAACGCTTACATCATTCCAATACGAGAGTCTTCTTGGGTCATCAGTGTCAATTTGAGTATTCATAAAGCTTTCAGATGCAATCATTTGGTTATTCTCATACATATCAAACCAGCCATTCTGATATTCTCCAGTATTGTCATAAGTAAACTTCATGTCAGTATCAAAACTTGTAAATCCTAAACTCTGAGCTTGTGCAGCTGCGGCTAATGCTCTAGTTGCTGAACCTGCTGGGTCTTTTTTGCTGAAATGATTTTCATATCTAGCTTTCAGCGCATATGCAAGAGCTTTCCATTTGTTTGCATCACCAGCATAAACGATATCTTCAGCCCCCATAGCAACCAAAGAAGTTTTATCAAAATCTGCAATAGCTTGATCTAATAAGTCTAAAATTGTTTGATAAATCTGTTCTTGCGTGTCAAAAGTTGGTGTAGGATTAGCAGCACCCTGTAAAGCTCCAGACCATGGTAGGTCACCATAAAAACTTGTTAAAGAACCTAAACCTAAAGCAGTAATAACTTTACTAGCACCAACATGATTCCAAGCTTCTTGCTCAGCACCTCTAACTATTACATCGTTAAGATCTAAAAAACCATCCCACCATCTAGACCATAAAGCATCATTATTACGGATATTATATTGGTCAAAATTAATACCGCTTGCATGATTTCCTGCAAAGGTTTGAACAAATAAACCTGCCCAAGTATCCCAATCTGTACCATTTGTAAATCTGCCATATTTATATAAAATATAGTCTGCCCCAGCTGTAAAAGTTAAAGCTATATTTACACTAGCAGGGTTGTTAGGATCAACATTTAATTCTTCTAAAGACTCCTTTTGGCAAGATTGTGCCATAAAAAGTGAAGAAATTAAAACTAATACTATTATTATTTTTTTCATTTTTATATTTTTAGAATTGTACTTTTACTGCAAAGCCATAGCTTTTAGTACCTGGTGCACTAATTAGATCTACACCTTGAACGTTCCCCGCTCCAAGAGCATTAGTTTCAGGGTCAACACCTTTGTAGTTTGTATCTAACCATAAATTTCTACCAGAAACAGTAAAATCTAAACCAGTTAGTGGTGTTTTATCCAACCATTTTGAAGGAACAGAATATGATAAACTGATGTTTCTAAGTCTAATCCATGAAGCATCCTCAATATGGGCCTCATCAACGAATGCATTTTGATCATGGTAATAACCATTTGTTAACGGAGCTGCTACATTACTTTGCTGCCCAGTTGACTCAATTATACCATCGAATATAGCTGTAGCATTACCATTTGGTGTCGTTGCTGAGTAATAACGATCTTGAGTAGTTCTACTTAACCCAGAATATACCCAGAAAGCTTCCGAATCATTTAGAATTTCACCACCTTGTCTAAATTCTAACGTACCGCTTAATGTAAAACCTTTATAACTTAAATTATTGTTGATGTTCATAACCCAGTCTGGGTTTGGATCTCCTAATACTAGGTTTTCTGTAGCTACTTGAGGGTAACCATTATCATCTAATAACAACACTCCATTTTCATTACGTTTAAAACCTGAACCGACAAATGTACCATAAGGTAAGCCAGGTCTTGCTACAATATTTGCGGCATTCCAATATCCATAACCAATAATAATTTCATCTAAACCATCTGGAATAGAAATTACTTCACTCTCGTTTTTTGTAAAGTTGAATAATAAGTCCCAAGTAACATCTTCTGAGCCTCTTATAATATTATTAAAACCTAAAATAGCTTCTATACCTTTATTAACAACTTTACCAGCATTATCGAAGTAGGCACCGAAACCTGTTTCTGGTGCTAGAGGTACTGAGACTACCTGATCTTCAGTTGTTCTATTGTAATAGGTGAAATCTAAATTAATTAAATTATCAAGAAATTTTAATTCGGTACCTAATTCCCATGTTGAAGATATTTCTGGTTTTATATTTGGGTTACCTTGAGTAGCACTAACTGTAAATCTTGGCTGACCAAGCACGTTAGGATCTCTCTTTGCATAAACATCAGAAGTAGCATATAAACCTTGAGAATCATTACCCAATTCAGCCCAAGAACCTTTAATTTTAGCAAAAGATAACCAACTATCTTGATCTTCAATTAGATTAGACAATACTATTGCACCACTAACCGATGGATAAAAGAAAGAATTAGCACCTTTTGGCAAGGTAGATGACCAGTCATTTCTTCCAGTCACAGATAGGAAATAAGTGTCTTTATAATCTAAACTTAGTTCACCAAATACACCAATGGTTCTTTTTCTATTAGTAAGATTATTTGAAGTTACAGTAACCGCATTAGATATATCAGTAAAACCTCCTACCGAGAGACCGTCACCTTGTACATAGAGTCTATCATATAAAGTCTCATAAATATTGTTTCCAACTAAATAAGATAATCCAAGATCATCTGTTAAATTAAGGTTTCCTGTTAATAGTATATCAGAATTAAAATCTTTACTATTTATTCTTATTTCATATAAATCACCTAAGTTGTTAGTTGTATTTACTGACGTAATAGGTCTTACTAAGTTTTTGTCATCACTATAAGTATCCATTCCAACTCGATAAGAAAGTTTTATCCAATCAGCAAACGCGTATGAGAAATTTAAACTTCCGATGAACCTGTTTACTTCACCATCTTCTACTTCTTCATTTACAGTCCAGTTTGGTTCTGCGACCGCAGTACTAAACCAAGTTCTATTACCTTGTGGGTCAGCCCAAGCTCTAGTATCTACATCCCACATGTGGTGGTAATAACCTAAACCTTGAAAGCCAGTATCTGCTCCTTGTAAAGCAGCTGTACGAGAATTTGCATAGGTTGCATAACCTCCAATTTTAAATTTGTCTGTTACGTTATATTCTCCTTTAATAGTCGCATTAACTCTTTCATATTCACTATTAGGAACTATACCTTCTTGATCTTGTCTACCTAAAGAAGCATAAAAATTTCCTTTTTCATCTCCTCCAGAAACCGAGATAGATGTCTGAAGTGTATTCCCATCATTCCAAAATCTTTTATAGTTATCGAAGAATTGTGGAATAGGTTGCCCAGAAACATCTTCAGCAACTCCATCACCAGCTAAATCTACTGTAGTGCCAGCTGGAAAAGTTGGATTGTTTGAATATGCTGGTCCCCAACTCCAGTGTGTCACATTAGAATAAGCACCATTTCTTCCTCGAGCATATTGATGTGTAAACTCTGGAAATTTATTAACTTCCTCAAAAGAATAACTTGAGTTTATTGTAACATTTAATCCGTTACCAGCTCTACCTTTTTTCGTTGTAATAATAATAGCTCCATTTACAGCTCTATTACCATAAAGTGCAGTAGCAGCACCTCCTTTAAGAACCGTTACAGATGCAATATCATTAGGGTCGATATCTGCAGCTCTATTTGTACCGACAGTTTTACCATAATCTCTAAAATCTGTACCGTCTAAAATTCCAGAACTTGAACCATTATCAGTATTATTGTTAATTGGTAAACCATCAACAACAAAAAGTGGTTGATTGTTTCCTGAAATACTTGATGATCCTCTAATTACAATATTTGCTGAGGCACCAGGAGCACCATTTGAACTAGTAATGTTTACACCAGCAACCTTACCATTTAATGCATTTACAATATTACTTTGTCCTGCTTTCACCAATTCATCAGATTTAAGTGATTGTGCAGAATAACCCAAGGTTTTTTCATCTTTAGATATACCTAAAGCTGTCACAACTACTTCTTCTAAAAGATTATCAGCAACTAACACAAGGCTAACTGTATTTGAAGCACCCACAGTAATTTCTTGGGACTTCATTCCAACAAAACTAAATACAAGTATATCACCTACTTTAGCTTGAATTGAATAATTTCCATCAAAATCTGTTTGAGTACCTGTTGTAGTTCCTTTGATAACTACACTAACTCCAGGCAAAGGGCTTGAATCCTCATCAGTCACAGTACCCGAAACAGTTTTTTCTTGTGCAAATGATATTTGCACAATAAGCACTAGTAACAGTGCCAAAATTCCATTAAACTTTGTTTTCATTATATAATTATTTGAATTGATTGTTGCCAAAAGTCCAAATATTTAATCTAGATGCAAAAAATATAAAAGTTAAATAAGGTTAAATAATGTTAACGAGAGGAAAAGAATTGTTAACGAAATATAAAGAAATGTTAAAAACAAAAAAAAAAGTTAAAGAAAAGATACTAAATGTTAAAAAAGAATAGGTAGGGCCAAATATTTGGATTCAAAAAACTCTATTGGTTTTAAATTGAAAGATTCTTCTAAATTGTGTTAAAAGTTGTCAAACTGTATGATGTTACACAAAAAAAAGAGTGCTCTTTAGAGCACTCTTTTTTTTTGAAAATATTCTAAAAATATTAATTATCCCAATCTACTCTTTGGAAAATTAAATCTGAATCTCTAGCTGGAGCATTTTCATTAAATAAATACTCATTTTCTGGATAGAACCATCTTCTAGCAATAACAGTAGAAGTAGCTTCTGGCACAGCTGTTAAACTTGGTATACCTGTTCTTCTCCAGTCTACATTAGCTTCTGGCTGTACAAACATACCAATATACTTCTGAGTCATAATATGATTCATTGTAAGACTGCCAGCACCAGGATTTACTGCTCCTTGCGCTACGTATGCATTGTACTCAGCATCTCCAAGACCTAATTCTACAAATGAAGCTCTAATACCATTAAGGTAAGCCGTATTTTTTTCAGCAGCATCAGTAGAAGTTTCTGCAATTATAAATTGCATTTCTCTATAAGAGATTAAATCTACTTGTTGATCAGCTGTAAGATATGGATGATCTCCATCAAATGTTGGGTTCATCATTGCTAACCTAGCATTATCGTTTAAACCAGACATGATACCTCCCATAGTTGGATGGAATTCAAGGTCACCTTGTCTTACATCATTAAAACCAAACCAAGGAGCATCATTACCAGCTCCAGGATATTTATACCCTAGATTTTCAGATCTACTAGTAAAAGATTGCTTAGCTTCAGCCAATGCATTAGCATTATCATCTAATCGTAGATAATATCTAGCTAGCAAACCATGAGCAGCTAATTTCCAGTTATCTATATCACCTCCATAGAGTACATCATCTGAACCAGGTGAGATTGGACCTGGAGCTTGATCAAATAAATTTAATGCATCAGTTAATAATGTTCTAATGGCTGGCATAAGAACAGTAGCTTGATCATCATATGCTGGATTGTTATTTGCATCACCTAAACCAGCTTCTGTATAAGGAACATCTCCCCAAACATCTGTAGTCATCATCAGAGCAAAAGCTTCTAAGGATTTTGCAATACCTAAATAATGATTAAGGCCTTGATCTATAGCTTTTTGATTAACTACTCTAAGTTCAACAAATACATTTTCATACATCTGTTGCCAAGATTGATTAAATCTAACCGGCTGTGCATCATACCTATTAAATGACTCCCATTGTCTTTCAACACCTTCAACTTGTTGAATCCACATGTTACCAAAGTTTGACCATAGTCCACCATAAGAATCAACAATAGTTAATTCTATAGCAGGTAATGCTGCAGAGATTGGTACATCAAAAGGAGCATTAGGATCCGAATTGTCATTGCTAAAAAAGTCTTCACAAGACACAAATGACAATGTGATTATAAATATAATCAGTACGTTTGTTAATTTTTTAAATTTCATCTTAATTCTTTAATTAAAAGTTAAACCCTACCTTGAACATATACGACTTTGTACCTGGGTTGTTGAAATAATCAAAACCTTGACCATTACCATTACCAGTTAAACTCGTTTCTGGGTCAACACCATTATAAGCTGCGTCTAACCATAAATTTCTACCTGTAAAAGTTATGTTAGCACTTTCGATTAGCATACTCTTAAACCATTCTTTTGGTAAGCTATAAGAAAGAGATAATTCTCTTAATCTTAACCAACTTCCATCATCTACAAATTGCTCACCAACAGATCCGAAACCACCAACATTTGATGTCCAGTAAGATCTATCTCTTACAATAGGAATATTGTTAGGAGTAAAACCACCATTACCGTCAGGTAATACACCATCTAATACAAATGGAGTTTCCTCTCTTGTATCTGCAGTTAACTGAGATCTACCAAAGAAAGACAAGGCCCAAGCTGTACCATTCCAGATATCACCACCTTTTTTCCAGTCGAATAAAAAGTTAAGTGTAAGGTTCTTATATGTAAATGAGTTATTCCAACCTAAGATAAAATCAGGATTTGGATCACCAATTACACGCTGTGTATTATCAATAGCTTGATAACCTGTAGCCGGGTCAATAACTATTGCACCACCTGGAATAGATAAACTAGTATCTGAAGCAGTACCAGCTTGTTCTCTCAAGTAAGCTCCACCTACAATTGCACCATACGGTAATCCTTCAACTAAGTATGTACCAGCTGTTTGGAAACCTGCTAAAAATAATCTTTCAATACCAGGTGCCAATTGCTTTACAACAGTTTCACTAGAACTCCAGTTCAATGAAGTATTCCAGGTAAAATTATCATTTGTAACTGGGATACCACTCAATGTAACTTCCCAACCTTCACTTTCCATAATACCAGCATTTACCCATTTAGATGTAAATCCTGAAGATGGTGCTAATGAAGCATTTAAGATAGCATCTTCGATGTCACTTTCAAAATAGGCTGCATCTAGTGTAATTCTATTACCAAAGAATTTTAAATCGACACCATATTCTTTAGTTGTAGTAATTTCTGGTACTAGACCTGGGTTTCCAGCTAAATTATCTTGTTCAAATGCAGTCACATTATTAATAGGGAATGAAATACCATTACCCCATCCACCAGCAATAACACCAATTTCATAACTAGTAGAAGTAGAATATGCTACTGGAGGTGGCGCACCTACTTGTGCCCAAGAAGCTCTTATTTTACCAAAAGATAAAACACTATTTTTAGGTAACACTTCTGTGAAAATCCAAGAACCAGAAATAGAAGGATAGAAGAAATCGATATCACTTGCATTAAATTCTTTAGCAGGATCACGTAATCTTGAATCATAATCTTGTCTTGCTGAGAAATTAAGATATAACTGATTTTTCCAACCTACTTGTGCATTCATAAAGATACCCATAGAACGGTATCTATTTACATCTTCAAAACTCGTTACAGTAGTAGTATTACTAATATCCATAAACCCTGGGAATAATAAACCGATACCTACTGCATTTTGTCTATCTCTTACAAAGCTAAACCAGTTAGCACCTAGAAGGTAGTTAAATGAAAAATCATCTGTAATGTCACCATCTCCTGTTACAAATAGGTTTACATCTGATTGTCTAGTTAAATAATCATCTAGAATGATTCTACCTGTTGGGTTCGTTCTTGACCCAACTTCAAATGATTGTTTTCTTTGATCTGAAGTAACATCAACCCCAACATTTAAACCAAAATTAACCCAGTTGTTAACTGAATAATTTGTTTTAAAGTTACCAAAAACCCTGTGTACTTCTTCATCTCCAGGGGCATTGTTAATAACCCAATATGGGTTGTCATATCCACCACCACCACGGTAATTTCTTTGACTACGATCAGCAAATTCATAAGCTGCACGATTATCTATTGCAGCATCTGTACCTAAACCATTTGAGTTGTCAAATGAAGCAGGTGTTCTATATAACCCTAATAATAAACCTGATGTATTAGAACCTTGTTGGATTCTATTATAATCAGATCTAGTGTAGTTTACTGCCGCTTCAAAAGATAATTTGTCATTAGCCTTTAAAGTAGAACTTAAATTAAATGTTCTTCGATCATATGTTTCATTAGGTACAACACCTTCTTGTTTTATATCTGAAGCAGAAAATCTGTATGTAAGTTTTTCAGCACTACCAGAAATATTAATATTGTGTGTATATGCTACTCCTGTTTGGAAGAAATCATCGCTATTTCTTCTATTATAATCTTGGGCAGGAATTCCATTACCTAAACCAGCAGGTACTAAAAATCCATTGTTATCCCAACGATAATTCCCATCAGCATCAAATGCTCTACCAGCATTTCCATTTGCAGCATCATATGCATTCATATCGTTGCTATATTCTAAATCAGATAATCTAGGGCCCCAAGAACCAGATTCTCCTGTTTCAGGACCTCTCCATGTTGGAACACCTCCAATAACTCTACCTTGAGCATACGTGTTTTGTAATTGGGTTAATTGTTGTACATCATCAAAAGCTACTTGCGAACTTATACCAACCTGAAATTTCTGACCTTGAGATCCTTTTTTGGTAGTAATAAGGATCACACCACCAGAACCTGCAGTACCATAAATAGCTGTTGCAGCTGCTCCTTTTAAAACACTGATGTTCTCAATGTCTTCAGAGTTTAAATCCATTAGTCTGTTAGATTGAGCGGTACCTGCAGTATTTGCTTGAGCATTCAATGTTTCGTTATTTGAACGCACACCGTCAATAATAATAAGTGCTTGGTTATTACCAACCATAGAAGTTGCACCTCTAATTAAAATTCTAGAGCCGCCACCTGCTGAACCAGACGATCTTGTAATTTGAACACCAGATGATTTACCAGATAAAGCGTCTAGTACATTAGATGCTCCCGAGTTAGTAATGGCTTTACCATCTACCTCTTGAACGGAATATCCAACAGAACGTTTTTCTTTTTTAATACCATAAGCTGTCACAACAACTTCTTCTAAAACGTTGTCTGCTACTAATACCACATTTATTGTATTAGAGTCACCAACAATTTTCTCTTGGGCTGTCATACCAACAAAACTAAATACTAATACATCACCCGACTTTGCATTGATAGAATATTTTCCATCAAAATCAGTTTCAGTACCTGTAGTTGTTCCTTTAATAACAACACTTACCCCAGGTAAAGGGCCTGAATCGTCAGTAACAGTACCAGTAATAGTCTTTTCTTGCGCAAAAGAAAATTGCACAACAAACGCCAGTAATAGCGTCAAAATTCCACTAAACTTTGTTTTCATTGTATAATTATTTGAATTAATTGAAGCCAAAAGTCTTAATAAATAGTTAAAAAACCAACTTTTATGTTAAAAAATATAAAAATAAGTTAACTAAATGTTAAAGACTCTACGCTTAGAGTCTAGATTCAAATAAAAAACAAAGGTTGCGTTTATGTTAAAAGAAACTAATAATTTTTAAATGAAATCTTGAATTATTAAAGTCAAAAGGCTGCTTTTCAAATTTACCGATCGCATAACTTACATTGAGTAAACCAAAATTAGTTCTGAAAGCATAGCCTAAACCTAAACTAAAAATTTGTTGGGAAATATCTGCAAGTTGATTTTTAATAAAACCTAAATCTGTTATAGAATACAAATAAGAAGAGTTATTTGGCGAGTATCTATATTCCAAATTTAAAAAACTATAGAGTGATACAAAAATACTTTCCTCATTAAATCCTCGTATACTATTTACTCCGCCAATTCTAAATAACTCATTTGTAATGTAGTCGTCAGAATTTAAAAGAGCAGTTTCATTTTTAATATATAAATGATTTCTAAAATTAAAACTCCATAAATAATTAACTAAAAAATTAATTTGTGCCTGCTTAGTTTTTATTCCTTGAGACTTTCTGTTACCTAAGGTTAGTTTTGTATTTACATTTAGTTTTGTAGGAAATAAAACATGATCATTTAAGATTTGATAATTGTAAACTACTCCGTAAAGAATAGAGTTAAAATCAACAATATCATTTGTTGCTATGTCTAATAAATTATTTGAACCTCTAGAGTCTAAAACTAAACTCACTTTATTCCTATAATTAATTAAATAACCTAATTCTAGGTTTAAATTTGTGTTTATAAATGTAGAGTCCTGTTTGTAAATATTCAATCCAAGTTTTGGAGTAAGTGAAGAATTAAAAATGTAAGGTAATTCAAAACCTAAATTAAATAATTGTTTTTGATCACCATTATTTTTCCAATTCAATTTTATATGTTCACCTCCATTTAGAACATTGTTTAACTCTAAATCTAAATAACCATTAAATTCTAAGCCTTTATTATTTTTATCTGATGTAAAACCAATCAATCCATCAAATCGATTTGCTTTTTCTTTTTTGAGATAAAGATATAGATAAGTTGAATCTTTTGTGAAAAGTACTTCAGGTGATTTTGTTTCTGAAGCAAAAGGTAAGAGCTTTATTTGCTGTGAAATATTTTCAATCTTTTGTGTATTAAATACTGAGTTTGAATTTAAGTCAAAAAAATGTTCCAAAAATGATTTAGGAAAATTTTCATATCCTTTAATCACAACTTTATCAATTGTTCTTTCCTCAGAAATATTAATGTATAGCTTAGCATTTATATAATCTTCGTTGAAAGAAATATCTTTTAGTTGAATTTCAGTAAAGGGTTTTCCTTGTTTTTCAAAAAGACCAACTAATTGATTTAAAGCAGATGAGATATTTTCTAAATTGATTTCAAAATAGTCATTAGTAATATTTTTCGTAAAACGAAATAAATCCTTTTTAGTTAAAAAGTTATTGTCATAAAATATTTTGATTCGCTTAGTGGATTTCCCTAAAAAAAAATAAGCGGTATAAATTGAATCTCTATTAATTAATGAATCTACCCGATTATTCAAATATCCAAGCCTTTCCAATTTTAATTGTAAAGAGTCAATTTCAGAAAAGAGGTTTTTAACCGTTTGGTGTTTTTTCTGGAATTTTAAATGTTTAATGATTGTGCTATTTAAACTATCCTTTGTAGAAATTTTTAATGTGAAATTTTGAGAATTAAGCTGTTGAAAATTCCACAGAAAAAAAAGTATATATATATATGGTGTAAATAAATATTTCAAAACAGGGTAAAAATAGCCGAAAAACTCCTTAAAAAAAGTAATAGTTGAGCTATTTTTTAAATGTAAATAAAATTTAATCTATAGGTGTTTGAATAACGAGAAATAATTTATACATTTGCACCCTCTAAAAATAGAGATTTTTTAAAAACAAAAGATAATAATTAATTAGTATGCCAACTATATCACAGTTAGTACGTAAGGGAAGAACCCAAATAACTAAGAAGAACAAATCGGCTGCTTTAAATTCGTGCCCTCAAAGAAGAGGTGTTTGTACACGTGTTTACACTACTACTCCAAAGAAACCAAATTCTGCTATGCGTAAAGTAGCAAGGGTAAGGTTAACTAACGGAAATGAGGTAAATGCTTACATACCAGGAGAAGGTCACAATTTACAAGAGCACTCGATAGTATTAGTTAGAGGTGGAAGAGTAAAAGATTTACCTGGTGTAAAATATCACATTGTTCGTGGTGCTTTAGATACAGCAGGTGTTGAGGGTAGAACTCAGCGTCGTTCTAAATACGGTGCTAAACGCCCAAAGAAATAATTAAATCACTTTAATGTAAAGAGACATGAGAAAAAGAGTCGCGAAAAAAAGAATTCTTTTACCAGATCCAAAATTTAATGATCAATTAGTAACTCGTTTTGTGAATAACTTAATGAAGGATGGTAAAAAGTCTACTGCTTTTAAAGTGTTTTATGATGCTTTAGAAATTGTAGAAGAAAGAAAACAAGACGAAGAAAAAACTGCCCTAGAAATATGGAAAGATGCTTTATCTAACGTTATGCCACACGTAGAAGTACGTAGTCGTAGAGTTGGTGGAGCTACATTTCAAATCCCAATGCAAATTAGACCAGATCGTAAAGTGTCTATGGCAATTAAATGGATGATTTTATTTGCTAGAAAGCGTAACGAAAAATCTATGGCTCAGCGTTTAGCTGGCGAGGTATTAGCTGCTGCAAAAGAAGAAGGAGCTGCTGTTAAGAAAAGAACAGATGTTCACAAAATGGCTGAAGCTAACAAAGCATTCTCACACTTTAGATTTTAATTAGAAATGGCAAGAGATTTAAAATATACAAGAAATATAGGTATTGCTGCGCATATTGATGCTGGTAAAACTACAACTACAGAGCGTATACTTTATTATACAGGTGTTTCTCATAAAATTGGTGAAGTGCATGATGGTGCTGCAACAATGGACTGGATGGAGCAAGAGCAAGAAAGAGGGATTACAATTACTTCTGCTGCAACTACTTGTACTTGGCAGTTTCCAACTGAGCAAGGTAAACCAACTGCTGATGCTAAAGGATACCATTTTAATATAATTGATACTCCAGGTCACGTTGATTTTACTGTTGAGGTGAATCGCTCTTTGCGTGTACTAGACGGATTAGTATTTTTATTTAGTGCTGTTGATGGTGTTGAGCCTCAGTCAGAAACTAACTGGAGACTAGCTGATAATTACAAAGTTCCAAGAATGGGCTTTGTAAATAAAATGGATCGTCAAGGTTCTAACTTTTTGGCAGTATGTCAGCAAGTTAAAGATATGTTAGGTTCAAATGCTGTACCTATTGTATTAAATATTGGTGATGAAGATAATTTTAAAGGAGTTGTTGACTTAGTTAAGAATCGCGCTATTGTATGGCACGACGAAACTCAAGGAGCAACTTTCGATGTTATTGATATTCCTGAAGATTTAAAAGAAGAGGCTCATGAATTAAGAGGTAAACTTATTGAAGAAGTTGCTGCTTATGATGAGGATTTGCTTGAAAAATATATGGAGGATGAAGATTCAATTACTGAGGATGAAATTCATGCTGCGCTTCGTGCTGCTGTAATGGATATGTCTATTATCCCAATGGTATGTGGATCTGCTTTTAAAAATAAAGGTGTACAATTCTTATTAGATGCTGTATGTCGTTATTTACCTTCTCCTTTAGATAAAGAAGCGATTATTGGTACTGATCCAGATACTGGTAATGAGATTGCGCGTAAGCCAGATGTAAAAGAACCGTTTGCAGCTTTAGCGTTCAAAATTGCTACTGATCCTTTCGTGGGTCGTTTAGCATTCTTTAGAGCATATTCTGGTCGTCTAGATGCTGGTTCTTATGTTCTAAATAATCGTTCTGGTAAGAAAGAAAGAATTTCTCGTATCTATCAAATGCACTCTAATAAGCAAAACGCTATCGATTATATCGAAGCTGGTGATATAGGAGCTGCTGTTGGATTTAAAGATATAAAAACTGGCGATACTTTATCTGCTGAAAAATCTCCGATTGTATTAGAATCAATGGATTTTCCAGACCCGGTAATTGGTATAGCTGTTGAGCCAAAAACAAAGGCTGATGTAGATAAATTGGGTATGGCTTTAGGTAAATTAGCTGAAGAAGATCCAACATTTACAGTAAAAACTGATGAAGCATCAGGTCAGACTATTATTTCTGGTATGGGTGAGCTTCACTTAGATATTATTGTTGACCGTTTAAGACGCGAGTTTAAAGTTGAAGTTAATCAAGGTCAACCACAAGTTGAATACAAAGAAGCAATTACACAAGCTGCAGATCATAGAGAAACTTATAAGAAGCAATCTGGTGGTCGTGGTAAATTTGCTGATATCGTATTTACGATGGAGCCTGCAGAAGAAGGTAAATCTGGTTTAGAGTTTATTAACATGATTAAAGGTGGTAATATTCCTAAAGAATATATTCCTTCAGTAGAGAAAGGTTTCAAAATGGCTATGGTAAATGGTCCTTTAGCAGGATTTGAAATGGATAGTATGAAAGTTACGCTGAAAGATGGATCTTTCCACGCTGTCGATTCAGATTCATTATCGTTTGAATTAGCTGCTAAGTTAGGATACAAAGCTGCTGCTAAAGCTGCGCGTGCTGTATTGATGGAGCCAATCATGAAGTTAGAGGTATTAACGCCAGAAGAAAATATGGGTGATATCGTTGG
The DNA here is from genome assembly GCF_057837205.1 of Maritimimonas rapanae. Classification (NCBI taxonomy): domain Bacteria; kingdom Pseudomonadati; phylum Bacteroidota; class Flavobacteriia; order Flavobacteriales; family Flavobacteriaceae; genus Maritimimonas; species Maritimimonas rapanae. The sequence goes on along the minus strand of NZ_JBYQFI010000001.1, from coordinate 1,852,593 downwards.
TGACTTAAACAGACGTAGAGGTCAGGTTAACGATATGTCAGATAGAGCTGGTTCTAAAGTTGTTAGAGCAGAAGTGCCATTATCAGAAATGTTCGGTTATGTTACATCATTAAGAACTTTATCATCTGGTAGAGCAACTTCTACTATGGAATTCTCTCACTATGCTGAGACTCCAAATAATATAGCAGAGGAAGTAATTAAAAACGTTCAAGGATAATTTATCTACAAAATAGTTTTAAGCGATGAGTCAAAAAATTAGAATAAAATTAAAGTCTTACGATCATAACTTAGTAGATAAATCTGCTGAAAAGATTGTAAAAACAGTAAAAAGCACTGGTGCTGTTATTAATGGGCCGATTCCATTACCAACACACAAAAAGATATTTACAGTACTACGTTCTCCACACGTAAACAAAAAATCTAGAGAGCAATTTCAATTAAGTTCTTATAAAAGATTATTAGATATCTATTCTTCATCATCAAAAACAATTGATGCTTTAATGAAGTTAGAGTTACCAAGTGGTGTAGAAGTAGAGATCAAGGTGTGATAAACATTTTCTGAAACCTAACGAGTTTCAGATTGACATGTCCCGAGCGGTAGTCGAGGGAAAAACGGTTAGAAAACTTAAATTCAGGGATGAATTCGTTTTCTTCCCTGAATTTTTTTGAATAAATAATTAAGTATAACAATAGATTCGAATTATTTCGGATCAAAAATTAAATCAAATGTCTGGGTTAATAGGAAAAAAGATTGGCATGACTAGCATTTTCGATGAAAGCGGAAAGAACATTCCGTGTACAGTAATCGAAGCTGGACCATGTGTAGTTACCCAAGTCAGAACCAACGAAGTTGATGGCTATGAAGCAATTCAGCTAGGTTTCGATGACAAAAAGGCAAAAAGCTCTAATAAAGCTTTAGATGGTCACTTTAAAAAAGCTGGTACATCTGCCAAGAAAAGAGTCGCGGAATTTCAAGGTTTTGAGAAGGAGTACAAGTTAGGTGATTCAATAACAGTTGAACACTTCGAAGAAGGCGAATTTGTTGATGTATCTGGTACATCAAAAGGTAAAGGTTTCCAAGGCGTTGTAAAACGTCATGGGTTTGCTGGTGTTGGTCAAGCAACGCACGGTCAACATAACCGTTTAAGAGCTCCTGGTTCTATTGGTGCTGCATCGTATCCTGCAAGAGTATTTAAAGGAATGCGTATGGCAGGTAGAATGGGTGGCGAGAAAGTGAAAGTTCAAAATTTAAGAGTTTTAAAAGTGGTTCCAGAAAAGAATCTTTTAGTAGTAAAAGGTGCTGTTCCTGGTCATAAAAATTCTTATGTAATCATTCAGAAATAATGAAAGTAGCAGTAGTAGATATCAACGGAAAAAGTACTGGAAGAAAAGTTGAGCTTTCAGATGCTATTTTTGCTATAGAGCCAAATAAACATGCTGTTTATTTAGATGTGAAACAATACTTGGCTAATCAACGTCAAGGTACACATAAAGCAAAAGAAAGAGCAGATATTACAGGTAGTACTCGTAAGATCAAAAAACAGAAAGGAACTGGTACAGCCCGTGCGGGTAGTATTAAGTCTCCTATTTTTAGAGGAGGTGGTCGTGTTTTTGGTCCTAGACCAAGAAATTATGGTTTTAAATTAAACAAAAATTTAAAGCGTTTAGCACGTCAATCAGCATTGTCTATCAAAGCAAAAGAAGAGAATATTGTAATAGTTGAAGACTTTACTTTTGATGCTCCGAAGACTAAAAATTTCACTAACATTTTGAAAGCTTTAGAGTTAGAAAACAAAAAGTCTTTGTTTGTGTTGGATGGGTCAAATAAAAACGTATATTTGTCATCGCGCAATTTAAAAAGAACAAACGTTATAACTGCTTCAAAATTAAACACTTATAATGTTTTAAATGCAAATAAAATTGTATTGTCTGAAGCTTGTGTAGAAGAAATTGAATCTAATTTTAGCAAATAATAGAAGCGATGAGTATTTTAATTAAACCTATTATTACAGAAAAAGCAACTGATCATAGCGAGTTATTTAACCGTTACGGATTTGTGGTTGATATGAGAGCTAACAAGATTGAAATTAAAGAAGCTATTGAGCAAGCTTATGGAGTTTCTGTTAACAAAGTAAGAACTATGAACTATCCTGTTCAACGTACAACTAAGTACACTAAAAAAGGATTAGTATCTGGTATGAAAGGAGCTTATAAAAAAGCAATTGTTGAGTTAGCAGAAGGAGATAACATTGATTTTTATAGCAATATCTAAGATAAATAGAGATGGCATTAAGAAAATTAAAACCAATTACACCAGGTCAACGTTTTAGAGTCGTTAACGACTTTGACGTTGTTACTACTTCTACTCCGGAGAAAAGTTTACTTGCTCCAAAGAAGAGATCTGGCGGACGAAATAGTGAAGGTAAAATGACAATGCGCTACTTAGGTGGTGGTCATAAAAAGAGATACCGTATTGTTGATTTTAAAAGAAACAAAGACGGTGTTCCTGCAACTGTAAAAACTATTGAATACGATCCAAACAGAACTGCATTTATTGCTTTATTAAATTATGCAGATGGTGAAAAAAGATATGTAATCGCTCAAAGCGGATTAAAAGTAGGGCAAACTATTGTTTCTGGTGAGAAAGCAGCTCCAGAAGTAGGTAATGCAATGCCTTTAAGTGAGATTCCTTTAGGTACAGTAATTTCTTGTATAGAATTACGCCCAGGTCAAGGTGCTGTTATGGCACGTTCAGCTGGTTCCTTTGCACAGTTAATGGCAAGAGAAGGTAAGTATGCAACAGTTAAATTACCTTCTGGTGAAACAAGAATGATTTTAGTTACTTGTAAAGCTACTATTGGTGCGGTTTCTAATTCTGACCATCAATTATTAGTATCTGGTAAAGCAGGTAGAAATAGATGGTTAGGTAGAAGACCTCGTACGAATCCTGTGAGAATGAATCCTGTAGATCATCCAATGGGTGGTGGTGAAGGTAGAGCTTCAGGTGGTCACCCACGTTCTAGAAATGGTATTCCTGCAAAAGGATATAAAACTCGTTCTAAAACGAAGGCAAGTAATAAATATATTATAGAACGTAGAAAAAAATAAGAAACTATGGCACGTTCATTAAAAAAAGGACCTTATGTTTTCCATAAATTGGAAAAGAAAGTACAAGCAAATGTTGAGTCTGGTAAAAAATCAGTAATCAAAACTTGGTCTAGAGCCTCTATGATTACTCCTGATTTTGTAGGACAAACTATTGGTGTGCATAACGGTCGTCAATTTGTACCTGTATATGTTACAGAAAACATGGTAGGTCATAAGTTAGGAGAATTTTCACCAACGCGTTCTTTTAGAGGGCATGCAGGTGCTAAAAATAAAGGTAAAAAATAGTAGGAATCATGGGAGTTCGTAAAAGATTAAAAGCCGAGCAACGTAAAGAAGAGCGCAAGAATCAATTCTTGGCAAAGCTTAATGGTTGCCCTACATCACCAAGAAAAATGCGTTTAGTTGCAGATCAAATTAGAGGTGTTGAAATAGAAAAAGCATTAGCTATTTTAAAATTCAGCCCAAAAGAAGCAGCACGTAATTTAGAGAAATTAACATTATCAGCTATTAATAATTGGCAACAAAAAAACGAAGATGCAGATATAGAAGGTGCAGGTTTGTTTGTTAAAGAAATTTATGTTGATAGTGCTTCAATGTTAAAAAGATTAAGACCAGCACCTCAAGGTAGAGCGCACAGAATTAGAAAGCGTTCTAATCACGTAACTATGGTATTGGGAACTAAAACTCAAAGCAATTCGTAATTAGTATGGGACAAAAAACTAATCCAATAGGGAATCGTTTAGGAATTATCAGAGGATGGGAATCTAACTGGTATGGTGGAAAGAACTATGGCGATAAAATTGCTGAAGATGACAAAATAAGAAAGTACGTACGTGCTAGATTACAAAAAGCAAGTGTTTCTAGAGTAATTATTGAGCGCACTTTAAAACTTATAACCGTTACTATCACTACTGCTAGACCTGGTATTATTATCGGTAAAGGTGGTCAAGAGGTAGATAAGTTAAAAGAAGAGCTTAAAAAGATTACTAGTAAAGAAGTACAGATCAATATTTTTGAAATTAAGCGCCCAGAACTTGATGCTTATTTAGTAGCATCTAGTATTGCTCGTCAAATTGAGAATAGAATCTCTTATAGACGTGCTATAAAAATGGCTATTGCTGCCTCAATGCGTATGAACGCAGAAGGTATTAAAGTTCAGATTTCTGGTCGTTTAAATGGAGCTGAGATGGCTCGTTCAGAATCTTATAAAGAAGGTAGAATTCCTCTATCTACTTTTAGAGCAGATATTGATTATGCACTTGTAGAATCTCATACTACTTATGGCCGTATCGGTGTAAAAGTATGGATTATGAAAGGTGAGGTTTATGGTAAAAGAGAATTGTCTCCGTTAGTTGGTTTATCTAAGAAACAAGGTGGTAAATCATCAGGCAATAAAGGTGGCGGAAGAAGACCTCAAAGAAGAAAATAAATTTTTTAAAAATTTAGAAGATGTTACAACCAAAGAGAGTAAAATATCGTAAGGTTCAGAAGGCAAAAGGGAACATGAAGGGTAATTCTCAAAGAGGACACAGACTTTCTAACGGAATGTTTGGTATCAAAGCTCTAGAGCAAAACCTATTAACTTCTCGCCAAATTGAAGCCGCTCGTATTGCTGCAACTCGTTATATGAAAAGACAAGGTTCGTTATGGATTAAAATTTTTCCAGACAAGCCTATTACCAAAAAACCATTAGAAGTACGTATGGGTAAAGGTAAAGGTGCTCCAGAATATTTCGTAGCTGTAGTAAAACCTGGAAGAATAATGTTTGAAATTGGTGGTGTACCAATGGATGTTGCAAAAGAAGCATTACGCTTAGCAGCCCAAAAACTACCAGTAAAAACAAAGTTTATAGTAGCAAGAGATTACGATAACGCTAATTAATTAAGAAGATGAAACAATCAGAAATTAAAGAATTATCTGTAGCTGAGTTAGAAGAGAAGTTAGGTGCGTTAAAGAAAAATTATACAGATCTTAAAATGGCTCACGCTATTTCGCCATTGGAAACTCCAATGCAATTAAGAGAGCTAAGAAGAACTGTTGCAAGAGTTGCTACAGAATTAACTAAAAGAGAATTACAATAATTCTATTCTATTTACAAGATGGAAAAAAGAAATCTTAGAAAAGAACGTGTAGGTGTTGTTAAAAGTAACAAAATGGATAAGTCTATTATTGTTGCAGATGTAACAAGAGTAAAACACCCTATGTATGGAAAGTTCGTGTTAAAAACAAAGAAATATGTTGCACACGATGAGAAAAATGACTGCAACATTGGTGATACGGTTAAAATAATGGAGACTCGTCCGTTAAGTAAAACCAAACGTTGGAGGTTAGTAGAAATCTTAGAAAGAGCTAAATAATTATGTTACAACAAGAATCAAGATTAAAAGTTGCAGATAACACAGGAGCTAAAGAAGTTCTTGTTATCCGTGTGCTTGGCGGAACTAAAAAACGCTATGCTTCTATTGGTGATAAAATTGTGGTTACTGTAAAGGACGCAACACCAAACGGAACTGTGAAGAAAGGACAAGTATCTAGAGCTGTTGTAGTACGTACTAAAAAAGAAGTACGTCGTAAAGATGGTTCTTATATAAGATTTGACGATAATGCTTGTGTATTATTAAATCCTACTGAAGAAATGCGCGGTACTCGTGTATTTGGTCCTGTAGCTAGAGAACTTCGTGAAAAACAATTCATGAAAATTGTATCATTAGCACCAGAAGTGCTTTAATTTATTTTGAAGATGACAAAGCTAAAGATTAAAACAGGAGATACAGTAAAAGTTATTACTGGAGATAATAAAGGACAAGAAGGAAAGATTGTTAAAGTTCTTAGAGATTCGAACAAAGCAATTGTAGAAGGTGTAAACATGGTGTCAAAGCACACTAAACCTAGCGCTCAGAATCCTCAAGGTGGTATTTCAAAATTTGAAGCTCCTATCCATATTTCTAACTTAATGTTAGTTGAAGGAGGAGAAACTACTAGAGTAGGATATAGAACAGAAGATGGTAAGAAAGTTAGGTTTTCTAAAAAAACTGATAAAGTAATTTAGTTATGGCATACGTACCAAGACTTAAAGAAGATTACAATAGCAGAGTAAAAGCTGCATTAACCGAAGAGTTCGGTTATAAAAATGTAATGCAGGTTCCTAAATTACAGAAGATTGTAATTAGTAAAGGAGTTGGAGCTGCAGTAGCAGACAAGAAATTAATTGACTATGCAGTAGACGAGTTAACAAAAATTTCTGGTCAAAAAGCAATAGCAACAATGTCTAAAAAAGACGTAGCATCATTTAAATTACGTAAGGGTATGCCTATTGGCGCAAAAGTAACTTTACGTGGTAATAAAATGTATGAGTTCTTAGATAGATTAGTAACAGCTTCATTACCTCGTGTAAGAGATTTTAGAGGTGTAAAACCAAATGGTTTTGACGGAAGAGGAAATTATAACTTAGGTGTTACTGAGCAAATTATTTTCCCAGAGATCGATATCGACAAAGTAAACAAAATTAATGGTATGGATATCACATTTGTTACTTCTGCTGATACTGATAAAGAGGCAAAATCATTATTAAACGAATTAGGTTTACCATTTAAAAAGAATTAAGAGATGGCTAAAGAATCAATGAAAGCCCGTGAGGTTAAAAGAGCAAAAACAGTAGCTAAATATGCTGAGAAACGTAAGGCTTTAAAAGAAGCTGGTGATTATGAAGCATTACAAAAGTTACCTAAAAACGCTTCTCCAATTCGTATGCACAATCGTTGCAAATTAACAGGGAGACCTAAAGGGTATATGCGCCAGTTTGGTATTTCGCGTGTAACATTCCGTGAAATGGCTAACCAAGGTTTAATACCAGGTGTTAAAAAAGCTAGTTGGTAAAATTATTAATTGGTTAAAGGTTTAGTTAGTGCTAAAAACCATAACCGCAAATTATTATATATGTATACAGATCCTATAGCAGATTATCTAACGAGGATTAGAAATGCTGCAAGCGCAGGACATAGAGTGGTAGAAATACCAGCTTCTAACTTAAAGAAAGAGATGACTAAGATCTTATTCGATCAAGGGTATATCTTAAGCTATAAGTTCGAAGAGAACAAAGTTCAAGACTCTATTAAAATTGCTTTGAAATACGATAAAGTAACAAAGCAACCTATTATGAGAAAAATAGAACGTATTAGTAAACCTGGTTTACGTAAGTACGTAAGTTCTTCAGACATGCCAAGAGTATTAAATGGTCTTGGTATTGCTATTGTTTCTACATCTAAAGGTGTAATGACTAACAAAAAAGCACGTCAGGAAAACGTTGGTGGTGAAGTTTTATGTTACGTTTATTAAAAAAGTAGAAAGATGTCAAGAATAGGAAAAGCTCCAATTTCAATTCCAGAAGGTGTAACTATCGATTTTAAAGATGGTGTATTAACTGTAAAGGGAAAATTAGGAGAATTATCTCAAGAGATAAAAGATATTAACGTAAAGACTGAAGATGGTACTCTAACTGTAGAACGCCCATCAGAAAGTAAAGATCATAAAGCAAAGCACGGTTTATACAGAGCTTTGATCAATAATATGATTGAAGGTGTTTCTAAAGGTTGGACAAAAGAACTTGAATTAGTTGGTGTAGGTTACAGAGCTAATAATCAAGGTCAGAAGTTAGACTTAGCTTTAGGTTTCTCTCACAATATTGTGTTAGACTTAGCTCCTGAAGTAAAAGTAGAAACAGTTTCAGAAAAAGGTAAAAATCCTATAGTAAAATTGACTTCTTACGATAAGCAATTGGTAGGACAAGTAGCGGCTAAGATCCGTTCATTCCGTAAGCCAGAGCCTTATAAAGGAAAAGGAATCAAATTTGTAGGAGAAGAAATTAGAAGAAAAGCAGGTAAATCTGCATAATAAATAGATATTATGGCATTATCAAAGCTTGAAAGAAGACAACGTATAAAACACAGAATTAGAAAGATTGTATCTGGTACAGAAGCTAGACCAAGATTATCTGTGTTTAGAAGTAATAAAGGAATCGATGCTCAATTAATCGATGATGTAAATGGCAAAACATTAATTGCTGTTTCTTCTAGAGAAAAAGGAATCGATGCCAAAGGAACGAAAATAGAAGTTGCTGCAAATGTTGGTAAAGCATTGGCTGAAAAAGCATCTAAAGCTGGTATAGAATCTGTTGCTTTCGATAGAAACGGATACTTATATCACGGTAGAGTAAAAGCTTTAGCTGACGGAGCAAGAGAAGCAGGTTTAAAATTTTAATCAAAGATTATGTATCAAAAATACGGAAACGTTGAAAGAGTAAAACCAAGCGGTTTAGAATTAAAAGACCATTTGGTAGGCGTACAAAGAGTTACTAAAGTAACAAAAGGTGGTAGAGCATTTGGTTTTTCAGCTATTGTTGTTGTAGGTAACGAAAATGGCGTAGTAGGTCATGGTCTTGGTAAATCTAAAGATGTTGCTTCTGCTATTGCAAAAGCTATCGAAGACGCAAAGAAGAATTTGATAAGAATACCAATCATAAACCAAACATTACCACACGAGCAAAAAGGTAAGTATGGTGGAGCAAAAGTGTTTTTAAAACCTGCTTCACATGGTACCGGAGTTATTGCTGGTGGTGCTGTACGTGCGGTATTAGAATCTGTTGGTGTACACGATGTATTATCAAAATCTCAAGGTTCATCAAATCCTCATAATGTGGTAAAAGCAACATTTGATGCTTTATTACAATTGCGTGATGCAAATACAATTGCACAACAAAGGGGAATTTCTTTACAAAAAGTATTTAACGGCTAAAAAGAGGAATTACGATGAAAAAAATAAGAGTAACACAAACACGTAGCAAAATTAATCGTCCTCAAGATCAAAAGAGAACATTAGCAGCTCTAGGTTTACGCAAGTTAAATCAAACAGTAGAGCATGATGCTACACCTACTATTGTAGGAATGGTAAATAAAGTTAAACACTTAGTTTCTGTAGAAGAAGCTTAATAATATAAAGTTATGGAATTAAATAACTTAAAACCTGCTGCAGGTTCAACAAAAGCTGGAAAGCGAATTGGTAGAGGTCAAGGTTCTGGTAAAGGTGGTACTGCCGCTAGAGGTCATAAAGGTGCTAAATCTCGTTCAGGTTATTCTAAGAAGATCGGTTTCGAAGGTGGTCAAATGCCTTTGCAACGCCGTGTGCCTAAATTTGGTTTTACGAATATTAATCGAAAAGAATATCTAGGTATTAATTTAGATAAACTGCAAGAAATGGTAGACAATGGTAGAATTAAAGATACTGTTACTATGGATGTTCTTGTAGAGAATAGACTAGCTCGTAAAAATGATTTGGTTAAGATTTTAGGTAGAGGAGAGCTTAAAGCAAAATTAAACATTACAGTACATAAATTTACCGCTACGGCTAAAGCTGCTATAGAAAAAGCTGGTGGTGAAGCTGTTGCCCTTTAATACTTTAAAAAGTAAATGAAAAAATTTATAAGTACCATACAAGATATTTGGAAGATTGAAGAGCTTAGAAATAAGATCATTCTTACCTTAGGATTAATGGTAGTGTATCGTTTAGCTGCACAAGTTCCATTACCTGGTATAGATCCTACTCAGCTTTCTGGTCTACAAAATACTACTCAAGACAACAATATTTTAGGATTGTTAAATGCTTTTACAGGAGGTGCGTTCGCACAAGCTTCTGTTATGGCACTTGGTATTATGCCTTATATCTCGGCTTCTATTGTAGTTCAGTTAATGGGAATAGCAGTTCCTTATTTACAAAAACTACAAAAAGAAGGAGCTAGTGGTCAAAAGAAGATTACTCAAATTACACGTTGGTTAACTGTTGGGATCTTAATTATTCAGGCACCTACTTATATAGTAAGTTTACCATCATTAGGTATTCCACCAAGTGCATTTTTATTAGGTAATGGACCAATGTTTTGGTTCTCATCTATCCTTTTATTAACTGCTGGTACAATTTTTGCCATGTGGTTAGGTGAAAAAATTACTGATAAAGGTATTGGTAATGGTATTTCACTATTAATTATGATAGGTATTATTGCAACTTTTCCATCTACTTTTATGCAAGAGTTTACTTCTAGAGTGACTCAAGGTAATGGAGGTGTGTTAATGGTATTTATAGAAGTAATTGTATGGTTGGTAGTAATTTTAGCATGTGTGTTATTAGTAACAGCTGTTCGTAGAATAGCAGTTCAATATGCTAGAAGAACAGTAGCTGGGAATGTACAGAATGTTGCTGGCGCGAGACAATATATTCCTTTAAAGGTAAATTCATCTGGTGTAATGCCAATCATTTTTGCGCAAGCATTAATGTTTGTACCTAGTTTATTAGCTAATGCAGAAAATGAAACGTTAAAGGCAATTGGTACTGAGTTCGTAGATATGTTCGGATTATGGTATAATGTATTATTTGCAGTTCTAATAATCATTTTTAGTTATTTCTACACAGCAATTACAATACCTACCAATAAAATGGCTGACGATTTAAAACGTAGTGGTGGATTCTTACCGGGTATTCGTCCAGGTAAAGAAACTGCAGACTATTTAGATACAATTTTATCACGTATAACATTACCCGGATCTTTATTCTTAGCATTCTTAGCTATTTTACCAGCTATCATTGTTAAGGCAGGTGTACAGCCAGGATGGGCTATGTTTTATGGCGGAACGTCTTTGTTGATTATGGTTGGAGTTGCAATCGATACCATCCAACAAATAAATTCATATTTATTAAATCGTCATTACGATGGTTTAATGAAAACCGGAACAAAAAGAAAATCAGTAGCGTAATTATGGCAAAGCAACAAGCGATAGAACAAGACGGAACCATTAGTGAAGCATTATCGAATGCTATGTTTCGTGTAGAACTAGAAAATGGTCATATTGTTACTGCACATATCTCTGGTAAAATGCGTATGCATTATATTAAACTATTACCAGGTGATAAAGTAAAATTAGAAATGAGCCCATACGATTTAACAAAGGCTCGCATAACTTATAGATACTAAAGCGATGAAAGTTAGAGCATCAGTAAAAAAGAGAAGTGCCGAGTGCAAAATTGTACGTAGAAAAGGCAGATTATATGTAATCAACAAAAAGAATCCTAGATTTAAACAAAGACAAGGATAATTATGGCAAGAATAGCAGGAATTGACATACCAAAACAAAAGAGAGGAGTTATATCATTAACTTACATTTACGGAATTGGTAGAAGCAGAGCAAAAGAGATTTTAGAATCTGCTAAAGTTGATGAGAGTACTAAAGTTCAAGATTGGTCTGATGATGAAATCGGAAGAATCCGTGAGCAAGTAGGTTCTTATACTATCGAAGGTGAACTTCGTTCAGAGACTCAATTAAACATCAAGCGTTTAATGGATATCGGTTGTTATAGAGGAATCCGTCATAGAGTTGGTCTTCCTTTAAGAGGACAACGTACTAAGAATAACTCTAGAACAAGAAAAGGTAAGAGAAAAACTGTTGCTAATAAGAAAAAAGCAACTAAATAATAGTTAACGAATTATGGCAAAGTCAAGTTCAAAAAAGCGTAAAGTAGTAATTGATGCAATTGGTGAAGCACATATAACAGCTTCATTTAACAACATCATTATTTCTTTAACAAACAAAAAAGGAGACGTAATTTCTTGGTCATCTGCAGGTAAACAAGGTTTTAGAGGTTCTAAAAAGAACACACCTTATGCTGCTCAAATGGCTGCTGAAGATTGTGCTACTGTAGCACACGAAGCAGGTTTGCGTAAAGTAAAAGTTTATGTAAAAGGACCAGGTAACGGTAGAGAGTCTGCAATTAGAACTATCCACAATGCTGGTATAGAGGTAACAGAAATTATTGATGTTACACCAATGCCACATAATGGGTGTCGTCCTCCTAAAAGAAGAAGAGTATAATTAATTAATTTTTAAGAGAGGAATTTAGATTATCGAAGGATTAAGCCTTAATTCATAATCCCTTTCAGTTAAATAAATAGAAATGGCAAGATATACAGGACCAAAAACTAAGATTGCTCGTAAATTTGGCGAGGCAATTTTCGGAGATGATAAATCTTTTGAAAAAAGAAATTATCCTCCAGGGCAACATGGTAATAACAGACGTAGAGGTAAAAAGTCTGAATATGCTGTCCAATTAATGGAAAAACAAAAAGCTAAATATACTTACGGTATTTTAGAGCGTCAATTTAGAAACTTATTTGAGAGAGCTTCTCGTAGCAAAGGTATTACAGGTGAGATCTTATTACAATTATGTGAATCTCGTTTAGATAATGTAGTATTTAGAATGGGTGTATCTCCTTCACGTAGAGGTGCACGTCAATTAGTTTCTCATAGACATATTACTGTAAATGGTGAGATTGTGAATATATCTTCTTATCAATTAAAAGCTGGTGATGTAGTTGGTGTTAGAGAAAAATCTAAATCATTAACTGCTGTAGAAAGTTCTTTAGCTAATAATAGTAATGTTTACGAATGGTTAAATTGGAATGGCGATAAAATGGAAGGAACTTTTGTAGCTGTACCAGAAAGAATTCAGATACCAGAAAATATTAATGAGCAGTTCATCGTAGAATTGTACTCAAAATAATAAATTAATCATATTGATATTTGGCCAAAGGGTTTATTCGTACTTCTTCATACTTATAAACCGCGCAACTAAGTAGCAATTAAAACGAAGAAACAATTATGGCAATATTAAATTTTCAAAAACCAGATAAGGTAATAATGATTGAATCTACTGATTTCGAAGGTAGATTTGAATTCAGACCTTTAGAACCAGGTTATGGTTTAACAGTAGGTAATGCTTTACGTAGAGTGTTATTATCTTCTTTAGAAGGTTATGCAATTACATCTTTAAGAATTGAAGGAGTAGAACACGAATTCTCTACAATTAAAGGTATAGTTGAAGATGTTACTGAAATTATCTTGAATTTAAAACAAGTTCGTTTTAAACAACAAATAGAAGAAACAGAGAACGAAACTGTAGCTATTTCTATTAATGGTCAAGAACAATTGACTGCAGGTGATTTTCAAAATTTTATATCAGGCTTCCAAGTATTAAATCCGGAATTAGTGATTTGTAATATGGAAAAATCTGTAAAGTTAGATTTAGAAATTACTATTGAGAAAGGTAGAGGTTTTGTTTTATCTGAAGATAATAAAAAATCAAATGCTCCTTTAGGAACAATTTTTACTGATGCTATTTACACTCCAATAAAGAATGTAAAATATGCAGTAGAAAACTATCGTGTAGAACAAAAAACTGACTACGAAAAGTTAGTATTTGATATCATTACTGATGGTTCTATCAACCCTAAAGATGCTTTAACTGAGGCTGCTAAAATATTAATCCATCATTTTATGTTGTTCTCTGATGAGAGAATTACGCTTGAAGCTGATGAGATTGCTCAAACTGAGTCTTATGATGAAGAATCATTACACATGAGACAGTTATTAAAAACTAGATTGATCGATATGGATCTTTCAGTGAGAGCATTAAATTGTTTAAAAGCTGCTGAAGTAGATACGTTAGGTGATTTAGTTTCATTTAACAAGAATGACTTAATGAAGTTCAGAAACTTTGGTAAAAAATCATTAACTGAATTAGATGAGTTAGTGGCTAACAAAGGATTAACTTTCGGAATGGATTTAGGTAAGTATAAATTAGATAAAGAATAGATCCTAAGATAAAGAACGATGAGACACGGAAAGAAATTTAATCATTTAGGAAGAAAAACTGCGCATAGAAAAGCGATGTTAGCTAATATGGCATGTTCTTTAATAGAGCATAAGCGTATTAATACAACCGTTGCAAAAGCAAAAGCTGTACGTCAGTTTGTTGAGCCTTTAATCACAAAATCTAAAGAAGATACAACTCATAATAGAAGAATTGTTTTTAGTTATTTGAGACAAAAAGAGGCCGTTACTGAATTATTCAGAGAAGTAGCTGCTAAGGTAGCTGACAGACCAGGAGGTTATGTTCGTATTATTAAACTAGGTAATAGGCTAGGTGATAATGCTGATATGGCAATGGTTGAACTAGTAGATTATAATGAACTTTATAACCCTAAAGGGAAGAAGAAAAAATCTACTCGTAGAAGAAGAGGTGGTAAGAAAACAGAAACAGTTGCTACTCCTCCAGTTGAAACTAAAGCTTCTCAAGAAGAAGAGTAGGATACTTATTTTTATAAGATACGAAAGGGATAAACTAAGTTTATCCCTTTTTTTATATCTTTAATATCCGTAAATTAAATTGTCATGAAATATAAAACGTTTTTTTTATTACTTTTTTTTGGCATTTTCAATACTGTTTCTTCTCAAGAAGGGCCAAGTATAAAAGTAGATATTGTTCAGAATAATTTAGGCATAGATTATAAAATAAGAGACTATGTAACTGACGTGAGGCTATCAAAAGTTGTTGAGGATAACTATGGTGAAAAATATATAGGTTCGTTTTTTTTATTTGATAACTGGGAAAATAATAGTGTTGTTAAGTTAAAAGGAAAAGAATTTAGGCTAAATAATGTAAATTTTAATGTTCAGAACAGTAACTTTTTATCTGAAGTTGGTAAAGATTCAGTTTTTACATTAATACCTACATATATAGATTATGTAACTATAAATGATAAAAGATATAAATACAGATTGCATAATGGACAATATAAGTTTTTTGAAGTTTTATTTGATGCTAAAGAAAATAATTTCTCCTTTTACAAAGGATATTATATAAGAGTAATCCCTAAATCTACTGTTGGTATGCTCAATAGACCTTATGATGAGATTCGAAAAGATGAAAAATTTTATGTTTTAAAAAGGGACAAGCTCCTTGAAGTAAAACTAAAGAAAAAGGATATTTTAAAGTTTTTTATAGAAGAGAATATGCGTAACACTGTAGCAATGTATGTTAAAGAAAATAAACTGTCTTATAAGAATGAAAAAGATGTAGCAAAAATCTTCAAATATTACGATGCTTTTTAAATGTTAATAAACATTAGATATAAAGGATAAGCTAAATTTTAGTTTATCTTTTTTTTTATACTATTTTTGTCAAACTTTATTTTAAAATGCAATATCAATCTAGAAAGAAAGCAATTATTTTATTAGCAGACGGAACTATTTTCGAAGGGAAATCCGTTGGAATTGAAGGAACTACTACAGGTGAAATCTGTTTTAACACAGGTATGACAGGTTATCAAGAAATTTTTACAGACCCATCATATTTTGGCCAACTCATGGTGGCTACCAATGCGCATATTGGTAATTATGGTGTTAATGATGAGGAAGTAGAATCAAACGGAATTAAAATTGCTGGACTCATAGTTAGAAACTTTAGTTTTGTACATTCTCGCCCAAACTCTAGTGGATCTTTAAAAGATTGGTTTGAAGAGCACAATTTAATAGCTGTTTCGGATGTTGATACTAGAGCTTTAGTGCGATACATTCGTGATAATGGAGCTATGAATGCTATAATATCTACAGAAACAGAAGATATAGATTCCTTAAAAAAGCAATTAGCCAATGTTCCTAATATGAATGGGTTGGAGTTAGCATCTAAAGTTTCTACTAAAGAACCATATTTTGTAGGTGATGAAAATGCTTCAATAAAAATTGCTGCTTTAGATTTAGGCATTAAAAAGAATATTTTAAGAAACTTGGCTAAAAGAGGAGCTTATATAAAAGTGTTTCCTTACGATACTAGTTTTGATGAAATGAGCGCTTTTAACCCAGATGGGTATTTCTTATCGAATGGACCAGGTGATCCTGAACCATTAGAAAATGCTCAAATTGTGGCTAAAGAAATTATTGAAAAAGATTTACCATTATTTGGTATTTGTTTAGGGCATCAAGTAATTGCATTATCACAAGGAATATCAACGTACAAAATGCACAATGGTCATAGAGGAATCAATCATCCAGTAAAGAATTTAATAACAGGTAGAGGAGAAATCACTTCTCAAAATCACGGATTTGCAATTAATAGAGAAGAAACAGAAGCAAACCCTAATGTAGAGATCACACATGTACATTTAAATGATAATACAGTTGCTGGAATTCGATTAAAAAACAAGAATTGTTTCTCTGTACAATACCATCCAGAAGCAAGCCCTGGACCCAATGATGCTGATTACTTGTTTGATCAATTTATCGAAAATATTAAAAAAGCCAAATTAGCAACAGTTTAATTTGCCGAAATCGATATCGTAAAAAAGATAATTTAGATAGCTATATACCAATTCAGATATTTAAATTTATAGCATAAATAAAATTAAAATGAGCATTATAATAGACATACACGCACGTCAAATTTTTGATTCTAGAGGAAACCCTACGGTTGAGGTAGATGTTGTTACCGAAAATGGCGTTTCTGGTAGGGCAGCTGTTCCTTCAGGAGCTTCAACTGGAGAGCATGAAGCCGTTGAATTGAGAGATGGAGGAAATAATTACATGGGTAAAGGAGTGTCGAAGGCGGTTGATAATGTTAACTCTATTCTAGCTCAAGAATTATTAGGTAGTTCGGTTTTTGAGCAAAATGCTATTGACCAATTAATGATTGATTTAGATGGAACTCCAAATAAATCTAAGCTAGGTGCTAATGCTATTTTGGGTGTGTCCTTGGCATGTGCTAAAGCAGCAGCTAATGAATTAGGTATGTCTTTGTTTAGATATGTTGGTGGAGTGTCAGCAAATACATTACCAGTACCTATGATGAATATCATTAATGGAGGTTCTCATTCAGATGCGCCTATTGCATTTCAAGAGTTTATGATAATGCCTGTAAAGGCTAAAAATTTTTCGCAAGCAATGCAAATGGGCTCCGAGATTTTTCATAACCTAAAGAAAGTATTACACGACAGAAATTTGTCCACTGCAGTTGGAGATGAAGGTGGGTTCGCACCAACTTTAGATGGTACAGAAGACGCACTTGACACTATAGCGAAAGCTGTAAAAAAAGCAGGCTATAAATTAGGTGATGAAATCATGATAGCTCTAGATTGTGCTTCCGCGGAATTTTATGTTGATGGAAAATATGATTATACTAAATTCGAAGGTTCTAAAGGAAAAATAAGAACATCAGAAGAACAAGCACAATATTTAGCTGAATTGTGTGAGAAGTATCCTATTATTTCAATTGAAGACGGTATGGATGAAAATGATTGGGATGGTTGGAAATCATTAACAGAAAAAGTTGGAGACAAAGTTCAGCTAGTTGGTGATGATTTATTTGTTACAAATGTAGAGCGTCTGTCTAGAGGAATTGAAAATGGTATCGCTAACTCTATACTTATAAAAGTAAATCAAATCGGTACCTTAACCGAAACCATAGCAGCTGTAAATATGGCACATAATGCAGGTTATACCTCGGTAATGAGTCATCGCTCTGGTGAAACAGAAGACAATACTATTGCTGATTTAGCTGTCGCATTAAATACTGGTCAAATAAAAACTGGTTCAGCTTCTCGATCTGATAGAATGGCAAAGTATAATCAGTTACTTAGAATTGAAGAAGAATTAGGTCATGTTGCTTATTATCCGCAAGAGAAAGCATTTAAAGTAAAATAAAACGGTAAACTTTTATAATTAGAGCGATTATTTTCTTGATAATAATCGCTCTTTTTTATGCAAAAAAATTGAGTGAAAATTCGTAAATTCGTAAACTTTCAATTTTAAAAAATAATCACATATATGTCAGATACAGCAACTTTAGAAATCAATGGCTCGAAATATGAATTTCCTGTAATCAAAGGAACCGAAGACGAACTAGCTATTGATATAAAAACGCTTCGTGGAGGCACGGGCGGCGTAATTACCATAGACCCAGGATATAAGAATACAGGCTCTTGTGAAAGTGGAATTACATTTTTAGATGGAGAAAAAGGTATTTTAAGATATAGAGGTTATGCTATTGAAGATTTAGCTGAAAAAGCAGATTTTTTAGAAGTTGCGTATGCTTTAATTTTTGGAGAATTACCAACCAAAGAAGAATTAGATAAATTTCATGCAGATATTAAAAGTAAATCGGTTTTAGATGAAGATTTAAAAAAGATATTAGAAAGCTTTCCTAAATCAGCTCATCCAATGGGTGTATTGTCTTCATTGACAAGTGCATTGACTGCTTTTAACCCATCTTCTGTTGATGTTTCATCACCAGAAGCAATGTACAATGCCATAGTGAAGATATTAGGTAAAATGCCAATTATGGTCGCTTGGACTATGCGTAGACGTATGGGACTACCATTAGAATATGGTGATAGTTCACTTGGTTATGTTGAGAATTTATTAAAAATGATGTTTCAACAACCAAATGAAACATATGTTCAGAACCCTATTTTAGTGAATGCCTTAGATCAATTATTAATCTTGCATGCAGATCATGAACAAAACTGTTCTACATCTACTGTTAGGATAGTTGGTTCTTCGCATGCTGGTTTATTTGCTTCTATTTCTGCTGGTATTTCTGCGCTTTGGGGTCCATTGCATGGTGGTGCAAATCAAGCTGTTTTAGAAATGCTAGAGGCAATTAAAGAAGATGGCGGAGATACTAAAAAATACATGGCTAAAGCCAAGGATAAAGAAGATCCTTTCAGGTTGATGGGCTTTGGGCATAGAGTGTATAAGAATTTTGACCCAAGAGCGAAAATAATTAAGAAAGCTGCAGATGAAGTACTAGGTGACCTCGGTATAGAAGATCCTATTTTAGATATTGCTAAAGGTTTAGAACAAGAGGCATTAAGAGATGATTATTTTGTAAAGCGAAAATTGTATCCTAATGTAGATTTTTATTCAGGCATTATTTATAGAGGTATGGGTATTCCAACAGAGATGTTTACGGTAATGTTTGCTTTAGGTCGTTTACCAGGATGGATTGCACAATGGAGAGAAATGCGCTTACGTAAGGAGCCAATTGGTCGTCCACGTCAAGTGTATATTGGTGAAAACCACCGACCTTTTGTAAAACTAAATAAAAGATAATTGAACTTGACAATAACAAGATGTCATTTTGAGTGAAACGAAAAATCTCTAAAAATAGATTCTTCACTTCGTTCAGAATGATATTTTCATTTTATAGTTAAAAATGAAAAATATAAAAATTATAAAGAACAGATCAGATATAGGTGCGGGTACTCGAGGTGCAGATATGGGTATAGATGCTATAGAAATTGCTGCTATTAATTCAGGCAATAATTTTTTTAATGAGTTTGATTTTGAAGATGTAGAGACTGAAAATGAATCTATTTATGATATGGTTAGAAATTCGTTTGCCAAACGAATTGAACATGTATATTATCAATGCACACGTGTTTCTAATGCTGTGCAAGAAACTATAAACGATGACGAGTTTCCGTTGGTAATTTCTGGTGATCATTCTTCTGCTTTAGGTACCATTAGCGGTGTAAAATCAGCCTTGTCTGGTAAACGTATTGGGGTAGTCTGGATTGATGCCCATGCCGATCTACATTCACCCTATACTTCGCCGTCTGGTAATGTGCATGGTATGCCTTTGGCAGCAGCAATTGCAGATAATAATGAAGAATCTGCAATTAATGAGGTGTCAGATCAAACTAAAAAATATTGGGATGCTATGAAAACCATTGGTATCGCAGATACTAAGGTGATACCTCAAGATATTATTTTCTTCGGTGTTAGAGATACAGAAAAGCCAGAAGAGCATCTAATGGAAAAGCATGGTATTCGGAATTATATGGTAGATGAAATTCGCTTTCGAGGATTAAATACTTGTGTAGACGAAGCCATTAATAAGCTTTCTGATTGCGATGTGATTTATGTGTCTTTTGATGTTGATTCTATGGACTGCGATATGATTTCATATGGTACTGGCACGCCAGTTCCTAAAGGTTTTGACCAATATGAGGTAATGCAGATTATTAATAGATTATTAGAGACAAAAAAAGTAGCTTGTTTAGAATTTGTTGAGGTAAATCCATTACTAGATTTAAAAGGGAATAAAATGGCCGAAACTGCTTTTGAAGTATTAGATAATGTAACTAAGACGTTAAAGAAAAATTTATAGTTTTGTTATCATTCTAGTATAAGAATAGTAGCGAATTTTCACGCACTAATTTTTCGGTTAAAGCAGATTTTTTTTACGATTAAATTGCTATTATTTTTATACTTGTTACCTACAGTTATTTATTTTATTTCATAATTCCCATTCGCCCATTTTATTGTAGGTTCTATCCATTTTTTTAATGGTTTAAATAAAAACCCGTGCCCCATTCCTGTATTTAGTTCAATCTCTTTAAAGTTCTCAACTTTACAAGTCGAGCTTTCTTTTCTTTTAATAGCTGAAACTCCATAATGGTCAGACTTCTCATAAATGGTCAAAATATTTCCACAATAATTGATTTCAGGAATATTTTGGATGTCGCTATTTCTATAACTTGCAATAAATACAAAATTTAAATTGGGATTATTTGCTAAAGTTGAAACATATTGAGCAATATAACCACCTTTTGATGTTCCAACAACTGTTATTTTATTTGGCTTAACTCCACTAGAGACCAAGCTATCGATTTGATTAACAATCCCATGCGCATATTCACGAGCATTTATATTTCCGCTTCTTTTTTCACTAATAACTTTCAGTCCACTTTTTTCAAATTCAGATAAAATTTCTTTGTACTCTGTTCGTCCGTATTCAGGATGGGGTTCCTCTAATTTGTGAGTCTCTAAAAATTTATTGTGAAGAAAGAAAACAAAGCGTTCATTATATACTTTAAATTGTTTAATTGTATAATCCAAAAGTTCTGTTCCTCCATTTTGCCCATGTCCTGGAATTACGTTCTCTATTTCAGGAAATTCAATCTTTATTTTTTCAACACTTTTTGACCAATCTTCTGTGTTAGCATCAGCAAGGTTTCCTTTTGGCGCATTTAAATGCTTTACTAGGCAACCTCCAAACAAAGTTTTTTCACTTGGAACAAATCCAATAATATTGTCTTTAGTATGCCCTTGCCCAAAAAATTTAGCATAAACAACTTCATTACCAATATCAAATTCCATTTGTTCATCAAAACCATATTTAGGTAATATCTTGTTATCTTCTTTTGCTAGTTTAATTGTTTTATTTGTAGCAAAAGATTTGATTCCTTTTGAGTGGAATTCCTGTAACCCACCTAAACAGTCAATATGGAAATGAGTAACTATAACTGCTTTAATATCCTTTTTCCCAATCCAATTTATTAATTCAGATGATGCTTTGTTATTAGTTGGTGTGTCAAAAATTATAGCTTCATTATCATTAATGAAAATCATTCCATTACAAGGATATTTTCCATAACTTTTAGTGTCTAAATAGGAAATGTGCTTAAAAATATTTTCATTAACCTGTTCAATTTTTAATGTTTCTGATTCGTAATTATTATAGACTTGTTTATTAGGTTTACATCCGTTTAAAATAAAAATGATTAATATTATTTGAAGTGACTTTCTCATAATTCTTGACAATTTTAAGGATATGAAATTATTTTAATAAATTATACCTATCAATACGAATTTCGACTATTTAACTCTAAAAATCAAGTGCAATAAAAAAACCGCATTATCATTGATAATACGGTTTTTGGTTGGTAGTTGATAGTTAATTATTCGGTTACTACAGTTTCTACTGTTGTAACCTCGGTTAGGTTAGGGTTAGTAATGTCTTTTTCTACAGAAGTACAACTATGTGTTGTTGCTCCGCAAGATATAAATAGTAAAGCCATAGCAATTACAAAAATTACAAAAGATAAGTTTCGTTTCATGACTTATAAATTTGGTTTAACTTCTTAGAACACCTTTTTAATCAATTGCTTAGGACGAACTTGTCGGTCAATAACGCTAAACTTTGCCAATTTATTTTGAATGTCTTCAATTAATTTTTTTGAAATGGTTTTATCTCTATTCCATTTAGTGATCGATAACCATTCTCTTATATCCTCAATTTTCTGATTATAACGTTTAGCAAAAAGCGCATCTAAGCCATCAACTTCTAAAGGTTTTTTAAATGCTTTTAATTGTTTATTTATAACTTTAATTATTGTTTGTATAACTTCAGTGTCATGTTCTAAAACTTCATTTCTAACAGCCATTACAAAGCAAGGCCAAGGTGTGGTAATACTTTCTATTCTTCTAAAAATACCACTATCTACGTAGGGCTTTGTAGTAAAATGTTCCCACATAAAATAATCTGCGGTACCATTGGTTAAGGCTTCAATACCACCATCTAGATTTTTAACAATTTCATAATCTAACTTATCAATATCAAAACCATTATTATGTGCGTTTACTATTGCCATTAATTGAGAACCTGAACCATGACGACTAATAGCAATTCGAGTTCCTTCCAAATCTTTTACATCTTGAAAAACAGATTGAGCACCTACATGAATTCCCCATAATAATGGTGACTCTACATATACTTTTACTATTTTACTAGGGTTACCATTAATAATATCTTTTATAATACCTTCTGTAAGAATAATGGCGATATCTATAGAACCTTCACGTAAAGCATTGCACATGGCACCTGTACCGCCATGAAAATCTTCCCATTGTAGATCGATACCACTTTTTTCGAACTTTTTCTCTTCAATTGCTAGATGCCAAGGTAAGTTAAAATGTTCTGGTACACCACCAATCTTGATCTGTTTCATTAAGCTATTAATTTATCTAAAGTGTATAGAATTAATTTATCTACAGTTTTATAAGGGCTATCACTAAAAGTTCCTAGAGCTCTATTAGCTATAATAGCATTCATAGATAAAGCATTATGTCCTAGTAATTTAGAAAGCCCATAAATACCAGCAGTTTCCATTTCTAAATTAGTTATTCTAGTATCATTAAAATTAAAGTCACTCATTTTCTCATTTAGGTTAACATCCTTAACGGGAAGACGAAGTACTCTGCTTTGTGGTCCGTAAAAACCATTCATAGTGGCTGTACAGCCATTCACAGTTTGATCACTTTGTAGTTTATTATAAAGTGCTGAACTACATTTTACAATATAAGGAATACCTCTTTTAATATTCCAACCAATTTGCTGTACAAACGCTTCTTCAAGCTCTTTTTCTAGAATAATATCACAATTATAAGCTTGTAACATACTATCGAGACCAATACCATATTCTGAAATTAATAAGCTGTCTACAGGAATATCTTTTTGAATGCTCCCAGAAGTACCAATACGAACAATATCTAAAGAAGTAAAGGTGTTTTTTATTGTTCTAGTTTTAAAATCGATATTAACCAGCGCATCTAATTCATTTAAAACTATATCAATATTATCAGTACCTATGCCAGTAGAAATAACTGTAATTCTTTTGCCTTTATAAGTGCCTGTTTCTGTTTTAAATTCACGACGGTGTTTAGAATATTCTATAACATCAAAATGCTTAGTTACATTTGAAACACGATCTGGATCACCAACGGTTATAATAGTTTGAGCTAACTGTTCTGGTTTTAGATTTAAGTGATATATACTTCCATCAGGATTTAAAATCAATTCAGATTCTGCAATTCTCGTCATTATATATTGTACGCTTTTTTTATTTGTTCAATGATATTTTTTTCGGTTGCAGATTTAAACACTGGGTTTGCATTTGTTTTACAAAAAATAATACCATATAAACTTTTAGAAGTATCTAAATATAAAGTATCATTTGGTTGATGAATCTCAATAAAGGGTTTTTCACAAATAGTGATTTTTACGTTTTTATTTTCTTTATATGTATCTATAATTTTATTGGTAAGTTCTTCAAAATTACCATCTAGATCAAGTAAATTTTTATCCTGCGTATTTTCTAGTCGTAGTCCAAAATCAAATTCGGTAGGTCTAAATAAAATAACTTCATCACCCTTAGTTGTATAAATGCTGTCTTTAGAAGGCACAGAAATTTCATTCTTAGTAAAGAAGATTTTAATCTCTTTACTTTCAACTCCTAGAGTTGGTTTTTCCGCTTTATTAGAATCTATTGTATCTGGCTTTTTTTGCTCAGTTTTACAACTTATAAGTAAGATGAAAGCGCCAAGAAATACTACTAAAATATGTTTTGCTTTAACCACCAACACGCTTTACTTTAAACCTCTTTTCTTTTAATATTTGCATGATTTTGTCACGATAATCCCCTTGTATGATGATTTTATCATCTTTAAAACTGCCACCAACGCTTAACTTGGTTTTTAGCTCTTTTGCAAGTTTTTTAAAATCAGCATCAGTACCTGTATAACCTTCTAAAATGGTTATAGGTTTACCTTTACGCTTTTCGTATTTGCAAATTATAGGATCATCTTGCAACCAGATATCATTTTGCACCTCTTTTTTTTCCTCTTTTTCGGGAATGTGATCTGGAAACAGTTTTTTTAATTGATCTTCTAAGTCCATTATTTTTTGATCAATCCTAATTCAACCAGGCGCTCATTTAAGAATTCGCCAGCTGTGATATCTTCATATAATTTAGGATATTTATCACTTATACAATTCTCTAAACAATTTAGAGGCATTTCACTAATAGGATGCATAAAGAATGGTATTGAATAACGAGAAGTACCCCACATTTCTTTAGGCGGATTAACTACTTGATGAATTGTAGACTTTAAACGATTATTTGAATGACGCGATAACATATCACCTACATTAATAACCAATTCATCTGGCTCAGCGATAGCATCTAACCATTCTCCTTTATGATTTTTAACTTGTAAGCCTCTACCATGAGCACCCATTAACAAAGTGATTAAATTAATATCACCATGAGCAGCAGCTCTAACGGCATTTTTTGGTTCAGATGTAATTGGTGGGTAGTGAATTGGTCTTAAAATACTATTACCATTTATAGCAAATTTGTCAAAATATTTTTCATCTAAATCTAAAAATACAGCTAAGGCACGTAGTACATAGATACCTGTTTTCTCAAGCATCTTATAAGCCTCTTTACCAACCTTATTAAACTCTGGTAATTCAGAAACCGTAACATTATCTGGGTACTCTTCTTTTAGTTTTGGATTATCTTCTACATATTGACCAAAGTGCCAAAATTCTTTTAAGTCGCCTTCTTTTTTACCTTTTGCACTTTCTTTACCGAAAGATACATATCCTCTTTGGCCACCAAGCCCTTCAATTTCATATGAGCGTTTTGTTTCTATTGGTAGTGAAAAGAATTTTTTAATTTCTGAATATAAGTTGTCTACTAACTCTTCACTCAAAAAGTGTCCTTTTAAAGCAACAAAGCCAATTTCTTCATATGCCTTACCAATTTCATTTACAAATTTTTGCTTTCTTTCGGGGTTATCAGATAAGAAGTCAGATAAGTCTACACTAGGTATATTTTTCATGATTTTTTTAAAAGATTTTGAGGGGCTAAAATTACAGAAAAAAACTTATTTAGCCTTCTTGTAAAGTGGAATTAAATACGAAATGGTGTAATTAAACCCAAAGCCAGAATCATTTAAAAACACTCGATTAAACCCTGGGACAAATAGGTTTTTAAAATTTTCAGGCTCTTTAGTGGTAATCATTTTTTTACCACTAAAGCTAAAGCCTAAATACAAATTATTTAAAATCTCTGCTTTAACGCCAACTACTATTTCTGCCCAGTGGGCATTAAGACTAGAAAATTCTTGTGGTGCGGTTATCGGTTGGTCTTCAATCAGTGGATCGCTACTTAAAATAGTACCACTATTTAATGTTTGCGAAAAAGTACTAAAGCCATAGCGAAATCCGACATAGATTAAATTTTCCATGTCTAACCAGTTTTCGTAAGCATTATAATCTACACCAGCTTTTATGTATTGACCATCTGTTGTAAAATTTAAAAAATCTAGATTAGTAGTGTTCTTTATAGTGCCTAGTTCACCAGCGACGTACCATTTTCTGCTAATTCTATAATCTGCTACTAATTCTAAACCTTTTCTACCATTATCTATTATTGTAGCTGTAGGGTTGAATAGATCAATACCAATTCTTAAACCATATTTATTTTGAATACTGTCTTTGGCTGAATCGTTTTGAGCATTTAAAACAAAACAACTTAACAGTAAAATGCTAATGAAATATTTTAACATGAGCTGCTGTTTCATTTTCTATATTTTGTGGATCAGGACTATTTACTGTTTCAATGCTTTGAATCCAATTAGTAGTTAGGTCAGAAATTGAAATTTCTTTAAATGTCATTTTAAAACCACACGATCTACCCACAAAAACTTCTTCGCGTGTATAGTTTAGAATAAAAGAATCTTCTGCTGCAATTGCAGGGTCGTCACTATCACTAATAAATTTAAAATTTATCATATTGCTATTAATATCAAGTGGTAAAGCGATTGAATCAACAAGCCCAGTAAATAATGTGTCTATTTCTAAATCAGTATATTCAATTAGTAGCTGATTAACATTTTTAAACTCAGTTGGATTATCACTATCATAAAACCTAATGATAAGATTTGGTGTTGTCTCATCAATACAAATATCGTCACGTTCACAACTAGCAATAGTTGTTATTAATATGATAATTATTAAAAAGTATTTTTTCATTGCTACAAATTAACGCAATTCTAATAAAACAACATTTTCTACATGATGCGTCTGCGGAAACATATCTACAGCTTGCGTTTTTACAACTTTATATTTTGTATCTAAAATAGCCAGATCACGGGCTTGTGTAGCAGAATTACAACTTACGTAGATAATCTTCGGTGCTTCAATATTTAATAATTGTTCAACTACTTTTTTGTGCATTCCGTCTCTTGGTGGATCTGTAATAACTACATCTGGTTTACCATGTTTTGTCATAAAATCTGCATCAAATACTTTTGCCATATCACCTACATAAAATTCAGTATTATTAATATTATTGAGTTTAGCGTTTTCCTTCGCTGCCTTAATGGCATCGGGTACAGCTTCTACACCAATTACTTTCTTTGCTTTTTTTGCAACAAATTGGGCAATAGTTCCAGTTCCGGTGTATAGATCATAAACGGTTTCATTCCCCGAAAGGGAAGCAAAATCTCGTGTTATTTTATACAATTCATAAGCTTGCGCTGAATTGGTTTGGTAAAAAGACTTAGCATTGATCTTAAAACGTAAGCCTTCCATTTCTTCAAAAATATGATCTCGACCATCATAGCAAATTACTTGTTGATCATAAATGGTATCATTCCCTTTTGAATTTATAACATATAATAACGATGTAATCTTTGGGAATTTGTTTTTCAGAAAATCTAATAATAATTCACGTTTTATTTTATCCTCGCTAAAGAACTGAATTAAGACCATAACTTCATCAATAGAAGAGGTGCGTATCATTAATGTTCTTAATAATCCTGTTTGATTTCTAGTATTAAAAAATTCTAAGCCATTTTCAATTGCAAATTCTTTAGTAGCCAAACGTATAGCATTGCTAGGATCAGCTTGTAAATGACATTTTTTAACGTCTAGAATTTTATCCCACATACCAGGAATATGGAATCCTAATGCATTTTTATCTTCTAAGTGTTTATCAGATTGAATTTCTTTTAATGTTAGCCATCTACTATCACTAAATGAGAATTCCATTTTATTACGATAAAAATATTGTTCTTTAGACCCTAGAATTGGAGAAACTTCGGGTAAATCTATCCCGCCTAATCTTATAAGATTATTAGTCACCTCTTTTTGCTTATAAAATAACTGATGTTTATAAGCCATATGCTGCCATTTACAACCACCACAGATGCCAAAATGCTCACACCTTGGTTCTGTTCTTTTATCAGAAAGTGTGTGAAATTTAACTGCTTTTCCTTCGTAATAGGCTTTTCGTTTCTTATAAGTTTGTATATCTACCACATCACCAGGTATGGCATTTGGTAAAAAAATAACCTTACCATCTGGTGCTTTCGCTACAGCTTTTCCTTTAGCGCCGGCATCAATCACCTCTATGTTTTCAAAAAGTTGTTTTCGCTTCTTTCTAGACATGCGGCAAAAATAGTAATCATAGTAAATATAAATGTGATTTAATTAGGTTATATTTAAGTTGCTACTAAATTTTTTAAATTAATTTGAACCTAATCAAATTTTTATCGTCAATTAAGTGTACAGAAGATGAAAACATCTGATAAAATACTTGACGGACAACTTGTATCTCGGTGCAAGCAAGGTGATAAAAAAGCATTTACACAATTAGTAAAACGTTGGCATTTAAAATTTTGCAAACAAGCTTTTTGGTACATTAAGGATAAAGATCTGTCTAAAGATGTTGCTCAAGAGAGTTGGACAACCATTTTTAAGAAACTTGATGCTTTACAAGACCCTAATAGTTTTGGTAGCTGGTCATTAAGTATAGTTAATAGAAAAGCTATAGATGCTTTACGAAAAGAAAAAAGAATAGATGAAAAGTTACACAACTATTATGAAAATGAACAATTAAATTATAAGTTACAAGAAGATGATAAAAGTGCTGATTACAATGATTATTATGATGCTAATGGCGGTTCTAAGGTTCTTATAAACACAATTAAAAGGCTGCCAGAAAATCAACAGATAGTGTTGCAATTATTTTATGTAGAAGAGTATTCTGTTCTAGAAATAAGTAAAATATTGCAAGTATCGAAAGGAACGATAAAATCTAGGCTTTTTTATGCTAGAGAAAAATTAAAAACAATTTTAAACCATAAAGATTATGAAAAATCATAACGAAGAAATAGATCAAATAATAAAAGAAACACTAACCCAAGAAGAAGCGAAGTTCTATGACGAATTAGATGAACAGAATGTTTTTAAGAAGATTATGGGCGTGTTCGAAGGGAAGAATGGTTGGTTATTAATCATCATGAATATAATTACATTGGTCTTTCTAGGGTTATTTATTTATTGCTGTGTGCAATTTTTTAACACAGAAGTAACAAATGAACTAATATTATGGGCAGCAGCAGGTCTTTATAGTGCCTTATTTATTAGTATGATAAAGGTGTATGTTTGGCAATTAATGCACAAAAATGATACGTTACGCGAATTAAAACGTATAGAGCTACAGATAGCAGCTTTATCAGGAAAAATGAAGCAATTGTGATGAAAGTTATAAATATACATTCGAGACTTATTGATCAACCTAAAAGTGAAATTTCAAAATTATTTGAAACTTTGGCTACTAATGATGATAAAATGTTAGCTACCAATAAGTGGCCACCGATGAAGTTAGATAAAGGGTTAAAAGTAGGTTCAAAAGGAGGGCATGGAATAATAAGATATTCTGTTGAAAAATTTATACCAGGAGAATATGTTCAATTTAAATTTTCGAAACCAGTTGGATTTATAGGTTATCATGAGTTTACTATAAAAGAGCAAGAAACCAATAGTACAAAGTTAATTCATAGGGTAAAAATGAATATAAAAGGCCCAGCGATTTTTACTTGGCCACTTATTATAAGATGGCTACATGACGCCCTAATTGAAGATGCATTTGACAAAGTAGAAAATCATTTTCTAACTGATGAGAAAAAATCTGAATGGAACTTATGGGTAAAGTTTTTGAGAACTATTTTAAAACCTAGAAAAAATAAAAAAGCATCCTAAATTCAGGATGCTTTTTTTAAGATGTTAAAAGAAGTTTATTTTACAATAAACTTACCTTTCATAATAGCATAATGCGCAGGAAAGGTGCACAAGAAATCATATTCTCCAGCTGCAGGAGCATCAAATTCTATAGTCGTTTCTTCTCCACCGCCTATCATTTTTGTGTGAGCTATCACCGCATCTTTCATCTCTGCAGGAATATAATCTGTGTCTTTAGCAGTATTTGCTTTTTGCCCAAACTCATTCATGTTAGTACCTTTCTTTAAGATAACTAAATTATGTCCCATCAAATCTTTAGACATTTTGCCTGTATGCTTCAACGTAATTTTTACTTTTTGCCCACCGTTTACTACGATCTTTTTTAGGCTATAACGCATATTGTCATCACCTTCAATAATTATATCATTACTTATTGGTTCTGTTTCTTTCTCAACTTCAACAGTTTTTTGTTGTTCAATAGGAGCATCAATTGTTTTATTTTTCTCTTTTTTCTTATCACTACAACTAAAGATTACTAGCAGACTTAGAGTAAGTATGTATGCTGTTTTTTTCATATTAAATATTTAAAGTTATTTAAACACAAATTTAAGTTTAAAATAATGGGTTGCCAAATATTATGAGTTGGTTTTTAAACTGCTTTTAATTCACTAAATTTGCCTCCGTTAAAAAGTAAAGATGATAGAGAGATTACGTATAGTTAAGCAACGTTTTGATGAGGTTTCAGATTTGATTATTCAGCCAGATATAATTTCAGATCAGAAACGTTATGTAAAGCTAAATAAAGAATATAAAGACCTAAAAACTATTGTAGATAAAGGTGAAGTGTATGAAAGATTGCTTAACAATATTAATGAAGCAAATGAAATTATAGAAGACGGTTCAGATCAAGAGATGGTAGAAATGGCTCAGCTAGAGCTGGAAGAAGCCAATGAAAAATTACCAAAGCTTGAAGAAGAAATTAAGTATATGTTGATTCCTAAAGATCCAGAAGATGCTAAGGATATTATGATGGAAATACGCGCAGGTACTGGTGGCGATGAAGCAAGTATTTTTGCAGGTGATCTCTATAGAATGTATACTAAATATTGCTCAGATAAAGGTTGGAAAACTGAAGTAGTTGATTTGAATGAAGGAACATCGGGCGGATTTAAAGAAATTATTTTTAGTGTTTCTGGCGAAGATGTATATGGTGATCTAAAGTTTGAAGCTGGTGTACATCGCGTGCAGCGTGTTCCTCAAACTGAAACGCAAGGTAGAGTTCATACATCTGCAGCTACAGTAATGGTATTACCAGAAGCAGAAGAATTTGATGTTGAACTTGATATGAAAGATGTAAAGATTATTAGAACTACATCTACAGGTCCTGGTGGTCAGAGTGTAAACACAACGTATTCTGCCATTCAATTAAAGCATATACCTACAGGTATTGAAGCCAAATGTCAAGACCAAAAATCTCAGCATAAAAATTTAGAAAAAGCAATTAAAGTATTACGCTCTCGTTTATATGAAGCTGAGCTAGCAAAAAAGCAAGCTGAGGACTCGGCACGTAGAAAAAGTATGGTGTCTAGCGGTGACCGTTCTGCAAAAATTAGGACTTATAATTATCCTCAAGGTAGGGTAACCGAACATAGAATCGGATTAACTTTATATGATTTAAGTAATATTATTAACGGCGATATTCATAAGATCATAGAAGAGTTAAAACTTGCAGAAAATGCTGAAAAGTTAAAAGAATCAGGTGAGGTTTTATAAACTACTTTCGATTTTGTAAACTACACATTTTCTTAAATCACTTTCCTTATCTAACAAAGGATGCTCAAAATGAGCATATACTGTCATACCCAACTTTTGCATTACATGTTGCGATTTTGTATTTAAAATAGGAGCAGTTGCGTAAACTTCTTTAAGGTTTAAATCAGAAAAAGCAAAATCTAGACAAGCTTTTGCTCCTTCGGTGGCGAAACCATTTCCCCATTGATCTTGCAATAGACGCCAACCAATTTCAATTGATGGTGTAAAATCACTTTCAAAAGTTTGTGTATTTAATCCGATAAAGCCAATAAATTCATTGGTGTCTAAACGATCTGCTGCAAAAAAACAAAAGCCATGTTCATTAAAGTGATGCTGCATGCGTTCAATAAACTTTATGGTTTCTTCTTTGGTTAAAGTATTTGGAAAGAATTCTCGAACTTTAGGATCTGCGTTCATCACAGTAGCAGGTTCTATATCTTTTTTAACCCAATTTCGTAAACCTAAGCGCTTTGTTTTTATAATATAGTTCATACTAATCTAAATAATGAAGCATTTCTATTAGGTTTTTTTTAAACCCTACTTTTTCATAAGCCTTTATAGCACTTGGATTTTCTTCATATACTTGTAATCTAGTTTCCTTAATCCCTCTACTTTTAAACCAATCAAAAATTGCATTTAAAATAAGTTTGCTTATTCCTTTTCCTCTATGTTCATTTTTTACAAACATAAAACCAACATAACCATGCTCATTATAGGCAAAATGATTTTTATTTTGTTTTATTAAACCATAGCCAGACCCTACAATTTCATTATCAATTATTGCTACAAATAACTCGGCATCGTTAGACTTAATAAATTCAGAAATATCATAATAGGTTATATGTTTTTCTTGTTCTAGAGATTCATCCATAGGGCGTTCAACCTGAATTAACTGCTGTAAAAAATCATTTAAAACACCTAGATCAGATAAAGTTGCTTTCCTAATATTTATGTTCATTTTCTTAAAATATTTCTTTAGCTAATTTATAAAGTTAAAATCAATTGATGTTTAAATACTAACGTGGTATTTTTATTCGTTTATTTTTTGAATTGTTGCTAAACGAATCCAACCATTTTAGTTAATTTTACGTCAATAGAAATCATTAATGAATTTTACAGGGTTAAAGAGAAATACTACTCAATTATTTTTTGAAAAAGAATTCAAAAAGCTGAAGGAAACAGTCAGAAAACAACCAGAAAGTATTGAATCAATTGGTGTTTTGGCAGATTCTCGACTTTTTGGCGGTTATGATATTTCAAGAAACCTAAGTCAAAAACTCGGTAAACCACATAAGAATTTTGAAATTATAATTTTCGAGAACCTAAAAGATGATTTTGTAACACAGCACTATAATACATTTACTGAAAAAGCTTTTGGTATGTATGGTAAGATCAAAGCACCAAATCTTAAAGATTTTGTTGATAGTAATTATGATTTACTAATCAACTATTGCCAGCCAGATAGTGTATATGGTAATTTGGTTACAGTAAGATCTAATGCAAAATTTAAAGTTAGTTATGCAACTGAAGAATTAGGCGATCTTTATGATTTCACGATTTCTATAGACACAAACAAAATAGATGTTTTTAATGACGAACTTGCAAAATATTTGCAGATTTTTGAACTAATTTAATGGAACAATTTATAGGTACTGGTGTGGCATTAATAACACCATTTAAAGAGGATAGGAGTGTTGATTACGATGCTTTAGAACGTTTAATTAATTTCCAAATTGAAGAAGGAATCGACTATTTGGTGATTTTTGGAACTACAGGCGAATCGGTTACAGTTACTTCTGAAGAAAAAGAAAAGATCAAGCAAAAAATAATTGAAATTAATAATGGTAGATTAACTTTAGTATTAGGCATGGGTGGTAATAATACCCAAGCAGTTATTGATGAAATTCATAGCACAGATCTTTCTGATTTCGACGCAATTTTATCTGTAGCTCCTTATTATAGCAAACCTACCCAAGAAGGGTTTTATCAGCATTTTAAAGCTATAGCAAACGTTAGTCCTAAGCCAATAATACTCTATAATGTACCAGGTCGTACTTCCAAAAATATGGAGCCAGAAACAATTATAAGATTGGCAAGTGACTTCGAAAATATAATAGCTGTAAAAGAAGCAGGAAACAATGTGCAACAATACTTAGAATTATTAAAAAATAAACCTGAAGATTTTTTAATTATTTCTGGAGATGATGACTTGGCTTTAGGTGTAGCTTTAGCTGGAGGAGCAGGTGTTATTTCTGTAATTGGTCAGGCCTTTCCAAACGAATTTTCTAAAATGATTCGACTAGGTATTGTAGGAAATGCCAAAGAAGCTTATCAAATTCATTACAAGTTGATGGATATGATTGGATATATCTTCGAAGAAAATAATCCTGCAGGAATAAAGGCAGTATTGAAAAAACGAAATGTCTGCGAAAATTATGTGCGACTTCCTTTAGTTGAAGCTACTTCGGGTTTACAAGAAAAAATTAATACTTTTATAGATAATTACTAACCTTTAAAATTATATAGAATGCTTAAAAAAGAAATAGAAAAGGCATTAAACGAACAAATTACAATAGAAGCAGAGTCTTCGCAAATATATCTTGCAATGGCTTCTTGGGCAGAAATACAAGGTTTTGAAGGTGTAGCTCAGTTTATGTATGCACATTCAGATGAAGAGCGTATGCATATGCTAAAGCTGGTAAAATATATAAATGAGCGTGGTGGGCATGCTAAAATTTCTACTTTAAAAGCTCCACCAGTTTCATTTGGATCATTTAAAGAAATGTTTCAAACTTTATTCGATCACGAGGTAATGGTTTCAGAAAGCATTAATGAGCTAGTGCATATCACGTTAGAAGAAAAAGACTATGCAACACATAATTTCTTGCAATGGTATGTGGCAGAGCAGATTGAAGAAGAAGCACTAGCAAGAACCATTCTTGATAAAATAAACCTTATTGGTGATGATAAAGGAGGTTTGTACCTTTTTGACAACGATATAAAACAGCTAACAGTTGTATCTTCTGCAGCACCCGTAAATAATGCCTAACTAATTAACAAAGTTTTAGCATAACTTCCTTAGTCTAAGCTAAAAACTCAATTATTTTTGCAGTGAACTATTGCGAGAAATAGTTTTATTAATCCATAATAAATAAGTAATTTTGCAAAATGCTAAAAATTGAAAGGATATTAATAGTAGTTATGGCGGTTGTATTACTATCGTCTTGTGGAGAATATCAGAAAGTTTTAAATAAAGGTAAAGCTGAAGATCAATACAAAATGGCTACTAGTTTATTTGAAGAGGGTAAGTATAATAAAGCAATCACTTTATTTGAAAAAGTGGTACCTGCTTATGCACGTAAGCCGCAATTAGAGCGTATTCAATATATGGTTGCAATGGCTAATTATAATACAAAGAGTTATGATTTAGCATCCTATTACTTTAATCGCTTTATATCTAATTATCCTAATAGTTCTAAAATAGAAGAAGCTTCTTATTTAGTTGCTCATAGTTATTATTTAGCAACGCCTAAATATAGTAGAGATCAAAAGGATACTCAAAAGGCACTACAGGCACTTCAAAATTTTATAGACAAATATCCTTCGAGCGATAAAGTAGAACAAGCAAATAAATTTTTTGAAGATCTTACATTTAGATTAGAGAAAAAATCATTTGAAGTTGCCAAGCAGTATTATCATATCGAAGATTACAAAGCTGCAATAATGGCTTTCGATAATTTTGTATTAGATCATATAGGCTCTTCATTTAAGGAGGATGCTTTATACTACAAATTTAAAGCTTCTAATGATTTAGCAGTAAAAAGTGTACTAAGCAAAAAAGAAAAGCGTTTAGAGGATGCTTTAATAGCGTATAATAAGTTTAAAAAATCGTATCCAGATTCAGATAAAATGAAAGAGTTGAACAAACGAAATGATAATTTGAATAAGGAATTAAGCGAAACAAAAGAATTGATACAAAAACTAAAGAATAATACAGTTACAAGTAATGGATTATAAAAATACCGAAGCGGCTTTAACTACAGTTACGTACGATAAGTCTAAGATAGAAGAGCCTACAAACAACATTTATGAGTCTATTGCTATAATGGCAAAAAGAGCAACTCAAATCAATGAAGATCTTAAGAAAGAATTAATTGACAAGTTAGAAGAGTTTGCTACTCATAATGATAGTTTAGAAGAAATTTTTGAGAATAAAGAACAAATAGAAGTGTCTCGTTTTTATGAAAAATTACCTAAGCCAACAGCAATTGCTGTACAAGAATGGTTAGAGGGTAAGATCTATCATAGAAACCCAGAAGAAGAAACCGATACCATTTAATAGATGTCTGTTTTAAGCGGTAAAAATGTATTACTAGGCGTTACCGCCGGAATCGCCGCTTATAAAACGGCACATTTAGTTAGACTTTTTATAAAAGCAGGAGCTAACGTACAAGTTATTATGACTCCTGCTTCTAAAGATTTTATCACTCCACTTACACTTTCTACGCTTTCTAAAAATCCAGTTCATTCTACTTTTTATGATAAAGAAGAAGAAAACGAATTATGGAATAATCATGTAGATTTAGGTCTTTGGGCAGATTTTATGCTTATTGCACCAGCCACTGCAAATACGTTATCTAAAATGGCCCATGGTACTTGCGATAATTTATTATTGGCAACGTACCTTTCAGCTAAATGTAAAATATATTTTGCTCCAGCAATGGATCTAGACATGTATAAACATCCTTCAACTAAAACAAGTTTAGATAAGTTGAATAGCTTTGGTAATCTGATGATTCCTGCTGAATGTGGTGAGTTAGCAAGTGGCTTGGTAGGTGAGGGGAGAATGGCCGAACCAGAAAATATTATTCAGTTTATAGAAAATGATATTTTGTCTGGTCTTCCGTTAAATGGAAAAATAGTTTTAATTACCGCGGGCCCAACTTATGAAGCGATAGACCCTGTTCGATTTATAGGGAATCATTCTTCAGGTAAAATGGGTTTTGAATTGGCTAAATGTGCAGCTAATCTTGGGGCTACGGTATATTTGGTTACAGGGCCATCCCACGAAAGTGAAAATCATTCTTTGATTCAAAGGATAAATGTTGTTAGTGCAGATGATATGTATAATGCTGTTCATGAGTATTATAAAAAGGTAGATATTGCAATTTGTTCAGCTGCTGTAGCAGATTACAAACCGAATACTGTTTCTGATAAGAAAATAAAAAAGAAAGATGCATCGTTAAATATAGACCTAGTGAAAACTAAAGATATATTAGCCTCGCTTGGTGAACTGAAAAAGAATCAATTTTTAGTTGGTTTTGCACTAGAAACTAATAATGAATTAGAAAATGCTAAAAGCAAATTGAATCGAAAAAATTTAGATTTAATTGTTTTAAATTCATTACAAGATAAGGGGGCAGGTTTTAAAAAAACGACCAATAAAGTTACTTTAATAGATAGTGCTGAAGTTGTAAAAGAGTTTAAATTGAAGTCTAAAACTGAAGTAGCGTCTGATATTTTTAACGAAATAATAACTAAGATTAATGCGTAATTTTTTCCTATTTATAGTTTTATTTTTTTCGTTAACTAGTATTGCCCAAGAGTTAAATTGCAGAGTAATTGTTAATTCTAATCAAATTCAAAGTTCTAATACGCAGATATTTAACACCATGCAAACGGCTATTTCTGAGTATTTGAATAATACAAAATGGACGAATAAAAATTACAAACCTCAAGAAAAGATTCAGTGTGCAATTACTTTAAATATTTTAGAGCAACCTTCTTCAAATGAATTTAGAGGAAACATTCAGGTTCAAATTTCGAGACCGGTATTTAATTCTACATATAAAACGGCTACGTTAAATTTTAAAGATGATGATCTTTCTTTTAGTTATAATGAATTTCAACCTTTAATTTATAACGAGAATAGTTTCGACTCTAATTTGGTGTCTATTCTTACCTTCTATGCATATACTATTTTAGGGATCGATGCTGATACATTTGTACTAAATGGAGGGCAAGAATATCATAAAAGAGCAGAAAATGTTGTAAATCAAGCACAGCAAGGAGGGTTCTCTGGGTGGAATCGAATTGACGGAAATACAACTAGATATCAATTAAACGAGAATATTTTATCGCCAGCTTTTCAAGGATACAGAACGGCTTTATATGATTATCATTTAAACGGATTAGATAAAATGGCTGATAATAAAAAAGAAGCCAAAGAAACTATAAACCAAGCTGTTTTAAAAATGCAAGATCTTTATAATAGAAGAGCTAATGCTTTTTTACTTAGAGTTTTTATGGATACTAAGTCTGATGAAATTGTAGATATATTTTCTGGAGGTCCAAGAATAAATACTGTAAACTTAAAAGAAGCACTGTTAAGAATTTATCCGTCATACAGTACAAAGTGGGAAAAAATTAAGATCTAACACTGTAAATATTAGTACATTTTAAGTAAGTTTGAGGAGTGTTTGTTGCACTCTTTTTTAGTTTTTAATAACTTCATTTATAGTAATGTTACAACAATTATCCATTAAGAATTTTGCTTTAATTGACGATCTCAAAGTCGATTTTAAGGATGGATTTTCTATTATCACTGGTGAAACAGGGGTAGGTAAATCAATTATTTTAGGAGGATTAGGATTAATACTAGGTAATAGAGCAGATTTGTCATTACTTAAAAACGGTGAGAAAAAATGCGTTATAGAAGGTGAGTTTGAAGTTGAAAAGTATAATCTCGAATCCTTTTTTAAAGAAAATGATATTGATTATGAGTCACCTACTTTAATTAGAAGAGAAATAGCGCCCAATGGTAAATCGAGAGCTTTTATTAATGATACTCCTGTAAAACTAAATGTTTTAAATCAGTTGAGTGAAAAATTAATAGATATTCATTCACAGCATGAAACATTACAATTAGCAGATACTCAGTTTCAGTTTAAAATAATAGACTCATTAGCTTCTAACAGTAAGTATTTGGATTCTTATAAAAAGGGTCTAGAATTACACAAAGAGTTAAGAGACGATCTAGATGAATTGTTGAAACAACAGCAAGAAGCTAAGCTGCAATATGATTATAATCAATTCTTATTTAATGAGTTGTACGAAGCGAATTTAAAATCTGATGAACAAGAATTTTTAGAAAATACCTTAGATAAGCTCAATAATGTTGAGGCCATAAAATTAGAGTTTACTGAGGCTATTAATATTTCAAATAATGATGAAATAGGAATTAAAACATTATTAAATAGTTTTAAAAATAATATATCTAAGTTATCATCATATAGTTCAGATTATAATGAGTTATTAGAAAGAATTATAAGTGCCGAAATTGAGTTTAATGATATTGTTGATGAGCTAGAGCGAGCTAATGATACTGTATCGGTGAGTCCACAAGAAATTGAAAATTATAACGATCGATTACAGTTGATTTATAATTTGCAAAAGAAACATTTGGTAAATTCAATTGATGAGTTATTAAAAATTCAAGAAAATTTATCCTCTAAAGTAGATCAAGTTGAGAATGCCGATGAAATTTTAAATTCAAAAGAGCAAGAAGTTAAAAAAGTTGAAAGTCAATTAAATGAGTTGGCCAAAACCATTCATAACAATAGAGTAAAAATTATTCCTGGTTTTATAGAAAAGCTTGAAACAACGCTTTCTAATCTTTCTATGCCTAATACAAAGTTTAAGATTGACATAATTGAATCAGAAACTTTTTTTAAAAATGGTAAAGATGAATTGCAATTTTTATTTTCAGCTAATAAAGGTTCTAACTTTGAGAACTTAAAAAAAGTGGCTTCAGGAGGTGAAATGTCTAGAATAATGTTGGCAGTGAAAGCGCTGTTATCAAAATATACACAATTACCAACGATTCTGTTTGATGAAATAGACACAGGTGTTTCTGGAGAAGTTTCCAATAAAATAGTTGCTATTATGAAAGATATGAGTAGCAATATGCAAGTGATTTCTATTACACATTTACCACAGATAGCTGCTAAAGGTGAGCATCATTATAAGGTGTATAAAGATGAAATACATGGAAAAACAGTTACAAACATTAAAGAACTAAACGAAAATGATCGAATAAACGAACTGGCTGAAATGCTTAGTGGTAAAGATATTTCTGATAGTGCTATAATACATGCAAAGCAATTATTAAACTAAGAATAATTTTTTAGAAAATATTGAATTAAATTTGCGTAGCAAAAAAATAAAATCAAACTCATAAAAAATATACAATGTATAATTTACTAAAAGGAAAAAGAGGAATTATTTTTGGAGCTTTAGATCAGAATTCTATTGCCTGGAAAACTGCTGAGAGGGCTCATGAAGAAGGCGCTCAATTTGTATTAACTAATGCGCCAATAGCTATGCGTATGGGTGCAATTACAGAATTGGCAGAAAAGACAGGTTCAGAAATCGTTCCTGCTGATGCTACTTCTCTTGATGATCTAAATAATTTAGTAGAGAAATCTATGGAAATCCTTGGCGGAAAATTAGATTTTGTATTGCATTCTATTGGTATGTCAGTAAATGTCCGTAAAGGAAAACATTATACTGATCAGAATTATGATTTTACTACAAAGGGATGGGATGTCTCTGCTGTTTCATTTCATAAGGTGATGAACGTCCTTTACAAACAAGATGCTATGAATGAATGGGGTTCAATAGTTGCTCTTACTTACATGGCAGCACAGAGAGTTTTCCCTGACTATAATGATATGGCAGATAATAAAGCATATTTAGAATCAATTGCTAGAAGTTTTGGTTATTTCTTTGGAACTGATAAAAAAGTGCGTGTAAATACTATCTCACAATCACCAACACCAACTACAGCTGGTCAAGGCGTAAAAGGTTTTGACGGATTTATAGCTTATGCTGATAAGATGTCTCCTTTGGGGAATGCTACGGCGCAGGATTGTGCTGATTATACTATTTCATTATTCTCAGATCTTACAAAAAAAGTAACACTTCAAAACTTGTTTCATGACGGCGGTTTCTCTAATATAGGTGTAAGTCAGTCTGTTATGGATTTTTTCATGGATGATAAATAGGCTTAAAATTGTTAATTAATAAGTTTATAATTTACTACAAGCCAACTATAAAAATATACTTTTTAAAGTAACTTTACGTTATTAACAGAGGGGTCAGTTAAATTTTAATTAGAAAAAGTCAAAAAAAAGCTCATGGAGAAAAGAATTACTTTTCTGTTTTTATTAATCTCTGTATTTATAAATTCGCATAATGTCTTTGCAAATGATTTAATCGGATATAGATCTGAAATCATCGCTCCGCCTACTAATGATGAATGTTCTTCTGCAACAACATTAACTGTTAATCAAGATAATTTGTGTACAAGTACAGAATCAGGAACAGTGTCTGAGGCTACAGCTTCGAGTCAAACAGTTGTCTGCACAAATAAAGAGAACGAGGCAAATGATGATGTATGGTTTAAATTTGTTGCAACTTCTACATCACATAAGATAGATTTATTAAATATAAGTGGAAGTTTTACTAATTTATATCATGCAACTTATGATGCTGGGGTAGCAGGAGATTGTAATGCGCTAAGTTTGGTTCTTTGTAGTGATCCAAACTCTAGTATACCTTCTGGTCTTACAATTGGAAACACTTATTATATACGCGTATTCACTAACAGCACTGGTACACATAATACTACATTTGACATTTGTGTAGGAGCAGACCCAACTCCACCTGCAAATGATGATTGTAATAATGCGGAGGCAATTACTACTCTTCCGTTCTCTAAATTGGTAGATGCTTCTACAGCTACGAATGGTACAGGGTTTATTGATGTTTCTGGTTGCGGTATTATAAACGATGGTGTATGGTATACTTTAACAGGAAATGGTGCTGCGTTAACAGTTACAGTTCAACCTACGGCTTGGGATGTTGAAGTTGGTGTTTATACAGGATCATGTGGAAGCTTTACATGTGTGGGTAGTGCTAACCTTGGTATATCTGGCACGGCAGAAGCTGTAACATTTAACTCAACTTTAGGCACTATGTATTACGTTAATGTAGGTAATCAGAGTGATTCTGTAGATGAACCTGAAGGAATTTTTAATATTAATGTGACATCTTCAGTGTTATCTATTGATGATCTTGTAGCAAAAGGATTTACGTATTATCCTAATCCTGTTAAAGATGAATTGAAACTAAACGCAAATGAATTGATAGAAAATTTAACTATATATAATCATATGGGGCAGCGTATAAAAAGCATGTCTCCAGCTTTGGTTAAAACTTCTATTGATTTTTCAAATATACCTACTGGCACCTATTTTGTGAGAGCGCAAGTTGGAAACAGTACAGGATCATTTAAGGTTATAAAAGAATAAATTAATTATATAATTTAATAAAAAAGCCTGTTTTAATTAAAACAGGCTTTTTTATTGCTCATTAAATTGAATTCATCAAAAGTTTTATTTCTATTTTTGATTATTAACTTCTAATAATGCAACAAGTCACTAAAACAATTTTACTAGTTCATCCCAAAAATATTCGTACTAACGAGCAAACAGCTGTAAACAATCATTATCAAAGAACCAATAATGAAATTTTACCAGAAGTAGTTCAAATAAAAGCGAATAAAGAATTTGATTCTTTTATAGAAAAACTGAGAAATATTGGTGCGAATGTGTTAGTTTTTAACCCTAAAGATGATTTAGATACTCCAGATGCACATTTTCCAAATAATTGGATATCGTTTCACGAAAGCGGTAATGTAGCATTGTATCCGATGTTTGCAGAAAATAGAAGGTTAGAGCGAAGAGAAGAAGTACTGAATTTTATAGAAGAAAAAGGATTTGATATTAAAAATGTTATAGATTATTCTAACGCTGAGAATGAAGATTTTTTCTTAGAAGGAACTGGCAGCATTATATTAGATCGACATAATAGAAAAGCATACTGTGCTTTATCTGATAGATCTGATGAAGAATTATTTATTGAGTTTTGTGAAGATTTTGAATATTTCCCAGTGATTTTTACGGCTAACCAGACGGTAAATAATAAAAGAGAACCAATTTATCATACCAATGTAATGATGTCTATTGCTGAG
Source organism: Maritimimonas rapanae (assembly GCF_057837205.1). Taxonomy (NCBI): domain Bacteria; kingdom Pseudomonadati; phylum Bacteroidota; class Flavobacteriia; order Flavobacteriales; family Flavobacteriaceae; genus Maritimimonas; species Maritimimonas rapanae. Next base: position 1,810,046 of record NZ_JBYQFI010000001.1, on the reverse strand, counting down.
ACATTCTCTATTATTTGTTTAGATAGTATTGATGATAAAAAAGAAAAAAAGAATGTTATCAGCCACTTAAAAGAAAGTCATAAAGAAATTATTAGCATAACCGAAAATCAAGTAAGTAAGTTTGCAGGAAACATGTTACAAGTTATTGGTCAGAATAACAAACGTTATCTTATAATGAGCGAAGCTGCTTATAAGTCATTGACTGATGACCAATTGAATAAGATTCAGAAGCATTGCGAAATTTTGTATTCCCCTATAGAGACAATAGAAGCTTGTGGAGGAGGTAGTGTTCGTTGTATGATGGCCGAGGTCTTTTTGCCAAAAACATCATAATCCATTTTTATTATAAACTAGATAAAATAAAAATCCCGAGTGTAAACTCGGGATTTTCAATAAGTAAGAAGTTGTCTTTATTTTACTTTTTCAACGATTGCTTTAAAAGCTTCAGGATTGTTCATTGCCAAGTCAGCAAGAACTTTTCTATTTAACTCGATGTTGTTAGCCTTAACTTTACCCATAAATTGAGAGTAAGACATACCATGCATACGAGCTCCAGCATTAATACGCTGAATCCATAAACTTCTAAAATTACGTTTGTTATTTTTTCTATCGCGATAAGCATAAGACATTGCTTTTTCTACCGCGTTTTTTGCTACTGTATAGACATTTTTTCTACGTCCGAAGTAGCCTTTTGCTTGTTTTAATATTTTTTTCCTGCGAGCTCTTTTAGCTACTGAATTTACCGATCTAGGCATAATTTTTATTTTTTTGAGTTAGGCAGATATGTTTCAATCATTTGCTTGCACTAACACAGGGTTAATAATTTACCAAAATAAGTGCTACTTATTTTAATGTTAATTGTTTTAAAATGTTCATCTCATCAGATTTATGAACTAAACCATCATGAGTTAAACGTAGCTTTCTCTTTTTTGACTTCTTAGTCAAAATATGACTTTTGAAAGCATGCTTTCTTTTGATCTTACCAGTACCCGTCATCTTAAAACGTTTCTTGGCACTAGATTTTGTCTTCATTTTAGGCATCTTCTCCTACTTTATAATTATTCTTACTTATTCTTATTTCTTTTTTGGAGCTATAAACATCGTCATACGCTTACCTTCTAATCTTGGCATTTGCTCTACTTTACCGTATTCTTCAAGCTCTTGAGCTAATCTTAATAATAAGATTTCTCCTTGATCTTTATAAACTATAGAACGACCTTTAAAGAAAACATACGCTTTAAGTTTTGCTCCATCACTTAAAAACTTTATTGCATGTTTCTTTTTAAACTCATAATCATGGTCATCTGTTTGAGGACCAAAACGTATTTCTTTAATTACAACCTTAGTAGCCTTAGATTTTAAAGCCTTTTCACGTTTCTTCTGCTCGTAAAGAAATTTTTTATAATCAATAATTTTACATACAGGTGGGTCGGCTTTAGGAGATATTTCTACAAGATCTAATTCAAGTTCTTCTGCCAATTTCCTTGCTTGCGAAATAGGATAAACACCTACTTCAACATTGTCACCTACTAATCTAACTTCGCGTGCAAGAATCTTTTCGTTGATTTTGTGCGGATCTTCCTTTATTACTCTCCAGGGTCTTCTATTCCCTCGTCTTCTTATTGCTATGGCTTTTAAATTTTTTAAGCTGTTTACTACAGCGGTTAAACTAAAATTGTTGTAATGTACTCTTTATTTCTTTATTAATTAAAGAAGAAAATTCTTCTACTGTAAATGTTCCTAAATCTCCTTCGCCATGGCGTCTTACAGAAATCACTTCTTCATTTTCCTCTTTTTCTCCTATAATGATCATATACGGAATCTTATTTACTTCCGCATCACGTATCTTTCTGCCAGTCTTTTCATTCCTGTCGTCAACGAGGGCGCGAATTTCGTAATTTTCCATCAAATTTAAAACTTTTTGGGTATATTTTTCGTATTTCTCGCTGATAGGCAGTAAAATAGCTTGTTCTGGCGTTAACCAAAGAGGGAAATTACCTCCTGTATGCTCTAATAATAGCGCAATAAAACGCTCCATCGAACCAAAAGGAGCACGATGTATCATTACAGGTCTATGTAATTGATTATCTGCACCTTTGTAATTTAAATCAAAACGTTCAGGTAGATTATAATCTACCTGTATTGTTCCTAATTGCCATTGCCTACCTAATGCATCTTTAACCATAAAGTCAAGTTTTGGTCCATAAAAGGCAGCTTCCCCTTCCTCAATCACAAAATCTAAGCCTTTATCCTTAGCAGCGTTAATAATGGCTTGTTCGGCTTTTTCCCAATTTTCAACATCACCAATATATTTATCAGGATTTTCAGGATCGCGAACTGAAACTTGTGCAGTAAAATTTTCTAATCCTAATGACCTTAATACATATAAAGAAAGATCAATCACATTTTTAAACTCTTCATCTAATTGATCAGTTGTACAAAATAAATGTGCATCATCTTGAGTGAACCCTCTCACACGAGTTAATCCATGTAACTCACCACTCTGTTCATATCTATATACTGTACCGAATTCTGCAAATCGTTTG
>NZ_JBYQFI010000001.1:1735000-1802500 GCF_057837205.1 Maritimimonas rapanae | reverse complement strand
GTGCGTAACAGCTCACTAGTCGAGCGATCGAGCATGGATAATAATCGGGCATAAGTATATTACCGAAGCTATGGCTTTACAGTTTACTGTAAGGGGTAGGGGAGCATTGTAATCAGCGTTGAAGGTGTACTGCGAGGTATGCTGGAGTGATTACAAAAGAAAATGTAGGCATAAGTAACGATAATGCGGGTGAGAAACCCGCACACCGAAAGACTAAGGTTTCCTCAGCGATGCTAATCAGCTGAGGGTTAGTCGGGACCTAAGGCGAACCCGAAAGGGGTAGTCGATGGACAACTGGTTAATATTCCAGTACTACTTTATATTGCGATGGGGTGACGGAGTAATGAAAGCACCGCGAACTGACGGAATAGTTCGTTGAACTGTGTAGGTATAAGTTTTGTAGTTAAATGCGCAAGACTTGCTAAAGCAGGATAGTACCACAAAGCCTCGGCGGCGTGGATAGTGTGCCTAAGCGCTTCCAAGAAAACCCTCTAAGCTTCAGATATAAAGTACCCGTACCGTAAACCGACACAGGTAGTTGGGATGAGAATTCTAAGGTGCTCGAGAGATTCATGGCTAAGGAACTAGGCAAAATAGACTCGTAACTTCGGGAGAAGAGTCGCCCCCCTTTTGGGGGGCCGCAGAGAAATGATCCAGGCGACTGTTTATCAAAAACACAGGGCTATGCTAAATTGAAAGATGATGTATATGGCCTGACACCTGCCCGGTGCTGGAAGGTTAAGTGGAGTTGTTAGCTTCGGCGAAGCAATGAAATGAAGCCCCAGTAAACGGCGGCCGTAACTATAACGGTCCTAAGGTAGCGAAATTCCTTGTCGGGTAAGTTCCGACCTGCACGAATGGTGCAACGATCTGGATACTGTCTCAGCCATGAGCTCGGTGAAATTGTAGTATCGGTGAAGATGCCGATTACCCGCTACGGGACGAAAAGACCCCGTGAACCTTTACTATAGCTTAGTATTGACTTTGGATAAGTAATGTGTAGGATAGGTGGGAGACTTTGAAGTGGCGTCGCCAGGCGTTGTGGAGTCATTGTTGAAATACCACCCTTTGCTTATCTGAAGCCTAACTCAGAGATGAGGACAGTGCTTGGTGGGTAGTTTGACTGGGGTGGTCGCCTCCAAAAGAGTAACGGAGGCTTCTAAAGGTACCCTCAGCACGCTTGGTAACCGTGCGTAGAGTGCAATGGCATAAGGGTGCTTGACTGAGAGACATACACGTCGATCAGGTTGGAAACAAGAGCATAGTGATCCGGTGGTTCCGTATGGAAGGGCCATCGCTCAAAGGATAAAAGGTACTCCGGGGATAACAGGCTGATCTCCCCCAAGAGCTCACATCGACGGGGGGGTTTGGCACCTCGATGTCGGCTCGTCACATCCTGGGGCTGGAGAAGGTCCCAAGGGTTGGGCTGTTCGCCCATTAAAGTGGCACGCGAGCTGGGTTCAGAACGTCGTGAGACAGTTCGGTCTCTATCTGTAGCGGGCGTTAGAAATTTGCGTGGATCTGATTCTAGTACGAGAGGACCGAATTGGACTGACCTCTAGTGTACCAGTTGTTCCGCCAGGAGCACTGCTGGGTAGCTACGTCGGGAAGGGATAAGCGCTGAAAGCATATAAGCGCGAAACCCACCACAAGATGAGATTTCTTTAAAGGGTCGTGGGAGACTACCACGTTGATAGGCTATAGGTGTAAAGGCAGTAATGTCATAGCCAAGTAGTACTAATAACCCATAGGCTTATGTACGTATCTTTCCCTCCGCAAGGAGGGAAGGACAACTCTTTTTTAGCATGATTATTTATAATATTATTACTTTAATATGTCAACTTATACGGTTGAAGCAACCGAAATAGCTTAAGGTGATTATAGCGATAGGGCTCACCTCTTCCCATTCCGAACAGAGAAGTTAAGCCTATCAGCGCCGATGGTACTGCCACTGGTGGAAGAGTAGGTCATCGCCTTTCTTTTTTAAAACTCCTCATTACTTATGTAATGAGGAGTTTTTTGTTTATTCTTATTCAGCTACTGTAAATGTTTTTAACATATTTTTTTTTGAGGCATTTGGTACTTCAGAAATAAAAGCATAATTACCGGCAGATAGATAAACTTCAAAGTATTGAGTACTATCAGCTGGCGCATCATTTGTGCCTCCTAAAAATATGACACCTTTTGGTAAAGGGTCCATCAATCCTGTTGGCGTTGCCCAGTTCATCCAGGCTTCTAAGGTCTCTAGATTAGCTGTTGAGTCTAATTTTACTAGGTTGACATCATGACCCACAAAGTTTTCGTGAGTTATCTGATCTTTATAATACACTTTAAAGACATGTTTTCCTTCTGTGATTTCTTTATCATAACTAATACCTTCTGTACTGGAAATGGTAATGTTGACATCTGCTTCGGGTGGAGAATTGCCACTATCTTCTGACGTTACCCAAAGTTCTTTTGCCATACCCATTGAAGTATGAAATTTGCCATTTGCCATTTTTACATAGCATTCCATTATATATAAACCTGGATCTAACTTTACTGTAGTTAGACTTGTAGTTTGAGGAGAAACTAATCCAGATCCTCCGGTAAAAACAATTTCACTAAACCACTCTGGCAATTTTCCAAATTCAGCCATTGCCTCTTCCATTTTGCCTTCCATAATCAATGCCATACCATTATCAAAAGGAGGTCCCACTTCTTTTATCGTATGCTCCAGTCTTTTGCCTTCAGGATATTTATCTAAAAGGAAGAAATGTGCTTGTGTAGATTTATTAATATACTTAAAAGTATTCCATCCAGATGGAATAGTATCAACAGACTGAAAATCCATATTATTAGTAATAATTTCAACTAAATTGTTCTTTTTGGGCTGAGATTTGGTTACGGTGTCAGTTTTTTTATCTGTTTTACAACTAATAATAAATAAAGTTAAAGCTATCAATAATAGATTAAGTTTCATACTATATAAGGTTTTAGTTAGAAACTAATAAGATATAGATTTAGATTGCTGAAAAAAAGAATAATTATGTGCAGTGTATAGTTTATTGTATAAATAGAGTAATTAATATTATAGTTTGTATTATAAAATTCAATACAAATAATTACGTTATATTTTATATTTCTGTTTTCTTTGTGTGATATATGAGAGTTATTGTTTTGTTACTATTCTTACTTATTTCTACGAGTTCTTTTGCTCAAGTAGGAGGTGAACGTATATTTAACTTTTTAAATGTAACAACATCTGCTAGGCAAGCTTCTTTAGGCGGCGAAACTTTAACACTAACAAACGATGTTAATCAACCATTATGGAATCCCTCAATTATAACGAACGATATAGACAATCAAGTTGGATTGAACTATGTTGATTTTTTAGCCGACGTGAGTTATGGCTCATTATCTTTTGCGCACTTATTTACCAGAAGAGTAGGAACATTTCATGCAGGTATTACTTTTGTCGATTATGGTAAGTTTATTGCTGCCGACGAAAATGGTGTTGAAACGGGCACTTTTAAAGCAAGAGATCTAGCGTTTCAAATAGGTTATGCCTATCAATTACCCTGGGATGGTTTTTCTGTAGGTGCAAATGTAAAATTTATAAGTTCGCAAATAGAAAACTTTACTTCGAGCGGTTTGGCGGCAGATTTTGCTGTATCGTATTACAATGAATTTAAGCCTTACATGTTTACAGCAGTTATTAGAAATGTTGGATATCAAGTTTCTGTGTTTGATGAAGCAAGAGAAGAATTACCTTTAGAAATAGCTGTAGGTGCATCCTATAAATTAGAACATATTCCGTTAAGATGGCATTTAACATTGAGTAATTTACAACGATGGAAGTTAGGTGTGCCAAATCCTTCAGATAGTCAAACCAATATCGGTGGTGAAACTACAAATGAAGACATTACGTTTTTAGGTAATGCTATTCGACATGTTAATGTTGGAGCAGAGTTTTTTCCCGATAAGGGTTTTAACCTTAGGCTAGGCTATAATTTTAGACGTGGTAGAGAATTGCGTTTAACAGAAAGTAGAACTTTTGCAGGATTTACTGCTGGTTTTGGTCTAAAAATGGGTAGATTTAAGTTGAATTATGCATTTAGTAAATTTCACCCAGAATCGAATACAAATACATTTTCATTAAATATTGATCTTGCCAGAGAAGGATTTAAACGACACTAATTTGAAAGAAAAGAAGAAAATAATTATTGCTATCGATGGTTTTTCATCTACAGGTAAAAGTACCATTGCTAAGCATTTAGCGAAAGAATTAAATTATTTATATGTAGATACTGGGGCCATGTATCGGGCGGTTACTTATTATGCTATGCAACACGATTTTGTGACTTCCAATTATTTAGATGCTAAAAGATTAATTGCTAATCTTAAGAAAATAAATCTGCAATTTCGTTATAGCGGAGATTCTAAATTTTCTGAAATGTACCTTAACGGGAAGAATGTAGAACGCGAAATTAGAAGTATAGAAGTTTCTAAATTAGTGAGTAAGGTTTCAGAGATTTCTGAAGTGCGCAAAAAGCTAGTTGAACAACAACAGAAAATGGGCGAGAATAAAGGGCTGGTCATGGACGGTCGTGATATCGGTACAGTCGTTTTCCCCAAGGCGGAATTAAAGTTATTCATGACTGCATCTCCTGAGAAAAGAGCTAACAGACGTTATAAAGAATTACTAGATAAAGGGCATAAGGTTGACTACGAAGAAGTGCTAGAAAATGTACAACAACGTGACCTGATAGATTCTACCAGAGAAGATTCGCCGCTTAGAAAAGCTAAAGATGCTGTTGAGTTTGATAATAGCGATATGGGCTTACGTGAACAGTTTGAACGTGTGTATAGTTTAGCTTTGATGAGAATAGAAGAAGCCTAAGGAATATTCAAATATTTATGCGTTTGCAAAGATATCTTCCATTTAGGGTTTTCCATCACATAATCAACTAATAAGGGCGTCATTTTCTCTTGATTGCTCCATTCTGGTTGTAAAAATAGCACACAATCTTTATTAACTTTTGCAGCTTGCTCTTCTGCAAATTGAAAATCATTTTTATTGTAGATGATCATTTTTAACTCGTGAGCTTTACTATAAATTTCATCTAAAGGGAGTTTTGTTTTTTTTGGAGAGAGGCAAATCCAATCCCATTTTCCTGTTAATGCGTATGCTCCAGAAGTTTCGATATGTGTTTTTATAGTTTTTTGCTGCAAGTTATTTGTAAGATAATTCATATCCCACATTAATGGTTCTCCACCAGTAATTACAACAGTATCAGAATAATTGCTGGCATTTTCAGTAATCATATCTGCATGTGTTGGTGGATGTAGATCTGCATTCCAGCTTTCTTTTACGTCACACCAATGGCAGCCAACATCGCAACCACCGATTCTTATAAAATAAGCGGCAGTACCTGTATGATAGCCTTCACCTTGTATGGTATAAAATTCTTCCATTAACGGAAGCATCTCACCTTTATCTACTAAATCTTTTGTTTTTTTATCCATTATTTAACCACAGCGATCACATCGATCTCAATCTTTGCATCAATTACTAAATCGGCGACAAAGGTAGTTCTTGCAGGTTTATTTTTAGGGAAATATTGGCGAAAAACTTCATTAAAATCAGCAAAGTCATTTCTGTCGGTTAAGATCACTGTACACTTAGCAACATGTTCTAGATCTGATCCATTTGACTCTAGTACAGCCTTTATATTTTCGAGAGCTTGCGTAGCTTCTGCTTTTATTCCGCCTTGAACGATCTTTAAAGAATCGTTATTAAAGCCAACCTGACCTGTTAAGAACAATATATCACCAATTCGAACTGCGTCAGAATACGGAGCACTTTTTCTGCGCTCGATTTTAGATTCTAAAAATTCAATTTTAGATGTAGTGGCTTCAACAACTTCATTTATTTCTTCTTTTTCCTTTACAGGATTATTGCAAGCTAAAAAGATAAATAATGTTATAAAACTTATTAATAATGGTAGTTTTTTCATGACATTGATGTTAGTTGTAACGAAGATACAAAATAAGCGTATTTTAATTAGAGTGTTAATTTTTGATTTGGCATTATAAGTCTTATTTTTATGACTTCAATTAAATCAACTATTACTAATGAGTAAAAAAGAAGAATTCTTTAATTATATAAACGAAGGTTACAAAACTAAAGGTGATTTTATCACCCTTGGTGCGGCAATGTTAGGTGAAGAAACAATAACAGATGCTTATGTTAAAGTACCTTTAAAAACACTAAATAGACATGGTCTTATTGCTGGTGCTACGGGTACTGGTAAAACAAAGACTTTGCAGGTATTGTCAGAAAATTTGTCTGAAAAAGGAATTCCGGTTTTATTGATGGATGTAAAAGGTGATTTAAGCGGATTGGCACAACCTAGCCCTGGGCATCCAAAGATTGATGAGCGTCACCAAAAAATAGGTTTACCATTTGAGCCAAAACCTTTTCCTGTTGAGATATTAACCATCTCTGAGCAAGACGGTACACGCATGCGAGCTACGGTTTCTGAATTTGGACCGGTGTTATTATCTAGAATATTAGATTTGACTGAGGTGCAAAGCGGTATTGTTGCAATCTTATTTAAATATTGTGACGATAAGAAACTACCATTATTAGATCTAAAAGATTTTAAAAAAGTAATTCAGTTTGCTACATCTGAAGGTAAAAAAGAGATAGAAGAAGAGTATGGAAGAGTGTCAACTGCATCTACTGGAGCAATTCTGCGTAAAGTTGTAGAGATAGAGCAGCAAGGTGGCGATCTTTTCTTTGGAGAACGCTCATTTGAAGTAAAAGATTTATTAAGAGTAGATGATAATGACAGAGGTGTTATTTCAGTTCTACGTCTTACAGATATTCAAGACAAACCAAAGCTATTTTCAACATTTATGCTGCAGTTGCTGGCAGAAATCTATAGTACTTTCCCTGAACAAGGTGATTCTGGTAGACCAGAGTTAATATTATTTATTGACGAAGCGCATTTGGTATTTGAAGAAGCTTCTAAAGCACTATTAAGCCAGATAGAAAATATTGTAAAGTTGATTCGTTCTAAAGGTGTTGGTGTATATTTTGTAACACAGAATCCTAAAGATGTACCAGAGGATGTATTGGCCCAATTAGGTCTTAAGATACAACATGCGCTACGTGCCTTTACAGCAAAAGATAGAAAAGCAATTAAACTAACAGCAGAGAATTATCCTGATTCTGAATATTATGACACCAAAGAAGTTCTAACAAGTTTGGGTATTGGTGAAGCGTTAGTTTCGGCTTTAAACGAAAAAGGGATTCCAACGCCATTGGCAAGAACCATGCTACGAGCACCTATGAGTAGAATGGATATTTTGACATCTTCCGAGCTTTCTACTCAAATAGGTAAATCTCAGATTGCAAAAAAATATAACGAAGAGATTGATAGAGAAAGTGCTTATGAAATCCTTAACGGAAAAATAGAACGTATAAATAAAGAAGAAGAAAAAGAGCGTAAAGCTAAAGAAGACGCAAAAACTAGAAGAAGAACTTCAACTAGAAGAAGCACTAGAATGAATCCTGTACTGAAAGTAGTAACAAGTGCTACTTTTATTAGAGGTGTTTTAGGAGTATTAAAAAAGGTAATAAAATAAATATGAAAAGAATAATAGGTTTTGTGTTGATAGCATTACTATTTGCACAATGTAAAAAAGAAGATAATTATACCATTAGCAAAGGTCAATTAGGTAAATTAACTTCAAAAACTCAAGTAAATGAATTAAAAGAAGTTTTTGCTAAAGACTCGTTAGTATCTAATCTGGGTGAAGGAGATTTTGCAAATTCTGAATATGACGAATATAAAGTATTTGTAAAAGGAGGTAAGCACATGTTAACACTTATCCCAAAAGAACAGCATGATTCTACTTCTACAATAGAAAGTATTCAGATCTTTGATAAAAGATATAAAACAATAAAAGGTTTAAACCTTAATTCTACTTTTAAAGACATCATTGATAATTATACGGTGAATAAAGTTGAGTCTACATTTTCTTCGGCAGTATTATTTATAGATGAACTAGATGTAACTATTGCAATCGATAAAAAAGATATTGGTATAAATGATTTTGGTATCCAGAAAGTACGTTTAGATCAAATACCAGATTTGGCTAAGATTAAGTATTTTACGCTTTGGTTTGACTAACCCGCGAGTCTCGGGAGACAAATATATTCTGATTGTCTAGATTATTTTATGGAAAAACAACTTAAGAATTTACCTAAAAAAGCTAAAGAAAAACATTTAGAAAACAAAAAATATTTCGCCAAATTAAAGAAGAAAAACCCTAAGCGATTAGATCTATTAATGCAGGAATTGCATGAAGATGAGTTTAGTCGAACAGATTGCTTAACATGTGCCAATTGCTGTAAAACAACAAGCCCCATTTTTACTGATAAAGACGTAAGTAGAATTTCTAAGCATCTGCGCATGAAAGAAGGCCTATTTATTGATCAGTATTTACAGCGAGATGATGATGATTTTATGGTACTAAAAAGCGCACCTTGTACTTTTTTAGATGAATCTGATAATACCTGTTTTATTTATGATGTTCGCCCCAAAGCTTGTGCAGAATATCCTCATACTAATAGAAAAAAATTTATTCAACTCACAAATCTAACGCTTAAGAATACAGAAGTATGCCCAGCTGTATTTAATATAATTGAAGAGTTAAAAAAGAAATTACCACTATGAAATATCTACAATTTGTTCTAATACTCTTACTTACAAACTTTGCTTTTGCTCAAGAAGGTAAGCCATTTTCAATTGGTGAAATAGTAGAACTAGATTCTAAAGTTTTAAAAGAAAAAAGAATATTAAACATTTATTTACCCCATGGTTATAATAAAGATTCTGTTAAAACCTATAATGTAATTTATTTACTTGATGGTTCAGTAGATGAAGATTTTATTCATATAGCAGGATTGGTACAATTTGTAAATTTTCCTTGGGCACAATCAATGCCCGAATCTATAGTAGTTGGAATTGCCAATGTAGATAGAAAACGAGATTTTACCTATCCTACAAATAATAAAAAAGATAAAAAAGACTTCCCAACAACTGGCGAATCGGCAAAATTTATAGAATTTATAGAGAAAGAATTACAACCATTTATCAGTAAAAATTATAAGATTAATGCTGCTAAAACTTTAATTGGACAATCTTTAGGGGGGCTTTTAGCCACAGAAATTTTATTTAAAAAGCCAGAGTTGTTTAGCAAGTATATTATTGTAAGCCCAAGTTTATGGTGGGATGATGAATCTCTATTAAAAATGACTCCCAAGTTTAATAAAGTAACACCGGTTTATTTAGCAGTTGGTAAAGAAGGTAAGATTATGGAAGATGTTGCAAAAAAATTAGCAGAACTTTTAAAAAAAGATACTTCTGGAAACTTACAATTGCATTTTGATTATTTAGAAAATCAAAATCATGCTAATATGTTGCATATTGCTGTATATAATGCTATAAACAAGCTTTTTAGAAAAGAAGAGAAAAAATAATAAGCAACCAAAACCTTTTTAGCACATCTTTCTACAAACAACTAAAAATGAAAAAGGCTTTATTTTTTATATCATTTGCATTGATTTTAATTTCATGTAATTCTGATGATGATGGTTTCGATGATGATCTAAGCAAGAATCGTAGACTATGGGAAGCATCTCAAGTAACTACTTATGTTTGGACAGAAAACATAAGTTGTTTTTGTGGTGGTGTATTAGAACGTAAATTATTAGTTATCAATAACATTAAGAATAGTGTTGAGTTTGACGAATCTCGTTTACCACCTAATCAAACAGCTGAAGATATTTTAAATGAGACTAATAGTGTGGAAGAAGCATTTGAACTTATTGAAACTATAATCAATCAAAGCCCTGCTTCTTTAGTTATAGAATATGATAGCGAGTATGGCTTCCCTATCTTAATTAGTGTTGATTACGATTTTCAAATAGCCGATGACGAAATTGTATATAGTTATTCTGATTTTAGTTTTCCACTAATAACTAACTAATAGAATCTAATTCGGATACATTAAATATTTAGCTCTAATTTTTTTAAACTTGTCTATATCTGCTTGCCAAGAGCTTCTTATTTCTTCTGCTGATAAACCTTGCTCAATTTGTTGTTGGAGTTTTGTATTACCAGCATGTATTGTGAAAGTTTTACCAAAGAATTCCTCAGTTTTTGGAGTCTTTTTATAAGCATCAATAATCCATTTCAGATATACCTTATTTAATCGCTTCTCTTTTCTTAGATCTACACCATTACTAAGCTTGCCTTTATGTTTTGGGTATTTAGCACCAAAATTTGCTTTAGGGGTATAACTAAAATCTGTTTTCTCAAAAAATGGGGCTCCATAAATTTGAAATTGCATTTCTGTACCACGACCAGCATTAATTGTTGTGCCTTCAAAAAGACCAAGGCTAGGGTATAAGTTAATTGCTTTATCATTAGGTAAATTAGGTGACGGTCTAATTGCTAAACTATAAGAAGTTTGATGCGTATAATTTTGTAAAGGAATCACTATTAAATCACATTTTACTCCACTTTTTAACCAGCCTTCACCATTAATTAGTTGAGCATATTCACCAATGGTCATTCCATACACTAAAGGAATTGCATTTAATCCTAAAAAACTTCTATGCTCTAACTCTAGAGTTGGTCCATCGACATAATGTCCATTAGGATTTGGACGATCTAAAATTATAACGGGAATATCAGCTTCTGCACAAGCTTCCATTACATATTGCAAAGTAGCTATGTAGGTGTAAAATCGCACACCAACATCTTGTATGTCAAAAACAATCAGATCTAATCCTTTTAAGCTTTCTTGTGAGGGCTTTTTGCTTTTACCGTGTAAAGAAATAATAGGCAATCCTGTTTTAGCATCTTTTCCGTCTTCAACATGTTCACCAGCATCTGCTTTTCCACGAAAACCATGTTCTGGCGCAAATACTTTTCGTATTTGAATTCCATAGGCAAGCAAACTATCTACTAAATGTGTATAAGAATCATGGTTTTTAAAAATAACCGAGGTTTGATTGGCAACTACAGCTATGTTCTTATCCTTTAAAATCGATAAGTATTTTTCTGTATTGTTTGCACCAACAATAATTTCCTTTTTTGTGGGTTCTTTTGACTTAGTTTCTGAAACATTTTTCGATGACTGAGATTTGCATGAAATCATCCCCGAAAGGGAAATTAAAACCAAAAAGAAATATGTACTTTTGAACGACATTTTAATCATCTACATTGAATTACGAGTTATTTATAGCTAAACGAATTATTGCTGCTAAACAGTATAAAAGTAGTATTTCGTCACCAATAATAAAAATAGCTATTGCTGCCATTGCATTGGGTATAGTTATTATGATGATTTCTATAGCTACTGGCTTAGGATTACAACGTAAGATAAAAGAAAAAATTTCAGGTTTTAATGGACATGTACAAATAGCTAATTACGAAGACAATAATTCGCAAATTACTATTAACCCAGTTTCAACTAAACAAGATTTTTACCCAGAATTCACCTCTGTAGACGGAATTAAAAATGTACAAACCTTTGCTGCTAAGGGTGGTGTAATTAGAACTGAAACAGATTTTGAAGGTGTTATTTTAAAAGGCGTTTCAAAAGACTATGATTGGTCTTTTTTTAAAGACTATTTAGTGGATGGTGAGTTACTAAAGTTTAGCGATGAGATGTCTTTTGAGGTGTTAGTTTCTAAAATCACATCTGACAGGTTAGGGTTTAAAGTTGGTGATAAATTCAATACTTTTTTTGTTAAAAATGATGTAAATAAAGCACCTAATGTGAGAGTGTTTACAATTGCTGGAATCTATAATTCTGGATTTCAAGAATTTGATGAAAACTATATAATTGGTGATATTAGACAAATTCAACGCTTAAATAAATGGAGTAAAGATCAAGTAGGTGGATTTGAAGTTTTATTGGATAATTTTGATCAATTAAAAAATAAGGGGGGCGAAATATATGCAAACATTGGTTCTACTCTAAATGCACAAACCATTAGTGAAAAATACCCAGCAATTTTTGAATGGTTAAGCCTTTTTGATACCAATATTTATGTAATTCTAGGTATTATGATCTTGATCGCTGGTATTAATATGATTACAGCTTTATTGGTACTTATCTTAGAGCGTACACAAATGATAGGAATTCTTAAGGCTTTGGGCAATTCTAATTGGAGCATCCGTAAGATATTTCTGTACAATGCTGCTTATTTAATTGCGGTGGGTTTGTTTTGGGGTAATGTAATAGGTATAGGTATTTTACTAATTCAAAAATATTTTGGCGTAATTAAATTGAACCCTGAAACCTATTATGTAGATCGGGCGCCAGTTTATTTAGATTTTGGATATATATTATTACTCAACATAGGTACACTTGTGCTATGTTTGATAATGCTCTTAATTCCATCTTATATTGTTAGTAAGATTAGTCCTGTTAAAGCAATCAAGTTTGATTAGTTTTTGATAACGCTTGTTTGTCATTCTGACAGAGTGATTTTTAAGAACGACGACGAATCTCTAGGTTTCTCACATGAACTTGAAATGACAGAGCTGTCATTCTGAACGCAATAAAATGAAGTGAAGAATCTCATAAACAGAAGATTCTTCGTTTCACTCAGAATGACAAAAAACAAAATACAAAACCCACAAAATTTCCCTAAATTTGTGCTTCTTAATACCAACACAATAAATAACTCTTAAAACGATAAAAATTCACAGATGAAATACGATATTATAGTCTTAGGAAGCGGTCCGGGCGGATACGTAACTGCTATTAGAGCTTCGCAATTAGGTTTTAAAACCGCTGTTGTAGAAAAAGAAAGCTTAGGAGGTGTTTGCTTAAACTGGGGCTGTATACCTACAAAAGCCTTATTAAAATCTGCTCAGGTTTTCGAATATTTAAAACATGCCGAAGATTACGGATTGTCTGTAAAAGATGCCGATAAAGATTTTGATGCCGTAGTAAAACGTAGTCGTGGTGTTGCTGATGGAATGAGCAAAGGTGTACAGTTTTTATTGAAGAAAAATAAGATCGATGTATTAGAAGGTTTTGGCAAACTAAAGCCAGGGAAGAAGATAGATGTAGAAGGTAAAGAATATAGTGCAGACCATATAATTATTGCTACAGGTGCACGTTCACGCGAATTGCCAAGCTTACCACAAGACGGTAAAAAGGTTATTGGTTATAGAGAAGCGATGGTATTACCAAAGCAACCTAAAAAAATGATTGTAGTAGGTTCTGGTGCTATCGGTGTAGAATTTGCTTATTTCTATAACTCTATGGGTACAGAAGTTACTATTGTAGAGTTTATGCCAAGTGTAGTGCCAGTTGAAGATGCTGATGTTTCTAAACAATTAGAGCGTAGCTTTAAAAAGAACGGAATTAAGATTATGACATCTGCTGAAGTAACTTCTGTAGATACTTCTGGTAAAGGTGTTAAGGCTACGGTAAAGACCAAAAAAGGTGAAGAGATATTAGAAGCTGATGTGGTATTGTCTGCTGTAGGTATTAAAACCAATATCGAAAACATAGGCTTAGAAGATGTAGGTATTGTGGTAGATAGAGATAAGATCTTGGTAAACGATTATTACCAAACCAATATACCAGGTTATTATGCTATTGGAGATGTAACTCCTGGTCAGGCATTGGCACATGTCGCTTCTGCGGAAGGAATTTTATGCGTGGAAAAAATTGCAGGACAGCATGTAGAAGCATTAGACTATGGTAATATACCAGGTTGTACCTATTGTACACCAGAGATTGCTTCTGTAGGATTAACCGAAGCTCAAGCCAAAGAGCAAGGATATGATATTAAAGTAGGAAAGTTCCCGTTCTCAGCATCTGGTAAAGCAAGTGCTTCTGGCGCTAAAGATGGTTTTGTAAAAGTGATTTTTGATGCTAAATATGGTGAATGGTTAGGTTGCCATATGATCGGTGCTGGTGTTACCGATATGATTGCTGAAGCTGTCTTGGGTAGAAAGCTAGAAACTACTGGTCATGAAGTTTTAAAAGCTGTACACCCTCACCCAACCATGAGTGAAGCGGTAATGGAAGCTGTAGCTGATGCTTATGATGAGGTGATACATTTATAGAAGTTATTTACTTGAAATATTATAAAGCCAAAGTTTTTACTTTGGCTTTTTTTTGTGATATGATTTGAGATTTTTTAACTAAATTAAATTTAAGAGTAACACATCCATCTCATCACCATCTCACTTCTATCTCAATAGAAAAACATTGAATTACTATTCATTATTTTTAAATTTTGATGGTATTATTTTTTTTCGTATATTTGTATCTGTAAAGTGTTAAGCATGATTGAACTAGATTTTTTTGACTCATCAAGTAAATATGGCGTTGTAAAAGCAACGGTACATAAAACTGGTAAATTAGGATTTAGCTCGGGCGCAAGTAAGTATATTGGTTTATCTGATATGGAGTATGTAAAAATTGGTCGTAATAAAGGTGATGAAGAAGATGACTGTTTGTATATGACAAAAGCTGACCATTCTGATGATAAAGCATTTAAAATGGTGAAAGCAGGAGAGTATTTTTATGTTTTTATAAAGAATATTTTAAGAGAAATGAATATCGACTATAAAAATGAAAGCATTATTTATGATATTGAAGAAATTATAATTGGTGAAATAAAATATTATAAATTTTGTAGAAGAGAAAGTAAATAAAAAAGGTCAAGTTTTCGTTTAGGAAATTGACTTGACCCTCAGATTTTTCAATCTTTTTTTGACATTACTAAGATAGTATAAAAATCTGAGATTTCAAATTTCCTTGTCGGGTAATATTCCTCACCCGGTGTTCCAAATTTGAGGGGAAATTTAATTTCAGAAACATGAAGAAACCGATAGGCACAACTGCCACAACCGGACAAACATGCCCTGAGAGCGGAGTATGGAAAGTAGTTGGTTCACCAAGTACTACAGCTCCAATTGCAAAAGGTAATAGAATGCCACCGTACAATGGAAAGGCAGTTACCTGGAAGTTAATTGCTCATGCTTAAAAAGGTGTTAAAGAGAGGGGAGAATCCCTCTCTTTTTATTAAAAAAATCAATTTAAAGAATTGTATTTATCTGTATTAAAACCCATAATTAGTAAAAACAAAATAAAACTCAATATAAAAATACCATTTTGTATAAATAGATAGAAAGAAACAGGTATTTCTAGTATCGATAATGTGGCACCAACAAAAACTATTACAGAAGCCAGTATACCCCAAATCGCTAACCACTTTGGTACCAAACTAGTTTTTAATAAGAAATAATATAAGATACTACCACCAATAGAATACAACATTAATATTAAAAAGTGAGCAAAGTAATAAGCCTCATAATGCATAGTTGCCAGCGTTGTAAAATGTTGCGCATCTGTTACAGTATTTACCGCGTATTCTTTACCTACAGTTAATAATGACCAATGAATAATATTACTAATAATTACTATACTAAAGTTTATTAAGCCAATACCAAAGTAGGCTATAGCCAATCGCTGGCTATATTTTTTTACAATAGGATAAAGATAAATAGCAATAAGCACAGCTATGGCGCTGCCTAAAACATCTAGACCAATTGCTAATTTCATTTGATCAGCATTTTCAGTCAACCTATTTAAAAAATCTATGATATTATCTCTTGCACCCGATAATCCTCTTGTTGCTGTGCCCCAAGCCCCGGCAATTACTGTTAATAGAAAAAGTACACCTACAATACGGCCAGTATTTTTGGTAATCTGCATAATAAAAAATTTAAGTTAGTTATGCTTGTTAGTAGCAGATTGATGGTTATCGTTACGGTTTAATAAGCTATTTTGCGAAAACTCTCTTTTTTATCATACCACCTTTGGTGTCTTTTATACTTTGTTTAAAGACAAAGGCATTAGTGTCTATTTTATCAATTTCAGTTTGTAATCGGGCAATCTCTAGGCGAGTAATAATGGTATAGATTATATCTAACTCGCGTTGTTCATCACCATTTTTATTATAACCTCCTTTACCTTTATAAATAGTAACACCGCGTCCCAAGTTTTCGGTGATCATCAACCGTAGTTTTTCACTTTTTTTAGAAATTATGGTTATACCCATATATTCTTCTACTCCTTCTATTACAAAATCTACTGTTTTAGAAGCTGCATAATAGGTAAGCATTGCATATAAGGCTACCTCAACCGATAATACATAAGCACCAACCATAAATATAACAATGTTAAATAGTAAAATGACATCACCAATAGTAAGTCCTGTTTTTTTACTCAAATAAATTGCTAGAACCTCAGTACCGTCAATAACTGCACCGCCCCGAATGGCCAAGCCAATACCAGCCCCTAAAAAGAACCCACCAAAAACAGCGATCAATAATTTATCTGAAGTAATAATAGGGTAAGGCACTAACAGTAATATAACTGCCAAACCCACGATGGCCAAAATACTTTTAATAGCAAAACGATGACCAATATGAAAGTAACCTAGAATGATAAAAGGTAAATTGACGATGATTACTAATAATGACAATGATATAGATGTTGTTTCTGAGATTAATAAAGAAATACCCATAGCACCACCATCTATAAAATTGTTTGGTAGAAGAAATCCTTTTAAACCAAACCCAGCAGCAAAAACACTTAAAATAATAAAGAAAATATCATGAGCTCTGTGCCAGATGCTTACGCGTTGTAACTTAGCCTCTTTCGCTAGTTTTTTTACCGTAGTTTTCGCACCTTCTTTTTTAAATTTTCGTTTAGCTAAGGCTATGCTTATTTTTTGTAGTAATGATTTCATACTTATATACTATTAAATGGTATCGTTACTAATTTACCTGTTTTAAAATAGAAATTTGATATATTGTAGATAGAAATTAAAAGAATATGAAGTTTTTTCAAAAAGAATTTCGATTACCTGCTTTTAGTAGAGGTTATCATTTAATTACTGATTTGGTTTTAGAGCAAGTGTCAGAATTAAATCAAATCAATCAAGGTTTGTTACAAGTATTCATTAAACATACATCGGCTAGCTTAACCATTAATGAAAATGCTGACTCAACAGTTCGACAAGATTTTGAAAGCCATTTAAATGTCATGGTGCCAGAAAATGCACCCTACTACAAACATACTTTTGAAGGTTCAGATGATATGCCAGCGCATATTAAAGCTTCGCTTATGGGAACTTCAGTACAAATACCAATTACCGATGGTCGGTTAAATCTTGGCACATGGCAAGGTATTTATCTATGCGAACATAGAGACAGAGGAGGTTCTAGAAAGTTGGTGCTTACCGCGTTTGGAATATAAAAAAGCCAAAGTTTTTAACTTTGGCTTTTAATATTTTAAAAAGTACTTTTTATTTCTTCTTTAATTTCTACTTGCTTCACTTTACCATATTTTTCGGCAATCGATTTAATATCTGCTGCTTTACCTACTAGAACAAATTGTAAGTTGTTTTTAGGGAAGTAAGTCGAAATAATATCATTTGCTTTTTTAAGGTCTAAACCATCTACATTCTTTTCAAAATTATTAATGAAAGATTCATTAAAATTATACCAAAACATCTGAGTTAGTAAATTTGCTAGTTGGCCAGTTGTTTCATAACGTGGCGGAAATTGTCCTTTTACATAGTTCTTAGCTGAGGTTAAAGCTTTTTGATCAATACCATTTTTATGAAGGTTATTCAATACTTCTAAAGCTTTATCAATAGCAGCCTCAGTTGTTTTTGAAGCTGTAAACGTACTAATCAAAAAAGTACCACCATTTTTTAAGGTACTAAAACGACTTCTGGCACCATAGGTCAATCCAGAATTAACACGTAATTCGTCATTAAGCATTGAAGTAAATCTTCCACCAAAGAGCGTATTTATAACACTAATAGCTACAAAGTCTTCATTATTTCTACTAATTCCAGTAGAACCTATGTAAAAAGTAGTTTCTTTAGCATCATCTTTATTTACCAATAAAACTCTATTCTCTGATGGTTTGTTTATAGATTTAGCTACGTTATTTGCAGCTGAGGCATTACCTTTTTTCCAATCAGAAAATAATTTAGTAATCTCATTCTTCATTTCTTCAGAAGAGAAATCGCCAACGATACTAATTGCAGCATTGTTCGGAATATAATTTGCAGCATGGAATTTTTTAACATCTTCAACCGTTAAAGCTTTTATACTTGCAATTGTACCTGCTGTAATATTACCATATACATGATCTCCATAAATCAGCTTATTAAAGTAAGAACCAATAACCGATCTTGGGCTTTCTTTTTGTTGTTCTAAACCTACCAATAACCTACTTTTCTCTTTATCGAATTCTGTAGCATCGAAAGATGGCTGTATTAAAACTTCTTTAATAATACTTAAAACTTTGCTTCTATCTTTAGCGGCAAACTTAGACGAGATATTAGAAAATTCTTTTGAGGCACTTGTGCTTAAACTTGCACCAATAAAATCTATAGTTTCATCTAATTGTGCTTTTGTATAACTTTTAGTTCCATGTTTTAATGCTGTCGCGGTTAAGTCGGCCAAGCCAGCTTGATCTCCATCATTTACTGCACCTGCGGGAATTATTGTAGAAACATTAATTACTGGTACAGAATGTCGCTCCATTAAATATACTTTTAGTCCATTATCTAAGGTAAAAGTTGAATATTTGGGTAATTTATAACCCTGAGCAGTTACTATTGCTGGAAGTATAGTTAATAATACAATACCTATATATAGTTGTTGTAGTTTTTTCATGACCTATTCGTTTGTATTAGTTTTTAAAACACCAACTGTTCTATTGCTTTTAGAGAAATATTTTTTAGCAACATTTTGTATATCGGCTACAGTAACTTTATTATAGTTTTCTGGGGCATCAAACATTTTTTTATAATCTCCAAAATATACTTCGTAAGTACCTAAATTATTAGACTTGCCATTAATAGTTTCTACTTGACCGTAAAATTCCATTAATTTCTGATTCTTAATTTTTTGAAGCTCATTTTCGGTAATACCTTCATTTTTTATTTTATCCATTTCTTTATAGATAGCGTTTTCTAGATCCTCATGTTTCACACCTTTATTGGTTACCGTATAAATATAGAATAGAGTAGGGTCGAAACTCTCATTATAATCTGAATATATTTGAGTTGCTAATTGTTGTTTATCTATCAATTCTGAATATAATCTAGATGATTGCCCCGAAGTAAGGATAGAACTTAATATACTTAAAGCATAATAATCTTCGCTCTCTGCATCGGGAGTTTTATAACCAATAGTTAAATATGGTGTAGCCACTTCTTTTTGAACTGCAATTCTACGTTCACCAGTTTGAGGAGGTTCCACTATATGTACTTTTGGAGGTGCGGGTTGTGATGGAATTGGTTCAAGATATTTTTCGGCTAGTTCTTTAATTTTTTCATATTTAACAGCTCCAGACATTACTACAATACAATTATTAGGAGCATAATAAGTTTTAAAGTAACGTTCTAGATCTGCTTGAGTCCAGTTTTTCATATCATCTTCATAACCAATTACAGGCCAATGATATGGATGCTCTTGAAACGCAGTAGCTTCAACAGATTGAATGAGCGATCTCCAAGGAGAATTTTCTAAACCAGTACTACGTTCACTTAAGACAACACCTCTTTCACTTTCTACCATTTTCGGATCGATAGCTAAACTAGAAATACGATCGGCTTCTAAATCAAAAATTATTTCTGTTGCCGAGGCAGGAAACCAATTAGTATAGGCTGTGATGTCATTTCTAGTATATGCGTTGTTGGCGCCACCGTGAAATTCCATAGTTTGATCGAATAACTTTGGGCCATATTTTTTGGCGCCGTTAAACATCATGTGCTCAAAAAAGTGCGATAATCCTGTAATACCTTGGTATTCATTTCTACTACCAACTTTATAGAATAAATACATATTTGCATTGGGAATGGTAAAATCTTCAACAACTAAAAACTTCATTCCGTTTTTAAGTGTAAAGGTTTTTACATCATCTGGTTTCATCTGAGAATATCCAACTAGGGAAAAAAACAGAATAATTAGTGTAATTTTTTTCATATTGAAATTGTTAATAAAAAGCTTTTTGTTTTTGTAAAAAATGAGAGTACAAGGTATTGTTTTTGAGGTAAAAATAAAAGCAATTATTTTACCTTTATAATTTCATTAATATTAGTAGTATAGCGTGGTGATAATCGTTCTTGACGCATTTTCCAAGTACGCTCTAAATCTTGACTCCCAAGCTTTATTTTATAATCTTTGTATTTATGATTAAGGCTATCGATAGCAGACATTAGTGGTTTATGTTTCGGGTTTTCTTGACGGAAGATATCTAATTGATGATTATTCGTTGGTACCAATCCGGTAACAATAATACCAGCACGTTTATATTTAATACCTTGTTTAAAAATAGTTTCAATAGCTTTTATTGCCTCGTTACTAATTACTAAAGAAGAATCTGTAGGGAATGGTAAAATAATCCGAGTACTAGTACGATGCTGTTTTAATTGTTTTTTATGACTATCACTACTCAACATAACAATAATCATAAAACAACTAGAACCTTGTTGGCGCAATTTCTCGGCGCAGCTGGCAGCAAATGTAGATACCCGTTCTTTTATATAATTTATATCATCATAAGTGTAATCGAAACTTCGGGTAGTGGCAATGGCACGCTTAGCTTCTCTAAAGTCTAATGGTAATTTAGAAATACCTTCTAAATCTTTTTTCAATTTCCATTCTGTAATAGAGAAATTTTTTCGGATCCATTGATCTGATAATTGGGTAAAATCATATGCTGTTTCACACCCTTTAACTTTTAGACGTTTTTGTAGTCTTCGACCAATACCCCAAACAGCTTCTAGTTTTATCCACTTTAAGGCTTTAATTTTAGATTCTTCAGAATTGATTACATAAACTCCATTAGTTTGATCAGGAAATTTACGAGCAATTTTATTGGCAACTTTACTTAATGCTTTAGTGGGAGCAATTCCTACACAGGTTGGTATGCCTGTCCATTTTAATATTCGTTTCCGGATGTCATTCCCGTAAAGAGTAAAATCATAATTTTCAAATCCTTTAAATTGCAGGAAAGCCTCATCTATACTATAAACTTCTACATCTGGCGTGAACTGTTCTAAAATAGACATTACACGTTCACTCATATCGCCATAGAGCGGATAATTAGATGATAAAACGTTTATATTGTTTGTTTTGCAAAAATTTTCCCATTTAAAAATAGGTGCACCCATTGGTAACTGTAAAGCTTTTGCTTCATCACTACGTGAAATAACACAACCATCATTATTGCTTAAAATAGCAACAGGTTTATTGCGCAAATTCGGATTAAAAACCCGCTCACACGATGCGTAAAAATTATTACAATCTACAAGAGCAAACATGGTATAAAGATACTGGATTTTATATACATTTGCTTTGATGGAGTTGCCAAAAAAACTACATAAAAAGTTAAAAGATCGTCAAGAAAATGATGCCTTTAGAATACTTGGAAATCAGACAAATCTTATTGATTTTTCCTCTAACGATTATTTAGGTTTTGCAAAATCTGAAGTGATATTTGATAAAGTACATCAGTATTTAATTAAGGAGAATATCAAGCAAAATGGAGCAACCGGCTCGCGCTTGCTTACAGGAAATCATAGATTATATGATGAGGTAGAAAAAACACTTTGTGAATTTCACAAAAGTGAATCAGCACTCATTTTTAATTCGGGTTATGATGCAAACATTGGTTTCTTTTCGTCAGTTCCTCAAAAAAGAGATATCATTTTATATGATGAATTTATTCATGCTTCTATTCGCGATGGCATTAAAATGAGCAATGCCAAAGCTTATAAGTTTAAGCACAATGATCTAAATAATCTGGATAAGATGCTAAAACGAGTTCAGGATAATGATAATAGTCAGACTGAGCATGTCGAAGTCTATGTCGTTACAGAATCTATTTTTTCTATGGATGGAGATTCACCCGACTTATCTAAGATGTCACAACTTTGTAATAAGTACAATGCTTATCTTATAGTTGATGAAGCTCATGCCACGGGCGTTGTAGGAAATAATGGAGTAGGGTTAGTTCAAGAATTAGGATTAGAAAAAGATGTTTTTGCTAGACTAATTACATTTGGTAAGGCATTGGGTTGCCATGGCGCTGCCATTCTAAGTAATGAACAATTAAAACAATATTTAGTCAATTTTGCTAGAAGTTTTATCTACACAACTGCTTTATCTCCACATTCACTCGCAACTATAAAAACTACATACGATGTCATGCTGAGCGCAGTCGAAGCATCTAAAGGACTTCACAGTAATATTCAACATTTTAAATCTGAATTTAAAAGGCTGAGACTAGGTTTTATAGAAAGTAATTCTGCCATACATTGTTGTATAATTCCTGGGAATAAAAAAATAAAATCTATTGCTCAAAAATTTAAAGAAAACGGATTTGATGTAAAACCAATTCTCTCACCTACAGTAGCTGAAGGAAAAGAACGTTTGCGCTTTTGTCTACACTCTTATAATTCTAAAAAAGAAATTACAGATGTTTTAGAGAAGCTTGTTACTTTTGTCTAAACTTTTATTATGAATGATAATTACTTTCTTTTAGCATCTTTTAATTATTCGACCGAAGCTCAATTAATAAAATCTAAATTAGAGTCTGAAGGAATAAATCTTATGCTGATGGATGAAACTACTGTAGATGCTGATCCTCTAATTAGTCAGGCTATTGGTGGTGTCAAAATACTAGTACATAAAGATGATGCTGATAAGGCTCTGAATATTTATAATGAAATAAGAGTATATAATAAAGATAAGGAAGGAAAGGATATACATTGTGTAAAATGTAATTCTACTAAAATATTAATTGCACCACCTAATAACAAAAACTTTTTTTACATGTTGTTCCCTTTTTTCGAAAGAAAGAAATATATCTGTAATGAATGTAAAACGATTTTTAGATGAAAAGGTATTTCATTACAGGAATTGGAACTGATGTAGGAAAAACTGTAGCCGCTGCTATAGTTACAGAAGCTTTACAAGCTGATTATTGGAAACCTATTCAAGCTGGAGATTTAGATAATTGCGACACTAAAAAAGTGGAACGATTGGTTTCTAACGATAAGTCAAAATTCCACCTGAACAGTTATGCCTTGAATACACCGATGAGCCCCCATGCTGCTGCTGAAATAGATGAAATTAAAATTGATCTAAAAAAAATAAAAGAACCTACAACCAAGAATCATTTGGTGATCGAAGGAGCAGGTGGTTTATTAGTTCCATTAAATGATAAGCATACCATTTTAGATATTATTAAGTCAGACTATAAAGTAATTGTTGTTTCTCGTCATTATTTAGGGAGTATCAATCATTCACTATTAACCATTAAGACTTTACAAGAAAAAGGATTTGATGTTTCTGTAATTTTTAGTGGAAATGAGCATAAAACCACAGAAGAGATTATTCAGAAAATGACCAAAATAAATGTAATTGGTAGAGTTGATAAAGAACCATATTTTGATCAAAACGTGGTTAAAGAATATGCTGAAAGGTTTAAAAAGAACTTATGAATCTAAAAGAACGAGATAAAAAACATCTTTGGCATCCGCTAACGCAGCATAAGTTAAGCCCAGACCATATTGCAATTACCAAGGCAAAGGGATGTGTTTTGTATGATGAAAATGGTAACGAATATATAGACGGAATTGCGTCTTGGTACACGTGTATGTTCGGACATTGCAATGAATACATTACCAATCGAGTGGCCAGCCAAATGCAAGAATTAGATCATGTTGTTTTTGCAGGTTTTACACATGAACCTGCTATAAAATTATCTGAAGCTCTGATAGATATTTTACCTAATAACCAGCAAAAACTATTTTTTTCAGATAATGGTTCTACATCGGTAGATGTAGCTATTAAAATGGCATTGCAGTATTATTTTAATAACGGTGAAAAACGAAGAAAAATTATTGCTTTAGAAGATGGGTTTCATGGAGATACTTTTGGTGCCATGTCTGTTTCAGGGCTGTCTGTTTATAACGGGCCGTTCGAAGATTTTTTTATTGATGTAGAAAGAATTCCAGTTCCAACTCAGAATAACTTTGACGAGATTAAAAAACAATTCAAACAATTAATTCGTCGTGATAATGTTGCAGCTTTTATTTATGAACCTTTGGTTCAAGGTGCAGCTGCTATGAAAATGTATGATGGTAATTTACTAGATGAATTGCTTGCTATTGCCAAAGAAAATAATGTGCTAGTAATTGCAGATGAGGTAATGACTGGCTTTGGTAAAACGGATAAGAACTTTGCTTCAGAATATCTAATAAATCAGCCAGATTTAATTTGCTTGTCAAAGTCATTAACTGCTGGATTAGTGCCCATGGCTATTACCAGTTGCACACAAAAAGTATATGATGCTTTTTTAAGTGAAGAATTGGTTAAAGGCTTTTTTCATGGGCATACGTATTCTGCTAACCCAATTGCATGCACAGCAGCTTTAGCAGGAATCGAATTATTGCAATCTGAAAAAATTCAAAGTAATATTCAACGAATTATTAAATCGCATCAAGATTTTAATAATACAATAAAAGATCACCCTAAAGTAAAAGAAACACGTCAGTTAGGGGTTATTTATGCTGTAGATTTGAATATAGAAATGGAACGCTATGGTAATCTTAGAAATAAATTATTCGATTTTTTTATGCAAAACGGTGTTTGTTTGCGTCCGCTAGGTAATACCATTTATATTCTACCACCTTTTACCATATCTAACAAAGAATTAGATAAGATTTATAGTGTGATAGAAAAAGTCTTAGATACCTTCTAATCCTTTATCGATTAAGTTTATCGTAATATTTTTTTCTTTAATTTTTACGTATAATTCTTCGAAAGTCCAATCACCATTTTCTTTTTTACCAATAATAGTAACCGACCCTTTTCCTTTATTTCCTTTTATAGGAATTGTAATATTTGCTTCACCAGAGTTGTTGTTTAATGAAATATTTCCTTGCATTATTCCATTGCTTTCAATAGAATCTCCTAAATGCTGAATAACAATAGGATCCTTTGCAGCTTTTTCTAGGGCATATTCGTATGGTTCAGATCCTGTCATCAATTTTGTGACTCCGAAAATGGCAGCACCTACACCGAATATTATTAATAAAATAACGACAAGACATCCACTTACTGGAACTACCCATAACCAATTTCTTGAAAACCAACTCTTTTGTTGAACGTATTCACTCACAATGCTTCTTTTTATAAATATAAGTGTTTTAAGGATGGTTTTTGTTACACAGAAACTTAAATTTGCCACAGTTTATGAATGAACCTATTTCTATAACAGCAATTTCATCTATTTCTCCTTTAGGAGTTTCTTTAGCTGATGCTTGGAAGAATTATCAAAATGATCATCATTTTTTTGCTAAACACAGAGTTCTTAACAAAGAAGTTTTAGTCGCACCATTGTCTGCTTTTGCAAAAGATAGAATAGGAGAATTAAGAAATTCAAATTCAAAATATAATGATCTTGATGATTCGGTTTTATACGCAATCTATGCTTCCAGACAAGCAATAAAACAAGCAGGATGGAAGGCAAAAGATAATTTTGGTATAAACATAGGATCATCTCGAGGAGCTACTACATTATTTGAAAAATATCATGAAGAGTTTTTAAAGGAAAACCAGTCCTCTACATTAAGTTCACCTACAACTACTTTGGGTAATATTTCTTCTTGGGTGGCACACGATCTTCAAACGCAAGGTCCCGAAATATCACATTCAATTACTTGTTCTACGGCGTTACATGCTTTATTAAATGGTGTTGCTTGGATCAATTCTGGTATGACAGATAAGTTTTTGGTAGGTGGTAGCGAGGCACCGTTAACACCATTTACTATTGCTCAGATGAAAGCTCTAAAGATCTATGCGAATTGTCATTCTAAACAAAGTGAAGAACCTTACCCGTGCCAAGCGCTAAACTTAGAAAAGAAAAGAAATACAATGATTCTTGGTGAGGGAGCCTCAATTGCTAGTTTAGAAAAAGGAAAAAAAGAGAATGCTTTGGCTTTTGTTGAGGGTATTGGTTATGCTACAGAGATTTTAAAACACAATGCTTCTTTATCTACTGAAGCTGATTGTTTTCAACGTTCTATGAAAATGGCTTTAGGCAATTTAAATTCAGAAGAGATTGATGTTATTGTTACACACACACCAGGAACAATTAAAGGCGATTTAGCAGAATACAAAGCAATTGAAAAAGTATTTGGTAAAAATACCACTACACTTACAAACAATAAATGGAAATTAGGACATACTTTCGCAACATCTGGTATGTTAAATGTAGAAATGGCTATTTTAATGTTGCAAAATCAACAATTTATAAAAGTTCCATTTATAGATAGTAAAAAACCAAAAAAGATTAATAAAGTTTTGGTAAATGCTGTTGGTTTTGGTGGTAACGCAGTTTCTATAATATTATCAAAAAATTAGCAGCAGATTCCCTATTTTTGAATTTCTAATCTTAACGATTTTATGAGTATTACAAGACACAACTGGACCAAAGAAGAAATCTTAGAAATATATAATAGGCCTTTAATGGAATTACTTTATGAAGCTGCTTCCATTCATAGAAAGCATCATGATCCTAATTCAGTCCAAGTATCTACTTTACTATCAATAAAAACTGGTGGTTGTCCTGAAGATTGTGGTTATTGTCCACAAGCAGCTCGTTATCATACGGATATTGAAGGAAATGATTTAATGACAGTTCCTCAAGTAAAAGCTCAGGCATTACGCGCTAAAGCTTCAGGTAGTTCTAGAGTCTGTATGGGTGCGGCTTGGCGTAATGTAAAAGATGGGCCTGAATTTGATCAGGTATTAGAAATGGTTCGTACAATTAACAAACTTGATATGGAAGTTTGCTGTACGTTGGGAATGGTGACCGAAAATCAAGCACAACGTTTAGCTGAGGCCGGGTTGTATGCCTATAATCATAATTTAGATTCATCTGAAGAATATTATAAAGAGGTAATTTCTACACGTGGTTATGAAGATAGATTAGAAACTATTGATAATGTTCGTAAAACAAATGTTACAGTTTGTAGCGGTGGTATTATTGGTATGGGTGAAAAAGAGGAAGATAGAGCTGGCATGTTAGTGGCTTTGTCAACTTTAAACCCACAGCCAGAATCTGTACCTATCAATGCGTTAGTTGCAGTAGAAGGTACTCCATTAGAAGACCAAGAAACAGTTTCAATTTGGGAAATGATACGTATGGTTGCTACAACACGTATTGTTATGCCAGAAACGCAAGTGCGTTTAAGCGCTGGTAGAACAGATATGAGTAGAGAGGGGCAGACCATGTGTTTCTTTGCAGGTGCCAATTCTATTTTTGCAGGAGATAAGTTACTTACAACGCCGAATCCAGATGTAAATGAGGATATGGAACTGTTTAAACTGTTAGGTTTAAACCCTCAAAAACCATTTATTAAAAAAATGCAGCCAGAAACTGTGGAAGCAGAAAATTCTCAATATGAAGCTTTAGGTGAAAAACCAAAATGGACACGCCCAGAACATAAAATTGATCGTAATGAAGAAGCTAAATTAAGAGCAAAGGAATTACTAAAGTAACTTAAATGGCACAGGATAAAAGACTTGAAAGAGTATTACAAATAATTGAAAATGATGGGCTCATTTGCATGAGTAAAGATACTGATCAGCAATTGAAAAAAGATATAATAAGGGCTGAGAATCTAAATTATATAAGGAAAAAAGGTAGAACAGGATATTGTTATGGATTTACTGAAAAAGGCCAGAAATTAGTTGATTCAGAATATAATTTTACAATAATTGAAGAACCTGCTTCAATAAAAATATCCGAGTCTAATATTCATATTGGTGATAATAAAGGTAATTATAACCAAAAAATAATTAAACCTAAAAAAGAAAAAGAAGAAAGAAACCTTAAAGAAATAATAATAGGTATTATTATTACAGTTATTGGTGGTATAATTCTATTCTTTATTCTTGATTATTTAGGTTAATTATTACATCTTAATCTTTGAAATTTTATCATGGTATTTAACAACCAACCCCAAAGCAGCTGAGCCATACCAAGGGTGTAATTCCATTACTAAGCTACCAGCTTTTATGGCTGGGTCAGTTTCTGTTAATTTTTTAGCTTCTTCTACAGATTCAACATTAAAAATATAGATACCACGTAGTTCTCCATTGTCAAGAAAAGGTCCAGCAATAGCTAGTTTTCCTTCTTTTGCTAAACGTCCAATGTTTTCCATATGAGCAGCTTGTAATTTAGCAGCCTCATCTTTGTCTGTTGGTCTATTAGGTCCTTTCTTTAAAAAGGCCATTACATATTTACGCATGCCATAATCATCTGCACCCATTTCTTTCGCAAGCGATGCATTAAAGCCATCATTTGATACTGGAGTTGGTTTCTCTTGAGCAAAAGAATTAATAGAGAATAAAGAAAATAGGCAAAAAACAAGTAATATTTTTTTCATGATCTGTAAGTTTATACACAAATATAAAGTTTTTCACTTTTTAGAATGTTAAAGAAAAAATAAAACCTGAATCTTATGGTAGATAGATTATAGCGTTTTATGTTTTAGAGAAGCTTCTACAAAGGCTACAAATAGCGGATGCGGGTTCAACACAGTACTTTTATATTCAGGATGATATTGTACACCTACAAACCAAGGATGTTTTGGTAATTCTACAATCTCTACAAGACCTGTTTTCGGGTTTACACCAGTAATTTTCATTCCAGCTTTGGTAAGCTGTTCGAGGTAATCATTATTGAATTCGTAACGATGTCTATGGCGTTCACTAATCATATCTACACCATATGCATCATAAACTTTTGAGTCTTTGTCTAATTTGCAATTCCAAGCACCTAAACGCATAGTACCACCCATATTGGTAATGGTCTTTTGTTCTTCCATAAGATCAATAACAGGACGCTTAGTTTTTTCTACCATTTCTGTAGAATTTGCATCTTTTAGATTCAATTCATTTCTGGCAAATTCTATAACGGCCATTTGCATACCTAAACAAATACCTAAGAAAGGAATATTATGTTCTCTAATATATTTTATAGCATCAATCTTTCCTTCAACACCGCGCTCACCAAAACCTGGAGCTACTAAAACTCCGTCTAGGTTTTTAAGTTGATCTACTTTTAAATTTTCAGAATGCATCCAATGCAAATTAACTTTTACTTCATTTGCTGCACCAGCATGAATAAAAGCTTCAGAAATTGATTTATAGGCATCTTGCAATTCTACATATTTACCAACCAGTCCTATTTCAACAGTATGTTTTGGGTTTTTATGTCTTCTAAGAAAATCATTCCATTTATGTAATACAGGCTTATCGTCTGAAGATAGCTGTAGTTTTTTAAGAACAGCAGTATCTAAACCTTCAGAGTACATCATATTAGGTACATCGTAAATGGTTTCCGCGTCAAGCGATTGAATTACATCTTCTTGCTTTACATTGCAGAATAAAGCTAATTTTCTTCTAATATCATCGGAAATTTCATGCTCAGTTCTACATACTAATATATTTGGACTCACACCGCTCTGCATCAGCATTTTAACAGAATGTTGTGTAGGCTTGGTTTTTAATTCTCCCGCAGCAGCTAAATAAGGCACCAAAGTTAAATGAATAACAATGGCATTGTCATCACCCAACTCCCATAATAATTGTCTAACAGATTCTACATAAGGCAACGATTCAATATCGCCAACAGTTCCACCAATTTCTGTAATTACGATATCATATTCGCCAGTATTACCAATAAGTTGCACCCTACGTTTTATTTCGTCAGTTATATGAGGGATAACTTGAACAGTTTTGCCTAGATAATCACCTTTACGTTCTTTGTCTATAACTGTTTGGTAGATTCTACCAGTTGTAACATTATTAGCTTGAGAAGTAGGAATGTTCAAAAATCGTTCATAATGGCCTAAGTCTAGATCGGTTTCTGCGCCATCATCCGTTACAAAACACTCTCCATGCTCATAAGGGTTCAAAGTGCCAGGATCAATATTAATATAAGGATCTAACTTTTGAATGGTAACTGAATAGCCTCGTTCTTGTAATAATTTAGCTAAAGAAGCAGCTATAATACCCTTACCGAGTGATGAAGTTACGCCTCCGGTAACGAAAACGTATTTAGTGTTTTTCATTGCTATTAGGTTTTGCCAAAAGTACGAAGTCTAAAAATTCTGACAAATAAAAAAAAGAGGAAAAAATTTTCTCTTTTTAAGCTTGGCTTTGTGTAACTATTTATTGTTTTTGTAAAGTCATATCTATAGTAGCATCTACCAAAATGGTAGTGCCATTATATGGAACGGGAACTTCTTCTAGGGTTCTTAATTTTAAAATAGAACCGCTAAATTCTCTAATATCAAATGTTTGAGAGCCAACGTTATCTGTGATAATAAATTCTCCATTATTATTTAATGACCAAGTTCCATTACCTACTAAAACGTCTAAATTAAAAGGAATATCTTGTGTTACAACGCTACCTGGTACATCTACAATTACCTCAATAACAAAATTACCTGAAGCAGTAATATTATTTGGTTGTTCAGTAAGAACAATTTTTGCATTTAGATCTTTACCGTTACCTTTTACAGGGATACCAATTGGGATACCTGAAATATTAGCAGTCCCGTCAATACTTAATTCAGTTAAATCCCATGTTCCTACTAGATCACTCTGAACAGGTTGCTCATTTGGTGAATCATCACTTGTACTACAGGAAATGAATAAGATGGATGTACAAATTATTATTAAGGCTTTTAAAACTTTCATTTTTATATTTTAAGTATTTAAGTAATAACGCAAAAAACGTCAAATATTATATTTTAAAAGCTTGTAAATATTCATTTTTTTTATTAAAATTTTTGAGAAAATTCAATTTTATAATTGTTTTCTACTTATTATTTAAATAACTTTACGTGAAACAATCAAAAAACTAAAAATTATGTCTGTAAATTTATTCGATCTTGCCAAAGACTATCTTACTGATGCTGTGGTAGGTAAGGCTGCTTCTTTTTTTGGAGAAAGCAGCGAAGCAACTCAATCTGGCTTAGAACATGTTCTACCTGCTCTTATGGGTGGTTTAATGAACAAGGCCAATACACAATCTGGAGCATCCGACTTATTAAATATGGTAACACGCTCCGAATTTGGTGGTGGTATTTTAGATAATATTGGTGACCTTTTTGGAGGCTCTAATAATAGTTTATTAGATCTCAGCGGAAACCTATTAGGTTCGCTTTTTGGAGATAAACTTGATGGTATTACTGATCTTATTGGTAATGCTGTTGGATTAAAAAAAGGTTCCTCATCTGGTTTGCTAAAAATGGCTTTACCAGTACTTATGGCTATTGTTAGAAAGAAAATAGCTAATGGCGGAGTAAGCGCACTTACAAAATTATTGTCTGGTCAGAAGAATAACCTAAAGAAAGCCGCGCCATCTGGTTTTATGGATAAATTATTAGGAACATTGGGTGTAGGATCATTAGATAACCTTGCTGTAGATTCTTTTTCTGATGCTCGAGAAACGGTTTCAGATGCAGTAGATGACATAGAAAGAGATGTTAAAAGAGGAAGTAATAAGTGGTTACCATGGATACTTCTGATAGGTCTAGGATTATTGGCTATTTATTTATTAAGAAATTGTGAAAATGATGCTAAAGATGTTGAAGACAAGGTTGAAGAAGTTACCACAGACGTTAAAGAAGGCATAGAGGAAGCAGCATCTAATGTTGTAGATGATATGAATGCTATCTACAATGCTGGTGAAGATTTAGTTGGTAAAACAGTAAAAGGCTTTGAAGATCTTGGAGAATTCTTGAAAAGAAAATTACAAAATGGAGTGGAAATAATAGTTCCTTCAAAAGGAGTTGAAATGAAACTAATTGATTTTATAGATAGTAATAAAGCTGTTGATAAAGATACTTGGTTTGAAATGCGTAGGATATTATTTAAAACAGGTTCTGCTGAACTTGACGATAGGTCAGTAAAACAAATAGAAAGTTTAACTTCAATTTTAAACGCTTATCCTAATGTAAATATTAAAATCGGTGGTTATACAGATAATACCGGGGACCCAACTGCTAATAAAACATTATCTGCTAATAGAGCAACAGCTGTTATGACAGCTTTAATAGGTAGAGGTGTAGATGCATCTAGATTATCTGCTGAGGGTTATGGAGAAGAACACCCAATTGCTGATAATAATACAGAGGAAGGAAGACAACAAAATAGACGTGTTTCTGTTCGCGTAACAAAAAAATAACTTGAAGATATATATGTTCATTAAAATAAAAGCAGCCAATTGGCTGCTTTTATTATTTCTTTTCTGGTATGTTCTTCAAAATTTCTAGAACATATTTCCAATATTTTTGCGATGAACTGATGTTTGCACGTTCATCTGGAGAATGTGCTCCTTTAATAGTAGGTCCAAATGAAATCATATCCATATTAGGGTAATTTGTTCCTAAGATACCGCATTCAAGACCTGCATGACATGCTAATACATTTGGCTCTTCATTGAACATATCTACATAGATATTTTTTAGCACTTTTAGTATTGGAGAATTAGGATTTGGTTTCCAACCGGGATATGATCCTGATAGTTCAACTTCAAATCCCGCTAACTCAAATCCTGATTTTATTGAGTAAGCCAAATCCATCTTACCAGATTCAATAGAGCTTCGTGTTAAGCATAGAATCTTTATTTCACCATCTTTTACCAAAACGCGAGCTACGTTATTAGATGTTTCAACCAGATCTTCAATGTCTGGACTCATTCTAAAAACACCATTATGAGTAGCATACACAGCTTTTAATAGTGTATTTTGATCTTGTTTAGATAAAATTGTTTCTGGTTGCATACATTCTTCAAGATCAATTTCTATATCTTCTTCTATAGAACTATATTCATCAATAATTGCTTTGGCAATTGTGTAAAATTCTTCTTCTAAAATTTCTGGTTTTTCAGTAACAATTATTGCATTACTTTCTCTTGGTATAGCGTTACGTAAACTACCACCATCAATTTCAGAAATATTTATCAAATCGTTCAGTGCAAATAAAATACGATTCATCATTTTATTTGCATTACCAAAATCTTTATGAATATCCATACCAGAATGACCACCTTGTAATCCTTTTACAGAAATTTTATATGCCGAAACATCTTGTGTTACATCTTGTGGAGAATATGATTTTGTGGTAGTAATATCTATACCGCCGGCACAGCCCACACCAATTTCATCATCATCTTCAGTATCTAGATTTAAAAGAATTTCACCTTCAAGCAAACCACCTTCTAACCCCATTGCGCCAGTCATTCCTGTTTCTTCGTCTATAGTAAAGAGTGCCTCTATAGCAGGATGTGTAATGTCATTTGATTCTAAAATTGCCATAATAGTTGCAACACCCAAACCATTATCTGCACCAAGAGTAGTACCTTTTGCTTTTACCCAATCATTATCAACATACATTTCTATGCCCTGTGTGTCGAAATCGAAAATAGTATCATTATTTTTTTGATGTACCATGTCTAAATGTGATTGCATTACAATGGTTTTTCGATCTTCCATGCCTTTTGTCGCAGGTTTTTTAATAATAACATTACCTACACCATCGACTTGGGTATCTAAACCTAAATTTTCGCCAAAATCGACCATGAATTTAATGATGCGTTCTTCTTTTTTTGAAGCACGAGGTACAGCATTTAAATCAGCAAACTTGTTCCACAATATATTAGGTTCTAGGTTTCTTATTTCAGAATTCATATAATTATTATTGAATTTTTATAACTGTTTGGTTTATTGGTTTTCTCACCTTTTTTAAGGTACTCATAAAATCATCTTCTGATCTAAATCCTACTGGTAGTAGTAAAACTGATTTCAAATTTTGCTCACGTAGGTTTAAAATTTCATCATATTTTTGAGCGATAAATCCTTCCATTGGGCAAGCATCAATTTTTTCTAAAGCACATACGGTCATTAAATTTCCTAGAGCTATATATGCTTGATTTATGGCCGATTTCTGCTTCTCTATTGTTGATTTATTAATAAAAATATCTTTTAATTGTTTACGGTAAGGTTTTAGAATTTCTTCGGAAGTTCCTCTAATTTCTTTTTCTAGATCAAAATAGGCATCAATATCATCTAATGTAAAATAATCTTGAATACAAATAACCAATAAATGTGAGGCATTATAAACTTGTTCTTGATCAAATGAAAAAGGAACCAACTGTTTTTGTAATTTTTTATCTTTAATTATCAATAATTTTATGGGTTGTAATCCAAAAGAAGTAGCTGTAAGGTTAAAAGCTTTTGCTAATATTTCTATTTGATTATTAGATAAATACTTAGATTCATCAAACTTTTTACAAGCGTAACGCCATTCTAAACTTTCTATAATATTCATCTAATAAGTTTTATGCAAGAGATTGCATATCTACCAATTTTTTGTAGATACCATTTTTGGCTAATAATTCATCATGCTTGCCTTGTTCGACTATTTTTCCTTTTTGCATTACAACAATTGTATCAGCTTTTTGAATGGTTGATAATCTATGTGCTATAACCACTGAAGTTCTGTTCCGCATCATTTTTTCTAGAGCATCTTGAACCAATCGTTCAGATTCGGTATCTAAAGCTGAGGTAGCTTCATCTAAGATCATAATTGGAGGATTCTTTAGTACCGCTCTAGCGATGCTTAATCGTTGTTTTTGGCCACCAGAAAGCTTGTTTCCACTATCACCAATATTAGTATTAATTCCTTGAGGTAAATCTTTTACAAATTCCCAAGCATTGGCAATTTTTAAGGCTTCAATAATTTGTTTATCTGAAGCAGATTCCACACCTAAAAGAATATTATTTTTTACAGTATCATTAAATAGAATAGCGTCTTGTGTAACAATACCCAATTGATCTCTAAGAGAAGCTTTGGTTAAATCTCTGATGTCTATGTCATCTATTAAAATTTTCCCTTTATTTATGTCATAAAATCGAGTAATTAAGTTTGCAAGTGTAGATTTACCGCTACCAGATTGCCCTACCAACGCCACCATTTTTCCTTTAGGAATAGTGAGTGAAAAATCATCTAAAACATATTCATCTTCGTACTTAAAAGATATGTTTTCAAACTTAATTTCTTTATCAAAACTGGATTTGTCAATTGCTTTTGGTTTATCTTTTAAGGGGTTTTCGGTTTCTATAATTTCTAAAACTCTTTCAGCCGCAGCGTTACCTCTTTTGACACCATAAGATGCTTTTGATATTGCTTTAGCAGGAGTTAAAATATTATATGCTAAACCCATATAAGCTATAAAAGAACTTCCATCTAAAGAACCATCTATAAGTACCATACGACCTCCATACCATAGCAAAATTGCAATAACAGCAATGCCTAAAAATTCACTGGTTGGTGACGCTAAATTCTGACGATTTAACAAACTATTTGAAAAACGATTGAATCTAGAAGTAGATTCTTGAAATTTATGATTAAATTTTTTCTGAGCATTAAAACCTTTAATAATTCGTAAACCGCTTAAAGTTTCTTCTAAAGTTGATAAAAAAGTACCTTGCTCTTTTTGAACCTTGTCTGAATGTTTTTTTAATTGTTTACCAATGCTTGAAATAATAAATCCAGAAATAGGAATAAAAATAAACACAAAAATGGTAAGCTTGACACTAATTATAAGCATCATAATTATAGTAAAAATAATAGTAAGTGGTTCTCTAACAATTAATTCAAGGATTGACAAAAATGAATGTTGAATTTCTAGCACATCGGTACCAATACGTGCCATAATATCTCCTTTTCTTTTTTCTGAAAAATAGGAAAGAGGTAGCTCTACTGTCTTTTTGTACAATACATTCCTCAAATCTTTTAGCACTCCATTTCGTAAAAATGTAATAAAATACATGGCTAAGTAATTAAATACATTTTTTAATAAGAAAAGTATAATCACTAAACTTATAACTAATAACAATGCTTTTGAAGCATCATTCTCTGCAAATAAATTGACCTGATATGCCAGATAATCTTTATAATAATCTTTTAAGTTAGAAACACCTTGGTAGACTGGTTTCACTAACGGTTTAACTTTATCTTTTTCAAATAAAATATCTAGCATAGGTATCAATGCCATAAAAGATAAAGCACTAAACAGCGCATAAAAAATATTACAAACAATATTTAGAATACCATAAACTTTGTAAGGGAGTGCAAAGCGGATTATCTTTTTAAAATAATTCATTAATCTAACTTCAGTTCTTTTATAATGCGCTCTATCTTCTGATCCAATAATCGTTCAGTAGGCATTACTTGCTCTAAATCATGTAGTGGAAGATTTACACTAAAATAGAATTTAATTTTAGGTTCTGTTCCACTAGGTCTGGCAGCAACTTTAGTACCATCTTCTGTTTGATAGATTAAAACGTTCGATTTTGGCAGATCAATGTCAGTTTTTTTGCCATTTAGTAAATTTTGACAGATAGAAGTTTGATAATCATATAAAAATTCAACTTTAGAATCATCAATAGTTGTAATAGGGTTATTACGCATTTCTGTCATCATCTGTTGAATTTCTTGAGCACCATTAGCACCTTTCTTTACAAAAGACACTAAATGTTCTTTATAAAAACCATGTTTTAAATAAAGGTTTAATAATTCTTTGTAAAAAGTTGAATTGTTATTTTTTGCATTAGCAGCAATTTCACAAGCTAATAATGTTGCTGTAACAGCATCTTTATCTCTAATAAAATCACCTACCATATAACCAAAGCTTTCTTCGCCACCGCCAATAAATTCCATGTTATTAAAATCGCGGATCATTTTTGCAATCCATTTAAAACCTGTCAATCCTACTTTAGTTTCTACATTATAACTTTTAGCAATTTCTTTTACTAGATCAGTAGAAACGATAGTAGACCCTACAAATTGATTACCATTTAATTTGTTTTCTTCGTACCATTGTTTAATAAGATAATCGGTCATAACACTCATGGTTTGATTCCCGTTAAGGAGTACCATATTATTATTTAGATCACGAACAGCTATACCTAATCGATCTGAATCTGGGTCTGTACCTATAACAATATCAGCATTTATTTTATCCGCTAGATCGGTTGCCATTTTAAGAGCTTCGGGCTCTTCTGGATTTGGAGATTTTACAGTAGGAAAGTCACCATTTGGTTTCTTTTGCTCTTTAACAACGTTTACATCAGAAAATCCAGCTTTTTTTAAAGCCTGAGGAATTGACATAATAGAAGTACCATGCAATGATGTAAATACAATCTTCAAACTACCTCTATTTAGAACATTAAAAGTTCCATTAGCAACCGAAGCTTTTATAAAAGCTTCATCTATTTTTTTACCTACTTTTTCAATCAATTTTTGATTCGCATCAAAATTAATTTCTGAAAAATTAACTGAATTAACTTCATTAATAATGTCTTTATCTTGCGGAGGGACAATTTGGCCGCCATCATTCCAATAAACCTTATAACCATTATATTCTGGCGGGTTGTGAGAAGCGGTTAGTACAATACCAACGTCACACCCTAAATGACGAACTGCAAAAGATAATTCTGGCGTAGGTCTTAGATCTTCAAACAAAAAGACTTTGATATTATTAGCCGAAAAAATATCCGCTACTATACTAGCAAAAAGTTGACTATTATGACGGCAATCATAAGCTATAACTGCTTTTAATTCTTTGGCAGGAAGGTTTTTATGTAAATAATTAGATAGACCTTGAGTGGATTTACCTAACGTATATTTATTGATTCTATTAGTGCCAGCCCCCATAACACCCCTCATACCTCCAGTACCAAATTCTAGATCTTTATAAAATCTATCAAATAGATCGTCAGATTGATTAGTTATTAAAGTCTGAATTTCTTGTTGAGTATCTCTATCGAAAGTAGGATTGAGCCATTGTTCGGCTTTTTCTAAAATAGTATTCTTTTCCATATATAATTTTACTCCTAATAATAATTACAGGCAAAGATACTAATTTAGATATTCAAGAAATCTATAAATTAACCGTATTGCTTATTTTATAACGATCGCTATCTCGTCTACTTCTAAGAATAAGTTCACCTAAAAATCCGGCTAGAAATAATTGTGTTCCTAAGATCATGGCAACAAGCGCGATATAAAATTGTGGTCTAGCGGTAATCAACCTACCTGTTGGATTTAGAAATAACTTATCGATACCTAAATATAAAGCGAAACAAAACCCAATTATAAACATTAGGCTTCCTAAAAGACCAAATAAATGCATAGGTCTTTTACCAAATTTTGACAAAAACCAGATGGATATTAAATCTAAAAAACCATTAACAAAACGATCCATACCAAACTTAGTAGCACCATATTTTCGAGCCTGGTGTTGAACTACTTTTTCGTCTATTTTATTAAAACCTTCGTTTTTAGCCAATACTGGAATATAGCGATGCATTTCGCCATATACATCTACATTTTTAATGACTTCTTTTTTATAAGCTTTTAACCCACAATTAAAATCATGTAAATGCAAACCGGAGGTTTTTCTAGCTGCTGCATTAAAAAGTTTAGAAGGTAGATTTTTTCTTATTTTA
Organism: Maritimimonas rapanae; assembly: GCF_057837205.1. NCBI lineage: Bacteria > Pseudomonadati > Bacteroidota > Flavobacteriia > Flavobacteriales > Flavobacteriaceae > Maritimimonas > Maritimimonas rapanae. The sequence continues at coordinate 1,763,769 of NZ_JBYQFI010000001.1, read as the reverse complement.
GAATCGTATCGTTTCTTTTTCCAACCAGAAATAAGATCGTAATCTTCTTTTGCAACGAGATCATATAATTCAGGGATTTCATCTGGGCTATCTTGTAAATCAGCATCCATTGTAATCACTACTTCTCCTTGAGCTTCTTTAAAGCCAGCATGTAAAGCTTGTGATTTACCATAGTTTTTTTGAAAACGAATACCTTTTACATTTTTATTATTATGTGATAGGTCTTCAATTACTTTCCAAGAGTTGTCTGTGCTGCCATCATCGATAAAAATGATTTCGTATAAAAACTGATTGGATTGCATAACACGTACAATCCAATCATGTAATTCATTTAAAGATTCTTCTTCATTAAGTAGTGGGATAACTACCGATATGTTCATATACTTTTAGGTTTAGTATTCTTCTTTTTTCTGCATCACTGCTGAGGCGATCAAAGATATAACAAAACCTATGAATAAACTAAATATTAGCATAACGGCTGATAAAATTGCAGGCGAAGAAAATTTCTTTTGCATTTCTATAGCTTGCTCAATTTGATCTTCACTATAATTAGGGTTTTCTTCAAGTTTTTGACGAGCAAGTTCCATACCTTGTTCCATGGTATCTGGAGCAATAACATTTAAAAATAATTGGGTATAAATAATGTAAATAACGATACTTATTAAAGCAATGGAAATACCAGTTTTTAAACCTTGCCCTATAGTTAATAGACCACCATTAGCTTCTTTATACTTTTTAATACCTAATACAATTAGTACAGCAGTAATTGCTATACCTAAAACTGTAATTTTCCAATCTTGTTCTAAATGTTTACTCATAGCGAACAAAGCTACGTGTAGTAAAATTGAGGCAAATGCTAGATAAAGTCCATAGTTTAAGGCAATTTTTTTTGTTGGGTTTTGTTGATTTTCCATTGTGTTAAATTTTTGAGTTGAACAAATATAATTATTTAAGTGTTAGATACTTAATTTTTGCGCTTAATGAGTTGTTTAAAAAAGTGCAAAAACTATAGGAAAATTAGAAATTGGTTGTAAATTTGCAGCGGCAAGTCCTACACAACCAGCTCCCTTTGAATCCTCCAGGGCAGGAATGCAGCAAAGGTATTAGGTCGTAGCGGTGTGATGTAGGTCGCTTGCCATTTTTTGTTTACATAAACTTCTAAAGTTCACTTGTTAGTAACACAAAACTTCAATTTGTTACATTTGCTTTTAAATAATCCTTTTTTATGTCTAAAGTTGTTTTAATAACTGGTGCTTCCTCTGGTATTGGCAAAAGCATAGCCCAATATCTTTTAAATAAAGGAATGATAGTTTATGGAACTAGTCGTAATCCTGATAAAGTAAAAAGTGGTAAAATCAACATGTTGGCTTTAGACGTTACTAATGTTAAATCAATAAATAATGCTGTAAATACAATTATCTCTAACGAAGGCAAAATAGATGTTTTGGTGAATAATGCTGGTATGGGCATTACTGGCCCAATAGAAGATACACCAACCGAAGAGATGCGTAAGGTTTTTGATACCAATTTTTTTGGTCCTATTGATGTAATGAAGTCAGTTTTACCACAAATGCGTAAACAAAAATCTGGATTAATTATCAATGTTACTTCAATAGCGGGTTATATGGGTTTACCCTTTCGGGGAATGTATTCTGCAACCAAAGGAGCTTTAGAATTAGTAACAGAAGCTGCACGAATGGAAACAAAAGAATTTGGCATACACATTACTAATGTTGCTCCAGGAGATTTTGCTACTAATATTGCGGCTGGTAGATATCATACACCAGTTTTTGAAGATTCTGCTTATAAAAACAAGTATACAGAGAACTTAGCTTTAATGGATACACATGTAGATTCTGGGATGAATCCTGAAATAATGGCAGAAATGGTCTATAAAATAATTAATACTAAACATCCTAAAGGACATTATAAAGTTGGCGCTTTTATGGAGAAATTTTCTATAGTATTAAAGCGTGTTCTTCCTGACAAAGTTTACGAGAAGTTGTTAATGAATCATTACAAGTTATAGCTTGTAAAACATGTTAATAAAATCTACGTTATCTATTAGCATCTACTTTTTCGACAAAGTATATTTGCTCAACTTAAAATAACACAATGAAATTTTTTATAGATACGGCCAATTTAGACCAAATTAGAGAAGCTCAAGATATGGGTATTCTTGATGGTGTAACTACTAATCCTTCATTAATGGCCAAAGAAGGAATTACTGGTAAAGAAAATATTCTAAACCATTATAAAGCCATTTGTGAAATTGTTGATGGAGATGTAAGCGCAGAGGTAATAGCTACTGATTTTGAAGAAATGATTAAAGAAGGTGAAGCTCTTGCGCAGTTAGATCCACAGATTGTTGTGAAAATACCAATGATTAAAGATGGTGTTAAAGCATGTAAATATTTTTCTGATAAAGGAATTAAAACCAATGTAACCTTAGTTTTTTCTGCTGGACAAGCATTATTAGCTGCTAAAGCTGGAGCCACTTATATGTCCCCTTTTATTGGTCGTTTAGATGATGTGTCTACAGATGGTTTAGGTTTAATACAAGAGATTCGTTTAATCTATGACAACTATGGATTTGAAACTCAAATTCTTGCTGCTTCTGTAAGGCATACTATGCATATTATGGATTGTGCTAAAATTGGTGCTGATGTAATGACAGGACCATTAAAAGCAATTGATGGGCTGTTGAAGCATCCATTAACTGATATAGGTTTAGCTAAATTTTTAGCAGATTATAAAAAGGGAAATTAAACTTTTAATTAAATAAAATTAAATCCTGCCACGAGCGGGATTTTTTATTTTAAATAGCATCAATAGCAATGTAAGCTCCAGTAATAACTCTAAATTTTTCTTCTTGTTTTAGTACATTTTCAAAAGCTTTATAATCAATCCAGACAAAGCCATTATCTCCCCAATCAATTCCCCATGAGTTTACAACTTTAAAAGCGTTATTGATGTCAGAATATCCTACAACAAGCATAGCATGACAACCCGCTCCCTCATAATTAACATCATGTTCTCTATAAGCAGTCAAGTTAAGAGCATCTTTTTTTCCGAATTCTTGATCTAACACTGCTGAAATAATAATAGGTGTTTTATTTATTAATAAAGTTTTCATTTCATCAACCATATCAAACCCACTTAAAACTTTATAATCATCAATTTTCGCACTTTCAGCTAAAGCATCAGCTGCATCAGTAGGTTGTTTATGACATTCAGTTTCTAAATAAGGAAATATATCTAATGATACAGCCCCCTTTCCTTTTAAAATATCTAAAGTCGCCGTTATGGATGTCCCTCCACATTGACCTTTAGTAATTTGGTTATATGTATAAGCAGGACTCATAATTGTTGTCTCATCATATTCATGATCAAACTGTATTTTTTCTTGCACTGATTTCATGTAATATGTAGCCGCCCAAGACACACAAGAACCTTGTTTACCTTGATTTCCTATTGGAGGTAAAAAATTACTTAAATCAAATTCATTAGGTAAATCATCAGGTATTATAGTGCCTTGTAATGTAAACTCATTTGAAATGATAGTATAGTCACCATTAGGTGTTCCACAATCTAGCCCAAGAGAATAACTTCTACCTTCATCATCAATAAAAATTAACTCATTATCTTGAATAATTTCCGAATTATCTTCTTCTACAACAATATCGATACAGTTTTCGCATACAAATTCTTCTTCTCCACATGAATAGATAAAAAAGGGTAATAAAATAAGTAGGACAATGCAATTTCTAGACATTAAGAGGATTTTTTATATTATACAACGTAATAATTTTTTTTTTTAGTATTAAAAATAAAAAGAATTTTTATTTGAGTATATCTCTACATATTTTTATATGATGCTCAGTATGTAATCTTAAAAACTTCTTAGTTTGTCTTAAATTCAGAATACCAAAATAAGGGTGTTTAAAATTATTTTTTAAATGTAGCTCTTCTATACTAGCTAGTTGCCTTTTAGTCTCTTTTAGTTGTAGTGTCAATTCGTTGGGCTTAATTTCTTCAAAAGACCTAACATGCTTTGGTGCTCTTCCTTTTCCTCTAGGAATCCAATTCAATGTAAAAATCACAAAACGCCAAAAATTAAAATTTGATTTATAATTTGTTGGATCAGATTTTTTCAATGCCTTAGGTACATTTATTAACACTTTAAGTGTGTGATCTAAATGCCAATCAATTCCTTTTTTTGAAACTGATAAATTTTTTACTGATGCCTTTTCTATTAGTGACGTTATCTCTATTATTTCTTTTTCTAAAAACATTAATTATTTAATTGTTTCAGTTCCAATTCATAATCATATTGTAAATCTTCATGAAGTGTTGTAATTATTTTTTTTATCAATACTATTTGACGATTTAAAATATTTTGTAATGTTAGATTCCTAGCTATAGAAGGTTTCATGTTTTTTAAAACGTCGCAGAAATGGAGCAAAATCTCCACTTCAGTTTCTTTATTTTTAGAATATCGAATGTATTTTTTTACCATTCGTAATATTTTACGAACACTTTTTTTAATATAGAAGTAACTACTCGTATTAATCAATTTAAATTGCTCATCAATTTCTTGTTTTACACTTTCTATATAACCAGATTCACTATCAGTTTCAAAAAGTAAATAGGTAAGTAATTCTTTGTTTTCTTTTTTAAATCTAGAAAGCCTTAAACATAATTCTAGCAGCTGCTCTTTTGTTTGGTAATTTAGTTCAGTTTTAAGTTCTTTTACGGTAGCTGCCTTCATTTAAATTTAATCTTCAAGTTGAAAGTCTATGGTAGAAACTACTCTAACAATTTTAATTTCTGGAGTGTTTTGATCTCTATCGTTTATAGAAAACAAACCTTGTCTAGCATTTCTAATCTCACCAACTTTAGAATTAGAATCTTGTGCAAATTTTTCAGCAACTTCACGTGCATTTTTAGTTGCCTCTTCAATCATAGATGGTTTTAACTTATTCAATCTTGTAAAGATATATTCAATTGGTCTCCATGTATTTTTTGAACTTAACAAAATGTCTTTAGTTATAAGATCTAACGATTCAGCTAAAGCTTTTTGAAGCTTTTCTACATTGTTGGTTCTTACTGTAAATTCTGACTTAGCTAAATAACGATAAGTTGTGTTTTGATTGTTATTATAAATATTAGCACGGGCATCATTAATAGTGGCAATACCTTTTGTTAGTTCATTTTTATCAAAACCTAGATTGATAAAGAAGCTATAGACTTCGTTGTTTTGTCGTTCGATTTCATTTTTCAATGTTCTTAGATCATTTCCGGTAAGGGTAATATTCATAGGCCATACAGCAAGATCTGCAGATACTTCTCGCTCAGATAAACCTTTTACCTGTACATAACGATCATATTTTTTTCCTGTTTTATGCATGTTGCCAATAAAGTAACCTGCTATAATAATTGCTACTGAAAGTAAAATAGCTAGCAGCCAATTGTAGTTTTTCATAATTCTAAATTTTGAATAAAATTATCTTTTAAAAAGGATAAAACAAGATACAATTCTTTTCGAATATCATTCCATATCTTTTTTTAAGATTAAAAACTCATCATCCATCACATTACCAGTTAAAATAAGGTTACCAAAAGGAGCTGCTACTGTAGATGCAGACATTTCGCTGCCATCTTCAACATAAATTTGCTCAATAATATAATCTCCTTTATTCCGATAATCTATTTTTATAATTTCTGATGGTGAGGTTTCTTTTTCACCTTTAGCATAAGATGCAAAACGGAGTAAGTTAGGATGCGCACCAATCCATAAATTACCTTTCATATCGAATTCTATATTATCAACACCAGTATTACAATCAATATTTTCAATAAATTTTAATAAACCATTATTACTTCTTTGATATACTTTCACTAAGAATTTTCGTGGTGAAGCAACAAATATCAACTTTCGTTCAACGTCATAATTAATGCCATTGGCGTAAGAAATTCCGCCTGCGACTTCAGTATAATTTTCTCCATCAAAATAAATAATATTAGAAATAGATAGCCCTCCGTAATCTTCAATTAATTGCAGAATACCTTCGGTGTATTTGTGGTCATTCGTAAAATAAAAACGATCATCATCAATCATTACAATATCATTCGGGCTAATCATTGAAGAATGCTCAAGCGTTTCTATATGTTTTAAACTTTGACCATTAAGTTTAAAAACCTCTATCGTATGACTTGTTGGTGTATGATTGACAGCCATTATTTTGTAGGTACTATCAATCTTAGCCATAGAAATACCATGTGGAGCAAAAGGCTTTTTAAAATTGAAAGTTAAATGTATTGGTTTATAATCCTTGGTCTTTAAATCTAAATAATACAAACCACCATATTCTTCCTCAGTTCTGGGTAAAGATTTTCTTGTAGTAGCAGAAACAATAGCAAAGCTATCAATAGCACTTATAGTAATGTCTTCTGCTCCTGCAATTGGAATTCTATACAATATTTCACCATCAAATTTATTTTCAATAGTTCTAAAAAACCCTGTTGAAATAAAAATATGGGCCACAAAGCCAATTATAACTACAAAAAGGAACAGTACAATTTTTTTGAAGAGCTTCATAAGAAATTATAAAAAGCTACAATTTACTTCTTTTAGATGAAGTTAAAAAATGATAAAAAATCTGCAGTTTCGCTGAATGTGCTACAAACGTTAAGCTAATGTGAGTTTTAATTCATTTTATCGACTGATAAGCAAAGTTACCCGAAAATGAATCAAGAATCAAACTAAATTTCTATTTTTACAGTAAACCTAATTTATATAGTGCAGTTAAGCTATTCTATTATTATACCTGTCTACAATCGTCCACAAGAAGTTGAGGAGTTATTAGATAGTTTAACGCAACAAACTTTTAAAGAAGATTTTGAGATTGTTATAGTTGAAGATGGTTCTATTATTACTACAGAAAACGTTGTAAAACGCTTTAAGGATAAACTAAACATTCAATACTTTTTTAAAGAGAATAGTGGGCCGGGGTTAAGTAGAAATTATGGTATGCAAAAAGCATCTGGTGATTATTTTATCATCTTAGATTCTGATGTTTTATTACCCGAAAATTATTTAGCTGAGGTTGATAAGGCTTTGCAAAATAATTATATCGATGCCTTTGGTGGAGTAGATGCTTCGCATAAATCATTTACCATCTTACAAAAAGCGATCAACTATTCTATGACTTCGGTGTTAACCACTGGAGGAATTCGTGGTAATAAAAACCTTAAAAAATTTCAACCGCGCAGTTTTAATATGGGGCTGTCAAAGGAAGCATTTAATAAAATGGGTGGATTTGGTAAACAACATTTTGGTGAAGATATCGATCTAACTTTTAGATTATGGCAAAACGGATATAAATCACAATTTATAGAAAAAGCTTTTGTCTATCATAAACGCAGAAATACCTTCCAAAGCTTTTTTAAACAGACTTTTAATTTTGGTGCTGCCCGCCCTATTTTGAATAAACAACACCCTAGTACGGCAAAGATTACGTACTGGTTTCCTAGTTTGTTTTTACTTGGCTTGCTTTTTTCTATCATATCTTTTTACTTTGTCTATAAATGGTTTCTTTATTTCTATGGTATTTATTTCGTGTTAATTTTCGTTGATAGTACTATTAAAAATAAAAACCCTCTAGTTGGTCTTACCAGTATTTTTACTACACTTACACAGTTTTTAGGTTACGGTTTGGGCTTTTTGAGGTCGGCCTTCCGCGTAAGTGTACTTCAACAATCGATAGAAAAGGCTTTCCCAAGAATGTTTAGTTAGCATATTAATTTGTGCATAGTATTCGCTATTTTTGCTGCGATAAATTTTTAGAATGAAATACGCAAAAAATATATTAGAAACCATAGGTAATACGCCATTGGTACAGCTAAATTATGTAGCTAAAGATGTAGATGCTTTGGTATTGGCAAAGGTAGAAACTACCAACCCTGGTAATTCGGTAAAAGATAGAATGGCTTTAAAAATGGTAGAAGATGCAGAAGCTGATGGGCGCTTAAAACCTGGCGGAACCATTATAGAAGGAACTTCGGGTAATACAGGTATGGGCTTAGCATTAGCAGCAATCGTAAAAGGCTATAAATGTATTTTTGTAACTACCGATAAGCAGTCTAAAGAAAAAGTAGATGTATTAAAAGCTGTGGGAGCAGAGGTGATCGTTTGCCCTACTGATGTAAAACCAGAAGATGAACGTAGTTATTATTCAGTTTCTAAACGTTTGGGTACAGAAACGCCAAATTCTTGGTATGTAAATCAATATGATAATCCGAGCAATGCGGTTGCGCATTATGAACAAACGGGTCCGGAAATTTGGGAACAAACAGATGGTAAGGTTACTCATTTTGTAGTAGGTGTTGGTACAGGCGGAACCATTTCTGGTGTTGGTAAATATTTAAAAGAACAAAATCCGAATGTTAAGATTTGGGGAGTAGATACTTATGGATCTGTATTTAAAAAATATCATGAAACTGGAATTTTTGATGAGAATGAAATATATCCTTACATAACGGAAGGTATTGGTGAAGATATTTTACCTGAAAATGTTGATTTTGATATTATAGATGGGTTTACAAAAGTAACTGATAAAGATGCAGCGGTTTATACGCGAAGAATAGCAAAAGAAGAAGGGATTTTTGTAGGAAATTCTGCAGGATCTGCTATAAAAGGATTGATACAACTAAAAGATGAATTTAAAAAGGATGACGTAGTAGTTGTATTATTTCATGACCATGGTAGTCGTTATGTAGGCAAGATGTTTAACGACGATTGGATGCGAGAGCGCGGCTTTTTAGATGAAGAAGTAACCAATGCGATCGATCTTATTAAAGATCATATAGATAAACCTTTAGTAACTATAAAAACTGAAGAATTGGTTGGTCATGCTATTGATAGAATGCGTAAATTTAATATTTCGCAAATGCCAGTAGTCGATACCGAAGGTATTGTTGGTTCCGTAGATGAAAGTGATCTATTCAGATTATATTTTGAGGATAAAAATATAGCAGATAAACCTATTAAAGATATTATGAAAGCACCATTTCCTGTTGTAACTAAAAATGCTTCTATAGATCAAATATCTAAATTGATCAATAGAGAAAACGAAGCCGTTTTAGTAGATTTGAGTAATGGCGAACACCATATAATAACCAAACACGATGTAATTAATGTAATCTAACCAATATGAAAACTAAAGCCATCCTCTTTATTTGTTGCTTTTTAGTGTGTAACGCTTTTAGTCAAAAGCTAAGCAAAGCAGAAAAGAAAATTTTAAAATCAGTTTCAGCTAATAATACTGAGGCGATTGATTTTTTAAAGAAAGTAGTTAACATCAATAGTGGTACAATGAACCATAAAGGTGTTAAAGAAGTTGGGATGGTATTTAAGGATGCTTTTAGCGATTTAGGTTTTAAAACGACTTGGGTAGATCTATCTGAGGTAAATCGTTCTGGCCATTTATTTGCTGAGACACAGCCAAAAAAGACCAAAGGAAAACGTATTTTATTAATTGGACATTTAGATACTGTCTTTGAAGAGGATAGTCCTTTTCAAGAATTTAAAATGGTAAACGATAGTATTGCACATGCTCCAGGAGGTAATGACATGAAAGGTGGAGATGTGATTATGTTATATGCTTTAAAAGCTTTGGCTGATAACGGTTTACTAAAGAATGCACAAATAATTGCTGCATATACAGGTGATGAAGAGAGTACAGGTAAGCCATTAACCATTAGTAGAAAAGATTTAATTGAAGCTGCAAAACGTAGTGATATTGCTTTGGGTTTTGAAACTTCTACAGGTTTTAATAATGCAACAGTAGCAAGAAGAGGATCTTCTGGATGGAAAGTAGAAGTTACTGGTAAGAGAGCACATTCGTCTGGTGTATTTAATGAACGTGTGGGTGCTGGCGCTATTTTCGAAATGTCTAGAATTCTTAATGAATTTTATAATGATGTAAGAGGAGAGCAATACTTAACTTTTAACCCTGGTGTAATCTTAGGTGGAACTCAAATAAGTTTTGAAGAAGCTTTAAGTAAAGGAAATGCATTTGGTAAAAGTAATGTGGTAGCTCAAACAGCAGTTGTAGATGGTGGATTAAGATTTATATCTGAAGAACAAAAGGAAAGAGCTCGAGCAAAAATGCGAGAAATAGTTGCAAATAACCTACCTCAAACTTCTGCTAAAATTAGTTTTATAGATAGTTACCCTGCAATGAAACCTACAGAAGGCAATAAAGCTCTTTTAGATGTATTAAATAAAGTAAGTTCAGACCTTAAACAGGGCGGTGTAGAAGGTTACGATCCTGCTAAAAGAGGAGCGGCTGATGTGTCTTTTGTAGCAGAATATGTTGATTGCCTTGACGGCTTAGGAACTATGGGCAATGGAGCGCATACGCCAAAAGAAACAGTAAATTTGAATACTATTGAAGATCTTACAAAACGCGCAGCTATCTTAATCTACAGATTGATAAATCAATAATTTTTTTAGTATATAATTGATTTTTCCTACCGATAAATTACTTATAAAAAAGATGTAAATTAACCTTCTTAAACTATGAAGGAAGATTTTTTACATCACATCTGGAAGTTCAAGTTATTTACCTTATCGGAACTAGAAACTATCAATAAATTACCAGTAGTTATTGAAAAAGTTGGGAGCCATAATCTAAATACAGGCCCAGATTTTTTTAATGCGCAAATCATAATAGATGAACAAAAATGGGCTGGCAATGTTGAGCTACATGTTAAATCATCTGATTGGTATGTCCATGGTCACGAAAAAGATACTAATTATGACAGTGTAATTTTACATGTAGTTTGGGAAGATGATGCGCCAATTTACAGAAAGGATAATAGCTTATTACCAACTCTTGAATTAAAATCGTTGGTTGAAAAAGATCTTCTTAATAATTATAACAACTTATTTTCTAAAGAATCAAAATGGATCAATTGCCAAAAAGACATTGCTAGTATAGATAATTTTTTACTCAATAATTGGTTTGAATTTTTATACTTTGAACGTTTGGAGCAGAAAACTTCTTTTATTTTGCAGTTATTGGAAAAGTCTAATAATGACTGGGAAGCTGTTTTATTTCAATTGCTAGCGAAAAATTTCGGATTAAAAGTAAATAGTGAAGCCTTTTTTGAACTAGCTAATAGTTTCGAATTTTCTGTACTTAAAAAAGAATGGAATGATCCTCTAAAATTAGAAGCTCTACTTTTTGGTCAAACTGGGTTGTTAAATAAAACCGTAGAAGATGAGTATTACCTTTCATTAAAAAGAGAGTATAACTATTTAGTTAAAAAACATCAATTAAAAACCTCTAATCAAGTCAGCGTTCAATTTTTTAGATTGCGCCCCAATAACTTTCCTACAATTCGATTGGCGCAACTTGCAAGTTTGTATTATAGCAATCAAAATTTATTTTCTAGACTTATAGAAATTAATACTATAGAAGAGTATTATAAGCTGTTTTCGGTTGCTACTTCCTCTTACTGGGAAACACATTATACTTTCGATGCAACTTCTAAGAAAAGAGCTAAAAAACTTTCAAAACAATTCATTGACCTATTGCTAATTAATACAGTGATTCCATTACGATTTATTTATCTAAAACATATTGGAAAATTAGACGAAGAAATCATTCTTAAATTAATCAAAAGTATTAAAACAGAAAAGAATTCGATTGTAGAAAAGTTCGCTAAACTTAAAATTATGGCTCATTCTTCTTTAGAATCACAGGCATTACTTCAACTTAAAAATAAATATTGTGATAAACAGAATTGCCTAAAATGCAGAATTGGTAATGATTTATTAAATAAATATTAACTTTTTCTTATTTTTTATAACTTAAAATTAGTATTTATTAAATAAAAATGTATATTCGTCAAATTTTTAACTTAATATTAACAAAAATTCAAAATTAAAAATGAAAAAAACGAATTTATTTACCAAGATTTTCTCCCTATTGATTTTATCTTGTTTAACAGTAATTGTCGCTTGTAACACAGATAGTACTTCTATTGAAACTGAAATTCCTAAAGATGCTTTGGCTAAATTAGAAAAGATGCATTTTGATGTATCTAATGCTAAAGCAATGAATTTTATGGATGAAGATGGAATAGCAGTCGAAGATATGTTTTTTACCTTAGAGCAGATTGATGAAATGGCTGCAGGCGTACAAGATGGTATAAACACAAAACAGTATAGAACTAATAATATAGTTAGTGTTAGAGGTGGCTCTAGAAACATAACAATGAGTGTTGACCCTGATTTAGGACAATTGGGATCTGATGCTTTAGATGCTACTATCGAAATGTATAATGCAGAAGAATTAGATATTACTTTTAGTAGAGTAGCATTTGGATTAAAAGGAAAAAGAAAGGCTAATATAGAAGTGACTGAATTTTATGAGTTAGAATCTGGTGGATTTATCACATTAGGTAGAGCTGCTGGTTTTCCAACAAGAAAAGGTGACCCTGCAAAAGGATTTGGTATCAACAGTAGATGGTTTGAACTTTCAATTGCTCCTGATGTAGCAGAATTAGCTGGTACTATGGCACATGAAGTAGGTCACTGTATCGGTTTCCGTCACACTGACTACCAAACTAGAGAAAGCTGTGGATCTAATGTAAATGAAGGTAGTGCAGGTGTTGGTGCAATCCATATAGCTGGTACGCCAACAGGATCCGATGTAAATTCATTAATGCAATCTTGTGGTCCAGCAATTACATTTAATAATAATGATAGAATTGCTTTAAATGTTTTATACTAAGAAGTAGTATTTCTTTTGAAATATTTTCACGAAAGCTGCCTTTTGGCAGCTTTTTTGTATATTTAAAATAACCAAAAATTGAAAAAGAATGTAAAGCTATGAAGAACACTCTCCTCTGTAGCTGTATTTTAATGTTGCTATTTTCTTGTGCTAAAGACTTGAAAAAAGAAGCTCCTTTTATAGAAAAAGTTGACTATAAAAAAGAGTTGCAAGCCTTTTTTAAAACAAATTTTAATGTTTTAGACAGCGCTCAGATCATTCAAAAAGTATCTTTAGAAAACATAAGTGAAATCAATGATTTTTATAAAGACGTATCACATAATCCTATTTGGATCAACGACTCAGTTGAATTAAACACCCGAGGATCAATTTTATTAAAAAAATTATCGGAGGCTAATGAGTACGGTTTGTTTTCAGTATTATATGCAACCGATATTTTAAATAAGATCAAACGAGAACTTACTGAAATAAAAGATGTTAAAGAACGCTATAAAGTTGCATCTGAGCTGGAGTTATTATTGACCAACTCTTACATGCTTTTTGGTAAACATTTAAACTATGGTATCTTAGATTCGATCGACTCTATTACAGTTTTACCCAGAAAACAATTCAAGGTAGATTTGTCTAATTATATGATTAATGCACTTAAAAAGAATAACTTAATTGGTGAGCTTTTAAACCTCCAACCCAAAAGCAAGCCATATAAAGAATTGCAATTAGAGCTTAGTGTATATTTAGAAAATTCATCTTTAAGTAACGAACGTATTAAAGTTGTTAACTTTAGAACAGACTCAATCAAAGCAATTGTTCAGGCTAAAAAAGCCTTGGCACACCACAATTATTTAGACTCAATACCTACCGATTCAATATTTATAGAAACACTAAAAAAGTTTCAAAAAAAACATGGTTTAAAGCCAGATGGTAAGATTGGTAAAAATACTGCTAAGGCTTTGTCAAAAAGCCCTTACGAATATTACCAAACGTTATCTACTAATTTAGAGCGTTGGCGATGGAAAGAAGAATTACCAAAAGATTACTTATTTGCAAACATACCTGCTTTTAAATTAGAGATTTTTAAGGATAATCAATTGAAATACAAGCATAATACGGTTATAGGTAAGTATAAAACACAAACACCAGAAATTAGAGATTCTTTAAAATATATTATAGCTTATCCATATTGGTATGTGCCTAAAAAGATATCTTTAGAAGAAATATTGGTTAAGACTCAAAAAGATTCAACTTATTTTGAACGCAATAATTTTGAAGTAATTACTTACCAAAAAGACTCAGTTGATTTTAGTAGCTTGAATTGGGATGAAATTAATAAAGGAAAATTTAATTATTTAGTTAGGCAAAGAGGAGGCGGTTCTAATTCTTTAGGATTAGTAAAATTTATTTTCCCAAATAGACATGCCATTTATCTACACGATACACCTTCAAAATCTCTATTTTATAAAGAAAGAAGAAGTTATAGTCATGGATGCGTTAGGGTTCACAACGCATTAAAACTTGCTGATTATATTTTAGAGTATGACGAAAATAAGCGAAATATAGATAGTGTTAAAAAATACATTAAAGATAAAAAGGAAAAGATAATTAAATTAAATAATCGATTACCTGTATTATTGTATTATTTTACAGCTAAAGTAGATGAGAATAATGATCTTATTTTTTATGATGACGTTTATAACACCGATAAATTGGTTGTAGAGCAAATGGAAAATATAAAAAAGAGATATACTAGCAGGCTTAACTAGATATCTTGAGAAATGGTAATATTAGAATTTACCAATTTAGAATTTACCAAATATGTTTTTTGAGGATAATAAATAAATAAACAACTACCCATTTTTATTTTTTCAATAATTTCTGTATATCCTTTTTTTGGTAGAGATGGGCACCCATAACTTCTACCTAACCTGCCTTCTTTTTTTACAAAATTTTCTTCGGCATAATCTGCTGCATGAATAACTATTGCTCGTCTTCTAGCATTACTGTTAGAATATTCTAATCCGTCTAAACGAAGCGAAAAACCATGCTTACCTCTGTATGTCTCAGCTGTTTTATAAAAGCCTAAGCTACTTTGGTGGCTATTAACTTTATTTGAAAATTTTTTAGCAAATTCTAAACCTGAGTTTCTACCATGTGCAACAAGACTTTTATGAATTATCTTTCTTGTTTCGGTATCAATAAGAAAAAGTCTTTGCTCTTTAGAAGATCTACTAAAATCTATAACAGTTAAGTATTTAGAATTGTCTAACTCACCAGTTTTTTCGAGTTTTAAATATCCTTTTAAAGCAAATTTAAAAATCTCGAAATCAAGCTCCATACATTCTAAACTATTGTAGAAAACTGTTGCGTAATCTTTAAAAGAAACTTCAGAAGATTTCACAGTTTTAACCAACGGAATATTCTTTATAGGAATTTCTTTCCAAGCATATATTGGTGAAATCAATAAAAATATAATTACTAAAAATAGTCCTTTTCCTTTCATTCGGTACAAGGTTTCAAACAATTCATAAATTTAAAAGGGAGGTTGTGTTTTACACACAAAGACTATTAACAGTTTAATTTTTAATTTATTGTATATAATAGATAAAAGCATAAAAAAAAGGATAGCTTATTTACTACCCTTTTTAGTTTCTTGCTTTGCATATTTTTGCTTGTTATGCTCATCTTGAAGTTCGCGGCGTAGTTTTTGCTCACGCTCTAAAGCACGCTGTCTGTGACTTTCGTACTCTTCTTCTATTTCAACTTTTGCTTTATTTGCTTCGATAGTAATCGCATTACTACGTTTAAATCTTCCAATAAAAAGAGCGAGTAATACAGATAAAGCGGCGATAATAGACCATAACAAAGTATTGTATCCAGCTTTACTCATTGGTATACCTAAGAACTTTATACTATCTTTTTCTTGTGTAACAGACGATAGGTTTTCATTAGTTTTACCAAGATCAGTTTTTAATGTTTCAATTTCATTTTTTTGAGTAGCTATAGTAGCATTTGCCTGAATATATTTTGCTTTGGCATTTTTTAAGGTGTCAACAACATTTCCTTTAAATTTGTAAAGATCATTTACCTTAATGGTTTTATACCTTAACCCAGTTTTAGGATCCGTCCATCTAAACGATTTTTTAAACATATAATCAAATTGACTCTCTAGAGAACCAGAGTTTAAAGAAGCTTTAACTTCTTGGTCTTGACCATCTTGGGCATTAATAGTTAATGAAATGAAAAGTAGGGTAAGAACTGAGATTATTAACTTAGCTCGTATCATTTAATTAAAATTTGAGTTATTTTTCAGTTGACAAAAGTAATTAATTACTTCTAAACTAAATTATAATTATTTTAAAAAACGCTTTTTAGTAAAGATTCTTATATTTTGTTGGATTTAGTTCATGCATTAAGGCATAAATTCCTTCAAAAATATCTTCTGTAGATGGTTTAGAAAAATAATCTCCATCTGTACCATAAGCGGTTCTATGATCTTTAGCGGTTATAGTAATTGGTTGACTGTCTAAAAACTGATATCCTTTTTGTTTATTTAGTATATGATCTAATAAATATGCTGAAGCTCCACCAGGAACATCTTCATCTACTATAACAAGACGATTTGTTTTTTCTAAGCTATTAACAGCGTCATGATTTAAATCGAACGGTAATAAACTTTGGGCATCTATTATTTCAATATCTATTTCTACTTGAGCTAATTCTTTGGCAGCATCTTCTACTAATTTTAAGGTTGAGCCATAAGATACTACGGTAACATCCGAGCCTTCTTTAATAGTTTCTACAACGCCAATTGGTGTTGTAAATTGACCTAAGTTATTAGGTAATTTCTCTTTTAAACGATATCCATTAAGATTTTCAACGATTAGAGCAGGCTCATCACTTTCAAGTAAAGTATTATAAAACCCTGCAGCTTTCGTCATGTTTCTAGGCGTTAAAATATACATACCTCTTAAGAGGTGTAGTATTGCGCCCATGTGAGAACCCGCATGCCAAATACCTTCTAAACGATGTCCTCTAGTTCGAACAATTAGAGGAGCTTTTTGTCTTCCTAAGGTTCTATATCTTAATGTAGCAAGATCATCACTTAAAATTTGCAAGCCATATAGTAAATAATCTAAATATTGAATCTCTGCAATAGGCCTTAAACCTCGCATGGCCATACCTATACCTTGCCCCATAATAGTGGCTTCTCTTATACCTGCGTCTGCCACTCTAAGTTTCCCATGTTTTTCTTGTAAACCTTCTAAACCTTGATTTACATCACCAATGTAACCAGCATCTTCACCAAAGATTACCACACTTTCGTTGTTAGAAAGAATTTTGTCGAAATTATCTCTTAATACAACTCTCGCATCAACATTTTGACTTTCACCTGAATACTCAGGAAGGATCTCTTTAATAGATGTTGCCTTGTTGTTGTTTTCACTGAAGAGGTGTGTACTATATTCTTTAAACCCTAAATTGATAAAGTTTTGAATCCAACTTTGGAGCTTTTGCTTTTCTTCAAACTGTTCTTCTCTAATATAGACAAGAATCTTTCTGGCTATAGAAAGAACATCTTTTTTGGTTGGTTCGTTATTAGATTGTAATTCATTCTTCAGTTTTGAGATAAAAACTGCATTAGAACTTTTAGAATTTATTACTTCAAGAAGCTGCGATAGTTCTTGTTGTTTTTCTTTAATAGGTTTTAAATAAGCTGAC
The DNA here is from genome assembly GCF_057837205.1 of Maritimimonas rapanae. Classification (NCBI taxonomy): domain Bacteria; kingdom Pseudomonadati; phylum Bacteroidota; class Flavobacteriia; order Flavobacteriales; family Flavobacteriaceae; genus Maritimimonas; species Maritimimonas rapanae. Next base: position 1,746,247 of record NZ_JBYQFI010000001.1, on the reverse strand, counting down.
CAAGCTTCTCGCTTGGCTGTACTAACCTGTTTTTTTGCACCTTTTTCTAATACTATTATTTCTTCTTCATTCTCAAAAACGTTAATAATCCATTCGCGCATTTTAGAGATGCAATCATGATCTTTTTCCCACTGCAAGCGTTCCGCACTTTTATAACGTTCATGTGAACCAGAAGTAGAATGTCCTTGAGGTTGTGTTAATTCTTTTACATGAATTAGTACGGGTACATGTTCTTTTCTGGCAACATCTGAAGCTTGATTGTAAACATCGATTAGTTTAGAATAATCCCAACCATTTACTACAAAAATTTCATAACCTGGATTATCTTCATCTCGCTGAAATCCTTTTAAAATCTCAGAAATGTTTTCTTTTGTTGTTTGGTATTTTGCTGGAACAGATATGCCATATTCATCGTCCCAAACACTAATTACCATCGGTACTTGTAGCACCCCCGCAGCATTAAAAGTTTCAAAAAATAATCCTTCAGAAGTACTTGCGTTACCAATAGTACCCCAAGCAATTTCGTTACCGTTATCAGATAATGTAGACTTATTTTTTAAACTAGCTACATTTCTAAACATTTTAGATGCTTGTGCCAAACCTAATAAACGAGGCATTTGCCCAGCTGTAGGAGAGATGTCTGCACTCACATTTTTTTGCTGCATTAGATTTTTCCAGCTACCGTCTTCATTTACTGTATGAGTCATAAAATGACCACCCATTTGTCTACCTGCAGATTGAGGGTCAGCAGTAATGTCTGTATGTGCATATAGACCGGCAAAGAATTGTTGAGGTGTTAATTCGTCAATTGCCATCATAAAAGTCTGATCTCTATAATAACCTGAACGCCAATCACCATTTTTAAAAGCTTTAGCCATAGCTAATTGTGGCACCTCTTTACCGTCTCCGAAAATGCCAAATTTTGCTTTACCAGTTAAAACTTCACGCCTACCTAATAAACTACATTCTCTACTAACCACAGCAGTTTTATAGTCTTCTATGATCTCTTTTTTAAACTCTTCGTAAGATAGTTTTTCTTGAGAATCAATTAGTTTTTCTGACATGAATTTAGATTTTTTAGCAGCTTCGCAAAGATAGCTTATTTATAAGAAAATTAAAAATAAAGCCATAGAATTGATAAAATGATAATTTTATCTAAAAATCACATCAAATTTTATCAAAAATTCAAAAACTTAATGAAATAATTAATTGATTTTCTATCTTTTGTTGAAAATAATAAACTATAGATTTAATACTGGCGCTTAATAAAATCCTCGTTTTATAAAATTATAAATTTTTGCAGGCTCTAAGGTGATTACAAATCTAATTTTAGTATCGTAATTATCTAAAGAAGGTTCAAAACCTAAACTAGATTGTAATGGAAAGTAAACTTCAAAAAAATCTTGAACAAGATTTAAACGAATACCACTATCATATTTAAATTGAATATCTTGATTTCTATTTTTATAAAACCCTGCATCAGCATACGCCTCTACCCAACGCCAAATACCTATGCTGCCATTTGCAGTTACCATCCATTGGTTGGCAAAACTATTTTCGAATTGTGATTTAAATCCACCCTCGGTAATTATAATCTGTTGACTTAAAAAACCTGATTGTTCAGATCGACCTAAATAATTATAATCGAATAAATAATCGGAAGGCCTATCAAGTGAAAAGCTAAAGAAATCACCTTGGGTATCATTATGTATGAATGTGCCAGCAAACAAGCGTAGATCGTACTGTCTATTAGAATTAAGAAGTTTTCTGTAACGAAAATTAAAAGATAGTTTGCTAAAATTTTTAGATAACTGAAAGTCTGTAGAATAGCCAATGCCTTTTATTATATCTGGTTTAGAAGCCCCAAATCGTAAATTAAGTACGTTATAACTATCAGATTCTAATTCAGGAGCATTAAGTTCTGTTTCTCTATCTACCAAAACATATCTCGCAAAGAAAGATTTTCCACCAACATCTCTTAAGCTTTTTCGTTTGAATTCAACAGTAATAAAAGGTGTAAATCTTGTGTAAGATAGTTCTGGAGCATATTGAAAAGTACTACCACCTAAACCAATTCTATACCTGTATACTTTGGTTTTTTCAGGCAAGGTCTCGTAAACTAATGAAAAAGAACCTGATAATTGATTACTTTTTAACCCATAAGTTGGTGTAATCTTATAGAGCCATTTCTTTTTAAATAAGGCTTCATTATATAGACGAGGACCTATAAGTAAACCATCATAAAAATTATAATCTACAAAAACATTATAAAATGCTTGATTATAAAAAGGGTTTTCAATATCCTTAAAAAATCGAAGTTGAATGGGTTTATTAAAAATTCCGTTTAAGTTTTTCCAGTTATCCCTAAGATTTAATTCTGGATATTGATAATCGTAATTTAATGCAAGTTTTGTGTAATCACCATTTGCAATTTTTATTGTACTAGTAGAATCGATTGGGTCTAACCACTTTTTAAAAATAGTTTCTTTGTCCTTAACTCCATATAAAGCTATTGGTGCAGAAAAATTACGTTTATTTTTAATAGTGATTTCAACAGAGTCTGTAGATTTTTTTACTTTAGAAATAGTATAGTCTATTTTCTTTTTAGAATTTACATAATCACCAAAGAACCAATCAATATTTTTTGAAGTTTTAGTAGCTATTAATTCTTTAAAATAGTCACTAGAAGTTCTTTTTAGAAAACTTTTTTGATAAAATTCTTTAATACTTCTTTGAACAATGTCGTTTTGTAAATATTCATCTAAATAGCGTAAACCTATACCTGCTTTATACTTATTGACAACTTTTCTATTAAAATTTGATAGAGAATCTTGACCAGTAGTTAAGGCTTGATCTAAGTTTTTACGAGCAGAAAATTGATACACAAAAGGATATTTCTCATTAAAATCTAGCTTAGCAATATTATAACTTCTTACACCCCAAATTCTAGAAATATTACCCATAGCTTTAATTTCTGGATAATATTTTTCAACATATTGCATCATTAAATATGTTTGAATACCATCTAAAAGCCATGTATCTTTTCTTCTATTAACCAATAAAGTATTCTCTAAATATTTTCTGGTTAAAACTTTAAACATTTTTATATCCCACTCAAAAACACCTGCAAAAAGATTTAAGATCTTTGGTAATTGATTCAATCCGTAAATAGGATTTCTATCATAAGATATTTTATTGATCAACAATTTTTTATGAGGATATTTTCCTAGATGTGCTTCAATAAAAAAAAGTTGACGGTTTAAGACATCTCTTTTTACATTATCTTGTAAAAGAGTTCCGTTAAGGTTCGTTATAATCTCAATATCGTCAGTTTTAAAATATTTAAAGTCATTTAAAATTGTAATATTTAGCTCTGGATTTACACGATTTTTGCCAGTTAATGTATGAATAGTAAGTGGTGGAGAATCAGTTTTAGAATTATCTAGATCAGTATTTAAAGTAATGCCTTCGAATAGTTTTAAATTAATTACATAATCGGTAGGATGCATATAAAGATCATCCATATTCAAGTTGCTCATTAATTGCCATTTACCATCAAATACAGCTGGTATAATATGCCAATCTTTTAAGTTAAAAGTATTGTTTTTTACACCATACTTTGTAAAAGCATCACTAGGTATCTTTACGGTATAATTAATTTTAATTTGAACAGAATCGCGTGCCTTTAATTTATCATTTAAGGCTACAGCTATTATATCTTGCACATTTTCTTTTACAAACCATTTTAAAGGTTGAGAACCATCGTTAAGCTCTTTAATACTGCTGTTGCCTCTATCTTTTCGTTTAGCAAAGTATAGGCTTTTATCATAATCTTCTACAAGTCGTTTTGCTAGAGGAGACCTTCTTCCTAAATAGCTATTTGGCCAGTTTAATAAATAAACGGTGTCTAGTGCTACATCACTTTTATTAAAATAAATAATGCTTTGAGCTATTTCTAACTCGTGTGTCTTTACATTTAAAAAAGCATCTATTTTAATCTGATCATTTTGTGCAAATGAATTCAAACAAAAAAGCAAAATAAACGATATGATGTACCTTTTCTTAATCAATGGCTTTAATAAATTTTATAGGGCTTAGTGTAGAAGAATTATCAATGGTTAAGTAATAGATACCACTTGCTAGATTAGTTGCGTCTAAAGTTATATCATTACTAATCATTGAATTGGTAATATTAACAATTTTTATTTTTTGCCCCAAACTATTATAAATAATCAACTTTTCATCTAATAATTTGACATTAATTTTTAATGAAAGTTTATTCTTAATGACATTTCCTTCTTTAAAATGAATCAAATTAGATAATAAAGTATGATTTTCTACACTTAGAACGTTATTCATCTGCAATTCTAGTATAACTGGTAGATGGTCACTCATATTATACAATGCATTTCTTATGGATTGTGAGTAAGTGCCCGAGCAATTAGAATTATTGATGTTGCCGTTATAGCAATTGCCATTATTACCAAAAGTTTTGTATGATTGATCTACATAACTCAAAGTTGAATTAGTAAATAGGTTTTCAGATAACATAATAAAATCAAACCTATCATCTAAACCGCCGCCAGCTCCAAAGTCACTAAAGTTGGAGTTTGATGTTCTTGTAGATTGTGTGTGAATATCTGCAAAAGAAGAATTAGTATGCCAATTACCGGGTCTATTAATAGGATCTTTAAGTATTATTGAGTTCGTTGGGTCTAAAATCTCTTGATAACCAGCTTCATTTGAGGTGTAAAAATTAAAATCACCTGCAAATAATACAAAATGATCTTTAGGTACTTGGGCCAATGCGGTAGTAAAATCAAGAACCATATTTAAACGTATTTGTTCATTGTCAAAACCCTGACTTGCTTTTAAGTGTGTAACGAAAGCGTCAATATAAATTGGGTTAGTAGTTACATCTATAGTATTTAATTTAAAAGTATAATGATTAATATCTCTTACAGATGTAATAACTTCACTCTGGCTTTCTAAAATGATTTTTTTTGAATTATAGAAAACCATTTGTTGTAAATCTGTACCACTAGAATGATTATCTACAAAATCTGCCATTTTATACCTATCATCATTAGTTTGTAACGATTTATTTAGAATAGTAATCGCACCAGATTCTGATTGTAATTCGCAAACCATAAAAAGATCAGGGGTCGTCTCATCTATAATTGTTTTTAAAATTTCATCACGATTAGATGGAGGAGCTTCTGGGAATTGCAATAAGTTATAGAACATAACTTTTATGTTTTCTTGCGAAAACATATTTATAGAAAGAAAAACCATCAAAAAGATGGTTATTTTTTTCTTGAAACTCATTAGAAAATCGATAATTAGAAATTCGGTTTTAAGCTATATTTAGAGTAAAATTTGTTAAAGTGTTCTACCGCTTCATCTGCTGTATCTACCACTCTAAATAAGTTTAAATCTTCAGGACTTACATTAGCATATTTGTCTATAAGTACGTTTTTAATCCAGTCTAAAACACCACTCCAAAATTCTGTTCCCACAAGAATAATAGGGAAACGACCAATCTTTTTAGTTTGAATTAAAGTCATCGCTTCGAATAGCTCATCCAATGTTCCGAAACCACCAGGCATTACTACAAAACCTTGCGAATATTTTACAAACATTACTTTGCGTACAAAGAAGTAATCGAATTCAAGACTTTTATCACTATCGATCCAAGGATTATCATGTTGTTCAAAAGGCAGTTCTATATTTAATCCAACCGAAGTTCCTTTTCCTCTATTTGCACCTTTGTTACCAGCTTCCATAATACCAGGGCCACCTCCAGTAATCACTCCAAAACCATTTTGGGTCAGTTTGTAAGCTATCTCTTCGGCTAATATATAGTATTTGTGATCTGGTTTTGTTCTTGCTGAACCAAAAATAGATACACATGGCCCTATTTTACTCAGTTTTTCATAACCATCAACAAACTCAGACATAATCTTAAAGATTGCCCAAGAGTCATTGGTTTTTATCTCATTCCATGTTTTTTGCTGAAGTTTTTCTAAAATTTTTCTTTCTTCATTAACTTTTGAATCATTCGTCATTTTTCTCTTTTTTAATGTTAAACAACCAACTAAAGTAATTCTTTTTTAAGAAACTCTGCGGTATAACTATTTTTGCTTTTTATAATTTCTTCTGGGGTACCAACACATAAAATTTCACCACCACTTTTTCCGCCTTCTGGTCCAATATCTATTATATGATCGGTTAATTTAATAACATCAAGATTATGTTCGATAATAAGTACAGTATTCCCTTTATTTGTTAATTTATTAAGAACTTCCATTAGTACGCGTATATCTTCAAAATGCAGCCCTGTAGTAGGTTCATCTAAAATATAAAAGGTATTACCTGTGTCTTTTTTAGAAAGTTCAGATGCAAGTTTTATACGTTGGGCTTCGCCACCTGACAAGGTCGTAGATTGCTGCCCCAAGGTGATATAACCTAAACCAACATCTTGTATGGTTTTTAATTTTCTATAAATTTTTGGAATGTGTTCAAAGAATGCTACACTTTCGTTGATGGTCATGTTTAGAACATCTGAAATTGATTTTCCTTTATAGCGAATTTCAAGTGTTTCTCTATTAAAACGTTTGCCTTGACATGTTTCGCATTCTACATAAACATCAGGTAAAAAGTTCATTTCAATTACGCGAACACCACCACCTTCGCAGGTTTCACATCTTCCTGTTTTTACATTAAAAGAAAATCGTCCTGGTTTATAGCCACGAATCATAGCTTCAGGTGTTTTAGAAAACAAATTTCGTATTTCACTAAAAACACCTGTGTAGGTCGCAGGATTTGAGCGTGGTGTTCTACCTATGGGTGATTGATTAATTTCTATGATTTTATCAACATGCTCTAATCCTTTAATAGTTTTATAAGGAAGTGGCTTTTTTACCGATTTATAAATATGTTGATTTAAAATTGGATATAATGTTTCATTTATTAAAGTAGATTTGCCACTACCAGAAACTCCTGTAACACAGATCATTTGACCTAAAGGAAAAGTAGCCGTAATACTTTTTAGATTATTACCAGCTGCACCACTCAAAACTATATTTTTACCATTACCTTTTCTTCTTGTTTTAGGAACCTCAATTTCCAACTTTCCGTTAAGGTAATTAGCTGTTAATGTATTACTTGAAAGTAATTCTTTAGAAGTGCCGATGCTGATTATTTCTCCTCCATGTCGCCCAGCTTCGGGGCCAATATCAATAACATAATCGGCATGTTCTATCATATCTTTGTCGTGCTCAACCACCAAAACAGAATTGCCAATATCTCTCAACTTTTGTAATGAATCAATTAATTTTTGATTATCCCTTTGATGCAAGCCAATACTTGGCTCATCTAGTATATATAAAACACCAACAAGTTGAGAACCAATTTGAGTTGCCAAACGAATGCGTTGTGCTTCTCCACCCGATAGGGTTTTTGAACTTCTATTTAAAGTTAAATAATCTAACCCAACATCTAATAAAAACTGAATTCTAGCTTCTATTTCTTTTAAAATTTCTGAAGCAATTTGCAACTGTTTTTCAGATAATTTTTTCTTGATATTAGCAAACCAATCGGCTAGTTGAATAATATCCATGCTAACCATGTCTGCAATACTTTGACCATCTATTTTAAAATGCAACGCCTCTTTTCTTAAACGAGAACCATTACATTCTGAACAAATATTTTCGTCCATAAACTCTTTGGCCCAACGCTTAATTGATGTTGATTCGGTATTGTGATATTGATTGGTTATAAAACTTATAATTCCTTCAAAATCTATTTCATAATTTCTGGTAATACCAACATCTTTAGAAACCACATCAAATTTTTCATTACCTCCATAAAGGATGATATCCATGGCTTCCTTTTTAATTTTTTCTATAGGAGTTGTCATGGTGAACTTATAACGCTCAGCTATAGTATCTATCTGTTTAAAAATCCAAGAGCTCTTATAATCTCCTAACGGAGCAATGCCACCATTTAAAATAGTATTCGATTTATTAGGAATAATTTTATCAATATTTACTTCACTTACTTTTCCTAAACCATTACAGTTTGAGCAAGCTCCTTTTGGAGAGTTAAATGAAAATGAATTTGGTTCTGGTAGTGGATAAGAAATTCCACTAGAAGGACACATTAAATTTCTACTAAAATAACGCGCTTTTTGTGTTTCATGGTCTAAAACCAATAAAACCCCATCACCATGATACATTGCAGTTTTAATGGTTTCATTTAGGCGCTTTTCAGAAGAGTCATCAACTTTTAATCGATCAATTACAATTTCAATATCATGCGTTTTGTAACGATCTAAACGCATTCCTTTTTCTATCTCCAATAATTCACCATTTACTCTAACACGTACAAATCCTTGCTTAGATATTTGCTCAAAGAGCTCACGATAATGCCCTTTTCTAGATTTAACAACTGGAGCTAATACGATAATTTTTTTAGCCTTAAAATCTTGTAAGATCAGTTCTTGGATTTGCTCATCAGAATAACTGACCATTTTCTCACCAGTATTATAAGAAAAAGCATCAGCTGCACGAGCGAAAAGTAATCTTAAGAAATCATAAATTTCTGTAATTGTACCCACAGTTGATCTTGGATTTTTACTTGTGGTTTTTTGCTCAATTGCTATAACTGGCGATAAGCCATCAATTTTATCGACATCAGGCCGTTCTAATCCTCCTAAAAACTGTCTTGCGTAAGCTGAAAAAGTTTCGATATAGCGACGTTGACCTTCGGCATAAATAGTATCAAATGCTAAAGAAGATTTTCCGCTACCACTTAACCCAGTAATAACTACTAATTTTTCGCGTGGTATTTTTACATCAATGTTTTTTAGATTGTGAACTCTAGCTCCTTGTACCTCAATATACTCTTGTTCCGCGATCATAAATTCATTAAAAATTGACAAACCACAAAAATACAGAATTGTTATCTAAATTTAATTATAACCTTAAAGTATTATTTTAAGAAATAGTTAACTTGCGCAATAATTTTTTGAGTATTGAAAGTAATCCATTCCATAAGACATTTTTTTGAACAAAGAGGCTTCGATGTTTCCTCTAGATTTGCCGATAAATTGGGGATGCGTGTTACCAATGTTCGACTATTTTTTATTTATATTTCTTTTGTTACCTTAGGTTTTTGGTTTGGTATTTATTTAACGTTGGCTTTCTTGTTAAAATTAAAGGATATGATATATACTAAAAGAAGTTCAGTATTTGATTTATAGTTTTTATGAACGTTTTCCAGTCAAAGTTATATAAAGCGATATTATTATTTTTTCTTGTTATAATTATTGGTGTGCTAGGATATATGTATCTATCTAACGATACATTTATCAATGCACTTTATATGACAGTAATAACTATAACTACTGTTGGTTTTGGTGAAGTACATCCGTTAAGTGAAGAAGAAAGACTCTTTACAATATTTTTGATTTTAATGAGTGTTACTACCCTTGGTTATGTAGCTACGGTGTTAACTGAATATATTGCAAGTGGAGAATTATTTGAAAAGTTAAAAAATAAAAAAGTGCAAAAAAAAATTGAAAAGCTTAATAATCATGCCGTTGTATGTGGTTATGGTAGAAATGGTAAACAAGCAGTTGCCAAATTAAAAAAGTTTAATAAAGATATAATTGTCATTGAGAATGACGATGAACGTATTATCGAATTAGAAGAAGAAGGGATATTATATATTAAAGGAGATGCTACCAGAGATAGTGTTTTAAAAAAAGCAGGTATAGAGGATGCGGCAAGTTTAATATCAGCATTGCCTTCAGATGCCAATAATTTATACGTTGTATTATCTTCAAGACAATTAAATAATAATTTAACTATAGTTAGCAGAGCTTCTAATGATTCATCTGATAATAAGCTAAGAATAGCTGGGGCAGATAATGTTATAATGCCAGATAAATTAGGAGGTGAGCATATGGCTTCGCTTTTAGTGACTCCAGATATTGTTGAATTTGTAGATATGCTTGCTGTTGACGAAGAGAATTCTACACATTTAAAAGAAATTGCAATTGAAGATTTACCTAAAGAATATGTATTACAATCTATAAAAGATTTAAATTTTAGAGGAAGAACTGGATGCACGATTATAGGTTTTAAAACTCCAGAAAATGAATATATCATCAATCCAGAATCAGATACTGAATTAATTCCAAATTCCAAGTTAATTGTTTTAGGCCGTACCGAACAGATTGCAAAACTCAATACTATATTATAGGTGAAGAAAGTATTAATTACCGGGAGTAATGGTTTACTTGGGCAAAAGTTAGTGAATTTACTTTGCCAGGAAAGGTATCAGGTTTATGCACTTTCCAGAGGAAAAAATAGAAATGCAAATAAGTCAGACTATACCTATTATAATATAGACCTAATTCTTTTTGACGAGCTACATAGTTTAATTGACGAAGTTAACCCTGATTTTATTGTTAATACGGCAGCGATGACCAATGTAGATCAATGCGAAGATAATAAGGAAGAATGTAATCTTTTAAATGTAGAGCTGGTTAAACAATTAACCGAGGCGTGTAAAAAACATAAGATTCATTTAATTCATATTTCTACCGATTTTATTTTTGACGGAAAAGACGGCCCTTATAAAGAAGATGATAAACCAAATCCGGTAAATTATTATGGATTGTCTAAGTTGAAGTCTGAAGAAGTAGTTCTAGATTCCAAAATTGATCACACCATATTAAGAACCATATTAGTTTATGGTTTAGTGGATGAAATGAGTAGAAATAATATTATCCTTTGGATTAAAGAAGCTGTAGAAAATAAAAAGGCAGTTACCATTATAGATGATCAATTTCGTATGCCAACTTTAGCAGACGATTTAGCTCATGCATGTTTGCTAGCAATTCAAAAAAGTAGTATTGGTATATATAATGTATCGAGTACCAAATTATTAAGCATATACGATATGGCTATCGATGTAGCAGATTTATTTAATCTCGATAAAAGATATATAAAAAGAGTCTCTACCCAAGAGCTAAATCAACGCGCTCCTCGACCAATAAAAACAGGATTTGATCTTACAAAGTCTCATAAGCAGCTAGGCTTACCATTATATACGTTTAAAGAAGGCTTACAACGTTTTAAAAATCAACTAGATACAGCTTAATTAAGAATTCTTTGACTCTTGTTAATAACTTTCATTTCAAAAAACTTTGGTAGAGTTCATTTTTGATGTAAATTT